>CAZNPV010000011.1:40617-90598 GCA_964575025.1 uncultured Mariniphaga sp.
AGACCGAAGACCGGGTAATTTGTTTAAATTGTTATTTATCCGGGCTAAGATACAAATTCTATTTGCTCCTGGGAAAGTATTATAAAACAGTTTTCTGCGGATAATGCAAAATTTTGTGAATTATTCTTTCATATCAACGTCCAGGGTGAGCGATACGTATAATGAAGTTTAGCTGTTGCAGCACCCTCTTCGTCGTCCACAAAAGTTTCGGATGCCGGATCCCAATGAATGGTACGTTTCAGGTCGCAGGCTATATTCCCGAGGGTACAAACGGTACATGATCTATGGCCTGTTTCCACCGGGACAACCGGGTCTTTTCTTTCACGGACGGCATCGATGAAGTTTATCTGATGGGGGATTCTTGTTTCGTAGGGTCCATCGTCTGGTTCTTCGGTTACAGCAGGTTTAAATTGATCATCCGAAGCATTGAAATAGCCTCTTGCCACTTCGATCCAGCCCTTATCGCCCCGGAATTTAACGCCTTTGGTTCGTTCTTCATCAAAGGGTTCCGAGGTCATGACTACACCGTTGGCATAAGTAAACCGTATAAATTCCGTACCATCGCCGATAGGAGAAATTTCAACAGGACCGCTCTGGTCCATACCAAGTCCCCATTGGGCAATGTCGAACATGTGGGCACCCCAGTCGGTTGTAAATCCTCCGCCGGTTTCTTTGTACCAGCGCCAGCCACCCCAGAACTGTTCATGTTCCACCGGATCAAGCGATATGGGCGGATTTAATTCGTTGTTAAAATGAATGGTTTCCGGGAGAGGCCCCAGCCACAGATCCCAGTTCAGGTCTTCCGGTACCGGCTCAGGGGGTAAATGATACGGAACAGGAGGAGCTCCCACATAGGCATTGACGCGTTCAATGGTGCCCAATGCCCCCGATTGAACCAACTGAACGGCATGCCGGAAAAGGGCATCCGACCGTTGCTGGCTGCCAATCGCCAGAATCCGGTTTTCTTCACGAACTACCTGCCGTAAAACCTGACCTTCTTTAATCGTAAAGGTCATCGGTTTTTCTAGATAAACATCTTTTCCCGCTTTACACGCAGCAACCGCAATCAGGGCATGCGCATGGTCGGGCACCGCAATCACAACCGCATCTATATCTTCACGGCTGAGCAGATCCTGGTATTTCTCGTACACATCTACCTGAACCCGTTTGCCGGCTTCCTGATAAAAGTTATTTACCACATTAATGAATCGCTGGCGCTTGCGTCCATATACATCGCAGCCTGCCAGAATTTTGACGCCGGGAACCTGTAAAAAGCCATTCAACAGAAACAGAGCCTGCCTTCCTAAACCGATAAAGCCAAGTTTAATGTCGGTATCTTCAACGTCACTTTGGCAGCTTTGTAACGAAGGCAGGAAGGTAAGTCCTGCCATCCCCAGAGCCGTTGTGCCGATAAACCTCCTCCTCGATACTTCTTTATTTGATTTACTCATGGTATAAAAGATTTATAATTGTCTGATCAAACGTTATCCCGATAATGCATGTAAAAATATACGTTTTATTTTTTTCCCCCTTATTTTATCCGTTAAATTCCAGGTTGTTTCATCTGAATACAGTTTTTTTCTCGAGATGAGAACTCCGGCCGGACACACATGGTCAATCCCTGAAAAGGGGAGATATCCCGGTTCTGCTGTAACATATGCATTTTTCATGCGTCATATAATTGTTTATGCAATTCAGCCATTTCTACTGTTCAATGAAGATTCAAAGTAATGTTTAAAAACATCGTAAAAAACAGCTTTCGTACCTTTAAAAAAGAAAAGGGGTATGTAAGTATTAATATTCTTGGGTTATCCATAGGCATTGCCTGCAGTCTGGTTATTTTCCTTTTTGTCCTGCATCAGCTAAGTTATGATACGTATCACGAGAAAAAGGACCGGATTTTCCGGGTATTGCTGGATGGCAAGATCGGGGATCAGGAGATTTATGCCTGTTGGACGGCGTCGGTCATCGGCCCGACGATGGCAGCTGATTTTCCGGAGGTCGAGTCATTCTGCCGGTTAAATAAATTCGGAGAAACCATCGTAAAGAACGGCGACCGGAATTTTATTATCAGCGATTTTGGAGAAGCCGATTCCTCTTTCTTCGACCTCTTTTCTATTCCGTTGCTAAAGGGAGATCGCAAGAATGTTTTGAACACACCTCATACGATGGTTCTTTCTGAATCAACAGCAAGGAAGATTTTCGGGAATGAAGATCCCATCAACAAGTTTTTAAAAGTCAATACACAGGATGAGCCCTACCGGATTACAGGAGTTATGGCTGATTTTCCGGAAAACACGCATATCAATATCGATGTTTTCACTTCTTTTATGACCAATCCAAGGGCCAATAATCCGGAATGGCTGAGCAACAGTTTTAGCACCTATATTCTTTTAAAACCCAATACGTCGGTTGCCAATGTGGAGGCAAAATTTCCGGAAATGGTTTTAAAATATGTGGGGCCGCGGGTACAGGACCTGTTTGGGGTTTCAGCGGAAGAATTTTTATCACAAGGAAACCGGTATGATTTTCATCTTCAGCCAATAACAAAAATACACATCGATCCTACGGTTGAACACGATGCCAAACCTGCATCGGATCCTAAATACCTCATCATTTTCGGAACCATTGCCATACTGATCATTGTGATTGCGTCGATTAATTTTATGAATCTGGCAACAGCCCAGGCAACAAAACGCGCAAAAGAAGTGGGTGTTAAAAAAGTAAATGGATCATCACAATGGGCATTGGTTTCCCAATTCTTAGCCGATTCAACGATTCTTTCGCTGTTGGCATTGGTTGTGGCTGTTGTGATTGTGTTGGTTACCCTTCCGTATTTTAATAATCTGCTGGATGTCAAAATGGAGTTTGGGCTTTTCCGTTATTGGTATTATTGGCCTGGGTTGATAGCATTTGCCTTTGTTGTGGGGATTTTTGCAGGGGCCTATCCGGCTTTTTACCTCTCTTCATTCAGTCCTGCCACAGTCCTGCGGGGAAAAGTCAGAGAAGGCTTTAAAAACGGCAGGTTAAGGAGCATTCTTGTTTCGGTGCAATTCCTGATCTCCATTGTGCTGATTATCGGTACCATCATAATGTACAGGCAGCTAACCTATATGGTGAATAAAGACATGGGTTTTGATAAAGACCGGTTGATGGTGGTTGAGCAGGCCGGATCGATAGGGGATCAGGTACATGCGTTTAAAGAAGAATTGCTCCGGCTCCCGGGAGTGGCGAGTGTTTCTGTATCAACGGCTGTACCCGGACGGAACAATAACCTGAATGCGTACATGCTGGAAGGACGAAATGCGGAAACTTTCCTGCTTCAGTCAAACTGGGTGGATTACGATTATCTGGAGACCTTTGGATTGAAACTGGAACAGGGACGTTTCTTTAACCGGGAGTATGGCTCTGACCAACAGGCTTGTGTCGTCAATCAAAAAACAATGGAGGAGTTCGGGCTAACCAGTATGGATTCTTCGCGGTTTATGATCATCCATGACAATGGAGAGATTACGTATCTTCCCATTTTAGGCGTCAGCAATAATTTTCACTTCAGGTCGCTCCATAACCGGATCACTCCCTATATCATGCGGTTTAAATCCGAAGGGATGCATTTCGGGTATGTAACCGTTAAATTTGCTTCGGAAGCTTCTGCTCAAACGATCCGTCAGATTGAGGATAACTGGAAACGCTTTGCATCCAACAATCCGCTTCAGTATTACTTCATGGATAATGACATTATGCAGATGTATAAGAATGAGAGGCAGAATGCACAGTTGTCGGTGTTGTTTGCGATTCTGGGAATTTTCATTGCCGCACTGGGTCTTTTTGGATTAACTTCGTTTACCATCGAACAAAGAACCAAAGAAGTGGGTGTCAGGAAAGCCCTGGGTGCTTCTGCCCCGGGTATCTTCTACCTGATTTCTAAGGAGATCATTCTCCTGGTTTGCATTGCAACCGTGATTGCCTGGCCCCTGATCTTTTTCGTTGCCCAAAACTGGCTGCAGAATTATCATTACCGGATCAACCTGAGTGTTTATGAATTTGTCTTTGGCTTTGGGGCAGCTATTTCAGTGGCCCTGGCAACCATCAGCTACCAGACCCTGAAAACAACCAGGATCAATCCGGCCGATACGTTGCGGTATGAATAAGGTCCGGACCTCTGAAAACAAAGGAGATAAACCTCAGGATTGATCCCATTTCACCATGCCGTTGGCAATCATCTCCTGAAGTTGCTGAAGGTGAATTCGTTCAAAATGGTCAATATGCGCATCTTCCATGGCAATATGCAGGATCTCCTCATATTCTTCATGGGTGATCTTATGATTTTCAATCGCTTTTTCAATTCTCTCTCTCAGACGCCCGGAACTTTCACTGATCATTTTACTTCTTGTTAAATCAGGAACGAAAATAATACAAAAACATGAGTTTCGCTTATTTTCTATGAAAATAAAGAATACACCATCAAAGAAGGTGGGGTTCTATTTAATCCATAGAATTATGAAACCCAATACAATAATTTATAAACCTTTTGGTCCGAAGTCCGAAATGTTTTTTCTTTTGGACTTCCGTCTTCGGTCTCCCATCTTCCGTCTTCGGTCTCCCATCTTCCGTCTTCGGTCTCCGGACTTTCGTCTTCCGTCTTCGGTCTCCGGACTTCCGTCTCCCGACTTCCGTCTTCCGTCTCCCGACTTCCGTCTTCGGTCTCCGGACTTCCGTCTTCGGACTTCCATCTTCCGTCTCCGGACTTCCGTCTTCGGTCTTCGGACTTCCGACTTCCGTCTTCCGACTCCCGTCTTCGGTCTCCGGACTTCCGACTTCCGTCTAACGACACCATTCATATACAAGCAAAGCAAAAAATACAATCCCACGCCCATAGGACATGGATTTCTATAATATATTAAACTATTTGCAGGATCTTCATTCTAAGAATTAATATTTGCTTATTAAACCTATGAAGAAACTTGCCTTCTCTTATCTCTTTGTTAGCATCTTCTGTTGGCTTTCCGGGCAGGATCCCGGGGCCTGGGCCGAGTCAAAAAAGCCGGTTTTATATGAGAAGGTTTACCTTCACATCGACCGGGAGCTGTATTCCTGTGGTGATACCATCTGGTTTAAAGCGTACCACGTCAGTGGAATGACCCATAAATTGTTCAGGGGCTATAAAAATCTTTATGTACAGTTGGTTTCGCCCGAAGGGAAGGTTGTTGCCAGCCGGTTGGTATTATGCATTAACGGAGAATCCTTTGGAGATATAGCCATACCGGATACGCTCAGGGATGCGCAATATACCGTAAGGGCTTACACGAAGTACCTGCAGTATTTCGGGGAAGAGAGTTTTTTTCATCAACGGATATGGATTTCGGGTTCCCGGAATTCGTCGGTTTTCGGTACGGAAGAAAAACAGAAAACAGAAGAAATCGATGTGCTATTTTTCCCGGAAGGGGGAAACCTCATAGCCAATGCAGTGAATCATGTTGCTTTTAAAGCGATCAGTAAATCAGGGAGAGGAGTTGATGTCAAGGGGCAGATTACGGATGACTCAGGAGAGGTAGTGACCGAATTTAGCACCCGGTTTATGGGAATGGGGACCTTTGTGTTCATGCCCGCCGAGGGGAAAAAGTATTATGCCAGCATTGAAAATGATCCCGCGTTTCGTTATCCGTTCATTGCCGAAGACCATGGCATTGCTCTTCACTGCCGTGATGCCGGCAATGAGGTGTTGATTTCTTTCTCCCGGAATTTCTATCAGAAGAACATCAGCTCGTTCTATCTTGTGGCTTCACACAAAGGCGTTGTGCTTTTCTATCAGGTGATTGAGATGGATCGGTTCAGTCAGGGGTTCACGCTTCCGAAAAATCTTTTTCCCCGCGGAATTTCCAAGATATCCCTGCTTGATCCGGATTTCCAAATGGTTGCTGAACGCCTTGTTTTTATGGATGATCTTACCGAACCGCTGGAATTTGATTTGAATAAGGATGAATTTAGAACCCGCGAAAAAGTAGAGCTTTCGGTAAAAACAAAGCTGGATAAGGGGGATACCCTTCAATCCACGCTGTCGGTGTCGGTTGTGAATGAGAGTTACCTGAGTTCAGACGGGAACAACCTGACGATGGAAAGTTTTCTGTTGATTGATTCAGACTTGAAAGGACCCATAGAATCGCCTGCCCGGTATTTTACCGATGAGGAGTACATCACTTCTCAGGAAAAACTGGATCTGCTGATGATGGTCCAGGGCTGGCGCAGCTATTACTGGGATGATATCGCCATACGGGCACCGGAAGACAGAGCAGACTGGGCCGATGCCGGATTGACCCTAGAAGGATCTGTAAAACGCTTGTTTCGTGATAAACCGGTCGTTGGAGGAAAAATAGTCCTTGGCCCTTTTTCCCGGAATTTGCTGTTTGAGGAAACCAAAACCGATAAAAACGGAAGGTTTAAATTTGACCGTCTCTTTCTGCGGGATTGCGCTGAGATTATGATCAATTCCAAAAATGAACGCAACCGGGCAAATACGGAGATCATCCCCGATCCGTTATTTGCTCCTGATTCGGTAGCCCCGGCGGATTCCCTGAACAAAATACTTCCTGATATTGACGTTCCCCTGAAATTCAATCGGGAAAACTACGACCGGCAAAGGACCGAGAGGGAATTTAATCCGGAGGAAGGGAATATCCTGCTGGAGGAAGTAGATGTATACGGACGGAAACCGGAAAAGGATGACGGCCATTACAGGCTCTATGCCGAGGCGGATAACACTTTGACTATCAATGAGGATGACTATTTCTATGACGATATTTTTGATTACCTGACAGGAAGGGTCGGGGGGGTCGTTGTTACCGGACAGGAAATATCGATCCGGGGAGGGGGCCAACCCCTTTTCTTACTGGATGGTGTGATTGTGGAAAGTGCTTTCATGGACATGATTTATAACATCAACATGCGGGATATCGATAAGATTGAAGTATTAAAAAGCATGGCTTCCGCGTCTGTGTATGGTTCAAGGGGAGGCGACGGGGTAGTTGCAATCTATACCCGCCATGGGGATAATACTTCCGAATATGAACGCTATGTGAAAGGCCGGATCGTTTTGCAGGTTAACGGTTTTCAGCGGCCCAATGCGTTCTATTCACCAACGTATACCCTGGAAAATATGGATAGCGAAAAACCAGATAAACGGCCTACGCTATACTGGAATCCTTTGATGGAGGTTTCAGAAGGAACGGCTGAAACACAATTCTTCACCGGGGATAACCTGGCGTATTACCGGATCTTCGTTGAAGGAATCAGCAAAAACGGAAAAATCTGCTCCGGAGAAAAACGGATTAGTGTTACTCAATTCCGTTCGGAACAGACTGATTTGCAAAAGTAAGAAAGGCGTCTCCTGAGAAAACGCCTTTGGGTATTAAGCCTCCAGCATTTTTTTGTATGCTTCGGGTGTAAGCAACTCATCCAGTTCAGCGGGATTGCTCATTTTTACTTTAACCATCCAGCCTTTCCCAAATGGGTCTTTATTGATCAGTTCAGGCTCCTCAGCCAGTATTTCATTTATTTCAATCACTTTGCCACTTACCGGCATAAAAAGGTCAGAAACAGTTTTTACAGCTTCCACAGTCCCGAATGTTTCTCCCTTGTCAAGGGTCTCTCCTTCGGTTTCAAGTTCTATAAAAACCACATCCCCCAGTTCGCCCTGAGCAAAGTCTGTAATTCCTACCGTGACAACATTGCCTTCTACACTGGCCCATTCATGGTCTTCAGTATACTTCAGGTTATTCGGAATATTCATTCTTTTAAATTTTTATTTATTAAGGTAACTCATGAAACCTGCCCGGATTCCGATGGCTATCGGGACGGGGCTTGTTTCACATGGATTTAATTTTCAGATTTGACTCAAATGTAACAGATTTTTCTGTAACTAACCCCGATATTCATCATGGATTTGAAGGAAGCACCCGGTAATTTTTCTTATTTATGGGTTTCATTTCGTATTATTGCAGAAATTTGAAAATGGATGTTTAGCAGGAATGTGAAATCCGTAGAGGAGCTTCCGGGTGTTGCGGAAGAACTCATCCGTACCTTCCGTGAACAGAGGATCTTTGCCTTTAGCGGGGAACTGGGTGCCGGAAAAACTACCTTTATCAAGGCCCTATGTAAAGTGATTGGTTCGCAGGATTATGTTACCAGCCCAAGCTTTGCCCTTGTGAATGAGTATAGCAGCAGAAACCGCTCTCCCGTTTTTCATTTTGATTTTTACCGGATAAAAAAGATAGAAGAAGTTTTTGATATAGGTTTTGAAGAATATATCTACAGCGGACATTACTGTTTTATTGAATGGCCGGAAATTGTTGAATCGCTGTTACCCGGGAACATCGTACAGGTGTCTGTTGAGGCTGACAGGCAGGGTATGCGGACGATTTCTGCAGCCATAAGATGAAGCCGTTCCGAAAGAGCTTCGCAGGAGCGGCATTATTTATTTTTTGTTGAACCATACATTCATCTCTCCCGGTTGGCGGTGGCTCCAGGCATAGTACGGGATCAGCGTAATGCCTGAGTCAGAGGTAAGTTTGACGATTCCGTTCAGTTCATTTACAAAAACGGGTGTAAATGGTTCCTCATCAGCCACAGACAAATCAAGCACTCCTTCCGGATTGTCGGCCTGTTCAGCGCAATACACGACCGGTCCCCTTTCAACAGCTACTTTACCGGCAATCTCCTTTACATTGGTATGAGGGATGACTTTATGCACTCTCATGGGAAGGACCAGTTCGATCACATCGCCCTGTTTCCATTTTTTCACCACGGGATAGTACCCGTCAACCCTTTCAGCCTTGTGTTCCTTGCCGTTTACTGTCACCACGATTTCGTCATCATGCGTATGCAGGTAGGTATACAGGTTCCCCGGGACAGGATGGTTTTGTGCCCATCCGGGAATGCGCAGGTTAAGAGCAAAGCGGAGAGGCTTTGGGGTGTTTATTTCAAACCGGATGATTCCTTCCCAGGGATAATCTGTAACCTGGTTGATCTGAACACTGTCATGACGGATGACCAGTTTTGATTTCCCGGAGGCGTACAGATTGGCAAAAACCTGATCTTCCTTTACGGCGTAGAGGTATCCGGGCACTGCCGGTATAAAGCGGGAAATATTCGAAGGGCAGCAGGAACAGTCGAACCAGGGTTTCCGCGTGGTTGCTCCCTGATTAAAAGGATCGTGCCCGTCAAATTCAAGGACATTGGGATAGAAAAATGTATTTCCTTCGAGTGAAATTCCCGATAACATGCCATTGTAAAGGGTTCGTTCCAGGACATCCATGTATTTGCTTTCGCCGGTCATCAGGAACATCCGGTGATTCCAGAAAACATTGGCAATAGCAGCACAGGTCTCATTGTAGGCCCGGTTGGGGAGTTCGTAATTATTGCCAAAGGCTTCCCCTTCGTATTTCGCGCCGATGCCTCCTGTAATATATAATTTTTTATACACCACATTTTCCCAGATCTTTTTAATGGCTGCCAGGTATTCTTCATCGCCTGTGAGGGCAGCTATATCGGCCATGGCTGAATACATGTATAGTGCCCTGACAGCATGTCCCACAGCTTCTTCCTGTTCAATCACCGGTTTGTGGTCCTGCCAGTAAGCGCCATTTTCCCACATACTCGGGCTGTTGTAATTCCTGATCGCTGATGTGC
Source organism: uncultured Mariniphaga sp. (assembly GCA_964575025.1). Classification (GTDB taxonomy): domain Bacteria; phylum Bacteroidota; class Bacteroidia; order Bacteroidales; family Prolixibacteraceae; genus JABMQB01. Next base: position 50,302 of record CAZNPV010000011.1, read on the forward strand.
CCCTTTCATCCAGGAAAAACCGGGCCAGGTCAAGGTATTTTTTTTCACCGGTTACGCGGAACAGCTTAACCAATCCCAGTTCAATTTCCTGATGTCCCGGAGCATCATGCTTTTTCCCGGGGCCATATACCGACTGGATCAGTTTGGCATTTTTTAAGGCAAGTTCCAGAAAGTTTGTTTTGCCAGTGGCCTGGTAATGTGCCACTGCAGCTTCATACAGATGTCCCACATTGTAAAGCTCATGGCTGTGCATTCTCACTTTCTCCCAGCGTTCCTGTCCTTCATATTCTGTGAGCGAGTCAGGTTTTATGGTTCGAATGGTATACAAATAGCCGTCCTCTTCCTGGGCAGCGGCTATTTTGAAAATCAGGCTGTCGAGGTAAGCATCCAGCTCCGGGTCGTACGGTTGCTGAAGAGAATATGCTGCCCCTTCCATAATTTTAAAAACATCCGAATCGTTGTATCTTTTCCCGATATGGGTGCCTTCTTTCAGGCCGCCTGCCACCTCAAAATTGGCAATCCGGTGGGTTTCCTCACATTTTTGAAAACAGTAGGGAATGGTAACTTCCGTATTGGTTTTTATCCGGCTTGACCAGAAGGAGTCTGTTAAGGTGATTTGCCTGGGGCTGACCGGCTGAAAAGGATAGTCTGTTGGCTCTGCAGGATGGCAGGATACCATCATTACAAAGCCTGTTGCAGCAAAAACAGTTGTTCTTCTCATCTGAATATAACGTATTTATAAATGAATCATTCCTTCTTGTGGCTGCTCCTTTGAAATGAATGCTTCAACAATCCGGGATTCAGGTCAGAAAAGCCGGATAACCTTTTTTAATCCGCTGATGAATAAACGGATATCCTCTTCGGACGTATACATTCCCAGAGAAGCTCTCACGGTACCCGGAATGTTAAAATGTTCCATAACAGGATCGGCACAATGATGTCCGGTACGGACAGCAATTCCCATTTTATCAAGCATCATACCCAGGTCATACGGATGAACCGATTCATGGTTAAAAGAGATTACGCCTGCTTTATGGTTCGTTTCACCATAAATTTTTATGCCTTTGATTTTTCTGAGGTCTGATTCAGCCTGGTTCAGTAGCATTTTTTCCCATTCATGAATGTTTTCCATCCCTATATCTTCAAGAAGTTTCAGGGTTTCCCCAAAGGCAATCACACTGGTTATATTGGGCGTTCCTGCTTCAAATTTAAAAGGTAATTCATTGAAGGTAGTTCCTGAAAATGACACTTCAGAGATCATCTCTCCGCCACCCTGGTAAGGAGGTATTTTTTCAAGCCACTTTTTTTTCCCGTACAAAATGCCCACCCCGTTGGGGCCGTAAGCTTTATGAGCTGAGAAAGCGTAAAAATCGGCATCCAGGTCCTGAACATCCACCCCCAGATGCTGGAACCCCTGGGCTCCATCCACAAATACAACGACATTCTTTTCATGTGCCCTGGAAATAATCTCTTTCAGGGGATTGATTGTTCCGAGAACATTTGAAACATGAGTGATTGCAAGGATTTTGGTCCTGTCGGTTAAAAGCTCATCCAGCTTTTCGATGTGCAATTCTCCTTTCCCGTTGAAAGGCAACATTCTGATCCATGCGTTTTTTCTTTTGGCGAGCATTTGCCAGGGCACGATATTGGAGTGGTGTTCCATTTCGGAGACGATCATTTCATCCCCTTCGGAAATAAACTGTTCCCCGAATGAAAATGCGACGAGGTTGACACTTTCGGTTGTGCCTTTGGTAAAGATCACTTCCTCGCGTGAAGGGGCATTGATCCAATTTTTTACACGGGTTCTGACTGCTTCAAAATCCTCGGTGGTTTTGTCGGCCATATAGTGAGCGGCACGGTGTATATTTCCATAATACAAGGTATGCAGGCGCTGTTCAGCTTCCAGGACCTGAACGGGTTTTTGTGTACTTGCAGCACTATCCAGGTAAACCAGTGGGTTAGAATATACCTGCTGGTTCAGTACAGGGAAAAAGGTGCGTATTCTAGCTATTTCGTAAGACATTTGTTTCGTTTTTTCTGGCCCGCATAAATGTTAAAAAAAACCTTCAACAAGATAGTGTATACAGGTCAGGATTTAGTTTTCGCAATCGTACGTACAATCATGACACCGTGCAATTTCCCCACGCAGTCTTTTGTCTACAAGGTCGTCGATGCGATTGCGAAGGGGTTCCAGCTTGATTTCCTGGATCACTTCATGGGCAAAGGCATTCATCATCATCAGCCTTGCATCTTTTTCCGCAATTCCCCTGCTACGGATATAAAACAATGCTTCCTCATCCATTTGTCCGATGGTAGCGCCGTGGCTGCATTTCACATCGTCTGCATCGATTATCAGCTGGGGTTTGGTTTGCACCTTCGCCTGGTCGGTGAGGAGCAGGTTGTTATTCCGTTGGAAGGCCTGGGTTTTCTGTGCATCCCGCAATACATGGATCAACCCGGAAAAGGCTCCTGTGGATTGATCATCCATTACATTTTTATACAACTGGGTGCTTTGGCAATGCGGCTCTTTATGAATAATCCGGGTGTAATTGTCGATGTGCTGTTTGCGGTCCATAAAGGCTATACCGAAAATATCCGATTGGCTTTTTTCTCCGTTAAGGATTACTTTCAGGTTGTTACGAATTAACCCTCCATGCAGGGTGGTCGTGTGGGTGCGAACGGTGGAATCTTTTTGTTGGTCAATAACCAATGAATTGATACTTGCCGAGTTGTTATGTTGGTTCTGGATCGTATAATAGTGCAGATGGGCGTTTTCCCCGACAAATGTTTCTGTGACCGTATTCTTCAGGTATTTGATGGAATTTAAGGTGTGGTCACATACGAGCACAGTTAATTCGGCACCCGGATTTACAAGGATCAGGTTTCGCTGGGTGATCAATGAATCGGAAGGTTCCTGCATCAGGTTGATTACCTGGATCGCCTTTTTAACCTGGGTATGCGCAGGAACCCAGATCACAAAACCATCGGTTGCCAGAGCCGTGTTTAAAGCAACCATCGGATCTTCCTCCGTAAGCGCAAGCCGGGAATAAAAATTGGTGATCAATTCAGGTCGCGTGGCAGCGATTTTTCGCAGACTCTCAATGATCATTCCTTCCGGGAGCGATTGGGAGGAATCTCCATCGAGGAACCAACCATTTCTGTTGAACACAAGATGCGTGTCCAACTGGGGAACATTGCAGCTGAAAACCTTTTGTATATCCAGATCCGAATCCTCCCGGTCTATATTGAAGGAGTACTCAGGAAAAAAAAGAGGCTGGAGATTGGTGTATTTGTAATTTTCGTTTTTAGGTGTCGGAATACCCTGAAGAATAAAATCCTGCAAAGCCTTTTTCCTGGATTCATTTAACAGGGTTGGTGAATTTTTAAACAAGCGGTCTTTGACCGCATTGTAACGGTTCACCATTTTTAATGAAAAATCTGTTTTCTCAACCAATACACTCATAGCGAATTTCCATTCTTGTTTTTGAGCCAGTCATACCCTTTCTCTTCCAGTTCGTAAGCAAGTTCTTTTCCTGCTGATTTAACAATCTGTCCGTTATACAATACATGGACATAATCGGGAATAATGTGATCGAGGAGGCGTTGGTAGTGTGTGACAACAATGGTAGAGCGCTCCGGATTTTTAAGGGCATTTACACCCCGGGCTACGGTTCTCAGGGCATCAATGTCAAGTCCGGAATCTGTTTCATCCAGGATCGCAAGCTTTGGTTCCAGCAGGGCCATCTGGAAAATTTCGTTTTTCTTTTTTTCGCCACCGGAGAACCCTTCATTTACGGAACGGTTTGTCAGTTGGGTGTCCATATCCACCAGTTCTTTCCTTTCACGCATTAGTTTCAGAAATTCACCTGCATTGAGGGGTTTTTCATTCCGGTGCTTACGAAGTTCGTTCACAGCCGTTTTCAGGAAGGTAACCATGGGAACTCCCGGAATTTCTATGGGATATTGAAAACTCATGAAAATACCTTTTTTGGCCCGTTCTTCCGGATTCATCTCAAGGAGGTTTTCCCCCATAAAGGTTACCTCTCCCTTCGTAATCGTATACCCCTCTTTTCCGGTTAATATATTGGCCAGGGTACTTTTCCCTGATCCGTTGGGACCCATAACTGCATGAACTTCACCTGGCTTTATTTCTAAATTGATTCCTTTCAGTATTTCCATTTCTTCAATGGAAACCCAAAGGTTTTTTATGGATAACATACTCATTTCTGCTTTTCTTTTTTTGTCGCTACGGCACTTATATATCCTTGGTTTTAAATATGATATTCCCTCTCTGCCGGGTTTAACCGACACTTCCTTCGAGGCTTATTTGAAGCAGCTTTTGTGCTTCCACAGCAAATTCCATAGGTAACTTGTTTAGTACTTCTTTTGCATATCCGTTTACGATCATGCCGATGGCATTTTCAGTGGATATGCCCCGTTGGTTGCAGTAGAAGATTTGATCTTCCCCGATTTTGGAGGTCGTAGCTTCGTGTTCAACCACGGAAGATTTATTCCCGACTTCGATATAAGGGAAGGTATGTGCCCCGCAGGTTTCACTCAGTAAGAGTGAATCGCACTGGGAGAAATTCCTTGCATTGGTCGCCTCCGGCATTACTTTTACCAGCCCCCGGTAGGAATTGCTGCTTTTCCCGGCTGATATCCCTTTTGAAATAATGGTACTTCTGGTGTTTTTACCGATATGGATCATTTTACTGCCTGTATCGGCCTGTTGGTAGTTATTGGTTACAGCCACCGAATTAAATTCACCTGTTGAATGGTTCCCTATAAGGATGCAACTTGGATATTTCCAGGTGATTGCCGACCCGGTTTCAACCTGTGTCCAGCTTATTTTTGATGATTCGCCACGGCAGATTCCCCGTTTGGTGACAAAATTATAGATCCCTCCTTTTCCCTCTTTGTTTCCGGGATACCAGTTCTGAACCGTCGAATATTTTACTTCTGCACGGTTGAGGGCGATTATTTCAACTACTGCCGCATGCAGTTGGTTCTCATCCCGTATGGGGGCTGTACATCCTTCAAGGTAACTGACATAACTGTCGTCATCGGCAATGATCAGGGTACGTTCGAATTGGCCGGTATTGGCTGCATTAATGCGGAAATAGGTGGATAACTCAATCGGGCACCTGACCCCTTTCGGAATATAACAAAACGAACCGTCAGAAAATACAGCCGAGTTAAGGGCAGCAAAAAAATTGTCGGTAACAGGAACCGATTGCCCCAGGTATTTTTTTACCAGATCAGAATGTTCGTGTACCGCCTCTGAAAAGGAACAAAAGATAATCCCTTTTTCGGCCAGGGTTTCCTTAAACGTGGTTTTTACTGAAACGCTGTCCATGATCGCATCAACGGCAACACCTGCCAGCTGTTTCTGTTCTTCCAGAGGGATTCCTAATTTATTAAATGTATCGAGCAATTCCGGATCTACCTCGTCAAGGCTTGTAAACCGGAGCTTCTTTTTGGGTGCAGCATAATAACTGATTTCCTGAAAATCTATGTGCGGTATCTGTAAATAAGCCCAGTCAGGCATTATCATGGTTTGCCATTTACGAAAAGCATCCAATCGAAATTGCAACATAAATTCCGGCTCTTCCTTTTTTGCCGAAATCAGCCTGATCACATCTTCATTCAGCCCTTTTTCAAGTATTTCGGTCTCAATCGGGGTAACAAAACCGTATTTATATTCACCCTGGGTTACGTTATGTAATAATTTGCTTTGCCCTTCCATCTTCTGTTTTGCTTGTTTTACCCTTGGAACAGATCCTGAATCAGGAACCCTTAAAAACAGATTGCAAAGATACAAAAGTATAGGTATTTTTATACCGGGAACGATTTAATTCATACTTTTTTATCTTAATTTAAAATGCCAGAAAAAAAAAGAGTGAGAGAGATCTCAGAAATAGGGGAATTCGGATTAATTGATTTGCTTACAAAGGACATTCAATTAAAGAATGCTTCATCGGTAAAAGGAATTGGTGACGATGCGGCTGTATTGGATTACAAAGACAAACAGGTGGTGATTTCAACCGACCTTCTTACCGAGGGCGTTCATTTCAACCTGATGTATGTACCTTTAAAACACCTGGGTTACAAGTCCGTTGTTGTCAATGTATCTGATCTTTGTGCCATGAATGCCCTTCCCCGCCAGATAACGGTAAGCCTTGCTTTATCCGGAAAATTTTCTGTTGAAGCTGTTGAGGAGTTGTATGCGGGAATTAAACGGGCCTGTGCGGCGTATGAAGTGGATTTGGTAGGAGGAGATACTACCTCATCGCTGACCGGATTGGTAATTTCAGTTACTGCCTTAGGGGAAGCTGAAAAAGAGGAACTTGTATTCAGAAACGGAGCTAAACCCAACGATCTGCTTTGTGTAACCGGTGATTTGGGAGGTGCCTATATGGGGCTCCAGATTCTGGAAAGAGAGAATGAAGTATTTAAGGTCAATCCGGCAATGAAACCTCATCTGAAGGGATATGACTATATCCTGGAACGGCAGTTAAAACCGGAAGCAAGAAAAGATATGAGGGGAGTTTTTAAAGAACTGGGGATCAAACCCTCTTCAATGATTGATATTTCAGATGGATTGTCATCGGAGATTCTGCACCTCTGCACCTCTTCAGGTACAGGCTGCCGGCTGTATGAAGAAAAAATACCTATGGATAATCAAACCAGGAAGATGGCTGAAGAATTGCATATAAATCCGCTGGTAGCTGCTTTAAACGGAGGTGATGATTATGAATTGCTCTTTACCCTTCCGTTAAACGATTATGATCGCATCAGGAATCATCCGGATATCACGGTGATTGGAAATATGACGAATCAATCAGAAGGCACGAATCTTATCACAACGGGTGGTTCGGAAATGCCTTTGCTGGCACAGGGATGGAATCCGTTGAAGAAACCAGCGGATCCGAAATAACAGGTTGCCAAAGGGTTCCTTCTTTGCATTCATTTACAGAAGAGAGGGGGTTTCAGAATGAACATTTACTGGACTTTTAGTCCGGAAAATACCCTCTTATAATTCCTCTTTTTGAATCTTTAACGAACAGGAGAATTTCGTCTCTTTCGGGTGTTGCCGGCATTTCAGCCTCGATCACTTCCACAGCCTGGGCAATGTTCAGACCTTTTTGATAGATATAGCGGTAAATGTCCTGGATTTCTCTGATTTTATCGTTATTATAGTTTCGCCTTCGCAGACCAATGGAATTTATACCGACATAGGATAGGGGTTCACGTCCGGCTTTGATAAAGGGAGGTACATCCTTTCGTACCAGGGATCCGCCGGAGATCATTGCATGTGATCCGATCCGGCAGAACTGATGAACAGCGGTCATCCCGCTGAGGATTGCCCAGTCGTCAATCAATACTTCCCCAGCCAGTTGGGTACAATTCACCATGATCACATTATTGCCAATGACACAGTCGTGTGCAATATGCACATAAGCCATTAATAAACAGTTGTTTCCGACAACAGTTTTTCCCCGGGCGGCTGTTCCCCTGTTAATGGTTACATATTCCCGTATGGTTGTATTGTTCCCGATTTCAAGGGTTGTGTATTCTCCCTTGAATTTTAAATCCTGCGGGATGGCACCTATTACAGCTCCCGGAAATATCCGGCAGTTTTTCCCGATCCGGGTTCCAGGCATGATCGTTACACTGGATCCGATCCAGGTTCCCTCCCCGATAATTACGTCGTGATCAATGGATACAAAGGGTTCGATGACTACGTTATCGGCTATTTTTGCATCTGGGTGTACATATGCAAGTGGCTGTTTCATAGATCTTATTTACTGTTTGTGAATTGGTTTCTTTTTAATAAGCTGAGCGATAAATTCTCCTTCAGCGACGATCTTGTCCCCGACGTAACTAGATCCTTTCATATGAGCCAGACCACGTCGTATAGGCGACATAAGGGTCATTTTTAGGATCAGGGTATCGCCGGGAACCACTTTTCTTCTGAATCTGACATTATCCATTCGGATAAAATAGGTGGCGTATTTGTCTTCGAGATGCCTGAGAACATATAATCCCCCTGTCTGGGCCATGGCTTCAACAAGCAATACCCCGGGCATCACCGGTTCGTCAGGGAAATGTCCCTGGAAAAAGAATTCATTCCCGGTCACATTCTTGATTCCCACCACGCCATCTGGCATGTATTGAATAATTTTATCAACCAGCAGAAAGGGATACCTATGGGGTAAAAATTCTTTTATTTGATTGATATCCAGAACAGGAGTCTGGTTCGGGTCGTAATCCGGAACCGTTGATTTTTCATTTTTCAGGGCTTTTTTCAGCAGCTTGGCCATTTTTGTGTTCGCGTCATGCCCGGGTTTGGTGGCAATGATTCTTCCTTTAATGGGTTTGCCTACCAGGGCCAGGTCGCCAACGACATCCAGTAATTTGTGCCTGGCACATTCATTATCGAAATAAAGGTCAATATTGTTCAATATACCTTGTGACTTTACTTTAACCCTTTTATGATGAAATACATCGGCCAACCGGTCCAGTTCTTCCTGGCTCATATTTTTATCCACAATAACAATCGCATTATCCAGGGCTCCTCCTTTGATCAGGTTGTTTTGCAGAAGGAATTCCAGTTCATGCAAAAATACGAAAGTCCGGCAGTTGGCAATCTCATCTTTAAACTGGTCAAGGGTGTTGAGTGTGGCAAACTGGTTATTTAATACGGTTGAATTGAAGGAGATCATGGTATTAATGCAGTAATCATTGTCGGGGAGAGCAACCAGTTCAGCTCCTGTTTTTTTATCGGTATAGGTTATCGTTTTCCTGATTACGAAATATTCCCGGTCAGCCTCCTGTTCAACAACTCCTGATTTTTCAATAGCTTCCACAAAATATTTGGCGCTTCCATCCATAATGGGAGCTTCTTTGTTGTCAATTTCAATCAGGACATTATCGAGTCCCATTCCTACTAATGCAGCCAGAGAATGCTCGATGGTTCCAATCTGAACCCCGTTTTGTTCCAGCAAGGTCCCGCGCGATGTGTCCGTTACCAGGTCGCAGTCTGCATCAATAACCGGTTGACCCGGCAGATCGGTCCGTTTAAACCTGAACCCATGGTTTACAGGGGCAGGATTGAATTTCATCGTAACATGTACCCCGGTATGAAGCCCTTGACCCTTAATAGTAAATGGGTTAGCAAGTGTTCTTTGTTTGTCAGCCATGCCTGTTTATTTGCGATGAAGGTTGTTCTCCATTTTTTAATTTGTTGATCTCTTTTTTAAGCTGAATTACTTCGGACCGCAATTCGGGCAGATTCCGGAGTATTGTATACATTTTTAATGCATCCTTGAAGCCCATAGCGGGGATTCCCAAAATGATCTGATTGTCTTTCACATCTTTAGATACACCTGATTTAGCCCCAATCTGGACATTGTCGCCGATGGTAAGATGCCCGGCCAATCCTACCTGTCCGGCAAATTTACAGTTTTTGCCCACTTTGGTTGAACCCGCCAGGCCAACCAATCCGGCCATCACGGTATTCTCACCTATCTCGCAATTATGGGCTATCTGGATCAGGTTGTCGAGTTTAACTCCTTTTTTTATAAGGGTAGAACCCATCGTGCCACGATCAATGGTTGTATTGGCTCCAATATCTACCTCGTCCTCCAGGATGACATTTCCTATTTGTTCAATTTTTGTATAACTTCCATCCTTCTGAGGAGCAAAACCAAAACCGTCCGATCCGATCACAGCCCCGGCATGGATGACACAGTTTTTCCCTATTTTGGTGTCAGCATAAATCTTACATCCTGCATACAGAACAGACCCACTTCCTATTTCAACATTTTCACCCAGGTAGGTTTGCGGATAAATTTTAACATTATCTCCTATTATGGTATTTCCCCCAACATAAGCAAAAGCCCCCAGGTACAGGTTCTCACCGATGGTTGCAGTGCGGTCAATATAGCTGGGTTCTTCAATCCCGGTTTTTAACAGCCTGGTTGCCTGTACGTAATATTCCAGCAGTCTGGCAAACGCCTCGTAGGCATTGTCTACCTTGATTAAGGTAGCATGTATCTTTTTACGGGGTTTAAAATCCTTGTTGACAAGGATGATCGAAGACTTGCTTTCATAAATAAAAGATTCATATTTTGGATTGGCCAGGAAAGCCAGGGTTCCTTTTTCGCCTTCTTCTATTTTTGCTACATTCCTTACTTTTACATTTCCATCCCCATCAATCTCTCCATTTAGTAAAGTGGCAATGTCTGTTGCACTAAATTCCATTTCTTGATTTTTTAAGCCATGCAAAAATAGTTTTTAATTATTTAAAGTCCAATTCTTTTGGAAAACAGAGAAAAAATTTGCGGACGGGCCTTGAAAGGGACGATAAATTGAGATCGGATGCTTCCATAAAATCCATGATTTGCCCGTTTTTTAAAAGAAACTTAATATTTTCATTCCCTAAGCTGTAGGCGCTGTTTATTAATTCCTGATGGGTAAAGTAATAGGGTATGGTTTCATCGGGTATGTTAAAATGGGCTTTCAGGGTTGATTCGAGGCGGGTGATCTGTTCCTGTCCAAAGGCTTTTTCACCGGTTATCACCCTGAAAAGGTTCCTGTTTATAAGATTTTCTGATAAAAAAGACAAGACCGGGTCGGGATGGTTTTGCCATACTTTGATGGAGGTCAGGATATCGTTGTCATCCAATAAGGAGAAGTGTTTCAGTACCGGCACTTCCTCATTTCGAAGGTTGTTTCTGAAATCAGTAAGGCTGTACTGTTTTTCCAGAAAGATGCGGAACGAGGGGGATGCAAACAGCTTCTCTCCCCGGGAGGTAAGTTCTCTGGCCCTTTTCAGAATACTGATCAGTAAAAAATCGGCGGAGACGACTGTTTTATGCAGATAAACCTGCCAATACATCAACCGTCTTGCTATGAGAAATTTTTCGATGGAATAGATTCCTTTGATTTCAACTACGAGGTTATCGTTCCGGACGTTGAGCATTTTTATGATTCGGTCGATTCCGACATGCCCCTCTGTAACGCCGGTGAAAAAGCTGTCACGCGCGAGGTAATCCAGCCGGTCCATATCGAGTTGTCCGGAAACCAGCTGGCACAGGAATTTTTTAGGATATTCGTTTTTGAATATCTGCAGGGCCATGTTGATTTTTCCATCAAGTATCCGGTTGAGTTCCTCCATGAACAGGATTGAAAGATCTTCATGGGATAGATCCACAAGTGACTTTTCAAGGACGTGGGAAAAGGGGCCGTGTCCTATATCATGCAACAGGATAGCTATCGTGGCAGCTTCTGCTTCTTCTTCTGTAATTGTATGCCCTTTGTTGCGTAACGAATAAATAGCCTGCCGCATCAGCGAGGCCGCACCCAGCGCATGCTCAAACCGCGTGTGGTTGGCCCCCGGGAAAACCAGAAAGGTGAGTCCTAACTGTTTGATCCTTCTTAAACGTTGAAAAAAAGGATGCTCAATAAGGTCAAATACGATGTCGGATTGCAGATTAAAAAAACCGAATAACGGATCGTTGATTATTTTTCTTTTGTTAATTTCCAATCGTTTTGATGTGTCTTGATTAATCATACAAAAATAATAAAAGTTTTAGGATTAAGCAGGATTAATACGGACCAGAAGCCCGGTTTACTGCCCAAAAAAGGGTAGTTGAAGATCCGGTGCAGATTTTTTTAACGAAGAACTACCTATAATTTTCTAAATCATTGGCTTAGGCCTTGCTATCTCAGGGATAAACTTTTTGCAGATTCAAGAATTATTCTTATTTTTGCAGTGATTTTTGGAAAAACTATGGTGCAGGGGACAGGAAGTCCCCTGTTTTATTGAAAAAAATGACGGATAGGGAGAAAATAGAAGCATGGGTTCAGGAAAGCCTTGAGGAGGGTTTGTTCCTTGTGGATGTGCAGGTTAGCAGGTCAAAGGTTATTACGGTAACTATTGACAGCAGGGAGGGAGTAAGCATTGATCGGTGTGCAGCTCTCAGCCGCAAAATCGAAGAAAAACTGGACAGGGATACAGATGATTTTGAACTTGTTGTTTCCTCACCCGGGTTGGGAAAACCCTTTAAAGTGATGGAACAATATAACAAAAATGTAGGCCGCAAGGTAGAAGTGATTACCCGCCAGGGTGAGAAAATTACAGGGATTCTGGAAGAAGTTGGCGAAAAGGATGTTAAAATTAAATCCACTGAAAAAGTAAAAATGGAAGGCAAAAAGAAAAAACAACGGATCGAAGTGGAAATCCGGGTGCCTTTTGAAAATATAAAAACAGCAAAAACAATAATTTCATTTAATGAACGGTAGCGATGGAAAATGTAAATCTGATTGACACTTTTGCCGAGTTTAAAGAACTGAAAAATATTGACCGGGTCACGATGATGAGTGTCCTCGAGGAGGTCTTCCGAAGTGTCCTGACAAAGCAATATGGTACGGCAGAAAATTTCGATATCATTATTAATATCGATAAAGGTGATTTTGAGATGTGGAGAAACCGTGAAGTGGTGGAAGATGATAACCTGGAAGATCCTGCTTTGCAGATACCCCTGTCGGAAGCTAAAAAAATTGATGAGGATTACGAAGTAGGGGAAGAGGTTACCGATGAAGTAAAACTGGTGGACTTTGGGCGCAGGGCTATACTGAATTTAAGGCAAAACCTTGCCAGCAAAATTATGGAACTGGAGAAAGACAGTATTTTTTCAAAGTATAAAGATAAGATTGGGGAGATTGTTACCGGAGAGGTATATCAGGTATGGAAAAAGGAGATCCTGGTACTCGATGATGAAGGAAACGAGCTGATTCTGCCAAAGCAGGAACAAATACCTTCTGATTATTTCCGGAAAGGGGATACCCTGAGAGCGATTGTGTATAAGGTGGAAAACCGGAACAACAACCCGTTGATCCTCCTCTCACGCACTTCACCGGTATTCCTGGAAAGATTGTTTGAACTGGAGATCCCCGAGATCTTTGATGGTTTGATTACCATTAAAAACATTGTCAGAATTCCGGGCGAACGGGCCAAGGTGGCGGTCGAATCATACGACGAAAGGATCGATCCGGTAGGCGCATGCGTGGGAATGAAAGGATCCCGTATACATGGAATCGTCAGAGAACTGAGAAACGAAAATATAGATGTGATCAATTACTCAGCCAATCTGCAGTTATTTATCAAGAGATCCTTAAACCCTGCGAAAATTACGTCCATCAAGATTTATGAAGACACGAAAAAAGCAGAGGTTTTCCTTAAACCCGAAGAGGTTTCACTCGCCATCGGAAAAGGAGGGCTGAATATAAAACTTGCCAGCCAGCTCACAGGGTACGAAATTGATGTATACCGCGAAATGGCTGAGGATGATGAGGATGTGAACCTGGATGAATTTGTGGATGAAATTGAAGATTGGGTGATTGATGAGTTAAAAGCCATTGGCTGTGATTCTGCAAAAAATGTCCTGAAACTTACCAGAGAGGATCTGATTAAACGAACAGACCTGGAAGAAGAGACCATTGATGAAGTATTAAGAATATTAAAAGCTGAATTTGAATAATTTATTCATACAAAAAATACTTTATAAAGTTGTGGAATTGATTTTTTGCTTTTAAACTTGCAGATTCAAAACCCGACAGGTTGTTAATTTTAGGAAGGGATACATTAATTTATGGCATTAGGTACAACAAAAAGGTTAAGTAAATTAGCAAGGGAATTTAATGTGGGGATTCATACCATTGTGGAGTTTCTGCATAAGAATGGGTATGATATCGATTCAAATCCGAACTCAAAAGTTCCGGAAGAGATGATTCATTTGCTTGAAAATGAATACAGTACCGATTTTAGCCTGAAAAAAGAATCAGAGAGGATTCAACTGAAAAACCTGCGGCCTAAAAAAGAGGTGATCTCCATTGATGATGACCAGGAGGAGGAGGAACCGGAGGAAATGGATGAGACGGAGGAAGTGGTTATGATTAAGGATAAAACTTCTGAGAAACCTCAATCCCCGCAGAAAGAAAAACCAAAACCCGAAAAGACAGAGAAAAAAACAGAAGAGGAAGAAGAGACCGTACAGAGAATTAAGATTATTGGTAAAATAGACCTGGACGAAAAGAAGAAAGCAGAACCTGCCAAAAAAGAAGAACCGGAAGCAGAGAAAAAACCTGAAATCTCAGAAAAAGAAGAAAAACAAAAAATTGAAGAACCGGAAAAATCGGAAAAGGAATCCGGGGAAAAAACAGAAGAACCCGTAAAAGAGGCGGAACCTGAAGAAAAAACAAAAGCAGGTTCTGAAGAGGAAACTAAACACATAGCAACCGATTTTCCCAAGGTGGATGACGTGAAGGTCATAGGGAAAATAGACCTTTCATCGTTAAATCAGAAAACCCGGCCGGCAAAGAAAACAAAAGAAGAAAAAGAAAAAGACCGGCTCGAAAAGAAAAAGAAAAGAGAAAAATCTGCGGTTGGTAAAGGCAAAAAAGAAACCGAGCAGGCAGGAACCAAAGAAACGAAAAAAGGGGAAGGAGCAGACCAGGGACAACGCAAAAAAAGAAGACGCAGGATACAAAAAGACAATTCCCGGGTTGATCTTTCCGGGAAACCACAGGGCGACCGAAGGAAAGAAGCAAGGAAATCCGTTAAAAAAAGGCCCCTTAAGAAAGAAATCAGTGAGGAAGATGTACAAAAGCAGATCAAAGATACACTGGCCCGATTAACCAGCAAAGGGAAATCAAAGGGTTCAAAATACAGGCGGGAGAAAAGGGCTGCAGTCAGTGAACGAGCCATAGCGGAAGCGGAACAGCAGAGCAAGGACAAGAATGTGATTAAAGTGACCGAGTTTGTATCGGCAGCAGAATTTGCAACCATGATGAATGTTCCCGTCACAGAGGTTATCTCTACCTGTATGAGCCTGGGGTTGTTTGTATCCATAAATCAGCGTCTGGATGCCGAAACCATGGCCATTGTGGGTGAGGAATTCGGCTATAAGGTTGAATTTGTCAGTGTGGATATTCAGGAAGCCATTGAAGAAGATGATGACGGAGAGGAGGATTTACAGCCTCGTTCGCCTATTGTAACCGTTATGGGGCATGTGGATCATGGAAAGACATCCTTGCTGGATTATGTACGGGAAACCAATGTCATTGCCGGTGAGGCCGGAGGGATAACCCAGCATATAGGGGCTTACCATGTAAACCTCTCTGACGGGCGTAAGATTACTTTCCTGGATACTCCGGGGCATGAGGCTTTTACGGCTATGCGAGCCAGGGGGGCCCAGGTAACGGATATTGCCATTATTATTGTAGCCGCCGATGACGATATTATGCCCCAGACTGTGGAGGCTATCAATCATGCTCAGGCTGCAGGGGTTCCTATTGTTTTTGCGATAAACAAAATTGATAAGCCGGGAGCCAATCCGGAAAAAATAAAAGAAGGCCTGGCGAAAATGAATTTCCTGGTGGAAGAGTGGGGAGGAAAATATCAGTCACAGGATATATCCGCCAAAAACGGAGACCATGTTGAAGAGCTGCTGGAAAAAGTATTGCTGGAAGCAGAAATGCTGGAATTGAAAGCAAATCCCAAAAAACGGGCAACAGGAACCGTAATCGAATCCACACTGGATCGCGGACGTGGATACACCGCTACCTTACTGGTTGAAAATGGCACACTCAGACAGGGCGACATCATCATTGCGGGTCCGCATTACGGCCATATAAAAGCCATGTTCAACGAACGGAACCAGCGTATTGATGAGGTTGGGCCGGCTGAGCCGGTGATCATCCTCGGACTGGACGGAGCTCCTCAGGCAGGCGATAAATTTAACGTCATGGAAACCGAGCGGGAAGCACGGAGTATTGCCAACAAACGGGAACAACTGGCGCGTGAACAGGGATTGCGTACACAGAAACATATTACCCTGGATGAAATAGGACGCCGCATAGCCATCGGCAACTTCCAGGAATTGAACCTCATCGTGAAAGGCGATGTGGATGGTTCCATCGAAGCATTGTCTGATTCATTGATTAAGCTTTCAACCGAAGAGATACAAGTCAATGTGATCCATAAATCGGTGGGGGCAATCTCCGAATCCGATATCATGCTGGCTACAGCTTCCGAAGCCATTGTGATCGG
Organism: uncultured Mariniphaga sp.; assembly: GCA_964575025.1. Taxonomy (GTDB): domain Bacteria; phylum Bacteroidota; class Bacteroidia; order Bacteroidales; family Prolixibacteraceae; genus JABMQB01. The sequence continues at coordinate 66,419 of CAZNPV010000011.1, forward strand.
GTTCCAGGTACGTCCTACTTTAAATGCCCGGAAACTTGCCGAAAGGGAACAGATCGACGTACGGTTGTATTCCATTATCTACGATGCGATAAACGAGATCAGGGCTGCGATGGAAGGGATGCTTTCTCCTGAAATAAAAGAAGAGATTACCGGTACCGCCGAAGTACTCGAGGTATTTAAAATTACCAAAGTGGGTACCGTAGCAGGTTGTGTGGTTCGCGACGGGAAAATAATCCGTTCGTCTAAAGTCAGGGTGATCCGCGACGGAATTGTAATCTATACCGGAGAACTGGGATCCCTGAAACGTTTCAAAGAAGATATGAAAGAGGTCAAAAACGGGTACGAATGCGGACTGAATATTGAAAACTTCAACGATTTAAAAGTAGGCGATAACATCGAATCCTTCAAACAGGTGGAAGTGGCAAAAACGCTGTAAAATACACCTGACAGATCGTCTCCTCTGTTTGAATCCTGCAGAATGAAAAATTCGTCCCGGGAGAATAATGGGTGCATTCCCCGGGTTAGAAAGTAAGCCTTAAAAGGGCTGTAGGTAAAAATCCCTGCTGATAGGTATAGGATGTTTTTCCTGTTTTGGGATCAAAGGATTCGGAAAAAATATTGTCCCGGTCGGTAAGGTTGGCAATATCAATGGCAAACTCCAGCGTAGCCTTTCTCAGATTGTGTTTTAAGGTCATTTTGTAATCGATTTTCAAATAATCCTTCTGCCTTTCGGAATACGCTTTTTTTGTATCATAGATGACAACACCTGCGGCCATGGAGGCTTCCCTGTCGACATAAAGAGACCGGATCCCGCCACTCCAGACCAACCGGACATTGAAATCAAGGGAGGTTCGTTGTCTGAATGGATATTCAAAACCGAGCAATGCATTCGCAGCATAATTTGAGGAAAAAACAGTATTCCTCCAGATTCTGTCGCTGGGCCTGTAGAGGGATTTAAATAACGACGCAGTGGTCAGAAAATACCAGTTTTTATCCAGGTATTTTTCCAGGGTCAGCTCGAGGCCATGATTTCTTCCCAGCCCTTCGTTCACCAGGCTATCTTTATCCTGTGTGCCATTGTAATAGGTTGATCCCAGATTCAGAACCGAAAAATCAGAAGGGGTTGATTCAACCGGGATATTCCATAAGTCCTGATAGTAAGCTTCTATTTTTAAATGCCAGTTATCGGTCAGTTTGTTTTCGTAACCCAAAATAAAATGGTGTGCTTTGGTAAAATCAAGGTCTTCACAAGTCCGCCAGTATGCACTTCTTTCCTTGTTTGTGGTTTCCACAAAATAGACCGGCAGGGTCTGCGTTTGTGCATGCATCCCGTATCCGAGTTTTATAGATTGGGAAGGGGTAAAATTCCAACTGAAGCCAAAACGCGGTTCCAGGGTATAGGTGTTGTTTAAGAACAGGTATTGTGAATGCAGGCCGAAATAGAGGTCGGTTTGGTTGCTAAACCGGTGTTTCCACTCTGCAAAAGCCTGTAAGAGGGTAAGGTGTTCATTGTCCAGATGGATCAGGTTCAGGTATTTGCCCTGGTACATTGCACTGTCCGTCTGTTTGATCCATTTATTTTTAAAAATCACCCCGGCCGATAAGGTGTTCCCGGGATTCACCCTGAGGGTATAATGGGTGGAACCAGCAGTTTGTTGTTCCAGAAAGTTGGAAGAATAATAGAGTTTTTTTGTGTCATCCGGATAGATGGAATCGAGTTTTATATGGGTATCCTGACCGGAAAAGGAGAAGGCCGTACGAAGATTTGCTTTTCCTCCCAGGATTAATTTATGGGTAAAACCCACAACTCCCAGGGATGTATGATTGGTTAAGTCGGTGTTTGCAATTGGATTGAACTGGTCGGTGCTTTTTTCAGCTTCAGCAAAGACTTTGTCGATTCCTCCCAGGCCGAACAGCGCAAAGATTCCTGCTTTTTTTGTTGGCATGTAGAATTTAAAATTTACGTCGGAGTAGGTTGGCACTGCACCGCCGGCGATATTGAATCCCAGGTCCTGCAAGAGATCCAGAAAAGAATACCTCAGGTTTATCATATAGGATCCATTGTAATTTTTCGCAAACGGGCCTTCCACACCTGCCTCATACCCGTTTAATCCTGCCTGAAGGATAAACTCATTTTTTTTGTTGTTCCCGTTTCGCATGCTGAGGTCAAAGACTCCGGCCATGGCGTTTCCATATTGTGCGGGGAAAGCCCCGGTAAAAAAGTCAGACCGGGTAAGCAGGTTGCTGTTAAGCATGCTGATAGGTCCTCCTGATGTACCCTGGACCGCAAAATGATTCGGATTGGGAATATCAATGCCCTCAAGTCTCCATAGCAATCCGTTGGGTGAATTTCCCCGGATGATAATGTCGTTGCGGGTGTCATTGCTTGATGTTAAAACACCGGCAAAATTGGTGGCCATCCGGGCCGGATCAGACCAGCTTCCGGCATAATGTTCGCTTTCTTCCATTGAAAAAGACCGGGCACTGAGGGTTGCCATCTTATTGAGCACTTCTCCCTTTCTGTAAGCCCTCACGGTAACTTCGTCCAATTCCGTAACCTCTTCGGTCATTTCAATTTCCAGAAGCAGTTCCTTGCCTGTGCTTACTTCCACGTTTTTTAAAACAATCGGCTCATATCCGATGCAGGTAAGCAAAAACGTATTCCTGCCTGTAGGAATGTTCCGCAAAACAAATTCACCTTCCTGGTTGGTGGAAGTTCCTGTTTGGGATGATGCTTCATGGAGAATGACATTCACCCCGGGGATCGGAGAAGTAGTCACCTTATCGGTCACCCTGCCCCTGACGGTTTGGGTAAACTGGGCAGAACAAGGTAAGGAGAAAAGAGAAAACAGAGCGAAAAACAGTGTATAAGCAATTCCCTTATAAAGCATTGTTTCATTTTTTACCGGAGATCAACCGGATAATTTTTCAAAGATAGTAAAAGGAATATGATTCAGATTTTGTAAAATGTTTATTTTTGGGAGGCAAAAAAAAAGAGGACTTATGAATCATTCATTCAAACATGGATCAGGAAATTAAAATTAAGGACGGATCAGGAGATCGTTTGCTGAAATATCGGACCTTCATCAATCATCTTGATAAGGAGTGGGTTATTTTTATCCATGGCATTGGAGGTGATTCAGGAACTTTTTCTGCACAGGTACGCCCTTTTAAAGAACATTTCAACTTATTGTTTCCTGATTTAAGGGGACATGGGTTATCCATAAATATGGATCATCCGGAAATGGGGAGCTATTCCCTTCAGTTAATTGCGGAAGATATGTTCCGGTTGATTGATTTTCTGGGAATCCGGAAATCCCATTTTGTTGGCGGGTCATTTGGTGCCATCCTGATCAGGGAGATGCAGGAAATGCAACCCGACCGGTTCCTGTCTGTGGTTATGTCAGGTGCGGTACTCCGCTTAAAACCATCCATTTATGCAATTTTCAGATTTGGGAGGCTCCTGACTCCTTTTGTAAACAATTATTTTCTCTATAAGCTATTGGCCTATTATATAATGCCCCGGAGAAACCATACACAGTCGAGGAAAGAGTTTATCATCCGGTCCATGAAAATAGATCTGACTGAATACAAAGCATGGATGAGGATCCTTGAGGAGGTGAAACACAAACTTGACATCCTGTATAAAAAATCCATGCAATCGTCAACTTTACTGATCATGGGAAGCCAGGATCATGCATTCCTCAACGACAGCAAGCGTTTTTGTGAAAACCATCCGGAAACCCGGTTGCGTGTTATACCCGGCTGCGGGCATCTCAGCAACATTGAAAAATATAAGGATTTTAACAAGGCCGCATTAAAGTTTTTGTTGAATGAGCAGTAAGGTGAGCATATCCATCGCCTTCGTGATAGCCCTTTTATGGGGAGAGAAGGACTTACCGGGGCAGAACCTTGTGGATTCTTCCGGGCAGCTGATGTTTTCATCTTTCGATTCATGGTATTTCCGCATCCTTACCGAATCAGCAATTATAGGCGGTGAAACAAAATATTTGTATGAGATCGGGGCCATCGATCCGTTATTTGAGCAGGAAGGGTTGCATCGAAAAGATTCCAATTCTCCCTGGGAGAGTTCCAATTTTGTAGCTAAAACAGGATTTGATAAGGCAGTCAATTGTGTTTTTCCGGATACAACAGAGAATGGATATTGTTGTCGTTTGGAAACAAAATTATTTGGATTGCGTTCTTTTGGACTGAAACTAAATGTGTTGGTTACAGGATGCCTTTTTGTGGGAAGAATGATCGAGCCGGTACGAAATATTCGTGAACCGTTGAAAAATATGAACCATGGCATTCTCTTTACTGGAAAGCCCAAAGCCATCCGGTTTGACTTCCGGTATGATCCCGGGGAAAACAGGATACGATCGATCTATACTTCCTCACCTGTGGAGGGATCAGATCAGGCTGAATGTTGCCTGATTCTTCAAAGAAGATGGGAAGATGAAGAGGGCCAAGTTATGGCTGCCCGGATCGGGGGAACGCGTAATTTTTTCTCCGGAACCGGAAAGAAATGGGTGCGTGATACCACCTTAACCATCCACTATGGCAATATCACAAAGGAGCCGTTTTACGATCCCGAAACAATGGCGTTAATTCCCGACGTAAGTGAAATGTACGTAAAAAATTCACGGGATCAACTGGTCCCGCTGACTGAAACTTCCTGGGGAAGCAGGGAAGACACTCCCACGCACCTGGTTTTGTATTTTACCTCAAGCTACCAGGGCAGTGATTTTACCGGATCGCCCGAATCGGTACTATGGATCGATAATGTTCATTTGATATACTGACCCGGTATAAGCAACGGCATGCTGCCCTTTTTTGGGGAGTACGATCATTTTCGTATCTTTTATACGTGTTTACAACCGAATGTCTATCTTTATGATGCAGAAGAAACGGGATGGCAATTCCCGAAAGTATCCGTAACAATATCATGAGAAGCAAAATACTTGCTACGTGATGCTTGCCGCCAGATTAAATGCTACAGTTATGAAGAATCCGGGAATCATTGAGAAAGATGCTTTGCTAGCGTCGTACAGACAAACAATAGTCAACTGGCAGGACCAGTATAAAAAGAAGGAGGCAGAACTGGCTGGTGAAAGAACGCTGTATGATTTTGCCACGGGGCATCTTTTTTTTGGGTTACACAAAGATCCCAATGGCTGGATTATCAGGGAATGGGCCCCGAACGCCACAGCGATATTTTTGATTGGAACATGGAACGACTGGAAGGAAACAGGGGAATATGCATTTGAGCGAGGAGAAAACGGGATCTGGCATCTTCAGTTAAAAACTTCTGAATTACAGCATAAAGACTTGTATGCACTGTCGGTTCACTGGCCGGGAGGGAGCGGCAAACGCGTTCCGGCATGGGCAACCCGTGTGGTCCAGGATGAGAAAACGCATATCTTCAATGCGCAGGTATGGCTCCCTGAAAAACCGTTTAAGTGGAAAAATTCAAAAAAGGAGGTATTAACCGGTTCCCCGCTGATCTATGAAGCCCACATCGGAATGGCCGGTGAAGAAGAACGGGTTCATACCTATACGGAATTCAGAGAAAAGATCCTTCCCCGGATCAGAGAAAACGGCTACACGATCCTTCAACTGATGGCGATCCCGGAACATCCCTACTACGGAAGTTTCGGGTATCATGTATCCAGTTTCTTTGCTCCTTCTTCCCGGTTTGGGACCCCGGAAGAATTAAAACAGCTGGTGGATGAAGCACACGGAATGGGTATGGCAGTGATCATGGACCTGGTACACTCGCATGCAGTAAAAAATGAAGTGGAAGGATTGGGAAAATATGACGGAACCCCCTGGCAGTTTTTTCACGACGGACCCAGGGGGGAGCATCCGGCATGGGATTCCTATTGTTTTAATTACGGGAAAAACGAGGTTCTTCATTTTCTCTTATCCAACGTGAAATACTGGCTGGAAGTATTTAATTTTGATGGGTTCCGGTTTGACGGAGTAACCAGTATGTTGTATCTCAACCACGGACTGGAGAAAGCGTTTACTTCGTATGACGATTATTTTGGGAACAATACCGATAGGGAGGCAGTGGTTTATATTAAACTTGCCAACCAGTTAATTCATACCATTAAGTCCCGGGCAATCTCCATTGCGGAAGATGTGAGCGGGATGCCGGGACTGGCGAGTCCTGTGGAGGAAGGCGGACTGGGTTTTGATTTCAGGATGGCTATGGGATTGCCCGACTTCTGGATTAAAACCATCAAAGAAAAGAAGGACGATGAATGGGATATGGGTGAACTGTTTTACCAGCTTACTTCCAAAAGGCATGATGAGAAAGTGGTTAGCTATGCCGAATCACACGACCAGGCCTTGGTTGGCGATAAAACCATTATTTTCAGATTGATTGATAAAGAGATGTATTTCAGTATGCGAAAAGATCAACCCAATCTGATTGTAGATCGTGGCATTGCCCTTCACAAGATGATCAGGCTGGCTACCCTTACAACGGCCGGGGGCGCTTATCTCAATTTCATGGGAAACGAATTCGGGCATCCCGAATGGATTGATTTTCCGCGCGAAGGAAATGGCTGGTCTTACAGACATGCACGCCGCATCTGGAGCATTGCCGATGATCCAGAGTTAAAATTTCACTGGCTGTATGATTTCGACAAAGAGATGATCCGTTTTGTTGCTTCGGTAAACCTTTTTTCGTGGATGTCAGTAGATAAGGTGATAGAGAACAAGCCCGATAAGGTGCTGGCATACCATCGGGGACCTTACCTTTTTGTATTTAATTTTAATCCGGTTCACTCTTTTACCGATTACGGGATCCCCCTGGGGGCCGGGAAATACAAAATTATATTAAATACAGACTCTGGTTGTTTTGGCGGGTTTGACCGTATCGACGAAAAGCTGGTCTATTATACCCTTCCGGCAGGCGATATCAACAGCCAGCACTTTCTGAAGCTATACCTGCCTGCACGGACGGCAATGGTTCTGGAAAGACAGGAAATTAAAAAAGTGGGATAATGCGTTATTTTAAGGAAGTTGAGATTCCTGAATTCCCCGGTAAGATGGAGTATTCTTCCGGATCGGTTATGCTGGGCTCCTGTTTTACCGGGGAGATCGGGGAAATACTCAGGCAGCTGAAATTCAGGGTGGATATCAATCCATTTGGGATCCTGTACAATCCGGTTTCCATAGCCAACAGCCTGAAGATTCTCCTGGAAAAACGGTTTTTTACACCGGACGACCTGTTTTTTAAAGAAGGGCGTTGGTTTAGTTTTGCTCATCACAGCCGGTTTGCTTCCGAAAAAAGGGGGCAAGCCCTGGAAATCATCAACGGGCGCATTCAAAGCGGATCAGAGAATATCCGGACCGCTGATTATTTGTTCCTGACGTTCGGGACTTCCTGGGTGTATGAATTAAAAGCTACCGGCCAGGTGGTTACCAATTGCCATAAAGTGCCTGCTTCTGAATTTAACAGGTACCGGTTGCCGGTTGAGGAAATTTTCGAGGTTTACAGCGAGCTCCTTGAAGAGATCTGGCTGGTCAATCCCCGGGTGCAGGTGGTTTTTACTGTAAGCCCCATCAGGCACTGGAAGGATGGTGCAATAGAAAATCAGATCAGCAAAGCAACCCTTATAGTAGCCATCACCAGAATCCTGGAACATTTTACAAATCAACAATGCCACTATTTTCCATCCTATGAAATTGTTATGGATGAGCTCCGTGATTACCGGTTCTATGCAACGGATATGATCCACCTTTCTGAGGTTGCGGTAAACCATATATGGGAAAAATTTGAAGAAGCCCTGGTAGCAGAAGAATCTCAGATGATTGCCAAAGAGGTGAGGAGCATACAGAAAGCCATGATGCACAGGCCAATGGCTGTTCATTCACCGGAATATGAAAATTTTGTAACGGAGCGGTTAAAAAAAATCAGCAATCTTCAGGAAAAATATCCCTATCTTAATCTGAAACCGGAAAAGGAATTTTTTATAAAACAACGCAGTACTCTGAACCGAACAACATAACATTTTGTTAAGTGCTTCGGGAGGAGATAACAATGTAAATGCTACAGCATATGAGCTATGTGAAATTTGATAAAGGGCAGCTTGTTAATCTTGAATACTCTTTGCAGAGGGAGATACTCCAGTCGAATCGTACCGGGACCTATCTCAGCACCACACTGAATGGGTGCAATACCCGTAAATACCACGGTCTTCTGGTTACTCCCATAAAAGAGTTCGGAGGAGAAAAGCATGTGTTGTTATCTGCGTTGGACCCGACTTTGATACAATATGGTTCTGAATTTAACCTGGGAATCCATTGTTTTCAGGGAGGCACGTACAATCCGGGAGGGCATAAGTATATCCGGGAAGTCGAATTTGAAAAACTGCCCGGAATTACCTACCGGGTTGGCGGAGTAATCCTCGTTATGGAACGGCTTTTGGTGGAGAATGAACAACAGGTAATAATCCGATACACCCTGGAAGAGGCAAATTCACCAACCCTGTTAAGGTTTCGGCCTTTTCTGGCTTTCCGCAATATCCATGAGCTCAGCAAAGCAAACCTATACATCAATCGTAAATTTTATAGCATAAGCAATGGAATAAAAATTCGCCTGTACGATGGCTATCCTTACCTGAGTATGCAGATGAACAAAAAATGTGAATTCATTCCGGTCCCCGACTGGTATTATAATATTGAGTATACGAAGGAAAGATCACGGGGATATGAATCCCTTGAGGATCTCTATGTGCCGGGTTATTTTGAGGTAGCTATCAAAAAAGGGGAGAGCATCCTTTTTTCTGCTTCCACATCCGAAGACAAACCCCGGATGTTAAAAAAGAAATTTACCAGTGAGCTGTCAAAAAAAAGAACCCTTGATTCTTTTCCGGCCTTTTTACAGAATGCTTCCGAACAGTTTATTCAGAAAAGGGGCAGAGAGACCGACCTAATTTCCGGGTTTCCCTGGTATGGCACCGATACACGCCAGGCACTGGTCGCTCTTCCGGGCATTGTGCTCTCAACGGGGAATACCAACCTCTACAGAAAGGTTCTCAGAACCTATGGCAATCATTTACACGAAGGGCTTTTTCCCCGGAGCATCGAATCAAAAATACCCGATTACAATGCTACCGACATTCCTCTCTGGTTTTTCTGGGCTATTCAGCAATGGGTTAAAACGGAAAAAAACGGGAAGTGGATATGGCGGGAATTCGGAGATCAATTAAAATTAATTCTTGCCACCTACCGGAAAGGGCTCTCCTTCAACAATAAGATGCTTTCCAACGGACTGATTTATGCCGGAAAGAATCATACCGCTTTAACCTGGATGGATTCCCAAATGGATGGAATTCCCCTGGTTCAGAGAAAAGGACTGGCAGTGGAAATAAATGCCCTGTGGTATAATGCAGTAGGGGTGGCTGTTGAACTGGCCGAACAGGCAAATGACCATCTGTTTCTTACAGAGTGGGAGGGAATGCATGAGCGAATAAAAGACTCTTTTAAAAGGATCTTTTGGCAGGAAGATGCCGGATACCTGGTTGACTATATAGATGGCCGTTATGTTGACCGGTCTGTGAGGCCCAATATGGTAATTGCTACAGCGCTCGATTACAGTCCGCTTTCAAGGGAGCAGAAAAAAAAGGTCCTGGGTGTCTGCCGGGATCAGCTGCTTACGCCACGTGGATTGCGAACCCTTGCTCCCAATCATGAAAATTACGCAGGAAATGTGAAAGGAAACCATGTAGAACGTGAAAGGGCAATCCATCAGGGAGCTGCCTGGCCCTGGCTGATCCGGTTTTTTGTGGAAGGGTACCTGAAAGTACACAGGCAGGGAGGAGTCCCTTTTGTAAAAGAAATTTTAAAAAAATTCGAGGAGGAGTTGAGTGAGCATTGCATCGGCACCCTTTCTGAAATGTATAACGGGAATCCTCCGCATGAAGCCAAAGGAGCATTCTCACAGGCCTGGAGTGTGGCAGCCATTGTAGCTGCATTTAAAATGACGGAACAATTTGAAAAAAGATAGAATACGTCCCGGAGGTTCAGGTTGGATCCTAGCCTGCACCCGGATGAAATGACTATGACAAACCATGCAAAAAAAAACAATGATTACAATTGTGGGAGTTCCCTGTCTGCATCGCTTTCGCATAGCTCCTTGCTCTGCCATAGCGGCTACGCGAAGGCGCTGTCAGCGGAGCAAAGCCGAACAGGCAGGCATCTGAACCCTTTCTAAACAGACAATTTTAATCAGATGAAATACATAGGCAGTAAGATGAAGGTTTTGATGTTTGGTTGGGAGTTTCCACCTCATATTTCCGGAGGATTGGGAACAGCCTGCTACGGGCTGACCAGAGGTCTGGCACATTGCAACGATGTGGAGGTGGTCTTTGTGGTACCCAAAGCATATGGCGATGAGGACCAGAAATCCATCAAACTGATCGGGGCAAACAATGTGGTGATCGCTGAGAAATCTTTCCGGTTTGATGACATACAGAAAAAGATTGATTACTGGGAAGTGAAATCAGAGATAATCCCCTATACCAGCCCGGAGGAATTCTGGAAATTAAAAAATAAAAAATACCGGAAAGGATCACGGTTTATCCATCTGGATGACCAGGGAAGAATTGAATTTTCCGGAAGGTATGACAGGAACCTGATGGATGAAATCCGGAAGTATGCCCTGGTTGCAGAACGCATTGCCCGGGACCCCTCGTTTGACCTGATACATGCCCACGACTGGCTGACTTATCCAGCCGGGATTGCTGCAAAAAAACGTTCCGGGAAACCCCTCGTGATTCATGTTCATGCTACCGATTTTGACCGGAGTGGCGGGAAAGTAAACCCCCAGGTATACGCTATCGAACGCGAAGGAATGGAAGCCGCCGATCACATTATTACCGTCAGTAATCTTACCCGGAATATTGTAACAGAAAAATACGGGATCCATCCGGGGAAAATTACAACCGTCTATAATGCGGTAGAACCCCTGGAAATCGAAAAAATACCCCCGGTACATAAAGGATTTCATGAAAAGCTGGTTACTTTTCTTGGGCGGATTACCCTCCAGAAGGGACCCGAGTATTTTATGGAAGCAGCAAACCTGGTGTTGAAAAAAACAGATTTGGTGCGTTTTGTGATGGCAGGTAGCGGAGATTTGATGGATGCTATGGTTTGTCGTGCCGCTAAACTTAAAATATCCGACAAGTTCTTCTTTACCGGATTTCTGCAGGGGGAAGATGTTTTTCAGTTGTTGCGCATGAGCGACGTATGTGTGATGCCTTCGGTATCAGAACCCTTCGGAATTGTCCCCCTGGAAGCTATGCAGACCCGGGTTCCGGTTATCATATCCAAACAATCCGGAGTATCGGAAATCCTTACCTATGCAATAAAAATGGACTTCTGGGATGTGAATGCACTGGCGGATGCCATTTATGCCCTGATTAAGTATCCATCCCTGTCGGAATTGTTCAGGAAATACGGAAAGAAAGAAGTCGAATCCCTGAAATGGCAAAATGCTGCAAACAAGGTCAGAGAAGTCTATTTGGAAACATTGGGGCTGGAAACAGAAAAAAACGGAAACGGCAAAAAATTAAAAGTATGAAAACCATATGTCTCGTATTTCAGGTTCATCAACCGGTCCAATTCCGGAAATACCGTTTTTTTGAGATCGGGAAAAACCATTACTATTTTGATGATTATGCCAACGATACAGGGATGCAGAAGTTGGCAAAAAAAAGTATCCTTCCGGCAAATAAAATACTGCTTCAATTAATTAAGTCCTGTAAAGAAAGATTTAAGGTTGCCTTTTTGATTACGGGAATAACCCTGGAGCAAACGGAAATATATACACCTGAGGTCATTGCTTCCTTTCAGGAACTGGCAAAAACCGGAAATGTGGAATTTTTATCCGGAACATGGTCCCATTCGCTTTCGTCGCTTTATGATAAGGAAATTTTTGAAGATCAGGTTACCCGGCACAGCCGGAAAATAATCAAACTCTTTGGACAGAAACCGGAAGTGTTTGTCAATACCGGGATGATCTATTCGGATGAAATAGGAGAACAGGTAGCCGCTTTGGGATATAAAGGGATCATCACGGAAGGAGCCAGGCATGTGCTGGGTTGGAAAAGTCCGGATTTTGTGTATGTGAACGTTTTGAATCCCAGATTGAAAGTGTTGATGAGAAATTTCAGACTATGTGACGACCTGACCTTTCGGTTTTCAAATACCCACTGGTCCGGGTTTCCGTTGACGGCTGAAAAATATGTGGACTGGTTGCAGAAAACAGATAAAAAGGATGAAGTGATAAACCTGTTCGTGAATTATGAAACGTTCGGGACCATACAGCCCAAAGAATCCGGAATATTTGATTTTTTGAAAGCATTGCCTCCGGCAGTATTGAACAATCCTGGATTAAGCTTTGAAACACCAGCCGAAGCAATACGTAATCATCAGCCTGTTTCAGCAGTCCATGTCCCCTATCCGGTATCCTGGGCCGATGAGGAACGCGACCTGAGTGCCTGGCTGGGAAACGAACTGCAGAAAGAAGCGAGCTCCAAACTGTATGCGCTTAAAAAACAAATGGAAGCAAACAACGATACCGAAATTGAAACCCACTGGAATTACCTTCAGGCTTGTGACCATTTTCATTATATGTCGACGAAATTTTTTGCCAAACAGAAAGGATACCCCTATTGGAATCCGTATCCTTCCCCCTATGAGGCTTTTATAAATTTCATGAACATTCTTTCCGATTTTAAGCTCAGATTGGATGCGAATGTTCCGAAGGACAGGCATGCCCTTGAGATTGCCCATCTGAATAAAAAAATAAAAGAGAAAAATGCACTGATAAAGAAAATGAGAACGGAACTGAACCGGTTGAAGAAAGAGAAGAAAACGGAAAAAAAACCGGGAAATAATTCCGGAAAGAAGATTAAGTAAACCCGATATAAATTCTTAAAAAAAGGAGTATATTCCCTCCGGGTATGTATATTTGTATGCTGTTTCTTCAGCAAATTTTATAGAATGGAGCAGATAAAATAATAATGAATATGGCATCTGAAGAAAAACAAAATATACAACCGCAGGAGGTGAATCAACCCATCTGGAAAAGAATTATTGTGGAGTCGGAACTTCCGGAGAAACTGTTGCCTCTCAAGGAGTTATCCAGGAATTTATGGTGGACATGGAGTGAGAAAGCCCGGGGGCTTTTTGAATATATCGACAAAGATATCTGGGAATCCAGTGAGCACAATCCCATTTTTTTACTGGAAGAAGTAAGTTATAAAAGACTGAAGGAGTTGGAAAATGACGATGATTTTCTGGAAAGGATGAATCGTGTCAATAAAGGACTCAAAAAATACCTTGCCGACAGGGAATCCGAACAGGGGCCATCCATAGCTTATTTCAGTATGGAATTTGGATTGCACGACAGCCTGAAGATTTTTTCGGGAGGCTTGGGGATCCTGGCCGGTGATTACCTGAAACAGGCAAGCGATTGCAAGGTGAACCTTACCGGGATTGGGTTGCTTTACCGGTATGGTTATTTCAAACAAGCGCTGACGCTTCACGGAGAACAGATCGCGAACTATGAATCCCAACATTTTTCAAAAATCCCTCTGCACCCGGCTCTCGACAACGAGGGGCAATGGGTGGAAATTGAAGTTGAATTTCCGGGACGCGTTCTGAAAGCAAAAGTGTGGGAAGTGCATATCGGAGCGGTTAAACTTTACCTGCTCGATGCCGATATAGACGCAAACAGCCCTGAAGACCGTTCAGTGACGCACCACCTCTACGGCGGGGATAATGAAAACCGGCTGAAACAGGAAATGTTGCTGGGAATCGGAGGTATCAGGGCCTTGCGGAAACTAAACTGTCGTGCCGATGTGTATCACTGCAATGAGGGACATGCAGCTTTTATCGGCATTGAAAGATCGGTAGAATTTATGGCCCGAAACCACCTGTCATATGCACAGGCCAGAGAACTGGTCCGGGCCTCTACACTGTTTACAACCCATACTCCTGTGCCGGCAGGGCATGATTCATTCCACATCAGCCTGTTTGAAAAATATATGAGGGGATTTGCTGACAAAATGGGTTTATCATGGGATGAGTTTATGTCTTTGGGGAAGGCAAATCCCCATGAAGACCATTTCAACATGAGTTTCCTGGCAAGCCATATGTCACAGGGAATTAACGGAGTGAGCAAACTCCATGGAGAGGTAAGCAAAAAAATCCTGAAAGATCTCTATAAAGGATATCTTGAAGAAGAACTGGAAATTGGCTATGTAACAAATGGAGTGCATTATTCAACATGGGTCGCCCGGGAATGGAAAAAAATCCATAAAAAATATTTTGGCAAGGAATTTCCAAATAATCAGCTCGATACAGAGGTATGGAAAAATATCTACCGGGTGAATGATGAAGACATCTGGGAAATACGTCAGAATCTCAGACAAAAACTAATCAACTATATTAAACAGCGGTTTACCGATAACTGGATCAAACGGAATGAAGACCCCAAACTGATAACGGATGTAATGGGAAAATTAAACCCGGAAGCACTGACTATCGGGTTTGCACGGAGGTTTGCAACCTATAAAAGGGCCTACCTGTTATTCCGGAATATGGAAAGGCTTGCCAGGCTGCTGAATGATCCGGAAAAACCGGTTCAGTTTATATTCGCCGGAAAAGCGCATCCTGCCGATAAAGCAGGACAGAAGCTGATCAGTGAGATTGTGGAAATCTCAAAACGACCTGAATTCAGGGGCAAAATTCTCTTTGTTCAGAATTATGATATGAACCTGGCTAAAATGTTGGTTCAGGGCGTGGATGTCTGGCTGAATACCCCTACCCGTCAACTTGAAGCCTCAGGAACCAGCGGCGAAAAAGGGGTGATGAACGGAACCCTTCATTTTTCTGTGCTCGACGGCTGGTGGGTCGAAGGGTATAAAGAAGAGGCCGGATGGGCTTTACCCCTGGAAAAAGCCTACGATGTGCAGGATTTTCAGGATGAACTGGATGCAGAGATGATTTACAATACCCTGAAAGATGAGATTATAGAATCCTTTTATGAAAGGAACAGACAGGGGATTCCGGCAAAATGGGTCGGCTATATAAAAAATACCCTTGCCGAAGTTTCGCCCCATTTTACCTCAGCACGGATGATCCATGATTATCAGGTCCGGTATTACCGGCCCCAATCGGAAAGGTATCAGAAGCTGGCTGCCGGGGATTTCAGACTGGCTAAAGAACTGGCTGAATGGAAATTTAAAGTACTTGCGGAATGGGACCGGATGGAAGTGAAGGAAGTTCAGGTACTGAATGGCATTCAGAATACGATGAAAACAGACAAGAGTACTCCGGCAAGAGTTACCATTGATCTGAAAGGATTAACCAGCAACGAAGTGGGACTGGAAATGGTGATAACCGAGAACGGATTGGACTCTCCTCCGAAACTGGTTGAAAAACTGCCCTTTGAAGTAGAACATACCGAGGGAAGTATTTGTACCTATAAACTGGACGTGCATCTGGTGAATGCCGGGGTATACAATTATTCTCTGAGGCTTTTCCCGAAGCATGAATTGTTGCCTCACCGGCAGGATTTCGGATTGATGCGGTGGATCTGACCCGGATCCGGATGAATCAGGATTTGCCGAAACCTCCTCCTCCCGGGGTTTCCATAATGAACTGGTCACCGGCTGCAAGGTTGGTGTTTTGAACGGAGCGGAGTTTCTCAACCGTCCCGTTTTTTCTTATTATTTTCTGGCAGCCTGGTTTTCCCGGCTTCCCTCCGTTAAGGCCAAACGGGCCGACATTGCGGCGTTGTGTCAGCACGGAAAGGTTGACCGGTTCGAGGAAGGTGATTTTTCTGATCACTCCGTCTCCTCCGTTCCATTTTCCCTTGCCTCCCGAATTTTTTCGTATGCTGAATTCGTCCAGCCGTAAGGGGTAACGATGTTCCATTATTTCAGGATCGGTAATGCGGGTATTTGTCATATGGTGATGAACGGCACTTTCTCCATGGAATCCCTTTCCGGCGCCACAGCCTCCACAGACCGTTTCGTAATAGCTGAAGTTGCTGTTACCGAAAAGTGTATTGTTCATAGTTCCCTGGCTGGCTGCCATCACTCCGAAAGCTTTTAATAAGGTATCTGTCAGGCGCTGACTGATCTCTACGTTACCGCCTACCACAGCAGGGCATCTTTTCAGGTCTTTGGGGAAACAGGGATTCAGCATACCCCGGGGGATCACCAGGTTCACCGGATCCAGGAGTCCGTCGTTAAGAGGGATCGGCATGTTTAGCAGTAACCGCAATACATAAATGGTAACACTGTTCACGATGGCCGGTGTGGCATTCATATTTCCTCTATGTACTTTTGAGGTTCCGGAAAAATCAATGGTGCACAGGCCATCCTTCAAGACGATTTTTGCTGCCAGTGGAGAACCGTCATCCAGGAACTCCCGGGCAGCGTACACTCCGTCCGGAAATTTCCGCAGCGTATCACGCATTTTCAGGGCCGCATGTTCTCTGAGCAAATTCAGATATAAGAGCACCGTTTCTTTTCCATAGGTATCGATCAGCCGGAGGAAAGCCTTCTGTCCGTTTTGGTTTGCTGCCAGGGATGCATTCAGGTCGGTCAGGTTTTCATTCACCGACCGGGAAGGGTACCTCCCCCGGGTTAATATTGTTTCTATTCCTTGCCAGTCCACTTCGCCTTTTTTCATCAGGCAAAAGGGAGGTATAACGACTCCTTCTTCTTCCAGGTTCCGGGCATCAGGCGGCATCGACCCGGGGCTGATGCCTCCGATTTCACTGTGGTGAGCCCGGTTTACCACAAAACCCACCCTCCGGGACTCATAAAAAACAGGAGTAACCATAGTCACATCAGGAAGATGTGAACCTCCAAAGGCGGGGTGGTTGGTCACAATGGTATCTCCTTCTTCCACAGGGAAATGCCGGATCAGCGTTCGTACACAAACACCCAGGCTCCCCAGGTGAACAGGAATATGAGGTGCATTGGCAACCAGGTTGCCGTCAGCATCCAGCAGGGCGCATGAAAAATCATACCGCTCTTTAATGTTCACCGAAAGCGCTGTACGCTGAAGCATCGCTCCCATGTTTTCAGCAATGGCCATAAAACGGTTGGTAAACAACTCCAGTTCGGTTTCCCGTGCTTTCGAAACATCCGGTCTTTTTCCGTGGGTTTTTTCTTTTTGAAGAATGGCTGTTTCATTGGCATCGATGGTCAGTTCCCAATCCTTTTTTACATAGCTTGTGCTGTAGGCATCGAGAAACAAAGCAGGTCCTTTGAGGTAGCTTCCTGCAGGTTGGTTTTTACGGAAGAATACCGGCGTTTCGTTTTGAAGGGAATACTCCGGGACAGCAGGTATCCGCGGTAAGGTTTTCAGGGTAACTGGCTTTTCCCTCTTTTTTGTTGCAACAAGAACCCTGGCTGCTTCAACCTCAATGATCCTGTTTCTCACCACATGCCCGTATTGTTGCCGGTAGGCTTCAAAAAACCGGTTTTCCAGCCTGTCCGGTGAATCATAGAAGATCTCAAGGCTGGCATCCTGACCCTTATGCCGCATAAAAACCATTTTTTGGCGTACCTCGGTTTGTTCGGGTGCAATTCCTTCTGTGGCAAGTTGTGATTTGGCCTCAAGCTCCATTTCTTTCATCAGGCCGGGGAGTTCGCTTTTTATGGAGTGAAGGTCCCTTAATAACTGCCTTTCGGCAAATTTTTCGATCCGGGCATTTTCGATGCCAAAAGCACTCAGCAATCCGGCATCGGCGGGGAGAAGGATGGTTTGAATTTCAAGAATCTCTGCGATATCGCACGCATGCAATCCTCCGGCGCCACCAAAAGCCACCATGGTATACTCTTGCGGATCATAGCCTTTGGAGATGGAAATTTTTCGAATCGCACCGGCCATTGTTTCATTGGCGATATCGATCAGTCCCTGGAGTATGGCTTCTTTGGAATGGTGGACACCGGATTTTTCCTGAATCTCCCGTATCAGGATATCCAGTTTTTTTTCTGCATCATCTTTAGAAGCCGGTATTCCGAACTGGTTTGTGTCGAGTCTTCCAGCGAGGAGGTTTACATCGGTGAGTGTGAGGGGTCCTCCGGCGCCGTAACAGGCAGGTCCGGGATAAGCACCGGCACTTTCGGGGCCTACATTCAGTTTGTATCCGTCATACCGGCAAATGGAGCCGCCCCCCGCAGCCACGGTTTCAATCGCCAGGGCAGGACTGTTGATCCGTGCATCGCCTACCTCCAGTTCAAACCGATAGTCAAAAATCCCGTCAAAGCGGGAGACATCGGTGCTGGTACCTCCCATATCGAAGGCAATCAGTTTTCTGTATCCACTTTGTTCCCCAACGAACGAAGCTCCCACAACACCTCCGGCAGGGCCGCTCAACAGGCTGTCCTTGGGATGAAAGTTTGCAGCGTGAGCGAGACCCCCCGCACTGGTCATAATGTGAAAAGGCCGGTTCCCGATTTTTTCAGAAATACGGGTTACATAGGTTTGGATGACAGGTGAAAGACAGGCATTCGCAACGGTGGTTTCTGCCCGGTTCAGAATTTTTATCAGAGGCGAAAGTTCAGAAGAAACAGAAACCGGGGGGAATCCCGATTCTTCAAGAATCTTTTTCACTACGATTTCATGCGCCGGATTAAGGTAAGCATTCATCAACGTTACTGCAACCGATTCAATTCCTTCGTTGAGAAAGGGGATCACCTGTTTTCTGAATTTTTTCGGATCAACCGGTGTGAGGAGATTTCCTTTTGCATCAATCCGCTCATCAATTTCAAGAATATGGCTTGCTATCTGCCTGCGTTTTTTTACCTCCATGGCAAAGATGTCGGGGCGGGCCTGGTCACCTATCTCCAGTAAGTCGCGAAATCCTTTTGTTATGATAAGCAATGTTTTTGCTCCTTTGTGTTCCAGAAGGGCATTGGTGCCTTTTGTTGAGCCCAGTCTGAAGATCAGATCCGGGAATTCCTCATCCAGTGCTGTTTGGGTGATGAGGCGCGCTCCCAGAACCGGAGCCTCCTCGTTCGAGGTGATCTCAAAATTCTTCCCTTCCACTTTGACAGATCCGGAAACAGGCCTTTTCAGCTGCAGGACGTGATTTTTTATGTCGTAGCCGGAAACCGGTATCCCGGCAGTTTCTGATTGCATTACCGTGAACATAAAACCCTTCAGGATGTCACGTGACAGATTCCATGATTCAGAGATCCTGAAACTGTTGCCGGAAATACGCCGCACAATGGTGCCGCGGAGGGCGCTGCTGCTTAATACCTTTTGCCGAAAGGTCTTGCCATGATTGTCAATCCCTATACAGTCGGTGAAAGTCCCTCCGGTGTCGATACATATCTGAAAACTTTTTTTCACATGCGATTTATTAAAGCCCAACAAGTTTATCTTTTTGTTTTAAACCAAACGCCTCCGGATATTACAACAGATAGCAAGGTAATCACTATCAGCAACCAATTCCCGGGACTTTGTCCGGGTCTGAAGGTACTGAAAACAGCCTTTGCTGTATTGTTCAACCCGATAACGATAGTAATTGCGATAATCAGAATGGTCGTTGCATTGAGCCAAACCGGGTTTGCCCATTTTTTGCCCATCAGTGTTTTGTTGTTGATAGCAACAAACAGGAAGATGCTCACAAAGGGAAGCAGGAATCCGTTGAGTGCCTGAGCCAGGATAATGGCCGGGATGGGTTTTACGTTTGTGACTGCAAACAGCATTCCGACCAGAAGGACAATGAGCCAGCCCAGTCTGAAGTTCCGGCAATCCGGTTTCCACCGTTCCGGATTCTTGTTTCCGAACACGCTTTTAATGGTTATGGCTGAAGCCAGGGGCGCCGTAACAGCTGAGGTAAAACCGGCAGCAAACAATCCGAAACCAAGCAAATACTTCCCTGCTGGTCCAAGCCTGTGTATTAATGCATCAGACAGGTTCTCGAATGAAAAAGTACCCATGACCGAAGTTCCTGCTACCAGGACAGCCATTGAGAAAATACCGCCGAGAAGAATTGCTACCGAGATACCGAAACGCATTTCCTTAATACTGTGACTCCTGGTAGTAATGCCCGATCCCAGAAAAAGGTTGTACGGCACAATGGTGGTCCCTATCAGTCCCAGAACCAAAAGTCCTGCTTCAGGGTGAGCCGGGATGCGGGGGATAAAAGTTCCTTTCAGGATTTCAGATAAAGAAACCGGGATCAGAAAAGCAGTAAGCAGAAAAATCACACCCATTGCAGCCACTACGATGCCCATGATGGTAGAAATGATTTTCAGGGAAGGGATACTTAAGACCAAGGCTGCCATGGCAGCAATGATTAAAACCAACAGCCACGCCGGCAGATTAAGAATAAGTTGTGAACCTGCAACAGCACCAATGATGTTCCCCATTTCGTAGGCTGCAGCACCAACCACAATGGCGCCTATAACCAGGATCAGCATTGCAAGACGCGATTTTTTATTTTCATACTGAAAGGCTATAGCCTGTCCGAGGTTTTTCCCCGAGGCAATGGTGAGCCGTGCACTGGCTTCCTGCAACACTAAGCAGGCAAGGGTAGAAAACAGCAATGCCCACAGCAACTTTACGCCAAACAAGGCCCCCGACCTGGCAGCCGTGGTAATGGTGCCTGGCCCGATAAAGGCTGCTGACACCACCGACCAGAAAAGAATATTCAGAATACGTGATTTCGCGGACATAATTCATTAGTAACTCTCAAATATAGCCAAACGAATCTCCTCTGAAAAGATAACTGCCCTTTAATCTTTAAGACATGTTTGTAAATAATCTCCGGAAGTGCCGCATTCGGGATGGATTTAATAACAAAATCCTGATAATTCATTGAGTTTGTTGTTTTATAAGAAGATTTCTGGTAGTTTTCCAGCCACGGTTTTGGAGCTTTTGCCCGTTTATCCCCCCACTTTAATTCAACCCCCCAAAGTTTCCCGGAGCCTTGTTTCACATAGTCTAGTCCGGCCCCGGTATAAGTCCTCCAGAAAAATAAGTTCAGGTGAACCCGCTGGTAGCGGTTCCTTTTTATCCTTTCGGAAATAATAAAATTTTCCCAAAGGGGCCCGATGTCATGCCGTTTACCGGTTTTATCTATATGGAATAAAGTTAGGTTAAGCTGTTTTGTGGTTTATTGAGAGCTGTTGCAGGTCAAATGATTCGATCCAACTGTTTTATTTCTGCTTTAAAAGCTGTATCTTTAGATACAAATTTAAAAATGTCCCTCAACCATGTTGGTAAAAACCTTCGGAAGCGCCGTATTCGGTATTGATGCAGAAACCATCACCATTGAAGTAGATGTAACCCGCGGGATTAAGTTTATGTTGGTAGGTCTTCCTGACAGTGCTGTGAAAGAGAGCCAGCAGCGCATTGAGTCAGCTTTGCGGGTAAACGGGTACAAGTGGCCCAAACAAAAGATCATTGTGAACATGGCGCCGGCCGATATCCGCAAGGAAGGGTCGGCCTATGATTTGCCCCTGGCCATTGGGGTGCTGGCAGCTTCCAAACAGATGGATCACGGTAAACTCAGCCAATACATGATTATGGGCGAGCTTTCGCTGGATGGCAAATTACAACCCGTCAAAGGGGTTTTGCCCATTGCCATCAATGCCCGAAGGCAGGCTTTTGAAGGATTTATCCTGCCTGTCCAGAATGCCCGCGAAGCAGCCGTGGTCGATAAGCTGAAAGTGTATGGCGTGGAGAACCTCTCCGAGGTCGTTGCTTTTATGAACGGGGAACAGGAACTGAAAGAAACCATAGTGGATACCCGGGCCGAATTTTATGCCAGGGTGAACAATGCAGAGATCGATTTTTCGGATGTAAAAGGCCAGGAAAATGTGAAGCGTGCCCTGGAGATTGCAGCTGCCGGTTCCCATAACCTGATCATGATTGGTCCGCCCGGGTCAGGTAAAACGATGCTGGCCAGGCGGATCCCGACGATCCTGCCGCCCTTTACCTTAAATGAAGCCCTGGAAACGACAAAGATTCATTCGGTGGCCGGTAAAATGGACAAGGAAACATCGCTGATGACCCAACGGCCCTTCCGGTCGCCACATCACACCATCAGCGATGTTGCCCTGGTTGGGGGCGGCACCTATCCGCAACCCGGGGAGATCTCCCTGTCGCATAACGGAGTTTTGTTTCTGGATGAATTGCCTGAATTTAAAAGAACGGTCCTCGAGGTGATGCGCCAGCCTTTGGAAGACCGCATGATCACCATCTCGCGGGCAAAATTTTCCGTGGAATACCCGGCCAGTTTTATGCTGGTAGCTTCCATGAACCCCTGTCCATGCGGTTTCTACAACCACCCGACCAAAGCCTGTGTATGTGCCCCCGGCGTAGTGAAGAAATACCTGAACCGCATTTCCGGACCGTTGCTGGACCGGATCGATATTCACCTGGAAGTGGTGCCGGTGCCGTTCCGGGAGCTGTCGGAGAAAAACCGTTCCGAGACCAGCGAGACCGTCAGGGAACGCGTAACCAAAGCCCGCCAGATCCAGGAAGAACGGTTTAAAGAGTACAAGGGAGTGTATGCCAATGCCCAGATGAGCTCAAAGCTGATTCGTATGTTTTTGGAAATGGATGAAGCCTGCATCGAACTGATCAAAAATGCCATGGATAAACTGGGTCTCTCTGCCCGCGCATACGACCGGATTTTAAAAGTCTCGAGGACCATTGCCGACCTGGAAGGGGAAGAAAAAGTACGCACCCATCATCTGTCGGAAGCCATTCATTACCGGAGCCTCGACCGGGAGAACTGGGGCGCGTAAGAAAATGTATTTTGATGACCTGGATATATAAGATAAAAAATCTACACATAAAAAGCCAGATAAAGAATTATAAGATAACTTTGTTCCACATATAAACGAGTTATGCACCATGTTGATTTAAACTAATTTATAATATGGAATCATCTGAAAAATATATTGAAGACTTAGAATATGAATATATTTCTGGAGAACCATTTAATGATTATGCAATAAAAGCATATATCAAAAATAATGGTAAAAAGGAAGTATGCGATTGGACAGGTAAGGAATCTAAATGTATTTTAATGGTTGATTTAATTGAATTTATTGATGAAAGAATTCAAACATTATATATAGAACCATACCAATCAGATGCAGGTTACGATAAGGAAGAAACTTATTATGAAGATAGATTTCCTGGGCTGTTTGTTCAAAATTCATTAGAAGTTCTCACAGACCTTCTTGTTGATACACCCTTCGAAATTTTAAAATTCATATCTGAGAGACTTTCTGAGGAATATTGGACAAGAAAAGAACTATATGAACCAATAGAAGGAGAAATTGATGCTAAAAATTGGGCAGATTTCACATACCTAATCAAACACAAAATAAGATTTATGTTTTTCAATAATATTGATAAACGCAAATCTCCTTCATATGAAAGTTATTCAGACCCATATTCTATTTTAAAAAAATTTAGAGAAGCAATATTCACGCACGAACTAATAATTGAATTTGAAGCCAATCAACTTGATATTTACAGGGCTCGAATGCACAAAAGACAAAAAAGACAATTAAATAAATCTGAATTAGGACCTCCTCCTGAAAAACTTGCACAAGCAAATAGATTAAGTCCTGCTGGAATAACTATGTTTTATGGAGCATTGAAAGAAGAAACTGCAATAATTGAAGTATTAGATATTAATAAACCTGATTATTATATTACAACTGCGAGGTTTTCAAACTTAAAAACACTAAAATTAATTGACTTTACTCTACTGAAATGGATTAGTATTTTCGATGTTGAAAATGAAAAAAAAAGAGAAACATATGTGCTTTTATATCAATTTCTTGAGGATTTAACTAAACCAATCTCAAATGATGGAAGCCAACATATTGACTATATTCCAACTCAAGTAGTTACCGAATATTTAAAAAATTCTCTATATTCGGAACTAAACACAGAAATTCACGGTCTTATTTATCCAAGCACAAAAAGAAAAGGGCACGAAAATGTTGTATTATTTTTTAATAGTCAAAACATTACTAACGATAAGGACGAATTAGATAAGTATATTGTATTAAACCCAATGCCAATTTCAAAATATCAAATAAATGAATTAAATTTTTCTGTTTTAAATACAAAATGAATAAAACACGGTGCATAACA
>CAZNPV010000012.1:0-50822 GCA_964575025.1 uncultured Mariniphaga sp.
AAAAATATTTAATTCTTTGGATTTACCTGAGAATTCTGTTTTATTTAATGTTAAAGGTCGTCATTATGTAGAAGCTATGTTTTACACCGGGATCCCAGCATATAATTTCATACCCTCTGAAGATCAATATTTGGATTTAAAAGCAAAAGGGAGGAAAATTATAATCTTTAGACCACACAATATTGAAATACCGGAATATTTAAGAGATGATTCAAATGTCAGATATATTGATGAGGAATTATTAGGATATCATTAATTCTATTATCAGATTATTAGATTTTAATATTAATCCAGGATAAATCTCAGTATTTTTTTATGCATTCAGCCCAAATAAAAACATCCGGCAATCCTCTTTTGGAAGTGTTCAAAACGCCTCATGAAACAGCGCCCTTTCCGCTGATAAAAGAGGAACATTTTCTGCCGGCATTCAAAGAAGCGATCCGGAAAGGGGAAAGCGAGATTCAAAAGATCGTTTCCAATTCGAAAAACCCCACCTTTAACAATACCGTGGTTGCCCTGGAGCGAACAGGCAGGTTACTCAACCGAACTACCGGAATCTTTTTTAACCTGTTGAGTTCGGAAACCAATGAGACCCTGCAGTCGATTGCCGAAGAAGCCTCTCCGTTGCTTACAAAATTCGGAAACGACCTGTTTCTCAACCCGGTATTGTTTGATAGAATAAACGTTGTTTACCAACAAAAGAATGACCTGGACCTGACTCCCGAACAAAAAACATTGCTCGAAGATACCTACACGGATTTTGTCCGCAAGGGAGCCAATCTTTCAGATGAAGAAAAGATGAGATTCAGGGAAATCAGCAAAGAATTGTCGATGCTTTCCTTGAAATTCGGGGACAATGTCCTCCGGGAAACCAACCGCTACGAAATGCATATAACCGATAAAAGCCGGCTTTCAGGATTGCCGGATGGTATGCTGGAAGCGGCAGCCGACAAAGCCCGGGAGAAAGGAAAAGAAGGATGGATCATTGACCTTACCCTGCCCCTGTATACTCCTTTCATGAAATATGCTGACAACCGGGAACTTCGTAAGAAACTCTATCTTGCCTATAGTTCCCGGTCTTTTAAAGGCGATGAACTGGATAATCAGGGAAACATAAAACGCATGATAACCCTTCGTCTGGAAACAGCCAATCTCCTGGGATATAAAAATTATGCATGCTATGTTCTAAAAAAACGGATGGCCACAGCTCCCGAAGCCGTTTATTCCTTGCTGAATGATCTGTACAAAGCCTGCTTCCCGGCAGCTCTGAAAGAGAAAGCAGAGGTGGAAAGATATGCACAGTCGATGGGTTTCACAGAAGAACTTATGCCCTGGGACTGGCCCTATTATGCGGAGAAACTGAAAGCAAGCAAATACAACCTCAACGATGAAATGCTGAAACCCTATTTTGAGCTAAACCATGTGATCAGCGGGGTATTCGGACTGGCTACGGAACTATACGGACTAACCTTTACACCCAACAGAAAGATTCCGGTATACCATGAGGAGGTCCTTCCTTACGAGGTGTTTGATGCCGATGGCCGGTTTCTTTCCGTGCTCTATACCGATTTTCACCCCCGCGAAGGAAAACGGGGCGGGGCCTGGATGAACGAGTTTAAAGGGCAATGGAAAGAGAACGGTGTGGATTCACGGCCTCACATCACCATCGTCATGAATTTTACCCGGCCTACCAAAACCAAACCGGCCCTGCTGACCTTTAGTGAGGTAAGAACTTTTCTTCATGAATTCGGACATGCCCTGCACGGAATGCTGGCTGATTCAACCTATTCCGTATTATCTGGAACCAATGTCTACCGCGATTTTGTGGAACTCCCTTCGCAGATCATGGAAAACTGGGCCGTTGAGAAAGAATTCCTCAACCGGTTTGCCCGGCATTACAAAACAGGGGAACCCATGCCCGAAGAGCTGGTAAATAAAATAAAAACGGCTGAAAACTACCTGGCCGGCATCCTTTCCTTACGCCAGTTGAGCTTCGGATACCTCGATATGGCCTGGCACACCCTCGAAGAACCGTTTGAAGGAAACATAAAGGAGTTTGAAGAGAATGCATGGAAAAAAACTCAACTCTTTCCGGTGATCGAAAAGGTATGCATGAGTACACAGTTCAGCCACCTGTTTGCCGGGGGCTATGCAGCAGGGTACTATGGATATAAATGGGCTGAAGTACTCGATGCCGATGCCTTCAGCCTCTTTAAAGAGAAAGGCCTGTTCAACAAAGAAGTGGCCTCATCGTTTCGAAAAAACATTCTCGAAAAGGGCGGATCGGAACACCCCATGGTTTTATACAAACGATTCCGCGGACAGGAACCAACCGTTGACGCCCTGCTGAAACGAAGCGGATTGAAATAATCTTTTATTCAAAACCTTTATACCCCTTCCGGGTATTTACAGAAGAAAACATACCAACTACCTTTCCGGGAAGTTTCAGCCCCTCAGGCAGAAAAGAAAGGTCACTTCACGGCTGATCCGTTTGTCATCTTCCGGTCCGGGGCCACAATGGACAAGGTTCCCCCGGCATCCTCAGCACAGAGGATCATTCCCTGTGATTCAATGCCCCGTAATTTTTTAGGTTCCAGGTTCACCAGGATACAGATCTGTCGGCCAATCAGGTTTTCCGGTTCATAGTATTCAGCAATTCCTGAAACTATGGTACGCCGGTCGATACCGGTATCTACTTTCAGCTTGAGGAGTTTCCGGGTTTTGGGAACTTTTTCTGCTTCCAGGATGGTTGCCGTGCGTATATCCATGGTTCCGAAATCTTCAAAGGAAACGGGTTCTTTGGAAGGATTGATTTTTTCTTCGTTCATGGTATTGGATTTTTTTGTATCCATCAGTTTCCGGAGTTGCTTTTCGATCACAGGATCTTCAATTTTCTCAAACAGCAAGCTGGGTTTATGAATACGATGCCCCTCTTTCAGCAGGTCGGTATTCCCCAGTTTGTCCCAGTTCATTTTTTCCACATTCAGGAATCCCCTCAGTTTCTCCATGCTGAACGGCAGGAAGGGTTCCAATACAATCGTAAGGCTGGCTGAAACCTGAAGGCAGATATTAATGATGGTTTTCACTCTCTCCTCATCGGTTTTTATCCCCTTCCAGGGTTCTTCATCCGCCAGGTATTTGTTGCCCAGGCGGGCAAGGTCCATCGCATATTTCAGGGCTTCACGAAAACGGAACGCATCAAGGCTTTTTTCGACACTTGCCTTGATGGCTGCTATACCATCCAGGGTTTCTTTGTCGTACTCCGTAAGTTCTCTTCGCGGGGGTACGACCCCTTCAAAGTATTTCTGAGTCAACACCAGGGCCCGGTTTACAAAATTACCCAGGATTGCCACCAGTTCGTTGTTGTTCCGGGTTTGAAAATCCTTCCAGGTAAAATCGTTGTCTTTGGTTTCCGGTGCATTGGCGGTCAATGCATATTTCAATACATCTTCCTTTCCGGGAAGATCTTCCAGGTATTCATGCAACCAGACAGCCCAGTTCCGGGAGGTAGATATTTTCTCGCCCTCGAGGTTCAGAAATTCATTGGCCGGGACATTGTCGGGAAGGTTGTACGTACCTTCAGCTTTCAGCATACATGGGAAAATAATGCAATGAAAAACGATGTTGTCCTTTCCAATAAAATGAATCATTCTGGTTTCAGGATCTTTCCAGTATTTTTTCCATTCCGGAGTCAGTTCCCTGGTCGCCGAGATATAGCCGATGGGTGCATCAAACCATACATAAAGCACTTTTCCTTCAGCCCCTGCAATGGGAACAGGTACACCCCAGTCGAGGTCACGGGTAACAGCCCGGGGCAGCAACCCGCTGTCGATCCACGATTTGCACTGCCCGTAGACATTGGGTTTCCACTCCCTATGCCCCTCCAGGATCCATTCCCGAAGCCATGGTTCGTAAGCATCCAGCGGCAGATACCAGTGTCTGGTTTCTTTCAGAACCGGCGTATTCCCGCTGATCATCGATTTCGGATCGATCAGCTCTGTGGGACTTAACGAAGTACCGCAACTTTCACATTGATCCCCGTAAGCCTTTTCATAGCCACATTTCGGACATGTCCCCATTATATACCGGTCGGCAAGGAACTGGTTGTTCTCTTCATCGAAATACTGTTCCGTGGTTTTTTCAATAAATTTTCCTTCGTCGTACAGTTTTTTGAAAAATTCCGAAGCTGTTTCGTGATGAATCTGAGCACTGGTTCGTGAATATACATCGAAAGAAATGCCAAACTGTTCAAAGGATGTTTTTATTAATTTATGGTATTTATCGACCACATCCTGCGGTGTAATGCCTTCGTTTTTAGCCTTCAGGGTAATGGGTACGCCGTGCTCATCGGATCCGCCGATCATCATGACTTCTTCGTTTTTCAGCCGTAAGTAACGCGCATATATATCAGCCGGAACATATACACCGGCCAGATGACCAATATGCAAAGGCCCGTTGGCATAGGGCAACGCTGTGGTAATTAACGTCCGCTTGTATTTGCCCATGGTACGAATTTATTTTTTTATTTAAAGCTTACAAAGATAGATGATTTTTAGAGAAACACGACAGGCTGAAGGCAATTCCGGGAGAGAGACAAAGGGCAGGAAGCAGGAAGCCAAAGGCTTGTAGCCGGTTGCGGATAGGAAAGTTCCCTGCGTGGATGCTTTTTCAAGCAAAAGCCGGCAGAGGAAACCGTAAAGGATCGCAACCAATAAACCGGTATTTTTTTGTCGCACTTTTCAATGAATAACCTTACCTCTTTTTCGAAATCTTATGGGTCCCGTCCCGGAAGAATAATTTGTGATTTATTCGGGCTATTTTGTACTTTTACAGGGAAAACAATTCGGGCATGATCAATCCACCCTATCTAAACGGCAAATCTACATTCCGGATCGTTGCCCCAGCCGGAAAAATAAAAAAGGAGTATGTCCATAACGGCATACAATGGCTTGAAAGTCAGGGATACAGGGTTATTCCGGGGGATCACATGCTGGATGTGCACAATCAGTTTGCAGGAAGAGATACCAGCCGTTTGCAGGATCTGCAGGAAGCCCTCGACGATCCGGAAACATCGGTTATTCTTTGCGCCCGGGGGGGATACGGAACCATCCGGATTGTGGACAGGTTGAATTTTTCCTCATTTCTGAACCATCCGAAATGGATTGTCGGATTCAGCGATATAACCATCTTGCACTGTGTCATGAACCGGCTGGGTGTGGCTTCGATCCACGGATCCATGGTACGTCATCTCCCAAAACCGGGGGCCGGAGCTTCGGAAAGCGTTCAATCTCTTTTTGCCCTGCTGAACGGGGAAAAACAGGAATATACACCCAGAAACCACGCCCTCAACAGAACCGGCAGGGCTGAAGCAGAACTGGTCGGGGGAAACCTTTCCATCATCTACAGCCTCACAGGAACCCCTTATGAGCTGAATCTGTCAGACAAAATCCTGTTTATTGAAGACATCGGCGAATACCATTACCACATCGACCGGATGATGCACAACCTGAAACTAAGTGGAAAACTAAGCCAGCTG
Source organism: uncultured Mariniphaga sp. (assembly GCA_964575025.1). GTDB lineage: Bacteria > Bacteroidota > Bacteroidia > Bacteroidales > Prolixibacteraceae > JABMQB01. The sequence goes on from CAZNPV010000012.1 coordinate 5,537, forward strand.
GCCGGTTTGGTGGTGGGAGGTTTTACTAAAATGAAAGACAGCCGGAAAAATTTTGGGTTAAATGCCTTTGAAATTATTTCTAAAGCAGTCAAAGACTATGACTACCCGGTATGTTTCGGCTTCCCGGCAGGTCATGATAAAAAAAACCTGGCCCTAACCTTCGGAGCCAAATGGAAGCTTGAAGTGTCTGAGGAAATCTCTGTTTTAAAAAGGATCGAATAGAATAGAGAAAAGGATTCCATCTTTTTTCAGATTGAATCCTTTTTATCGGTTTTACTGGATCATAAGCTTCCTGGAAACCGTTTTATTTCCGTAAATCACTCGCAGCACATACGGTCCCGGGTCGTATTTTTCCACATCGATAGCTATGCCTTCCTGCATCTCAAAATCATCGTAAAGCTGTGAATGATAAAGCGAACCATTCGCACCCACCATTTCCACGGCATACATCCCGCAGGGTGCATTGTTCAGGGAGATCCGGATTATATCATCTGCAGGATTCGGGAAAACGGTTAACTCTTCTTTAATTAGTTCAAAGCCTTTGGCATCGACAAGGACAGTTGTTTGGGTGTCGTATTGCCCTGGTTCAGCCTCCACATGATTTACATTGTCGGTAGCTATGCTGTAAAATTTATAGGTTGAACCAACCTCTCCTTCAAAAAATGCGGATGTCTCGGGTGTACGTGATTGCCATTCATACAGGTTTGTATCGTTTTCCATTACATACACCGAATAATCGCGAATCCCTGAGCCGTTATCAGAGCCGGTCCAGGAAACGGTAAACCTGTTTCCTGTATTTCCTTCCAACGAAAACACCTGGCTTTCGGGAGCCTCCAGGTCGAGGGTGTTCAGGTATTCGTTGGTAAAGATGGGTTCGTTGGCATCGAATACAATTTTTGCCTTATTTTTGATTTCATCGTTGGTTCCCAAATCACTTTTTAACCCAACAGTAAAACTCACAAACCCTTCGCCTTCCGGAGAGGTAACATTGGGTGGAAGGAATCCGGTAAACGGGTCTTCTTCGAGGTTCATGGTTTCCGGATTCAAGGAAATAAATTCCCAGGTAGCAACACCGCTGGTTGTATCCACTTTCCCTGACACTCGTGTAATCAAATTTATACCGGGGCGCATATCGATATCCATCGAAAATTCTTTCAGGGAATTTCCAACGGGATTAAAAATGGTATCGCCCCATCCGAATGCTCCAAAACCAAAACCTGAGAGATTGAATACGGACAGGTCTAAGGTATCGGTTATGGTTACAACATGGGCAGGTGCTGTTGCTTCGCTTTTATTCTCGAAAAGGATGGTATATGGAACCTGGTTATTTTTCACAATAAAATTCTGTCCTCCAAATCCTGAAGGGCCGATCATTTCGTTGGGGTCAAACGAGGAAACGGCCCCGACAGATTTATTTTGTGTAGACAAATCTTTCCCAATATTTTTACAATCGGCAATACTTTGAGCATAGCCACCCATATTTGCCAGAAAAACACCAACTCCTTTAACCACACCACCAACACCTGAAAGATTTACACCGCAATCAACAACGGTCACTGCCGTATTCCACAAAGTCCCCCAGAATGAAAATTTTTCATCCCACGGAGGGGTTTGGTATGTTTTATAAACCTGTTTCCCAACCGACCAGGCACATCCTACCCCCGGGATTGCTGAAGTCCCGATATCGACAATACCTTCAGCAAGTACACCGGTTACACACTCGGCTACTTTTAACTTCAGCTCGCTTTTTGTTAGCTGAACGCTTTTTTCCCCGGTACCTTCAACCATGTATTCCACCCAGGGAGGATTCATCCAGGCCATAATATCAAAACTGTCCGGCGATTTAATCCTGATATGAATACTATAAGAGCTGTTGGCAGGGATTACGGGAATTATTAAAGGATAAACCCTGGCATCCATTTCCTGTCCCAGAACTTCATCGGTTTCAAAAAATAAATCGAGGTTTTCAATTTCAGATGCTATCCCCATGTCGGAAGCTACTTCAGGAACCACAATATCAAAATCGATAAATTCAACTTCCAGTTCGGGGTAATTGGTAAATGCCAGCCATAATGGTACTGCATAGGCATCCGTATTACCATTGTTTCCAAAATTGACCGTATAAGTCTGCCACATGTTAAATAATATCAGCCCCCTTCCGGAAACATTTATCCAGGGCTTTGCCTCTTCACCCTGTACCATTTTAAATGCCCCGGGAAGGCTCATCTCTACACTATTTTTTGAAACAATCATATCCCAATCACCGAGAGGCTTCCCATACAAATCAAAATGGGCAGCAAGTGCACCCTCTCCCGGTGAAGTTAATTCTTCGCCAATTATATCAGCTTCACCTTCTTTTCTTAATATTAACGATGTATTTTCAGTTGATAACCCACCTCCAAATACAGAAATGGTTGCATACCCCAGGTTTCCGGCCCTGGTTGGCTCAACCCTGTCGAGGCCAACAATAGTAGCATGCTTGACAGCTGAAGTTACAGCCGTACTATTTTTAGATGTTAGAGAGATGTCATACTCACCTGCAACAGAATAAGTATACTTTGGATTTCCCTGTTCCGAAGTATTATCATCGCCAAAATCCCATAACCAGGAAGTTGCATTGGTGGTTTTATTGTTAAACGAAATTTCGTTGGCCACCTGGTATGTTTCAAAATTGGTAACCGGCGGGTTAAAATCTGATGTCACCATATCTCCTAAATAAAGAGGAATAGCATCATTCCCGTTTCCGGATATATCTTTAAAAGTATCATCAAAATTTAACCAGAGTTTCAGGCTGTCTTCCTGTCCCGTAAACGTTTTGGTTTGGTTTTTGATTAATTCTTCCTGGGTTAATGCCCGGTTCCAGAGCCGGATGTCATCAAGCAAATAATTGGCATCGGCATTTGATGCACCCCGTGAACCAATCATTAACATACCATCACCGGGAATAATAGCGCCGGTTACTGTTTGTTCCACAATCAATAAACCGTCGATATATAATTTAAGGTTATTAAGGCCTGCATTGGCATCATACGTAAAAGCCACATGATGCCATAAGGTATCTAAAACATTGGTAACCGACCAATTGATGAACTCCCCTTTGTCGGTCTGAACTCCACAGGTTAACCTTCTTTTTCCGTAATAATCATCAAACATAAGTTGGTAACCCGGGCTTTGGTACACCGGGCCATCATATCCGTTAACCTTTGCAAAGATATTTTGTGTAAGGCCACTACCCGGCTTCATTTTAATCCAGGCTTCCCCAGTCATTATTGAATCAAATTCGATAGAAGGAGATGAGGGCACAATGGCGAGTTCTCTTTTATCGTTTCGAATTGTTTCAAGATGGTAGGCTTTATTCATATCCCCTGCGTCGGGTTGAATTGTTTTTTTGCTGTAATAAATATCGTAATCATAATTGGGGTAATGATTGATGCGGCCTTTTGAAAGCCAGTGAATGCCCCCGGTCTGGTCTATTTGCAGAACAGAATTCCTTACATCGGCATCCAATACAGGGAATAAGAAAGTTGTATTGAAAAATGATTCTCCTCCATTGATTGATTTTCTTGAACACATAGCACCTGAGCCAAAATAAACGGTTTTCCCGCTTTCATCGGAAGGATCAAGAACCAGTTGCGGCCACCAGGTGGTTTTTATATAATGGGTATTTTCCGTCATCAGATCCTGGGGCTCTGACAGGGTAGCTCCGGAATCATCCGACCTTACCAGGTACACTTTCCCCCCGTCTGAAAGGTATTCCATGTACACATGCCCGTTTTTTGCCACCAGGCTTTCCTGCCCGCCCTGGATATTGCTGATGTGCCCGTTGTTGATATCCACAGCCTCTTCAAACGTTTGCCCATTGTCAGTCGACCGGGTATACAACATGGTCCAGACGGCATTTTCGTTGTATCCTATAAAAATCAGATGGATATTATTTCCATCTTGGGCCAATTTAGGTACATACCGTGCATCGTGGTGACAACGGCAGCGTTCACGTACTGTCCCGTTTTCTTCTTCATAGGTCAGGCTGACTTTATTGGTTGTAAAACTGGCGCCGTTATCGTTGGAAACAGATACATAAACCCGTCCTGTATTTAAACCATAATAGTAGTAGATATATTCGTGGACTACAATCATCTGATTATCTTCGTAAATAAAATCTGTAATACTTGAATTTTCATCGGTAATGCTGGTTTTAGTAAACGAACCTCCGTTATCCGTAGAGGAAAGGCAGTACATGCCTTCAAATGCATTGTTGTAGTTTGCATCGCGGTAAACAAGTGCTACGTTATTTCCCGATGCTCTGATAAAACAGCCTGACAAGGCACTGAAGCCACCACCGGAATTAGCCAGTTCCGTTACCGTTCCAAAATTTGCTCCGCCATCAGATGATTTTATAAAATAAATAAATCCGGTCCCGTTGTTGTAATAATCGTAATCGGTAATGCCGATATATACGTTATTGCCGCTAACCGCCAACCGTTGTGCAGTAACATCGGTTGCTTTTCCTCCATCCTTATATTGGTATAGTTGTTTGGGTGCTTCCCATGTTTCCCCCAGGTCAGTCGAACGGCAGTAAAACAAATACCCTTCACTATTCCCCACCCGGCTTGTCCAGACAACATGGATCGTATTCCCTTCAATAATCATTTCCGGGACAAAATCTTCATACTCCGCAGACAGCAATCCCTGCGAAAGATTGACCAGGTAATTGGTGATGGGAGGATTCGAAGCATAAACCGATAGATTAAACAGGGTGTTCAGGAATAGAAAAGAGACAAGCACATAGCCTGCATACGTTGTTGTTCTCATGCGTTTCAGTTTAAACGTTAATTCAATAATCAACTCGTAGAGAATTTATTTTCAATGATTTCTCATTGAAAGCAATCTTGAAAAGATCTGAAGTAAATATACGTATTGCATAGCAATAATTTTATAGTTATACAACACATTTCCCATCCGTTCAATGAGCTTACAGGACTCGGCACCCGGAGTTTGAATCCGGGCCGGATGATTTACCGGCAACCAGACTTCCGGGAGGGAAGTCTACCCTGCAGGAAGTACCATTCGAGGTTTATTGCATACAGTTTTGTATGCTTTCCAATCGATTAATGCTATCTTTACAGAGAGTTGGATAAAGACTCCCCCAAAGATAAAAACCATGACTCCACAAAAAGAGATTGGTAAAAAAGGAGAAGACCTGGCAGCCATATACCTCAAAGGCCTTGGGTATTCCATCAAGGCCAGAAACTGGCGTTGCGGACACAAGGAACTGGACATTGTAGCATTGGATGGCAATGAGCTGGTCATTGTAGAGGTAAAAGCCCGTACCAGCGATCAGTATGAACACCCGTCCGAAGCCGTTACAAACCAAAAAATACGGCATATCGTAAACGCGGCCGAAGCCTATATCCAACTCCATGATATAGACCTGGATACGCGATTTGATGTGATTACTGTGATCTTTTACGGAGAAGAGTACGAACTCGAACATTTTAAAGAAGCATTTTTTCCACTCCCGTAATTTTAAAAATCCGGCTGGATGATTTATTTTTACACAATTTCCATGCCCAATGAATATTGAAAGCCTGCGTGATTTTTGCCTTTCGCTAAAAGGAGTTACCGAAGCATTTCCCTTCGATGAAACCACCCTGGTTTTTAAGGTGCTGGGAAAAATATTCTGTCTGACGGATCTGGAAGGAGACCTTGCCGTGAATATCAAGAACCAACCGGAAAAGATTATCGCCATGAAGGAGGAGTATCCGGCTGTAAAACCAGGGTACCACATGAATAAAAAATACTGGAATACGGTTCTTATAGACGGAAGCATTCCGGATACGCTTATAAAATCATGGATAACAGAATCGTATGACAAAGTCATTCAAGGGTTACCCAAAATAAAACAACAGGAATTAAGGAAAATAATATGATCTATAAACTAACCTGTTTAGTTTTAAGCGGATTACTGTTTGCAGGGATTTCCGGATTTTCAGCCGACACAGGAGAAAAAGAATTTACGGATGTGATCAAACTTCCGGTGACTCCGGTAAAAAGCCAGGGAAGTACCGGCACCTGCTGGAGTTTTGCCACCATCAGTTTCCTGGAGGCTGAACTGTTGCGAACCGGCAAAGGCCTGTTCGACCTGTCGGAGATGTTTTTTGTGCATCACGCATACAAAAACAAAGCAATCAGGTATTTTCTTTACCATGGCAACAACAATTTCAGCCAGGGGGGACAGGCTCACGATGTGCTGGATATTGTCAGGGAACATGGAGTGGCCCCCGAACAGGCCTTCCCCGGGAAAAAAATGAACGGGACTTTTCAGCACCATGAATTGATCAGTGACCTGAAGGAGGCGGTTGAAAAATCAAATCAACGGGAAAAAAGATTCGACGCCTCGGAAACAAAAAACCTGAAGCCGGTTTTAGAAAAACATCTCGGAACATTACCGGATCAGTTTACAGCCAACGGAAAGGTATACACCCCAGAGTCTTTTTGCGAATTCCTCGGCATCGATCCCGGTGACTACGTTGAACTGACTTCCTACACACACCACCCTTTTTATACGGCGTTCGTCCTCGAACTACCGGACAACTGGTCGCACAGCCTGTACTACAATGTGCCCATTGACGAACTGATGCAGATCACCATCCACTCCCTGGAAAAGGGCTATTCCGTATGCTGGGACGGCGACACCAGCGAACGGACCTTTCGGCACAAAAAGGGCTATGCCGATTTGCCCGGAAACAAAACCGGAAAAGTGAGCCAGCAACTCAGGCAGGAAACTTTTTACAAACGGGAAACCACCGACGACCACATGATGCACATCGTGGGACTGGCAACAAATGAGAAGGGAAGACTATTCTTCAGAACCAAAAATTCATGGGGAGAGAACAGCAATGAAAACGGTGGGTTTCTGTATATGTCAGAAGATTACGTGCGGCTCAAAACCACCGCCATTTTAGTCCACCGCGATGCAATTCCGGAGAAAATTGCCCGCAAATTATTCCCTGATGACAGATTGTAACTTTCTCAAAGCGTATACCGAACGTACAGCCCTGTAGGAAGTTGTTGGCCTGAGCAAAACAGGAGGAAATGATTGTAAGCGGGCTGGTCCTTGGAAAGGAAAAAGAGAAATAAATTAAAAGAACCAGTCCGTATGGACCCTATCATCAATCCCGATAACAAAAAAATAAGAATTATACAAGCAACCTTTTCCGTGCTGAATGCATCATCTGTAAGCATGTAATCACAATCGAATACCGATAGTATATACTTTTAAAACAAAATGTTGTAACTTTGTTTGTTTCCAGTCTATGCATCTAAAAACGAAACCCATGAGCCGTCGCTTACTTACCATCGCACTGCTGACAGTTTTCCCTGTTTTCTGCCTGCAGGCTCAAAACACGTTCAGTACGGAAGCCTATGAATCCTTCCGCTCTGTCGCTTCTGACTGGTCTTATACCGATCTTCAGGAGAGGTATTCTGCAGCTGACATTCCCTATTACAAGGGATTTGAAATCTCTTCCGGAACAGAACCAACCGGATACCTCGATTCGGTTATTTTAAAACTGAACCTTACCGAAGGCGAGTTGCACCTTCTGGAACAAAACCGTTTTTTTGTCACCGAAAGGCTCTCTTACAACAGTTTCGGCCACGCCTTCCATACGGTTTACGCTCACGATCTGCCGGTTTTTATTTCAACTGATGCCATTCTCCATGCTCTTCACCGCTCCTACGACCAAATCCTGAGAACGCTGGAACAGGAGGTGATGTGTGTGAACCTGGAGGTTTTCCTCGAATCCTTATACCACGATTTTACCAACCTGGAAGATCGTTACGACGATACAGATGAACTCGCACAGCCTCTGCAGGATGCAGGGCTGTATATCACCATGGCTTATTCCTTAATCAAAGGAGAACTGCAGCCGGGATTGGCAGGATGCCAGGACAAATTACAGGAAGTATGGGAAGCAGTAAACAATGAAATGATGACTGAGATGTCCTTATTTGCCGGGCATTCCCGGAAGCTTGATTTCAGCCAGTTCACGGTCAGGGGCCATTATGTGTATACCCAGGAAGATATCTGGCAGGGATATCCATCCCTGGAGCCCTATTTCAGAACCATGATGTGGCTGGGACGAATTGATTTCTTCCTGACCCCTCCTCCGTTAAATCCGTGGGAGGAACCATGGAGTGAAGAGGATATCCTTCGCATGAATCTCACAGCCTTTATGATAAACGAACTTTCCCTGGAATCCGGAGAGCTGGATAAATTCCTTCAAAATGAACAAATCATCAATTACCTCGTTGGCGAAAGCGACAATATCCTGCCTTCAGAATACCAGGGAGTGCTGAATTCCCTTTCCCTTCATTCAGCCGCGCAGCTGCTGGATGAATCAATCTACGATAGCTATCGATCGGCCCTTTCGGGGAATCCTGAATACAAGCAAAAGATACTGAGTACATTCTTTTTAATGGACCCTTTTTCTGATACACCCGACGAGATACCCATTTCATACCGTTTGTCCGGGCAACGTTTTATCATCGATTCGTATATCCTGGGAAATGTGGTGTACGACCGGATTGTATATAAGGGGGAGAAAGTGTGGCGTCCGATGCCGCATCCGTTTGATGCCCTTTTTGCGTTGGGGAACAACGATGTTTTGCCTTTGCTTGAAAAAGAATTCCAGGCCTGTCCCTATGCAGGCCAGCTGGCCAACCTGCGGTACCTGATTGATTCAAAAGATGATTCGTTCTGGGAAGGAAGCCTCTATAATGTCTGGTTGCAATCCATCCGGGAACTGAATCCTTCCCGGTATGTGGATGGAATGCCCCTGTTTATGAAAAGTGCCGCCTGGCACCAGGAAAAAATGAACACCCAGCTGGCAGGCTGGGCCCAGCTGAGACACGACAATCTCTTGTATGCCAAACAATCCTATACAGGCGGAACAGCCTGTTCCTTTCCGTATTCCTACGTGGAACCCTTCGCCGGGTTTTTCGGAAGCGTTAAGAGATTTGCCCTGCAGGCGGAAGATTTTTTCAGGCAGCTCCCCCTTTCCGGAACCCGCCTGACCCATGTCGTTTCTTTTTTTGAACAATTTGCTGATGTTACCGGCAAACTGGAAGCATTGGCCCGGAAAGAAATAACCGGAGAACCGTTTTCATCCGAAGAAGCCAGGTGGTTGCAAACCATGTTATTCCGGGATGGGGAAAGCGGAAAACCTCCTTTTACAGGATGGTATTCCGATCTGTTCTTCAATATATGGCACGCTTCGGAAGATGATTTTACGGTAGTGGATATTCATACCCAGCCTACCGATCAACCCGGGAATGTGGTAGGAAAGGTATTGCATGCCGGTACCGGGAAGATCAACCTGGGCGTATTTCTTGCGGAAAATCCCGAAGATCAGAAATCCATGGCTTTTGTGGGACCGGTATTATCGTATTATCAGACAATCACCCGCGATTTTAAACGGTTAACGGACCAGGAATGGACCGACATGGTCTGGAACAAAACTTTACCGGAAAGACCTGAATGGACCCATATTTACCTTGCCAGCGAAACCGGCGAGACCAAAAAAGCCGGCCCGGAGCTTTCCTCCGTTGTATATACTGCAACCGAAGACTATACCATGCATCAGGATGAACCTGCCGAACTGTCCGTATATCCCAATCCCTTTACCGAACAGGTTACAATCCGTATCCGGTTAACGGCATCCCGTAAAATAGCCTTCCGGCTGCTCGACGCAACGGGTGCCGTCCTTTATTCGGTTCCCCGGAAGGAATACCTGCCAGGGCTGAATCAGATTAAAATGGATGGCAGGAATCTTACTCCGGGAATGTATTTTATAACAGCAGAAATGGACAAAGGTCAGGGCCATGCCTTAAAGATTATAAAAAAATAGGTTTCTCCTTTTGAAGAAACCTATTCTGAACGTAGTGTCTTGCCAATTTAGTTGTGTACATGTACATCCATTTGCGGAAACGGAATGTTCAGTCCTTCCTTTTCAAATGTTTTGTATACCTGTTCTATCAGGTCAAAATGAATCCCCCAGTAATCAGAAGCATTGGCCCAAACCCGGACTACCAGGTTCACCGAACTGTCGGCCAGTTCTGCAACCGCAACAAAAGGAGCCGGATCTTTCAGAATCCGTTCATCGGCATCAATCAAACCCAACAGGACTTTTTTCGCCTTATCCACATCGTCGCCGTAACCGATCCCGAAAGAAAAATCAACCCTCCGCTTTGGTTCCGTGGAATAATTAACCGTGGACCCGGTTGCCAATCCTCCGTTGGGAATGATGATGGTTTTATTGTCCGGTGTTTTCAGGATTGTGTTAAAAATCTGAATCTCACTGACACTACCGGAATAACCCTGGGCATCGATATAATCTCCTGCCTTGAAAGGCTTAAAAAGCAATATCATTACCCCACCGGCAAAATTCTGTAAAGTCCCCGATAAAGCCAATCCAATAGCCAGACCAACCGCACCAAGAATAGCAATGAACGAGGTCATTTGCACCCCAACCATCCCTATAACACTGATAAACAACAACAGTTTCAGGATTATGCTTACCAGACTGTTTGTAAAACCTCGCAGCGAAGGGTCCATGTTACCCTTCTCAAGCCTTTTCCTGATGCTCCTATTAATTATACCAATCAGCCATAAGCCTATAAGCAGCGTAATCAGCGCTCCAACAAGCTTCGGCCCGTAAGTCATTATAAAATCATACAACTTTTCCATTAACGGTGAAACATTTTCCATAATGATTTTTTTAATTAATTTATATAGTTCAAGTTAAAAAAGAATGCGCAATAAAAAAAGGATCTCCACGGAAATCCTTTTTTTTGATAATCAGGCTGAATTTTTCAGGATCTTTAACGTATCATTAATTCGCTTCATTCTGTTCAACTCCCTGTCATCCAGATGGATATTAAAAATATTTTCCAGATAGTAGGTAAAAACCAACCAGTCGGTATGATCAAATGCCAGGTCTTTACTGTACGAAGCATTTAAATCAATGTCCTGCTTCTGTACTCCTGTTTTCCTCAGAACCCGGTATAGATTCCTCCGGATCGTTTTGTTTTCCATTTAAACTGTTTATTTATTCCGTTTATATCGATCGTTGCATCAAATGGCTGCAAAAATACAAAATTTAACAATCGAACAAACGAATTTTTTATTCAAATATAACAAAATTCTAACAAAATCCTGTGAATTTAACACTTATTAACCCCTCAGAATCATTCCTTTATAAAGTGATCTTCTCTTGATGATAGCATTATTCCTCTTGGATGGGAGTCATCCACTCTTTTTTCAGGAAACTATACACTTCGAGATCCAGGTATCGGTTCCTGTGTTTTTCACCCTCCCTTTCAATTCCCTCAAAATGAAAATTTAATCTTTTGGGGATTGCTGAACTGGAGGAGTTACCCACAGCCACCTTAATCTGAATTCTGTTCATGTGAAGGGAGTGAAAAGCAAAATCCATCAGTTTTTGAACAGACCGAACCATGATCCCCTTCCCCTGGAATTTGTCAATCAACCAGTACCCCAGTTCTGTTTTAGCATTTACGTAGTCGGTATCCTTGTAGCCGATAAGCCCTGCAAACTCGCCTTTGAACCATATCATATACACATCATCCCGTTCATCGGAAGATGTTCCCGTAACCGAATGGATAAAGGCCCGGGTATCGGATACATTGCTTGTCTGATCAACAAAGGGAAGCCATTTTCTCAGGAAAGAACGATTCCGGTCGATTGCTTTAAAAATCGTATCCGCATAGTGTAATTGAATGGATTCCAGTTGAATGGTGTCGTCTACATGCAGGTATTCCATGGTTGTGATTTGTTGAGTCGTTAAATATATATATTTTAAAATTCTATGTTACGAAAAATATTATTCGTTTTGAAAGGCATATAAGGTTTTATAGAATAACCAGAATTCAATATATTTGGGCTTCTGAATAAATTGGATACGAATGAAACGAACCCCGATGGCTCGCGGTGAGTTCCTCCCGATCCCGATATTTATCGGGACGGGAATACCTTAAAAATTAAATCCTTTTAATACGATGAAATCATTGCTTTCAGTTTTTTGTTTTGTGGTCCTGACCGTTTCTTTTACAGCTTCCTGCGGACAGGAAAGGACCCGGGTTTTAATCGCTACTACCTTTGGTGAAATGACGGTTGAGTTGTACAATGAAACGCCTCTCCACCGGGATAATTTCATCCGGTTAGCGAAAGAAGGGTTTTACGAAGGTCTTCTATTTCACCGGGCAATCAACCATTTTATGATCCAGGGGGGTGATCCGGACTCCCGGGGGGCAGCACACGGTCAAAGACTGGGAAGTGGGGACCCGGGATACCAGATCCCTGCCGAAATCAATCCGCAATTCTATCATAAGAAAGGAGCGCTGGCAGCTGCGCGGCAGGGCGATCAGCTTAATCCGGAGAAAAAATCCAGCGGCTCACAGTTTTATATCATCCATGGGACCGTATATACCCCCGGGCAACTCGATACAATGGAGATGAAAATAAACTCGGCTTTGCTGCAAAATAGTACCCGCCTCTATTTAAACCAGGCGCAGGATGAATTGCAAAAATTAAGACAAGCCAATGATGAGCAGGGTTTTATGAAACGGATAGAGAAGTTACAGGCTGAGGCTGACTCCGCTTTCCAGGCATCCGGGAAGAGGGTCATTCCTGAAAACAGAAGAAAGGATTACACCACCATTGGCGGGTATCCATCCCTGGATGGGTCCTATACGGTTTTCGGACAGGTTGTGGAAGGGTTCAATGTAATTGATAAAATTGCAGCAGTAAAAACCGACCGCTACGACCGGCCGCTCGAAGATGTGGTGATGAAAATAACCGTACTGGAATAAACCTATTTCACAATAGACAGATGCCACTCCTTCAGGCAATACCCTCTCTGAAGACTTCGTTTATTTCCAACCCGTTTTTCAGCCAGAAGGTTTTCAATCCTGCCTTTTCTGCTCCTTCAATATTTTCCTGCAGGTCATCCACAAACAGCGTTTCTGCAGGGTTTACACCCGATCGTTCGATGACCTTCAGAAAAGAGCTTACCGAGGGCTTGGCATCATGGATCTCGTGCGAATAAAACACACCATCAAAAAGGGATGCAAACGAAAATCCGTTCTCCGCTGAAAATTCTTTTTCCAGCCTGTCGATATGGATGGAATTGGTATTGCTGAAAAGAAAAATTTTATATTTCCTGCCCAATTTTCTGAGGGTTTCAATCCGTGAAACCGGAATCCCTTTCAGCATGGCACACCAGGCTTCGTCAATCTGTCTGTCGGGAATTTCCGGATTGGACAGGATCTCCCGTAGTTTTTTACGAAATCCGTCCGGTGTTACCTGCCCGGTCTGAAACGGATGAAACAGGGCATGGTACCCCGGGTTCCCCTCCGGTATCCTTTGTTTTAATCCAAGTTTACAGAATTCCTTTAGGGATGCATCCATATCGAGATTGAGAATCACACCGCCCAGGTCGAAAATGATGTTTCTTATTCCTTTCAGGTCAACTTTCATTTTATTACTTTTAAACGCGTAAGATATTCAATTATTCCGGAATGAAAATAAACGGGCAGCCTTTTCACACCATCTGGGTAAAAAAAGAGGACCCTTCGGTGGTGCAGGTCATCGACCAAAGAGTTCTTCCTTTTGATTTTCAGATATTTGATGTCAGAACCCGGGAAGATGCTTTCTTTGCCATACGTTCAATGGTGGTTCGTGGGGCTCCATTGATCGGAGTAACGGCAGCCTACGGAATGTATCTTTCATTGCTGCAATATAAAGGCCACAAGCAGTTGTTGTATGCAAAAGAGACGGCCGAATATCTGAAGACCTCCCGTCCCACTGCCGTAAACCTTGCTTTTGCAGTGGATGGATTTGTGAAAGCAATAGAAGGAAAAAACCAAAAGGAAGCATTGGCAGCCGGATTGGAATTTGCTGACAAATTAAAACGTACAGAAATTGATTTCAGCAGCCGGATCGGAGATTTCGGATTTCCCCTGATCCGCGATATTTATGCGCATAAAAAATCAACCGTACATATTTTAACCCACTGCAATGCTGGGTGGCTGGCCTGTGTTGACTGGGGCACAGCTACCGCTCCTATTTACAAAGCCCATCGTACCGGCATTCCGGTTCATGTATGGGTAGATGAAACCCGGCCCCGGAATCAGGGAGCCCGCCTCACGGCGTTTGAATTGGGCGAAGAAGGGATCCCTCACACGGTTATCACGGACAATACAGGAGGCCACCTGATGCAGCACGGAAGGGTCGACCTGGTGCTTGTGGGCAGCGACCGGACCACCGTGACCGGTGATGTGGCCAATAAAACAGGAACCTACCTGAAGGCACTCGCGGCTCACGACAATCACATTCCTTTTTATGCAGCCCTGCCATCCTCATCCATCGACTGGCATATGGAAGACGGCGTGAAAGAGATTCCTGTTGAAGAACGGGATCCCAGGGAAGTATCCCATATCGAAGGTTGGGATCAAAGCCGGATCGTTGAAATCCGCCTGATACCCGCTAAAAGCAAAGCTGCCAATTATGCCTTTGATGTCACACCGGCTCGTTTTGTTACCGGGCTGATCACAGAAAGAGGCCTCTGCAAAGCAAACAAAAACAGCATACTCACCTTATTCCCTGAAAACAAATGAAACCCATTAAATTTGCAATCATAGGCGGTTCGGGGCTTGAAGATCCGGAGATCCTGAAAGATCCCGGATCCGCTTCGGTCGACACTCCCTATGGAAAACCCTCCTCCGATTTTACAACCGGCTCAATAAACGGCGTGGAGGTTGTCATTCTCTCCCGTCATGGCAGGGAGCACACCATCCCTCCGACCCAGGTGAACAACCGGGCCAACATCCGGGCGATTCAGGAACTGGGGTGTACCCACATCCTGGCCACCACAGCCTGCGGAAGCCTGCGTGAAGAAATTGGTCGCGGGGATCTGATCTTCCCGGACCAGTTTATTGATTTTACACGCCGCCGTGATGTTACCTTTTTTGAAACCTTTCATCCCACCCAGATGAAACATACCCCCATGGCGGATCCGTTTTCTGACGAACTCCGCAGTCAGCTGATCGCCACAGCCAGGAAACTGGGATTAAAATACCACCCGCGGGGAACCATTGTTACGGTCGAAGGCCCCCGCTTTTCATCCCGTGCCGAATCTTTTATGTTCCGATCCTGGGGGGCTGATGCGGTCAATATGTCAACAGCTCCGGAATGCATTCTGGCCAATGAACTGGGAATCCCCTATGCCGCAGTAGCCTTAAGTACCGATTACGACTGCTGGAAAACCGATGAAGCCCCGGTTACATGGGAAGAAGTACTGAACGTATTTAACCGGAATATAAAAAACGTGGTACAACTGATCCGGGAGGTAATAGCGGCTAACCTGTAATCCCCTTTCACACCTCATTTCAACCCCTGAAAATTCCTTGCAGAATGAAATCCCCCGGTTTCCCGGCGGGATTCTGCTAAAAATGCCCGTGCTAATACTCTTTTGGCACAGGTTTTGCTTAGCTATACGTACTGTTTCGAAGCCATGAAACATTTTATACACTCCATTAACACACCATACATTCAGCCCTATGGCGAACCAGGTACGACGGTGTTTTTTTCTGACACCGTTTTTTGTTTTCCGAATTTATTCTTATATTATAGTCAGGATTCTGACGATATATTCGTCACAACAACATAACAACTATGAGAATGAATTCCATTCCGGACATAGAGGATATGACGGTTGAAGCAAGCCCCGTATCCGAAGAAAGCCTTCCCTTTCCGGGAACAGGTATTCAGGCCGGATTTCCGTCACCGGCAGAGGATTATCTGGAAATGCGTCTTGACCTGAACAAAAAGCTGATTGCACATCCTTCTCAAACATTTTTTTTGCGGGTTAACGGAGAATCGATGAACGGCGACGGCATTTCAGACGGAGACCTTTTGGTTGTTGACCGTTCGCTGTCGCCAACCGATCATTCCATTCTGGTCTGCTTCATGGATGGGGAATTCACATTAAAAAGAGCCTGTTTCAAAAAAGACGGCTGTTTTCTGGTTTCGTCCAACCCTGATTTTAAGCCTGTTAAGATTAATTCCGGGAGTGATTTCAGGGTCTGGGGTGTGGTCACGTATTCGATAAAAAAACATCGCTAACCGGAAAAATATGTTTGCCTTGGCCGACTGCAATAATTTCTATGTTTCGTGTGAGCGGGTTTTCCGTCCGGACCTGAACCATACCCCGGTGGTTATCTTATCGAACAATGACGGCTGTATCATAGCCCGTTCTGAGGAGGCCAAGGCCCTGGGCCTGAAAATGGGAGAGCCGGTATTCAGGCGGAAACAGCTGATCAGGAAACATCAGGTTCAGGTTTTTTCGTCCAACTATCCGCTCTATGGCGATCTTTCACAACGGGTCATGGACACGCTGCGGCAGGAAGTTCCCCATGTGGAGGTATACAGCATTGACGAGGCATTCCTGGAGCTGACCAACTTTCCGGGCGACCTGAACAAATGGGCAGAGAAGCTCATAAGAAAAGTCTGGCGCAACACGGGCATTCCGGTTTCAGTAGGAATCGGCCCTACCAAAACCCTGGCTAAGATTGCCAGCAAAGCAGCCAAACAGGGAACGGGCTCTTTTGTGATCTGCAACAACCGGCACCGCGATTGCCTGATCCGGAATACAGCCATTGAAAAGGTATGGGGCATTGGCAGACAATACCACAAACTTCTTTCGACCCACCACATCCATACCGCTTTCGATTTTACCCGGGTTGATGACCTCTGGCTGCGGCAAAAAATGAAGGTCATGGGTCTGCGCATTAAAAAAGAGTTGCTTGGCGAATCCTGTATCCCGCTGGAAAGAATGGCTTCCCAAAAAAAAGCCATTGCTACAACCCGTGCTTTCGGAAAGAAAACCAATGAGTTACGCCTGCTCCGGGAAGCCGTTGCCACGTATGCCGCACGCTGCGCTGAGAAACTCCGGAAACAGAGGTCAACAGCAAGCCTCCTCACGGTTTTTATACACACCGACCCCTTCAATCCCAACGAACCACCGTATAATCAAAGCAAATCATTACCTTTACCCATAGCTACCAACAGTACGAAGGAACTGATTCATTATGCCCTGATGCTGCTGGACATAATTTTCAAAGCCGGTTACCTGTACAAAAAAGCCGGCGTGATAGTCGACGGGCTGGAGCCGGAGCAACACCGCCAGCTGGGACTGTATGATACCACTGACCGGGAAAAAGAGGGAGCCCTTACCCGCACAATCGATGAACTAAACCACCGGATGGGACGCGACAGGATCCGGATCGCCATACAAGGAAACGGAAAAGAATGGAAACTAAGGCAGGAAAACCTGTCGCAACGATATACAACCAACTGGGACGAAATCCCGGTCGTAAACGTGTAAGGATATGTGTTTTTACTATGCTGTCGTCAAGGTGAACGCCGACCGGCTCATTGACAATCAACTGATCCGTGAGGAACAGCTGAAAATGTTTCCGGACCAATACTTTGTCAACGGTTTTGAATTCCCTCTCATACCTGTTATTTCGGACACTGTACCCGGAAAGATTCAACGATTCCGTTGGGGAATGGTACCTGCCACCACCCATTCGGAAGACCAGGCCCGTGAATTCCTGAAGAAATACAATACCCTAAATGCCCGGACCGAATCCATCTTTGAAAGCCGGATCTATGGCCCGTCAATACGTGAAAAAAGATGCCTGGTTCTCTGCAGCGGCTTTTTTGAATGGCGGCACAGGGAACCAGGGAAAAAGGGAACCCCCAAATACCCGTTTTACGTAACCCTGAAAGATGACAGTATGTTTGTGTTTGCTGGGGTATGGAATGCATTCACCGACCGGGAAACGGGTGAAATCATACAAACCTATTCGATTCTTACCACTCCTGCCAACAGCAGGATGGCCTTGATTCATAATTCCAAAAAACGAATGCCGCTGATCATCCCTCCTGAAAAAGCTATGGAGTGGCTGTCATCCGGACTTAATGAACAAAGAATACGGGATTTTTTTAACCCCTTTGACCCTTCCCGGATGAAGGCACGACCCATCGCACGGATCAATCCGTATCTTACAGAATCAAACAATAATCCGGAAGTGGTGGCCTATTATGAATACCAGGAATTGAGTGAATTGATACAAGCGCATCCCGACTTTTTTGAACCGGGAGCAAACCTGGACCTGTGAAATAAATTTTAGAAAAACCTATCGCAACAATTTATTAAATCCCGGATCATCCCTTGCAGAATTTTTTATTTTGAACCAAAAAAGGATATTTTTGTCTTATCAAACAGAAATGATTCATTGCAACAGAAATTCAGGAATATGACAAACATAAAAAAGGGAATTTTGATAATCCTCGACGGATGGGGAATCGGGGATGGTTCAGAAAGAGATATTGTATCCACAGCGCCCACGCCGTTCATGGATTCGCTGATGGAAAATTACCCGCATTCACAACTCCTGGCTTCGGGCGAAAACGTAGGCCTTCCCGACGGGCAAATGGGAAACTCGGAAGTGGGGCACCTGAACATCGGTGCAGGACGCATCCTGTACCAGGATATGGTCAAAATCACCAAAGCCATCCGCGATAAATCATTGTGGAAAAACCCACAGATTATTAAAGCCTGCTCGTATGCAAAGGAAAACAACAAGAAAGTCCACCTTATTGGCCTGATCGGCCCCGGTGGGGTCCATGCCTTAAGCTCGCACTTGGTGGCCCTTTGCCAGATTGCCACCGACAGGGGCCTCGACCGGGTGTATATCCATGGGCTGACTGATGGCCGCGATACCGACCCCCGGTCGGGATACGGTTTTATTGAAGATGATCTGAAGGCACTTGAAGGCACAAATGCCGAATTTGCATCGTTAATAGGACGGTATTACGGCATGGACCGTGATAAAAACTGGAACCGGATAAAACTTGCCTATGACCTGTACACAAAGGGAGAAGGAGAAAAAACAACCGACATCCTGGCTTCGGTGAAAGCATCGTATAACGCAGGTGTTACCGATGAATTTCTGAAACCCATTGTAATGGTTGACGACGATGGTGAACCTGTCGGGCTCATCGAAGAAGGCGATGTGGTGATCTGCTTCAATTTCCGTACAGACAGGCTGCGCCAGACCACCATTGCCTTTACACAGGAAGACCTGCCCGATTTCGGAATGAAAACCATGGACCTTCAGTGGTATACCATGACCAATTACAATGCGAACTTCAAAGGAATAAACGTAATTTTCGACAAGGAAAATGTGATAAACACAATGGGCGAAATCGTTTCGAAGGCAGGATTAAAACAGATCCGCATTGCTGAGACGGAAAAATATGCCCATGTCACGTTCTTTTTCAGTGGAGGCCGCGAGAAAGAATTTGAAGGGGAATCCCGCATCCTGATCCAGTCACCCCGGGTTCCAACTTACGACCTTCAACCCGAAATGTCAGCTCCCGAAGTAAAAGATGCCATTGTTCCCAAATTAAAAAACAAGGAAGCTGATTTTATATGCCTCAATTTTGCCAATGGGGATATGGTAGGACACACAGGCGTTTATGATGCCATATACAAAGCCGTAACTACGGTAGATTACTGTGCCGGAGAAGTTGTGAAAGCCGCCTGTGAAAGCGGGTATGAAGTGCTGATTATCGCGGACCACGGAAATGCCGACAATGCGGTTAATCCGGATGGTACGCCCAATACAGCCCATTCCCTGAATCCTGTTCCCTGCATTTATGTGGGCGAAAACAAAAATGCAAAAATGGAAAATGGGATCCTGGCGGATGTAGCCCCAACGCTCTTATCTCTTATGGGGCTCGAAATTCCTATAGAGATGACCGGGAAGGTGCTTGTTCATAAAAACAATTAATCACCCGGAAGTATAACCCATTTATTAAGGAACAAGGGGCAATACCAGCAACCTGTCATCCTGAAAGTTCACCGGATTTTTCCGGTATAAAGAGATAATGACATCTAAGAGTCATTGGCAGAATTGTCGAAAGATGCTTGAAATCGGTCGTACCATCATAACCCTTGATCTGATTAAGGAATTTTTTTGCTGTGATTTGTCACAGTGTAAAGGAGCATGTTGCATGGAAGGGGATTCAGGTGCCCCCCTGACAAAAAAAGAGGCTGCCATTCTTACCAGGATCTATCCTTTAATAAGCGAAACCCTTCCATCCGGACACAATGAAATCATTAGAAAATACGGGGCGTATCATGTCGATAACGATGGAGACCTTGTTACCTCCCTGGTTGGAAACAAAGAGTGTGTTTTCGCATTCCGTGATGAGAACGGCATCCTGAAATGTAGTTTAGAAAAAGCATTCCTGGAAGGAAAAACCAATTTCAGGAAACCCATAAGCTGCCATCTGTTTCCGGTCCGGATTACAGAATACAAACGATTTGATGCGGTAAATTATGAGCAATTGCCTGTGTGCAAACCAGGCAGAATATGTGGAGAAACTAAAAAAATTCCTTTATACCGGTTTCTGAAAGAACCTTTAATCAGAAAATACGGAGAGCCATGGTATCAAAAGCTGGAACTAGCTGCCCGCCATCTTACGAAAGAAGCAGGCATTTAGACAAAGTCATTCCCCTTTTTCATCTTCACATCCAACACGAATTGTCTGATCTGCTGTTCATCTTCCTTCCTGCATACCAGGATGGTGTTGTTTGACTCCACAACGATATACCCATCCAGTCCCTGTAAAACAACGGTTTTATCCTGAGGCATGTTCACAATGCAGTTTTTAGTTTCGTATGAAAACAGGTTGTCGCCAATTATTACATTTCCGTTTTCATCTTTTTCTTTGTTTTCATACAATGAACCCCAGGTTCCCAGGTCACTCCAGCCAAAATCAGCAGTCAGGACAAATACATTACCGGCTTTTTCCATGATTCCGTAGTCAATGGAAATTCCCTTGCATTCTGAATATATTTTATTGATAAAAGCCGTTTCATCTGCTGTATTGTAAAGATTTAATCCTTTCGCAAAAAGGGTTGATAATTCATTCAGATGGGTTTTAAAGGCATCAAGAATGGAAGACAGTGACCATATAAAGATTCCTGAATTCCAGAAAAACTCACCACTTTCAAGAAATAAGGCAGCCATCTTCAAGTCGGGTTTTTCTGTAAATGTTTTTACATCAAACAGGTTTGTAAGTTTTTTGAAACGCTTGTTTTTGTTCACCTGAATATATCCGTACCCCGTTTCAGGGCGGCTTGGTTTAATCCCCAGGGTCAAGAGGGCATTGTTCTCAGAAACAAAATCGAGTCCGTTATTAATCTGTTTTATAAACTCATCTTCCTTTAGAATAATATGGTCTGAGGGAGCAACAATAATACGGGCCTCCAGATTAACGGTTTTAATTTTGTAACTGGCATAGGCTATACAGGGAGCTGTATTCCTTCTTAAAGGTTCAAGCAAAACCTGATCCGGTTGCAGTTGAGGCAACTGAGAAAGTACGAGGTCTTTGTATATTACACTGGTAACCACATAAAAATTGCGATCCGGGACGATTTTCGAAAACCGGTCATAAGTTTGTTGAATAAAGGTCCTTCCTACACCAAGAATATCGAGAAACTGTTTGGGTTTATCTGTACGGCTCAGGGGCCAGAAACGGCTGCCAATTCCTCCAGCCATAATGACACAATACGTATTTTCCATGATTACAGGGTTTGGTCTTCTTTCTCAAATATAGGTAAATTTGGCCAATAAACATGAAGCATGTCCAGCATTCCAAACGGTTTTAATTTCTTATTCGTATTAAAAAACAAACAAATAATGCTTTACATTATATGGACCCTGTTCATTAAGCCGTTCTTTCATAAACAGAGGAACGATTAAGGAAGTCAACTTACAAACAGATAGCTGATTTTTTTATGCATGAATATTATTGTAATTTTACATTAAAAACCAGGAATGAAGTTTTTTTTCCATGTAGGACGTTATTTTAATATGCTTCACAGGGTTTTTGGGAGACCTGAGAGGCTCCGGATATATATCAGGCAGCTGTTTCATGAAATTGACGGCCTGGGAGTAAATTCGGTAGGAATTGTGGTTATTATTTCGCTCTTTATAGGAGGAATTATGACCATACAGTTTGCCTATAGCATGTCGAATCCCATTTATCCAACAACCCTGGTAGGATTGGGAACAAGAGATACCTTAATTCTTGAATTCTCATCCACGATGCTGGCTTTAATCATGGCAGGGAAGATCGGTTCCAACATTACTTCCGAGATAGGAAGCATGAAAGTAACTGAGCAAATTGATTCACTGGAAGTTATGGGAGTCAATTCAGCCAGTTATCTTATTCTTCCCAAGATCATTGCAGTTGTATTCATTTTTCCGTTCTTATTTATCTTAAGTGTTTTCTGCGGACTTCTCGGAGGTTTGTTTACAGGCCCCCTGGTAGGTGTAATCTCTGTAACGAATTATCTGGAAGGCATTCAGTATCTTTTTGAGCCCTATTACGTAACCTTCTCACTGATTAAATCGTTGTTTTTTGGATTCCTGGTTGCCTCTGTTCCAGCCTATTTTGGCTATTATGTTCAGGGAGGAGCACTTGAAGTTGGCAAAGCCAGTACCAAAGCAGTTGTGAATACCAACATACTGATTCTTTTATTCGACCTTATTCTAACCCGTTTACTATTAACATGATCGAAATCAGGAACATCATAAAATCATTTGACGGAATCCAGGTCCTGGACAATATTTCTGCACGTTTTGAAGAAGGGCAGACAAATCTGATTATCGGTCAGAGCGGTTCGGGAAAAACGGTATTGCTGAAATGCATTCTGGGCCTGCATGAGGTCGACTCAGGGAACGTGATGTATGACGACCGGGACCTTACCCGGATGAATGAAAAAACCAGAAAAAGTCTCCGCCAGGAAATCGGCATGGTCTTTCAGGGAGGAGCCCTTTTTGATAGCCTGACTGTGGAGGAAAATGTACGTTTCCCCCTGGATATGTTTACCTATCAGTCCTCCAAAGAAAAACAACATCGCGTGGATTTCTGTCTGGATCATGTGAATATCAAAGGAGCGCACCAATTACATCCCTCAGAAATCAGTGGGGGAATGCAAAAAAGGGTAGCTATTGCACGGGCAATCGTCCTCAATCCCAAATACCTCTTCTGCGATGAACCCACCTCCGGCCTTGATCCGGAAACGGCAACCCGCATTGATACACTAATACAGGAAATTACCCGGGAATTTAAAATCACAACCCTGATCAATACCCATGATTTAAACTCGGTTATGGAAATCGGAGAATTGGTACTTTTTATCAGTGAGGGCAAAAAATGCTGGGAAGGTTCCAAAGAAGATCTTCTGACTTCCCCAAATGCTGAACTTAACAAATTCATCTTTGCCAATAAACTATATGCTCATTTCAGGGGAAAAACTTCCTGAGATCATTCATCCATTATCTCGGTTTGTATTCTTACTGAATCTTCATGAATAAACTGGAACAGGTTTTTAGTAAATGCCTCATTCAGATTCATCTCCCGTCCCAGTTTCACCCGGTCGTTTATAAGCTGAGTCCACCGGCTAATTTGCAGGGCTGTAACATTATTCTCTTTTTTATATTTGCCGATTTCCCTGACTATTTGGGTTCTTGAAGAGAGAACTTCGATCAGTTCTTTATCCAACGTATCAATACGTGAACGAAGGAGATCAAGCTGGTTATCAAATTGTTGATTGTCAATATTTTCATGCCGGATCACTAATCTATCCAATAAGGAATGCAACCCGGCCGGGGTCAGTTGCTGGTCTTTATCGCTTAATGCACGGGAAGGATCGATATGAGATTCAATCATTAATCCTTCCATTCCCATATCAAATGCTTTCTGCGCAATTTCCAACAGGTATTCCCGTTTTCCGGCGATATGACTGGGATCACACAGGATCGGCAACTGAGGGAAAAGTCTTTTTAATTCAATCACGGTTTTCCAGTTTGGGTAATTTCGGTAAGGGGTTTCGCTGAAGGGGGTAAATCCGCGATGAATGGCTACCAAATTTTTTATTCCGGCCTGGTTTACCCTTTCCAGCGCACCTACCCAGAGCTGAATATCAGGATTGACAGGATTTTTTATCATCACCACTGAATCGGTTCCTTTCAAGACATCTGCAATTTCCTGCACCACAAAGGGGCTGGCTGTTGACCGTGCCCCGATCCATAAAACATCCAGACCGGCTTTCAGGGCTTCTTCCGTATGGTGGGCATTAGCCACCTCCGTTCCAACCAGTAATCCGGTTTCCTCTTTAACCTTTTTCAGCCATTGAAGACCAATGGAACCAACTCCTTCAAAGGAACCGGGACGGGTTCGTGGTTTCCAGACTCCCCCCCGGAAAATAAAAATCCGCGGATCGGCAGCTATACATTTTGCCGTTTTCATCACCTGCTCTTCCGATTCAACACTGCAGGGACCTGCAAATATCAAGGGGTTATTTATTTGCGGAAGCCATTCCCTGATCGGATTTATTGTTAATTGTGCTACCATTTGTTATTTTGTGTATAATTTAAAATTTGTCTCCTTATTTCTGATCAACGAGTGATTTTCTCCATCCAGCACGTTCCGGATCCTGTTGGCGCTGTTGATCAGACTCATCAGTTTTTCATCTTCCTCATTTTTGATGCTTTCCTTTAACTCCGTTAAGTGTTTAATATAAACATCCAATGCCTCAACCACGTACTTCCTGTTTTGTTGAAAAATGGGAACCCACATGTCCGGGGAACTTTTTGCCAACCGGACCGTTGATCTGAAACCTCCACTGGCCAGGTCAAATATTATGTTACGGTCTTCTTTTGCTAAAACAGCATTTGCCAGTGCATACGCTGCAGCGTGAGGTAGATGGGATACAAAGGCGGTACTATGATCCTGTTCATCCGATGTCATATAGGCAATATCCATCCCTACAAGATGCATCATTTTCTCTACCAAAGCCAGATGTTGAGGTCCGCTTTTTTCGCAGTCACACATAATGCAGATCTTCCCCCGGAACAATCCTTCCATAGCTGCCAGGGGTCCTGAATCTTCCGTACCCGACATGGGATGTGCAGGGACATAATTCTTCCTCCGGGGGTGATCTCTAACTGTTTCGGCAATCTCTCTTTTTGAAGATCCTACATCCGTTACCGTTGTTTGCCCCTGGATAAGGTCCAGAACAAGAGGCAACAACGTTACTATTTTATCCACAGGAACAGCAATGATAACCAGATCCGTATTCGATAATGCCGCTTCCAGTCCTTCCACATAATCTACTAAACCCATGCGAAGTGCTTCCTCTGCATTCTTTTTATTAATCTCTACTCCGGTTATTCTTTCGGCAAACTTGTGTTTTTTTAAATCCAGGGCAATGGAACCACCTATTAACCCTAATCCAATTACGGTAACCTTCATATCTTTACAATTTTTGTCGGTCTCTTTGGTACCTTCCAGTCATAAAAAAAAGGCCTTTTACCGGGCCTTTTTTATATAAGATTATATAGACGTATTACCCGATCTTTTTTTGAAAACCGAAATAGTAATACCAGAAATAATACCGATTGAAAAACCCTTTCATACAACTAACGATTTAATAAAAACCATTTCCCTTTGGATCCGGTCTGAAACGAAAGCACATCCCGTTTCGTTTTATCTGACACAAATATAGAGATATATTTTAATAATATACCTTTCGATGGATATAAAATCCCCTACAGGAAGAATGGAGATTTAATTCCTGTTAAGATGCAATTATTTCTTTTTGATGATCTTTCCGGAATAAATATTTTGTTCATCGCTAAAAACCTGTACCATATAAATACCGGGAGGGAGATTTTCCAGCGTAAGGGTTTTCCTGAATCCGTAAGGGTATTCCTCAACCGGATCACAAGCAATCAACTCTCCAAAGATATTGTACACATAAAGATGCACATTGGTGTATTGCTCATGGGTTTGTAGTTCAACTGTAACCTCACTATCCGTAGGATTGGGATAGATCCTGAATTCTCTGGGAGGGATATTTTTCACTTGCCTGGCTGCCACATAATTCTGGATTCGCAGGTTATCAATAATCCATCCCCAGCCATTGGCAAAGGGATCAGAAAAAAGCCTGAAGCGGATTAAAATGGTATCCCCGGCTGAAAAATTACCGTTCTCGAGCAAACGGATGCTTTTCCGGACAAACATTTCTTTTTTTCCGATTGTGGTTGAATTTCCCTGTTGATCGATATTGTTGTTATATTCTATTTCCCAGGCTCGATTGCTACGGGAATCGTATCCGTCAACCAGCGGCAACCATTTCTTCCCTCCATCCTTGCTCCCTTCCACGATCACAAAATCCCAGAACTCCGTGTCTCCAAAAACAGTCCCGTTTTCTCCGGGTTCCACCAGAACAATCTCATCGTAGTACATGTATCCTCCTTCCAGCAAAACAATCGGATGCTTTAACTGGGAAGTATAATTATAAACCCTGTCTTCCTGTTGTGGACTTTTATAGGGATGCAGGGTATGCAAGGCCCCGTCAGAGAAAAATTTGTACGGTCTGATCTCAAAGTTCGAGTTTATAAAATCCTTGGAACCCAATTTGTTAAAGTCGTTACTGTAAAATGTCAGAGGTTCGTATATTTCTTCCACAACTACCTTAAAATAATCTTTTTCGGGTAAGTATGCAATGTTTTGATTTGCCGATATATCCTTTGCTACAATCCGGTAACAGATGGTATCATTTTCCTTTAATTCAAGGGCGGATAGATACAGAATGACGGAATAACTGGATGCTGAGTCGTTGTTCATACCTGCTGCAGCTATATATTCATCATTATACAGGTATTCCACCCAGACCGAATCCACCCCTACATTATCATCCACAACAGCTTTTACAGGCAGGCTGTCTGTATCTGTCAGTATAAACCCGATGGGTTCATGATTGATCGTGGGAAGAATAAAATCGGGTCCGATTCGAATGGTGAAGGTACTGTCCGGAGCTCCGGAAGGGTAGGTAAATACACGCTCCTTCTCATCGGCTGCCGATAAAAAATAGGAAATCTTTCCTTGTGTAATGTGTACAGGTAATTCGGCAACAAAAACCGATTCAAGGTCTGTTGCGGCCATAAAAACTGAATCACAGGTTTTAAAAGAATCGGACGAATAATAAACAAGCAGGGAGGTGGTATCCAGGGCATAGTCACTGGTCACCGATGCCTGAATGTAAACCGGATCGGTTGTGGTTTCAAGATCTTTTACCTGTTGATGGGTGAAAACAATATTCTTCCAGCCGATATCGGCCAGGATACTCATGGTGATCGGTCCCGGGTCATGAATCACCTGTCCGTATCCGCTAAAAGGAGTCATTAAAGAGTTCGGATCGCCTGTACTATACGTGGCTTCATCCAAGTGGTATATACTCGATCCTTCATCCCAATCCCTGGGAGCATAGAGCCTTGGGGGAGTTCCTGCCCCGTCGAATAAAGTTGCCGGGCTTCTGAAATATAGAGAGTTTGAAGTAAATGCATTCAGCAGAGTCCGTGAAGGATTTGGAAAAATGGTGGTGTCCAGTAAGAAAAGCCGGGAAGAATTTGCTACATACTGATCAAATACCACAGGCGGTTCATAGTACCTTCCCCCGGAATCATCGACATAAAAAAAACCAAAAAATCCCAAACCATGGGTAACTTCATGCAGAACTGTTGTTACCAGATCAAAGGCATTCTCCGGACAGTTGCCATCGGTACCCAAATACCAGTTAATGGTATTATTGAAGTTTGCAACTATATCGGGCGAGCTGCTTCCGGTCAGTTCTTTCCCGGCAACTTTCTCAGCAACCGCAACCGGATAAAACCTGTCCGGAAAATAAAAACCATCGAGGTTCCGGTAAAATTCTGCAGGACCACAATTGGCCAGGGTATTTCTGCCCAAAGCCTTCCATTCTACCGTAAGATAGATAGGAATCTCACTCTGAATTAACTGTTCCCACAGCCCTATCGCGTATTCAAAGGCTTTTTTTGCCGAATCCGGGAAATTAATATACGTGATAACAAAATCACAGCTCTTTTCAGCACCTGACTTTAACCTGTTTATCACATGCTCCGGCGGAGGAATATAACTCTTCTCAATCTTTCCGGAGGAATAACAGGCCACTACCCCGGGATTTTTCTTAAGCTTCACCCAATGGTTCTGTCCTGAAGCATATTGGATTGAGAACGGGACCAACAACAGCAATAAGATCAACTTTTTCATACATCTGAATTAAACTTTTTTTCAAGGTACTCCTGTTAATTACCAGGAGCCCGGCTGAATTACCGGGTAGTGATTCCATTTTTCCCCGTATTCAAAGACGTCCAAAATTACATATTTAAACCAGATTACAAAGCATTGTTTTCATAAGGTAAAGCATCGAAACATTTTGTAATCCGAATACAATAAACACCATTGCTTATAAAGAGATGCACCCCAAAATATAAAACATTCCATTGCGTTTTGAATAGCAATGAAAGGAGTTACTTCCCGAGGAATACCGGAACGATGGATCGGGACGGGATGAGTTACCAGAGTAATCCTAAACAACGATAAATTCAGACCATTTTAATCAGATGAAAAGTATAGAATATTTTGTAGTTTAGTACACTTTTAAAAAGACGCAAATGAACCATCGTCCGAACTTTTATATTGCCTTCCTTCTTTTGGGGTTTATATTTCTTTCCTCAAAGCCTGAAAAAAACTACTACAATGAACTTTACAGACCTCAGTTTCACTTCACTCCTGAAAAAAACTGGCAAAGCGATCCCACCGGATTGGTTTTCTATAAAGGGGAATACCACCTTTTTTACCAGTACAATCCACACGGTAAAGAGTGTGCATTTATGCACTGGGGGCATGCTGTTTCCCCCGATCTGGTGCATTGGGAACACCTGCCTGTAGCTCTGTACCCGGATAACAACTCCACCGATTCGGTTTTATGTACGGCCTTTCCGGGAAGTGTCATTGTGGACGAAAACAATGTATTGGGGAAACAGGCCGGTGAGGAAAAAACGCTGGTCGCCTTTTATACCAGTTACCAATGCGGGCAACGAATAGCCTACAGCACCGACAGGGGAAGGAGCTGGGAAAAATACGAAGCCAATCCGGTTATTCCCTATGACAGGTTGGATGATGCACGGGGTCCGAAGGTTTTCTGGTATGCTCCCATTAAAAAATGGATCATGGTTTTATGGAGAAAACCGGAAGGCATTGAAAAACATCAGGGATTTTCGATTTATCACTCCGGGGATCTGGTGAACTGGGAATATAAAAGCCATATCCCGGGGTTCTTCGAATGCCCCGACCTGGTTGAACTGAACGTAAACAACAGACCCGACGATACCCGATGGGTTCTTTTCGACGGCGATGGTTCCTACCTGGTAGGTTCATTCAACGGGGAAATGTTTATCCCTGAAACGGGAAAAATGCAGAGTGATTACGGAAACAACTATTATGCGAACCAAACATGGAACAATATCCCGGATGATGATGGGCGTACCATACAGATTGCATGGATGAAAGGAGGAAAATTTCCCGATATGCCGTTCCAGGGACAAATGACCTTTCCGGTTGAGTTATCCCTGCACAAAACGGGCAATTCGATCAGGCTTGTCCGCACCCCGGTCCGGGAAATCGAAACCCTCCATGGGAAAGAATATCACTGGGAAAACCGGAATATCATCCCGGGTATTCAGGACAACATCCTCAAACGATGCAAAGGCGACTGTTTCCATATTATGGGGACCTTCGACTTAAAAACGGCTAACTCTTTCGGTTTTATGCTCCGCCACGGGAAAAAAACACCCGGTATTGAAATAAACTACGATGTAAAACGAGGTACACTGAACTGCCTTGGCAAAACAGTTCCTCTTATGCCTTCCAACGGAAAAATCCAGGTAGAGATCCTCCTGGACCGTACGTCTCTTGAAATTTATGCCAACCAAGAACAGGTTGTGATGACTTCCTGTATTGCTCCTCCGAGAAAGAACAACAGCATGGAGCTTTTTACCCACGGCGGAGAATTGTATGTTGACCAACTGAAAGTGTACGAAATAAACGCGGTATGGCGGGACCAATGAGCTGCCTCGCTGCAAGCGGATACGGAATTGGATTCAGCATTTAATACCAAAACAAAGGCAAGCCAACACCCCCGGAACCTCATCTTTTTTAATATCCGGTACGCTTTTATTTTATTCCGTAATTTAACAGAAAATGGAAATCGTCGGACACTGATAATTCCCTGGGTTCTTGACCTTTTCTAAATATCCGGCAGGTCTTTTTACCGATAAGTTTCAGTTTTTTCTTTTCCAGCCTGAACATGGAACCTTCCCGTAACCCTGCGACAAAAATATCCGGATTCAATTCGAGGAATTCCTCTATGCGTTGTTCCCTTGACTCTCCCCCATGTCCTTCCGGTTTCCCATCGATATAATGTGGGTTTATCTGAAAGGGGATCAGGTTGGTACAGTTAAAGCCTTTGGGATTGGTAACAGGCATATCGTTGGTTGTTTTCAATGTCGGGCAGGCAACATTTGCTCCCGCACTCCATCCTATATAGGGTACTCCGGAGAGTACTTTATCCCGGATCGCAGGCATTAGTTTCAATTCGTTCATTTTCCTGACCAGTTGCCAGGTATTTCCGCCTCCCACAACAATTGCTTCAGCCTGTGACAATGCTTTCAGCGGATCCCTGAAGGTGTGTATACCCACCACTTTATGCCCGATCTCAAAAAACCGTTCGTTTACTTTGTCTACATATGCATCATAGGAGAAGGTAACGGCTGCGTAGGGAATAAACAAAGCGGTGAGCGGTTTTTTGCCTAAAAATTTTTTGATTTCATTCTTGGGATAATCCAGGTATGGTTCTCCCGGCATGGTTGAATTGCTTATCAGTAATAGTCTCATATAACATTTTTAGGAATAACGGGGTAAATTTCAAAAATATGCCTGAATAAATCAATGATAATTATCTGTAATTTATACAGAATCATAGCCGATCAGAAAAAATCCTCAAAATCCGGGTATTCATGGCCGTGAATTTCCTCATCGCAGTCAAGGTTTATATTAAAATCCGGAGGTTTTTCAAACTGCATTTCTTCGGTAATTCCCAGCGATTTATCTGTCAGCACTTTTTTCATAAAATATCCCCATACAGGCAACGCCATATGCGCTCCCTGGCCGTATGTAATGTATTTAAAATGGATGCTTCTCAGATCGGCACCGGTCCACACTCCTGCGGATAATTTCGGGGTTACGCCGATAAACCAACCGTCGGAATGGTTTTGTGTGGTTCCTGTTTTTCCGGCAATTGGCATTGTGAAGCCTCCGTATTCAGGCCGCCAGCGCAAACGGTTACCGGTACCCTCATCAATAACTCCCTGCATGAGGTTCAGCATTAAATAAGCCGTATTTTCACTGACTGCCTCATGTTTTTCGGGTTGAAAGGTAGCCAGAACATTTCCGTACCGGTCTTCAATCCGCTCCACAAAATAGGGGCGGATAAATACTCCTTGATTCACATAGGTATTAAAAGCCCCTACCATTTCGTAAAGGGTTATATCGGACACTCCCAGGAACATGGAAGGGACTGGTTCAATCGGACTGTAAATACCCAGCTTTCGCATCACATCGGCCATAGCCTGAGGATTGTATTGTTTCATGACCCAGGTCGAAATTCTGTTTTTCGAATTGGCCAGTCCCCATTTCAGAGTGACCATTTTCCCATCCATTTCCACATCCACATCCGCATCATCGGGTTCATAGATCTCACCGCTGGGCAAAAGAATCTGTTGTGTAACGTAAGGAACTTTTGTACAGGGGGTAAGCCCGTTTTGCATAGCCAGCGTATATAAAAAAGGTTTAACCGTGGATCCTACCTGGCGTTTTCCTCCTTTAACCATATCGTACATAAAGTGCCGGTAATCCGGTCCTCCCACATACGCTTTCACTTTTCCTGTATGCGGTTCCATAGCCATAAACGACGACCGGAAATACCGAAGGTACCATTTTATAGAATCCATGGGTGTCATTAAGGTATCAATATCACCCTCCCAGGAAAAAATCGTCATTTCAACCGGAGTGTTAAAATTCTGTCTTATTTCATGATCCTTATACCCCTTTGCTCTGAGAATACGATATCGTTCGGTTTGCCTCATCTTATCGGTTAACAGGTTCTCAACCTCCCGATTATTCATGTCATCGGAGAAAGGGGGATTTCTCAGGTTCGCAAGTCCCTCATCGAAGATGGGCTGCAGATTATCTTTCAGGTTTTTTACCACGGCTTCCTCCGCATAACGCTGCATACGGGTATCGATCGTAGTATAAATCTTCAATCCATCCCGGTATATATTGTAGGTCGTTCCATCCGGTTTGAAATTTTTGTTACACCACCCGTACAGGGGATTATTTTCCCACTCGGTTGAATCTTCCACAAATCGCTGATTCAACCAATCTGCATTGTAATTTTTCCTGTCCGGTTTTTTTGAAGTCAGCGTTATTCTCAGATATTCCCGGAAATAAGGAGCCAGTCCGAGTTTAAAATCAACTTTCTGGTAATCCAGTTCCAGTGGCAAACCCTTTAAAGAATCCAACTCCTCTTTTGAAATAAAGCCATATTTTTCCATCTGTGAGAACACCACGTTTCGCCGTTTCCAGACCAGCTCTTCTCTGCGCAAAGGATTGTAGAGTGAGGAATTTTTTGCCATCCCAACCAACATGGCTGCCTGCTGTATATTCAGCGAATCGGGAGGGAGGTTAAAATAAACATGAGCCGCAGAACGTAACCCCACCGCATTGTTTAGGAAATCGTATTTATTAAGGTACATGGTGAGTATTTCCTCCTTGGTATAACTTCTTTCCAATTTTACGGCAATCACCCACTCCTTCAATTTTCGAACAGCAAATACCAGGTAGTTTGAAAAATCCTGTCTCGGGAAAAGATTTTTTGCCAGTTGTTGCGTGATGGTACTTCCTCCACCCAGATTTGTGTTTCCGGTAACAATACCCTTCATCATACGGGCAACACCCCGCAGGTCAATCCCTGAATGACGAAAAAACCTTACATCTTCAGTGGCTATCAATGCTTCAATAAGATAAGGCGGAATCTCCCCATAGCTTACCTGAATGCGGTTCTCAAGATGCCAGTTGCCGATCACTTTGCTATCCGCAGAATAGATCTCCGTAGCCAACATATTTTCAGGATTCTCCAACTCATCAAAGCTCGGCATAAAACCAAGCCATCCCTGTGCAATAGCAGTAAACAGAATGATAATACATAGAATCCCAGCTAAAAAAATAATCCAGAAGCCTTTGATATACTTTTTAAAAGAGCTGCCTTTTTTCGCCATAAAAAAACTTTTGATAACCCTTCAGCAAATATAAGGAATTAACCTCCCATGTCACTGTTTTTTATAACAGGTTAACGGGTTAAATATTGCTTTTAAAAATAAAAACATCATTTTCAATAATATAGAAAAACAAAAAAATTACCGCTGAAATTTTGAACTTAGGATTTCATTTCACTTATTTTGCAAAACTTTTAAATAACCATATTATAAATAGTATGCACAAAAATCTGGTCATTGTCGAATCACCTGCAAAGGCAAAAACCATTGAAAGATTTCTCGGAAAAGGATTTTTGGTAAAGTCAAGCATGGGGCATATCAGGGATTTGGAAAAAAAAGATTTTGGCATTGATATTCAAAACAATTTTAAACCCAAATACGTTATTTCCCCCGACAAAAGGAAAATTGTTACCGATCTGAAAAAGCTGGCAAAAGAAGCTGAAATAGTGTGGTTAGCTTCAGATGAAGACCGCGAAGGAGAAGCGATTGCCTGGCATTTAAAGGAAGTTCTACAGCTTGATCCGGAAAAGACAAAACGCATTGTATTTCACGAAATTACAGAAGAAGCGATCCGGCATGCCATAAAAAACCCCAGGGATCTTGATCAAAACCTGGTAAACGCACAGCAGGCACGGCGTATACTCGACCGGATCGTTGGATTTGAAGTCAGTCCGGTACTCTGGAAAAAAGTAAAACCGGCTCTTTCGGCGGGAAGAGTGCAGTCTGTGGCCGTACGGCTGATTGTTGAACGCGAAAGGGAAATAATAGATTTTACAGCGGTTTCCTCTTACCGGGTAAGTGCTGTTTTCGTGGTTAAAGACGAACACGGGAAAGCCTCGGAATTGAAAGCAGAGTTACCTAAACGGTTTAAAACCAAGGAAGAAGCAGCAGCTTTTCTGGAAAAATGCAAAAACGCGGAATTTACGGTTTCAGATATCGTTAAAAAACCAGGAAAACGGTCGCCGGCACCTCCCTTCACCACTTCAACGCTTCAACAGGAAGCCAGCCGGAAACTGGGATTTTCAGTATCACAGACCATGGCCGTAGCCCAGCGTTTGTATGAAGCCGGGAAAATTACCTATATGCGTACCGATTCGGTCAATCTTTCCAACCTCGCTATCAATACAGCAAAAAAGAAAATTACGGAATGGCTGGGTGAAAAATATGCAAAACCCAGAAAATTTAAAACCAAATCGAAAAGTGCCCAGGAAGCCCATGAAGCCATCCGGCCAACGTATCTCAACCAGGAATCAACGGACGGAACGTCTTCAGAAAGAAAGTTATATGACCTGATCTGGAAACGCACCATTGCTTCGCAAATGCAGGAGGCCATTCTTGAACGCACAACGGTCACCATCGATGTCACTACCGTTTCTGAACAGTTTCAGGCTTCCGGCGAGGTGCTTATTTTTGACGGATTCCTGAAAGTATACAGGGAAAGTACAGATGATGAAAACAGAAACAACTCCGGAAAAGGAGAGGATCTGCTTCCCCCCATCAGAGTTGGCAACACACTGGATGTTTCCGGGATCGAAGCAGCCGAGAAGTATACACAAAAACCGCCACGTTATACCGAAGCCTCCCTGGTTAAAAGATTGGAGGAACTGGGAATCGGAAGACCCTCTACCTATGCCCCGACCATCACCACCATCCAGAACAGGGGATATATCGTTAAGGAAGACAGACCAGGTAGCCAAAGAAAATATACCGTCCTTACCCTCCATAAAAAAGAAATTACAGAACAGGAAAAAACTGAAATTACAGGAGCTGAAAAAGGGAAATTGTTTCCAACAGATATCGGGATGGTTGTAAATGATTTTCTTATTAAGTACTTCCAACGAATAATGGACTATCATTTCACAGCCAAAGTCGAAAAAGAGTTTGATGACATTGCCATTGGAAAACAGGAATGGGATAAGATGATCAGCAATTTTTACCAGCCGTTTCATCAAAAGGTCAGATCTACGCTTGAAAACTCAGAACGTTCAAAGGGAGAACGGATCCTGGGTGTGGATCCTGAATCGGGAGATCAGGTTTCTGTAAAAATTGGCCGGTACGGGCCTATAGCCCAGATGGGTGAAACAACCAATTCAGACAATAAGAAACCCCGCTTCGCAAGCTTACAACCTGGACAACATCTGGAAACCATAACCCTGGAAGAGGCCCTGGAACTGTTTAAATTACCCCGGGAACTCGGAGACTTTGAAAATAAAAATGTGAGTGTGGGTATTGGCCGCTTCGGCCCCTATATAAAACACAATAATAAGTTTGTATCCCTGGCAAAAGACGATGACCCCCTGACCATAACCCTTCCCAGGGCAATTGAATTAATTGAACTGAAACGGGAAAAAGAAAGAAAAGCCGTCATCAGAACTTTTGAAAAGGAACCGGAACTAAAAATCCTGCAGGGCAGATGGGGTCCTTATATCTCCTACAAAAAGAAGAATTACAA
Source organism: uncultured Mariniphaga sp. (assembly GCA_964575025.1). Classification (GTDB taxonomy): domain Bacteria; phylum Bacteroidota; class Bacteroidia; order Bacteroidales; family Prolixibacteraceae; genus JABMQB01. Next base: position 41,412 of record CAZNPV010000012.1, read on the forward strand.
AATTCCCAAAAGCAAAGATCCTGAGAAACTAAATCTTACGGAGTGTATGGAACTAATTGAGCACACTCCTAAAACAAAAAAAAGGAAAAAGAAATAACCGGATAAAGGCAGATAATTCAATATTTGCCTTTATTTTTGTTGTAAATTTTACTGATGGATATCCGTTATTATTTCAAACCGGTTCAATTTCTTAAGATTCAGGATGGAATATACCTTAAGAATAAAAGTTCCCTGGGATATACAATAGAAAAAAACACATCCCTGCTAACGTCTGAGAACCTGGATACCTTCCAGGTTGCTATAATCGGCATTCCTGATGATACAAACACCGTAAACAAAGGATGTTCTCATGCTCCGGACAGAATCAGGGATTTCCTGTATTCCCTTTCAAATACTGATCTGAAATTAAAAATTGTTGATCTCGGAAACCTGAAAAAGGGCATAAAACAGGGGGATCTTTATTATGCAATAAGAGATGTGGTGGATTATTTAAATGATGTAAAGGTAACAGCTCTAATTTTGGGAGGAGGACAGGATACCGGACTTGGCGTTGCCCGGGCTTTTAAACAGGAAAGGTACTTTCAGATGAGTACCATTGATTCGAAAATTGATATTAAATCAGGAAGGGAGAAGTACAGTTCATCCAATTATATTTCAAGGATTTTACGGGAATCACCCGGAATTTTTCATATGAATTTTATTGGGTACCAATCCTACTTTGTCTCTTCAGAAGTCTTAAAGAAAGTCAGGCTTCATCAGTTTGAAACGATCCGACTCGGTAAGCTCAGAGAAGATATTTCCAGGGCAGAACCTTTGCTGCGTGACAGCCATTTTGTAAGTTTTGATATCGGTTCCATAAGGATTCAGGATGCCCCCGGATATACGAACGGCTCACCCAACGGACTGTATAGCGAAGAAGCCTGCGAGATTTCAAAATATGCAGGTTACAGCAATACCCTCAGAGTTTTCGGACTTTTTGAAGTGAATCCACAAAAAGATACCAGGAACATAACTTCCATGCTGGCAGCCCAGATTATCTGGTATTTCCTGGAAGGATTTACACACCGGATCCATGCAGAACCAGAAAAAAATAAAACGGATTTTATACAATACAATGTTGAGACAGATGATGCAGGCTCTGCACTGATTTTTTATCAGCATATGCCTACCAACCGATGGTGGATGAAACTGGAAGGGTTAGATAAACAAAGCATGTTGGTGTCATGCACAGAGGAGGATTACAAGCTGGCAGCAAAAAAGGAAATTCCTCCTAAATGGCTTATGTTCATCCGAAAAATTGATCGGTTGTCAAAATAATAGAAAACAACGTGCGTTCTTTGCATATCCATATAAAGGCAGTTTGTATGGAAACGCTTTTTTTCCTTTCTTTATGAGGCCATGATAAAAGCGGATTTATAATGCAGCAGGATTAGGTATGAAAAAGTTTATTTCTTTTTTATTTTTTGTAAATATATTTAATTTCGCAGTTGTTGCGCAGCAGGATCCGCAATTTACAAACAATGCGTTTTATAAGCTTGGAATAAATCCCGGATTTGCCGGAAGTACCGATGCGATCAGTGGGATTATCATGAATCGTTATCAATGGGATGGTTTTGAAGGAGCACCCAAAACACTGGTGTTTAGTGCTGAAGGAGCAATTGATCTGTTTGGACAACCCGGGGGGATTGGATTAAATGTTGTCAGCGACGAATTGGGTTTTGAAGAAAACACGTGGGTTAACCTTATTTATGCGTACAAAGCTACCTTCAATAAAGGGACCCTCGGAATAGGAATATCGGGAGGTTTTTTTAATAAAAGCATCAATGGGGAATGGTATATTCCTGAATTTGAAGGGATCTATATTCAGCCCAATTCCGATCCCGGGATTCCCCAGAATGAGGTAAGTCAGTTGGCTTTTGATATCGGTCTGGGATTGTATTTGAAAACCAACAATTATTTCGTGGGAGCCTCGGTAACCCATTTAAACCAGGCTTCCATTTTGTTTGATGGCGAAGCAAGTACCTATCTTACAAGACATTATTATTTGTCTGGCGGGTACAATATTAAACTGTCTGATCCGTTATTTGAATTGCGGCCGTTTGTGCTGTTTAAAACAGACTTAGCAAGCTGGCAGGTTGATATGAATGTGAACCTGGTGTATAACGACCGTTTTTGGGGAGGATTAAATTACCGTTATCAGGATGCCGTTTCCCTTATAATGGGAGCTGAACTGATCAACGGATTGATTTTTGGATATGCTTTTGACCTTACTACATCCGCATTGGGAAGGTATGGATATGGATCACATGAAATATTTGTAGGATATTCATTTGAACTTGAAAAAAACAGAACAAAAAAATATAAGAGTATACGATATTTATAAAGAATACAGTGCGTTAATTCATTGTTATGAAACGAGCATGAGAAAATTTAAACACATATGAACATCAAGCGAGTTACATCGAATACCTTATAAAAACAAGCAATATTAATGAGATGAAAAAGATACTTTTAATTGGATTGGGATTTTTAACCGCCTTTGGGTTCACCGGGTGCAATAAATCAGGAAACGGAGAACTGATAGGTGTTCAGAACCGGGGCCGGTGGAAAGAACCATCACCCTATGGAATGGTTCATATCCGAAGGGGAAGTGTGAATATTGGTCCCAACGATGAAGATCCGGCCATGATGGGAACCCCTGTCAGAACATACTCCGTTAATGCTTTCTGGATGGACGATACTGAAATCACCAATAACGAATACCGGCAGTTTGTATACTGGACACGAGATAAGATTGCACGTGAACTCCTGGGGGAACAATTCCCGGAATTTCTGATTACTGAAGACCGTGATGGAAATCCAATTGATCCCCCGGAAATTAACTGGGATGAACCTATTTACTGGGATGATCCCGATTATGTCATGGCAATGGAAGAGCTTTTTATTCCTGAAAATGAACGGTTCTTCGGAAGAAGGGAAGTTGACCCGAGAAAATTATTCTTTGACTACTGGTGGATTGATTACCAGCAGGCAGCCAGAAGAGCCAATGCCTATAATTACGAAACCCAACAATACGATGGATCGGTAGTTGATTTAAACGGAGATCAACAACCGATTCAAAACAGATCATCGTTTATCTTTAACGACCGGGTAAATGTGTATCCTGACACATTGGTATGGATCCGGGATTTTACTTACTCCTATAATGAGCCCTGGGCTTCACGCTACTTCTGGCATCCCGGTTTTGACGACTATCCGGTAGTCGGAATAACCTGGAAACAAGCCAAAGCTTTCTGCAACTGGAGGACGAAAATCCAGACCGATTTTCTTGTGGATAAGGAAGAACCGGCACTAATGGAATACCGCCTGCCTACGGAGGTTGAGTGGGAATACGCTTCCCGGGGAGGAAGGCTCATGACCATGTATCCCTGGGGAAACTATTATACCCGGGACGATCAGGGAGTTTTTTATGCCAATTTTAAACCGTTGAGAGGAAATTATGTGGAGGATGGAGGAATAGCCACCATGAAAGTCGGAAGCTATGCTCCCAATGATTTTGGATTGTATGATATGGCCGGAAATGTGGCCGAATGGACCAATGATGCTTACGATGAATCGGGCTATATGTATTACAACGAACTGAATCCTTCCTTTGAATACAATGCCTTGCCTGATGACCCGCCCGTTATGAAACGCAAAGTAATACGGGGTGGCTCATGGAAAGATATCAGTTACTTCATTCGTACATCCTCAAGAAGTTTCGAATATCAGGATACCACAAAATCCTACATTGGATTTCGTTGTGTACGAACAACCCTTGGAGAAGATTTTTAGCCTTACTTAAAACAGATTATTATGAACTTTGGAGAAATTGTCAGAACAAAACGCTGGAAAACCTTTATGGGCTATGTGTATGGCTGGGGTGCCTCAGTTGTCATGATCGGAGCCCTGTTTAAACTTGAACACTTTGCCTATTCCGGCTATATACTGGGTGCTGGGTTAATTACGGAGGCTATCATCTTTTTCCTCTCAGCCTTTGAGCCTCCGCTCGAAATGCCTGACTGGAGCAGGGTTTATCCTGAATTAAGGGAAGACTATGAAAATCTGGATTTTAACGAACTTAGAACGGCAAAACCAGGAAGATCAGGAAGACTCGATGACCTGATCAACAGTGCAGAAATTTCTCCTGAACTGATTGCCAAAGTAACCAAAGGGTTAAACGACCTGAGTAACACAGCCCGGAATATCAGTGATATATCCACGGCTACCCTGGCAACCGACCAGTACGTCAGAAACCTCGGATCAGCGACTGATTCCATGGGAAAACTGGCTCAGATCAATACCCATGCCCAGGACTCGATCACCCGTTCTGTAGAGGGATTGGTGAATTCATATAACAAAACAGCGGAACAACTTTCAGGGGTAGGGGCCGGTTTTATATCCAAACTGAACCAAACAGGCGATGACCTGAACCATAAGATTGCACAATCAGGAGAGTTACTGGCAAATACCTACCAGGAATCTGCAAAATCATTAACATCCAATTTACAGGATATAGGCCGGAATTCCAGGCAATATACTACCAGCCTTGAAGCACTGAATAAAAACATCGAGGCGCTAAATAACAGTTATGTATCGCAGATACAGCATACGGACGACCAGTTTAAAGCGACCCGAAAGTTCAGTTCCGATATTCAGACAATGAATACTATATTGGCTTCATCGATTGATGAATTAAAGAAGTATAAAGAAAATGCTGAACAGTTAAATAAACACCTGGAAGCACTGAATTCCATTTATGGAGGAATGCTAGGTGCTATGAATTATAAAAAATAATACCTAAGGAAGTTCAGATATGGGTGCTGCTAAAAATTGTCCGGAAACACCGCGGCAAAAAATGATAAACATGATGTACATCGTCCTCACGGCCATGTTGGCATTAAACGTGGCTGCCGAGGTATTGGAAGCTTTCAGGGTGGTTGATTTCAGCCTGACCCAGACCATAAAAACGGTGAACATGAAAAATGAACAGGTGTACAGCTCTTTTGAACAGGCCTATGCTGAAAATGCCACAAAAGTGGAGGAATGGAAAAATAAAGCGGACCAGGTCAGAGAAAAAACCGATAGCATTATAACACGCATATGGAACCTGAAAGAAGAATTGATATTCTACTCCGGAGCAAAAATTATCGAAAGTACGGAGGACCTCAGGACCGACGATTTCTATTTTGTAAACCCCGTAAACCCCAAGGGAGACACCATACGGATCAAAAAAGAGGATGACCTGAATGCTCCCTCGGAGATGATGATCAGACAAAACAGGGCTGAAGAATTAAAGAACGATATCATCCGGCATAAAGAATTTCTGGCTGGGATGATTGATGAAAACGATGTGGAGTTGAGAGAAACAATTCTTCAGGAACTGGATACATCCGACCCTCCGGTGAAAGTTCGTCAAGGCGGTGAACGGGTATCCTGGGAGGTACAGCATTTTGACAGCAAACCATTGATTGCTGTCATCACCCTTCTTTCAAAGCTTCAGATTGATATTGAGAATGCAGAATCCCATGTGATTAACTACCTGTACGCACAAATTGACGCCGGATCGTTCAAATTTAACAGCCTTGGAGCACAGGTTATTGCCGAATCAAAAATAGTTCTCCAGGGCGATGAATTCGTAGCCCATGTATTTCTGGCAGCGGAAGATACAACCCAGAGTCCGGAGATCCTCGTTAACGGGCGTCCCCTGACCATCGTTGACGGAAAAGGCATTTACAGAGTAAAAGCAACCAGACCCGGGACCTTCCGATGGAGCGGAGTCATCAAATACCGTACTCCCCAGGGCATCTTCAGGGATTACCCCTTTCAGCATGAATACCAGGTTACAGAACCCAGCTTCACAGTGGCTGCAGAAAAAATGAATGTCTTCTTCCTGGGAGTCGATAACCCGATCACGGTGAATGTGGGAAGTGTACCCAAAGAAAACATCCGCGCTAACATGACGAACGGCAGGATTATAGAACGGAACAACAATCTGTATGTGCAACCGGAATCCGAAGACCTCCAGGGAAGAAAAACTGCGATTTCCCTATATGCTACCATTGGCGGAGAAGAACGGTTTATGGGCACCACCAACTGGCGAGTGAAAAGTGTACCTGATCCGGAAGCCCAGATTGCAGGTAAATCCGGTGGAAATATAACAAAATCCAGGCTTCTGGTTGAAGATGGTGTAGCTGCTGTCCTGGAAGATTTCGACTTCGATTTCCAATATACCGTAACCCAGTTTGATCTTTGGATTCAGGATGCCGAAGGGTATACTTCAAATTTTACATCCACATCAAACCGGTTTACACAGGAACAGATAGACCAGTTTTCACAGTTAATCCCGGGAAGTATTATATTAATTGAAAACATAAAAGCCAGAGGAACCGATAACTCCATACGTGACCTGAACGCTATAAGTTTTAAAATACAATAACGATGAAAAAAATAATTATCCTATTCAGTGTATTGGCCATGGTTTTCATCATGGCTGCAGAAAGAGGAAATGCACAAATTGTCAACGGTGCATTCAAAAAGCAGGATGTTTACCAGCGTAAACCCATGATGTTGCCTTCCGTAAGGGAAGCAGACGTTTTCTGGTCGAAAATGGTCTGGCGGATAATCGACCTGAGGGAAAAAATTAACCAGATCCTGTATTATCCTACCACAGAAATCGAAAACCGGAAAAACCTTGTATCCCTGTTATTGGAAGGCATTGATTCTGAGATAATTACAGCCTATGATGCACGGTTTGACGATGATTTTAAACTTCCGATAACAATAGAAGAAATCAAAACACAATTCGGGGCCGAATCACGTACGGAAAGAGTTCAGGATTTCGAAACAGGAGAAACCGTGGAACGCGTCGTCGAAGGGGAAGTACGGACTGACGAAGTAAAGCGTTTAATGATCAAGGAAGAGTGGTACTTCGATAAACAAAATTCCAAATTAGATGTGCGGATTATTGGAATCTGTCCCATAAGAGAATATGTCAGAGAAGACGATCCCACAGGCCAGATTCAGCGAACACAGCTGTTTTGGGTTTACTACCCCGAAATAAGGGAACTCCTGTTAACCCATGAAGTGTTTAACCCGTACAATGACGCCCAGAGAATGACTTTTGATGACCTGTTCGTGAAAAGATATTTTAACAGCTATATAACGAAAGAATCCAACCGGTTCAATAACCGGGCTATATCACAGTATCTTACCGGAAAAGAAGCGATGTATGAGTCCCGTCGTATCGAACAGGAAATATTTGACTTTGAACAGGACCTCTGGGAATATTAGAAACTAAAGATACATTGGGGCCTTATGGAGTTACTCATAAGGCCTTTTTATTCCCAGGATAAGATAACTGGAATCCTGTTTTTTCTCAGTAATCAGAAGTGATAATCAGTCATAATGCGTTTTAAGGTTATAGCCATAGGATCTCTTCTTTTCCTTCTCTCGTGCCAGAAAAGTGCGGTAACGTATTTACCGGACGAAGTGGCAAAGAGAGGGGAATGGTTTGAACCCGAACCTTTTGGCATGGCCTATATTCCCCGTGGGACATTCCGGTTTGGCCCCAACGACGATGACTATCATGATGATCCAAATTCCTCAAAAATTGTAACGGTCGAATCCTTCTGGATGGATGACACGGAAATAACAAACAATGAATACCGGCAATTTGTCTATTGGGTCAGGGATTCCATCGCCAGAAAACTTCTCGGACAGATGTACACCGATTTCATGATTCTCAACGATAGCAGAGGTGTTCCGTTGGATAACCCGATTCTTAACTGGGAAGAAAAAATCGAATGGAACGATCCGGACTACAGAGGAGCCCTTGAAGAATTATATATCCCTGAAGAAGAACGCTTTAACCATAAACAACAAATTGATGTACGAAATTTAATCTACGATTACTACTGGATCGATTATGAGCAGGCTGCCAGAACAAATAACCGCTATAATTACGAAACACAGAGCTATGAAGGTTCCGTAACAGGTATTGACGGTACTGAACAACCCATCCAAAACAGGAGTTCCTTCCTGATGCACGAAAGCGTACCTGCTTACCCCGATACCCTGGTGTGGATCAGGGATTTTACCTATTCCTACAATGAGCCTTTTACCCTCAACTATTTTTCACATGTAGGATTTGATGACTATCCGGTTGTGGGTGTATCCTGGAAACAGGCAAAAGCATTCTGCCACTGGAGATCCAATCTGTTATTCAGAACAAATTCCAGACTCAAGGAAACACCTCCTCATGACTTCAGACTTCCTACAGAAGCAGAATGGGAATATGCCGCCAGAGGAGGCCTCAAAAATACCCTGTATCCATGGGGTAGTTATTATACCCGGGATCAGGCTGGCTGTTTTGTTGCCAATTTCAAACCCCGTCGGGGAAATTACGTTGCCGACAGTCCGAACAGTACAACCACCATGCAGGTAGGAATTTTCGATCCCAATGGCTACGGACTGTATGATATGGCCGGAAATGTAGCCGAATGGACCGCAGATGCATTTTATGAAGCTGCTTATGATATTATGAACGACTATAATCCGTTTATTAATTACAATGCCCGCCCCCAGGATCCACCGGTACTGAAAAGAAAAGTAATACGGGGAGGATCCTGGAAAGATATAGCCTTTTTTATCCAGAACGCTACACGCAGCTATGAATACCAGGACAGCACCAAATCATACATCGGATTCAGATGTGTCCGTACTTCCTTCCGGAATGAATTAAAGAACAGATAAATATCCTCTTTTGATGCCCCTAGTCCGGAGAGAATGTCGTGTGCCGGGTTACAATAAATCGTTTTGTCACATCCAGGCCTTGTGCTTTTACCCTTAAAAAATACAATCCATCTTTATACCTTCTGACATCTATCTGTAAGGATGATGCCTTCATTTCCCGTTGAAGTATTTTCTCCCCACCTACTGAATAAATTTCAATTTCCGGATTTGTGAACCTCTGATAATCATCCATTTCCAATCGCAACCATCCATTGGTCGGATTTGGATAAATCCGGATGGTTCCCGGTGAAATTTCGGGTGCAACTGCCGTAGGATCATTCGCAGCATTTACGGTAATAGTAAATACAAGCGTATCTGTATTCCCGGAGGGATCTGTTGCAAGATAAACTTCTTTCGTTGTGCCTGTTGGAAAACAAGCCCCGGAACCTAACCCTTGCAGTTGTGTAATGTCCACACTGCAGTTATCGCTTGCAGAAACCTCCGGGTAATGAATTTCTGTTGTACTTTCACCCGGTTCAGCCTCCACAACAATGGGATTTACCGGATCAAATACCGGGGATAAAGTATCCTTCACCGCAATCTCTGTTGTGCAAACGGTAACGTTTCCGTGAAGGTCTG
>CAZNPV010000012.1:50922-85581 GCA_964575025.1 uncultured Mariniphaga sp.
CCAATGTGGATACGGAAGCCTCTCCCCGACCATCCAGGTAAAGCATCGTATCATGACAGCTAACTACCGGCGCCATGGTATCAACCACCGTAACAATGGATACACATTCGGAATAATTGCCATTCCGGTCTCCTGTTTTTGCAGTCACCTTGTTTTCCCCGATATCATCACACCCGAACCAGGAATAATCTATCGAATAAGATGTAATTTCACAGTTGTCCGTACTTTGACCACATATATCCACAGGATAAATATGAGCCATTCCATCCTTATCAAGGTATAAGAACGTATCTTTACAGAGCGCCAGGGGTTTTACGGAATCGGTAACATGAATGGTGTCAGCCAACCTAAGCCTGCATCCCTTGGCATCGGAAACCACCGCTTCATAAATGCCTTTTTTTAAATTCCTTATTGTAAAAGATTCCTGCCCGGTGGACCACAAAACTGAGTACGGAAGAGTTCCTCCTGAAGGAGTGACTGATATCTTTCCGTATTTATCTTCTGTACAGAGTACATCCACCTTATCGATCACAGCGGTCAGTTCCGGTGGTTCTGAAATCACGACGTTTTTGGTTATTTCATTCAGGAAGGCATCTCTGATCGTTACCGAATAAAAACCAGCTTCCAGGTTGTCTAATGTATCAGAAGGACCTGAAAAAACCGAATCTCCTGTTGACCAGATATACGTGTAGGATCCTGTACCTCTGGCAACTTCTGCCACAATGCTTCCATTCTTATCTCCATTGCAAAGAACATCATTGTAAAATATATTTACAGAAAAAATTCCATCCCCCCGGACAGAAAAAATAAAGGGATGGTTTACCGGATCATTGGTATGGATTACTATTTCAGCCTCCCTGCTACCCAAAACGGTTGGTGTGAATGCAACTTCAAACCGGGTACTGTCACCGGGAGCAATGATGCGATCAGGCAACAGAGAAACCGAAAAACAGGCTGCATGGTTTCCGGTAATTTCTATCTCTGGGGTCCCTGTAAGATTGAGGAACCCTTCGCCTTTGTTTTTTATCAGAAAAGACCGGAAGATGGTTTGATCATTTATTTCTGCCTTTCCAAAATCTGTAAAATCTGCTCTTTCGGGAGTTGAATCGTTGTTTTCTATGGGTATCCCGTTTCCTGAAAGGATGATTCCGGGTGAAAGCCTGTTTTGGAAACCCGGAGTTGGAAAATCAGCCCTGTACGAATGGGTATTTCTGTAACCTCCTGATCCGTTGGGTATCCGTTGCAGCGAATGATGGTCTTTGTCCTTGTTTTCATTTTCATTCAGCTGCTGTTCACCGGGATGTAAGAGGGACAACAATCCGGAATCATCTGCATCATCGGTATCATAAACAACGGCATCAATTAATCCGGAGGTTGTCATTAAAGTTCCATTAGGGAAATCCTTCCCATTTCCACAGTAAAGTACGATGGCATCCGCACCATTTTGAATTTTTCCGTCCGGAATAACCCTGTCGCATGCAGAAATCCCGGAATTCCCTGCAACAAAATAGCCGTCATCATCTGTTTCACATCCATCCAGTCCGATTGAGAAATAGGATTTGTCGTTGCTGCCGTTAAAAAATACCATAACGATTCCGTCCAGGGATGTATTCCCAGCTCCTCCATCATATAATTCAACAAATTCCATGGTATCGGAGCCGGGTGTATCTGCATCCATCTCATTAATAAACAAATCATTCATTGAGAATATAACCTGATTGGCAGGTGAGAATGTTGTGTTGTATTTAAGAAAACCACCCTCCTGATTGTATTCAAAAGCCATAAGGCTATAGCAGGAACCAGGGATTAACCCTCCGGCAACAACACTTCTTCCTGAACCATTATATATGCAGTACCATTCCGGATCTCCGGACGGTTCGCCCCAGGCAAACAGCGTATCGGCCCTGTAAACTTTATTATTGACAGGAACAGCAAAACCGGCTACTCCTTCCCGTATAAAAACAAGGCAACTATCGCCATCTCCCCGTTCCCAGGCAATCAACGCTTTGGTTGCATCCAGTTCCGATACATGTAAGGTATGTACCTGAAGCGTTGGAACCGGGACCACGACCCCTGACCCTTCCATTCCAAAACGGAAAATCCCGTTTTCCTCATCCCCGTTATGAATGGTCATCATTGAAAAATAACTGCCTCCGGCTAAAGGGTGGAACGCTATTTCAAGGGAACAGGAGTCCCCGGGGGCAACCGATTGAGGAACAGGGGAAAGAATACTGAAATTTGAAGAATCAGAAAGCCACACCGCGTAGAGAGGCAACAAGGTATCTCCGGTATTGACGATATGAAAAATACGTACAACCGATCCGGAATCCGCCTCTGTTGCTCCAAAGTACGTATGGTTACCGGGTTCCGGAGTCAAATCCCCGTTAAGAATCTGCTTCCTGTTCCCAAAAACTTTTATTTCAGGAGAACTCAGAACAATGAAAGAACAAACATCGTTTTCCCAGTTATTCTTATTGCAGATTAATTCCAGTAACTGCATCCGTGTTCCCTTTGCTCCTTTGGAGTCATCATACCGGATATTGATCGGCTCTTTTTCAATAGTGGGGTGAGGAAAAAGAGCCACACAATTTTTTCCGTTTTCCAGTCCGGAAGGCACAGCTGAAGCACAAACCGACAGGCCCCCGGAAGAGAGATACTCCTGGTTGGTCCATCCGGTTTCCGGATTGTTTCCTCCCAGGGAAGTACCCTCATCCATATGGATTCCGGTTATAAACAACGGATTTGCGGGTCGGGGGCCTTCTGCGCTCCGATAAGCAAGTAGCTGGTCGCCTGATGATAAGGAAAATTCTGCGTACCCCGGGGCAGGCACCAGGGTTCCTCCTGCTGCTGAAACTTCAAAAGACGTTCCGCCAGAATTTGCTTCTGCATAAACCGCATCACCAACGGTCAATCCGGGAGATGTATAGACCAGATGGCCTTCAGAACTTCCAATCCAACCACTGCCACTCCAACCTTCATCCGTAAAATAGATCTTCTCTCCTGCCTGAATATCCCTCAATACCAGAAACGCAAAACCAGGGTTGGAGCCTCCCTTAATCCTGATAAAAGCCAGGATTCCGGAATCCGAATGCTGCGCTTCAGCTGTGGAAACATATAAAAAGACAAACAGTAAAAAACATATGCTACACCTTATCAGGGAATACACTACCTGACACCGTGTATGAAGGGGATTAACAACTTTCATACGGATTTGTTTGGGTTATATTCTTATACTACGATCAGACAACATCAGTCTGAATCCCTTACAAGGTACAGATAAAAACCGAAATAATAAAAAACAGGAATCTTTTTTTTTATCGCAACCTGTCAAACGAAAAGAGAACTTAATCGGGATTGATCCAGTCACCGTATTCTCTGATCAGCTGTTCCAGTTCTTCCACTGCTTTATCGTAAGGAATATGCTTTTTTTTGAGTTGTTGTCCTTTGTAGAGGTTTACTTTCCCCTGGCCGGCACCCACAAATCCGTAATCAGCATCGATCATTTCACCCGGTCCGTTAACGACACAACCCATGATTCCAATTTTTAAATTATTGAGGTGTTTAAAATGTTCTTTTACCCGTCTGGTTGTCTCATGCAGATCAAAAAGGGTTCGTCCGCATCCCGGGCAGGAAATAAATTCGGTTTTGGATATCCTCATCCGGCTGGCCTGTAAAATTCCAAAATTTAAATCCTTAAGTTCGGTAAACGTTATAACCTCTCCTTTATTATGAATACACAATCCATCGCCATACCCATCAATCAGCAGTCCTCCGAGGTCAGCGGATGCTTTGATCTGCAAATCTTCCAGCTTTTGTTCGTTATATTTCCTGTAAAGAATAACGGGAACCTTCCATATATGGGTTTCCAGCATCATAAAGAAGGCTCTGAGTTCTGCATAAGGATTGCGGTTAAAACTTTCAAGGATCAGGACCGTTTTCCGGGTTTGTCTGAGTTTTGTGATAATTTCGGGATTCTGATCCATGAACCGGTCAAATTCAGCTTTGTTGGTCCGGATAAATTTCATCCGGCCCCAGCGTGTGCTTTCAAAAAGATACTCATCCAGGTTAATAATTGGATATTCGTTTCTCTGGATATCAAGAATTTTGTTCTCAGAGATAAAATAGTCGGGGATCAGTTTCCCTCTGATTGGCAGTAATTCTTTTAATGAACGAACCCCAAGATGGGCAACCACAACAGGCAATTGCCTGCCTCCAAACTTTAATACCGGCCGGGTTGATCGTCTTTCATATTCAAAGGGATTGGTTTGGGCATGCAAAGGGGCACTGATCGGCTGATGATCCTGGTAGGATTTAAAATGGTGAATCAGTCTTTTAGCAACGGAAATTTCGTTCTCCGGAGCTTCTGTAAGGGAAACACGAATGGTATCCCCTATTCCATCAGCCATCAAAGCACCCATACCGACAGCTGACCTGATCCGGCCTTCTTCTCCCTCACCCGCTTCGGTAACCCCCAGATGAAGAGGGTATTTCATGCCTTCCAGGCGCATTTTAAAATTGAACAGCCGGACGGTATACACCATAATCCGTGTATTGCTCGACTTTATAGAGATGACCACATTTTTAAAATCAACCTTTTTACAGATCCGTAAAAATTCCATCACCGATTCAACAATACCGGCAGGGGTATCTCCATAACGGCTCATAATCCGGTCAGATAAAGATCCCTGGTTAGCCCCGATGCGAAGTGCCGTCCGGTTTTTTTTTAACATCGCCAAAAAAGGGACAAATTGCTGTTCTATTTTATCCAGTTCTTTGCGATACTCCTCATCGTTGTACAGGATTTGTCTGAACTTAGCCCTCTTATCATAAAAATTACCTGGGTTGATCCGTATCTTTGAGACATAATCAGCAGCAATCTCTGCCAGCTTTGGATTGAAATGAATATCCGCGATTAACGGTACATGGCAATCCCTAGTTTCCAGTTCGTCTACAATATTTTTCAGGTTTTTCGCATCCTGAATACCCCTGACTGTTACACGTACATAATCGGCTCCTGCTTTTACGATCCTGAGGATCTGATTTACGGTTGCCTCCGTATTGCATGTATCTGTGTCGGTCATGGATTGTATGCGGATCGGATAATTCCCACCCATTAGCGTATTCCCGATCTGCACTTCCCAGGTTTTCTGTCGCTGATACCGGGTTAAATCCTTTACATAATTAAAATGATAATCTTTCATACAATGACCGAATTGCCGAAATACAAATTTAAGGGAATTCTGTTAAATTAAAAGAATAGACTATTTTTGTTTCCGTTATACGATTATGTCCATTGAGATAAAAAATATTACAAAATTCTATGGCCGCAGAAAAGCCCTTGATTCAGTTACCTTTTCAGTGAGAGAGGGAGAACTTACAGGTTTTTTGGGGCCCAATGGTGCCGGTAAATCCACACTGATGAAAATCATCGCCGGTTACCTGGCTCCCTCTTCAGGCGAAGTTTTTATTCAGGGGAGCAAAGTTGCGCCTCAAAATGCTTTGTTGCGCGGAACGATTGGATACCTTCCTGAAAACAATCCATTGTACATGGATCTGTTTGTCAAAGAATCGCTTGAAATCACAGCCGGTTTATACCGGTTAAAAAATATCAGGAACAGGGTAGCTGAAATGATAGAAATTACGGGATTAACCGGGGAACAGCATAAGAAAATCGGAGCGCTTTCGCGGGGTTACCGGCAACGCGTGGGGTTAGCACAGGTTTTAATTCACGATCCGCCTGTATTGATCCTTGATGAACCCACTTCAGGGCTTGATCCGAACCAGTTGGATGAGATACGCAGGCTGATCCGCAACATAAGCCACGATAAAACGGTCATCCTGTCATCCCATATTATGCAGGAGATAGAGGAAGTTACCAGCTGTGTACTGATCATCCATCAGGGAAGGATTATTGCAGACGGCGGTGTTGATGAGCTGAAAAACAGAGGCATCAAAAGCAACAGGACATTTGTTGCTGAATATTCAGGTAGAGCCGATCCGGAGAAGTTAAAAAAAATAAACGGAGTCACGGATGCTGTGTACGAAAACGGCATGTGGTTCATTGAAGCCATCCCTGAGAAAGATATCAGGCCGGATCTGTTTCATTTTGCGGTTCAACATGACCTCGTTCTGCTTACACTCCAGGAAAAGAAGCAAAGCCTGGAACATGTCTTTCAGCAATTAACCCGGTGATGCATTGGTTTTTATTCTGCCTGCCAACCAGGCAACCAACATGTCCTGCTTTAAGCCCTCAGGTGCAGGAATAAACCCTTCCCCTGCTGATTAAAAAAAAGAATTGTTCTTTTTTATTCCCGAAAAATACCTACATTTGTAACCGTAAGTGGAAAGATTTGTGATTGATTGCAACCACCGGAAAAAATGCTAAAACAATCGGATTCCAGAATCCTTTCAATCACTTCTCCCACAGATTTTTTGTTTCACAATTCCAGGATTTTCCCGGAATCAAAATTTTTTGATTATGAGTTATCTGTTTACAAGTGAATCGGTATCGGAGGGTCATCCGGACAAAATATCCGACCAGATCTCCGATGCTTTGCTCGACCAGTTTCTGGCTTTTGATCCGGAATCAAAAGTGGCCATTGAAACCCTGGTTACCACCGGTCAGGTTGTCGTGGCCGGTGAGGTAAAGTCCACCACCTATGTAGATGTACCGGAAGTTACCCGGAGTGTTATTAACAACATTGGGTATACCCGTGCCTCCTACCGTTTTGACGGTGATTCATGCGGGGTACTCATCGCCATTCATGAACAAAGCCCGGATATAAACCGCGGAGTTGAAAAGTCAGACAAAAACGATCAGGGTGCAGGGGATCAGGGCATGATGTTTGGCTACGCCTGCAAAGATACCGATAATTACATGCCCTTATCCCTGGAACTTTCCCATCGGTTGTTAATGGAACTGGCCGAAATAAGACGGGAAGGGAAGGCAATGACCTATCTGCGCCCGGACTCAAAATCACAGGTTACCATTGAATATTCCGATGATAACATCCCCCTGAAAATTCAGGCGATTGTTGTTTCAACCCAACACGACGAATTTGATGCCGATGAACTGATGCTGGCAAAAATCAGGGAAGATGTAATCCAACTACTCATTCCAAGGGTAAAGGCTAAACTCCCGGCAAGGATTCAGGCTCTTTTCAGAGACGACATTGTGTACCATGTCAATCCCACCGGTAAGTTTGTCATTGGAGGGCCGCACGGGGATACCGGACTTACCGGAAGAAAAATTATCGTAGACACCTATGGCGGAAGAGGAGCCCATGGAGGAGGCGCTTTCTCAGGAAAAGATCCCTCAAAAGTAGACCGTTCAGCAGCCTATGCCGCCCGCCATATTGCCAAAAACCTGGTGGCCGCAGGTGTTGCCGATGAGATCCTCGTGCAGCTTGCATATGCCATAGGTGTAGCCCGACCGGTAGGTATTTATGTGAACACCTATGGACGGAAGAACATTCCCTTATCTGACGGGGAAATTGCCGGAAAAATCGAACAACTTTTTGATTTGCGACCCGCTGCCATAGAAAACAGATTGAAACTCAGAAATCCTATATACCTGGAAACAGCTGCTTACGGTCATATGGGCAGGGCACCTGTAACCATCATGAAAAAATTCGAAACTCCGTATTTTGGAAAAGTGGAAAAAGAGGTGGAGTTGTTTACCTGGGAAAAACTTGATTATGTGGATCCAATAAAAGCAGCCTTTGGGTTATAAAAGGGAACCACACAAGTGCAAAGCCATCCGGTTACTATTTTCTTTTCATTTCGGGGAGAAAGATTTCTGAAACCTCACGGATTGACTGATCGATGCTTTTATACCTGAAACCGGATATTTTCTTTGTGATTTTTGTTCCGTCGAAATAAAATTTCCGGTTTGAACCAACCAGGGTATCGCGGGTAAGAGCAGGAGGTTTCCCAGTAAAAAGACTCCCCAGAGCAGATGCCCGCCATGCGATCCCCAGCAAAGCATCCGGAACATAATAACGGGGTCGTTTTTTGTTCAGTTCATCGGCTATAGCCGAAAACAACTCCTTAAAACTCAGGTTTTCCGCACTGAGCAGAAACCGTTGGTTTTTGCATTTCTGAAAATTTTCGTCCTTCATTAAAAAAAGGATGGCCCGGACTACATCAGCCACGTCGACATAGCCGGTGACTCCCCTGGTATAAAATAACAATCCGTCATAGACCGTTTTAAACAGCCTCGGGCTTCCCGATTCCCAATTGCCAGGACCCAGGATCATCGACGGATTCACGATCACCGCATTCAGCCCCTCCTGAATGCCGCGCCACACTTCTGCTTCAGAATAAAATTTGCTTACCGAGTATCCGGTATTCTTTTTATTGGGAAGCCAGCTTGTGGTTTCAGTTACCGGTGTTCCGTCGGATGTTCGTCCCAACGCTGCAATTGAACTTACCTGGCAGAATTTTTTCACACCCTGGAACAACGAGGCATTCACCAGATTAGCTGTACCCTGTACATTGTTGTGAATCATCATTCTCTTCTCAGAAGATAAGAAGGAAACAAGAGCTGCACAATGATACACTTCATCGACACCATACAGCATATCTTCTGTCGCAAAATAATCGAGGATATCCCCTTCCACCCAATGAATCTTATCAAACAGACTTTTATATTCCGGAGTATACCAGGAAAAGATCTTTACGGTATGATTCAGGTTGCTGGTTTTTCGTTTCAGGGCCCTGACCTGATCTCCTCTTTTCACCAGCTCAAGCAATAAATGAGCTCCCACCAATCCGGTACCTCCTGTAACAAATTTCATGCTGTCCTTTTATGGTATCTCATTTCTCATACAAATCAGCTATATCATGCTTTCCCAGATCAATCAAAAAATCAGCCATCTCAGAAATCACAGCATCCAGGAATTTTTTTCCTTTTTCAGCCGTTGCTTTCTCCGGGTTTCCAATGCCAGTATCTTCAGTCACGTTAGTCCAGTTTCTGGGAGTCCATGCTTTTTTCCGGTTAAGCGCATCTATGCTGAATTTCTTTGCCTTTCCGCTTCCGGCTTTCCCGAGAGGCAAAACCAGTTCCGGGAAATAGTATAACATAATGCTTGTTTCCATTTCACCCGCATGGTCCCCCTCTTCCTCAAAGTAGTCAGCGTTGGGAAACAACCGGAACCATTCCATCAGCCCCAGAAACAGATCACGGGAATCCATCTGAAGTTCACGGATGATGGATTTAAACTCATTGCCACCATGGCCATTGGCAATAACCACTTTTCTGATCCCTTGTCCGTAAAGGGCCTCCAGCAAATCTTTCAAAAGAGTCCGCTGGGTGGAGGGACGTACCGGCAAACAGAAAGGCAATTCAAGCTGTCCGGGATTTTGTACTCCAAACGGAATAGCCGGCAGAACCATCACCTTGCATCCGCGCTCCCAGGCTTTACAGGCAGCCTCTTCCACAATGCGGGAAGTCTCCATGGTATCGGTACCATAAGGTAAATGGTAATTGTGAGGTTCGGTAGCCCCCCAGGGAAGGACAGCAATGTCATACCTGCTCTCTTTGACTTTGGCCCAGTTAACTTCCTGAAGAATATAAGGTCTCATCGTGTGTTGATTTATTTATTTCATGTAAATGTATCTTTTTCCTGAAAAAATAAAAAGAACATCCCCATGTATTCAACTTAATAAGATTGGAACCAGGTTGCTCCAAACGCAAAAAGAACGCATCGTTCTCATGTTCCTGGCTCAGTATAAACAACGACAACAATAAAAAAAAAGAGTTGTAGATCTGATTTCTACAACCCTGATGCTATTCAGTAATGCTGTTTTTTAAATGTTAGGGAATGAAAATCCGATGGTAAGGGGATGCAACTCCGGCCCTTTGTTTGTTTCAAACAAAGGAACCATGCTGTAGTTAGCGAATATACACAGATCTCCGAATCCAATTCGTGCAGTCAGGTCGTATGTAAATTGATTGATATTAAAACGGCCTTTGTCCTTGTATTTATCATTCTTGTATTTGTATTTCGTATGGGATCCAAGATACAAACCACCGATCACACCGGCACTGATATATACCCGTGTATATCTCAACCGAAGCGGAGTTTTCCATTCGAACATGAGAGGAGCTGTAAAGTAGGAAACATGAAGTTTTGATTTTTTTAGCCCCTCCTGAGTCAACGGCAGAGGCTGAATCCGGTTATTTTCATTGATGATCGTTACCGGGTTGTCCAATGCAAAATCCTTAAAACTGAATCCCAGGCCGGTAACCAAAGCGAAATTATTGGCCCGGTTACGAAAGGCCCATTCTGCAAAGTTCAGGTTAAAAGCAATTGATTTCGGGTAGTTTAAATCCATAAACGGATCGCCGCCATACATTGAATAATCTGTATTCTGAAATGTATTAATACCCCATTCCACACCTGCCCAGTGGGCATTAAAATTACCGGTCCATTTTCGAATATCCCTATCCCTATCAACCTCGATGTGAGTCTTTTCCCCCTCATCCACCACTTCGAAAACACGACTGCCAATCCTGATCCGGGTTGTGTCCCCCCTGTCGTCGGTAATAACCTCCACACCCCGTTCATTGCCGACTTTTACCTGTGATCCGTGACCGCTGTCCACAACCATTACTACATTTTTTTTATTCATCCTGATTTTTGTGGAATCCACCTGGCCTATTCCCTGAAAAGAACATACAAAAGCTGTGAGAATAATTAGAAGTCGTTTCATACTTTTTAATTTTTACGTTTGGAGTATGACGGATACTACGGGAAAGAAGTTACAACGGAAACAACAACAATTAAACCTACTCTTCATTTCTACGGATTGGTATGGAAAATGCAAGCAACCGGGTTTCAAGCATCAATCCGGATATCTCCCCTTCTTCATTGGTGTCGTAAGTAAATTTATTGTTCGATATTCCCGAAAAAAGTTTTAATCCTGCTTTTGCTATATCATCCAGTTGAAGTTCATCAAAGCCTGTTTTTCCTCTGATCTTGTCGCCCAGCAACATTTTCTCCTGCAAATTTTCATTGCCGGAGAACTCCTTATGGAAAAATTCCGGCGGAATTGCCAGAGCAAGTACAGGTTTCTCCACATCTATAAATGCAGGTTTTCCGGATAAATAAGCTGGAAGAAGGGTGTCGTATCCTGCAACAAAAGTTTCCTTTTCAACCGCACTACCTTTATCTGGTTCTCCGGTATTTTTATCCGGTTCTGTTTTTGTACGATCCGCTGTTACCGTTTTACCTGTTGATATTTGTGGTTCTGTTTTTTCTGTGTTCTGTTGTATCTGAACCGGAATTTCGGGTACCGGTTCTTTTGTGAATTGAACCATCCGGGCTACCGGCACATCCATTTCGTTATTCTGTTTCAAAAAAACAGAAACCGCAAATACAAGAATCAGCATGGCTGCAATCCTGAACGCAGATCTGAGCAATTTCACTCCCGGAGTTTCTTTGTAAAGCGAGATTTTTTTTGGAAACAAAATCGTCTCGTCAGCTTTCATCCGGGTTCTCATAAACTGTTTATACTCTTTTTTTTTCTCCGGATGTTCGTTAAGGTATTTTTTGAAGCCGGCAATTTCTTCCTCTGTAAAATCCTTTTCAAGAATCGCAATGCAGGCATTGTCAAAATGATCCTGCAAATCGTATTTTTCTTTATATAGTTTTTCTTTCAGGGGAAAGACTTTTTTTGGGGGAGGAATGCTGAACAATTTAATTTTCTGAAGTTCCTCTTTGAGGTCAGGATTTTTCTGAAGAAATTCAAGAAACTCATCAATTCGTGTATCATCGAGGGTACCATCAAGGTAATCGATAAAAAAAACTTCGTAATTATCTCTCGTAATTCTCATCTTAAACTAAAACATCCAGATTTCCTATACACTCTTTCAAAAAAACCCTTGCTCTGTATATGTACACTTTAACCTGCGATTCCGTTAAAGAAGCCATTTCTGCAATTTCTTTATACGAATATCCTTCATAATCACGAAGCAACAGGACCATTTTCTGAACATCCGGAAGCCGGTCTGTCACTACTTCCAGGACCTCCCGGATATCTGAATAATGTTCACAGTGTCCGGTTTCTGTTATTTTCAGATCTTCTGTTGAGCTCATCCGTTGTTCTTTTCTGATCCGGTCAATCAATGTATGGTATGCCGTTGAAAACAGGTATTGCCTTACACTGAGAAAATTAACAGAGCTACATTTCGTCCAGAGTTTTTCATAACTATCCTGGACAATATCCTCTGCTTTATGGCTGTCCTTACTGATTTTCACTACAAACCGGTAAACTCTGTCAGAATACAAATCAACAGACTGGTTATATTCTTCTATTGTCATTTCATGGCATTGGGCAGTTTCTAAGGGTAGGACGGGTAAAAAAGCGAAATGTTACAGGGAGTCCCCTTTTACATTTGTAGCTTTTTTGTATTGCCAGGAAAAACCATTCGTTATAGTGACAACCGATGACAACATCAATTCCGCTGCAGTGCTGCAGGCGCCAGGGTTTTTCCTGTGAGGATATTATTCAAGGACTTCTACCCAGCCATGTGTATCCGGTTCATCGCCGTACTGGATCGCCCGGAGTTTTTGATACAACTTAGCAGACCATTTCCCCGGATTTTTTCCATAGGTAAACCATTTCTTTTTATCGGCATCAAAGACTCCTTTTATGGGGGAGATCACTGCTGCTGTTCCGCAGGCCCCTACTTCTTCAAATGTTTCCAATTCTTCATAGGGGACCTTCCGGCGTTCGATCTTTAACCCCATTTCTTCGGCTAATACCATCAGGCTTTTATTGGTTATGGAAGGCAAAATGGAGTCGGAAAGGGGAGTAATGTACGTATTGTCTCTTATTCCGAAAAAATTAGCCGGACCACATTCATCAAGGTATTTTTTCTCTTTGCTGTCGAGGTAGAGAACTGCGGAGAAACCATCCTTTTTGGCTTTCATCCCTTCAACCATACTGGCTGCATAATTGCCCCCTACTTTGTATTTTCCGGTACCCTGAGGAGCTGCACGGTCGTATCCGCGCATGATCACCAGGTCGGTAGGTTGGAAACCCTCAGGAAAATAAGGACCCACAGGAGTTACAAACACGATAAACAGGTATTCATTGGAAGGCTTGACACCAATCTGCGGTCCTGTGCCTATAAGCAAGGGCCTTATATATAAGGATGCCCCCGATTCATAAGGAGGAATGTAGGCATGGTTCATTCGCACTGCCATCCGTACTGCTTCCATAAACTTCTCAACCGGCAGCCGGGCCATTAAAATTCCATCGCAGGAATGCTGAAGCCTTTTGGCATTCTCATCCATCCGGAAAATCCTGACTTTCCCGTCTTTCCCTTTGAAAGCTTTTAATCCCTCAAAGGCTTCCTGACCGTAATGCAATGTGGTGGCTGACATATGAAGGTTGATTAAAACCGATGAGCTTATTTCCAGTTCGCCCCACTGGCCATTGCGGTACCAACACCTTATGTTGTAATCGGTATCCCGGTATCCGAATCCCAGATTTTTCCAATCAAGATTTTCCATTGCTTTTTACCTATATGATTTTACATTAAAAGAATCCTTCCCGGATTATACAGTATAACAAAATAACAAAAAAAACCGTTACCAACGAACGATATTTCTCAACTACCCACTGAAATGCCTGATTTTTTGCCTCTCCTGAACAGGGATCCTACATTAAATCTGTTTTCTGTTCCTTTTTTCTCTGTATTCCCATTTTATTACCTTTGCAACTCCTTTTATTCAGGAATCACTAAAACCAACCCTATGGCATTCATAAATGAGCATTATCTAAAACTTCAGGCCGGGTATCTGTTCCCGGAAATCGGGAGAAGAGTATCGGACTTCAAATCGGCGCATCCAGAGAGGAAAGTCATTGACATGGGAATTGGCGATGTTACGCAACCTCTGGTACCTTCGGTGATAAAAGCATTCCATGAAGGAGTGGATGAGATGGCCCGTATTGAAACCTTTAAAGGGTATGGTCCGGAGCAAGGCTATGGGTTTCTGAGAGAATCCATTGCCCAGAACGCTTATTTATCCCGCGGCGTTGAGATTCATGCCGGTGAGATTTTCATTTCCGACGGGTCAAAATGTGACACGGGAAACATCCAGGAAATCTTCGGACATGAAAACAAGATTGCCATCTGTGACCCGGTCTACCCGGTTTATTCCGACACAACGGTCATGGCCGGAAAAACAGGCTCCCGTAAGAAGAACGGCTATTACGAAGGTATTATTTACATGCCCTGCACCGAAGAAAACAGATTTATCCCTGAACTACCTGAAGAAGTCCCCGGGCTGATCTTTCTCTGTTTTCCCAACAATCCTACTGGCGCTGTAGCCACAAAAGAAGAATTAAAAAAATGGGTCGATTATGCCATCGCCCACAAAAGCATTATTCTTTACGATGCTGCCTATGAAGCATTTATTCAGGAGGAGAGCATCCCTCACTCAATCTTTGAAATAGAAGGAGCCAAAAGGGTAGCCATTGAATTCCGCAGTTTTTCAAAAACTGCCGGATTTACCGGAACCCGTTGTGCTTTTACGGTTATCCCTGAAGAACTGGTCGCTTACGACAGCAAAGGGAAAACCCATCCGGTCAAAAAATTCTGGAACCGGCGGCAAGCCACAAAATTTAACGGAGTATCCTATCCGGTACAGAAAGCGGCGGCAGCCGTATATACTGAAAAAGGGCAAAAAGAGGTCAGGGAACTAATTGCCTACTATCTGGAGAATGCCCGGCTCATGGATGAAAGTCTGCAGACTGCAGGGTTTAAGGTTTTCGGAGGAAAGAATGCCCCTTATATCTGGATGAAAACTCCCAACAACATCCCTTCGTGGGATTTCTTTGACAAGCTGCTGAACGAAGCCCAGGTAGTGGGGACTCCCGGTTCGGGGTTCGGTCCTTCGGGCGAAGGCTATTTTCGCTTCTCGGCATTCGCCAACAGGGAAAACGTTCTGGAAGCAATGGAGCGGATTAAGCATCTGAGCTAATTACAGAGAAAGGCAACATAAGGTCCGGTTAAAAAAGCCGGGCCAATGCAAACTCAACGGCTGCTTTATTTGCCTGCCGGGACAGGAACTTCCAGGTCCCTGCATATTTTCTCTGCTGTAAATGGTTTAATCTCCTTATGCCGGGGGACCGTAGATACTTTTGTTGAATGTGGATTATAAAAAAGGCTATGTCTTTTTCCTTCCCGGAGCAAATAGCATCCATGATTTTTCAGGTGTTTGAGTAATTTATCCCTTTTCATTCCGCAAATCTCAAAGGTTCGCGAAAAATTTTTGAGGTTTGTCCTAATTTTTCCTGGGATAAAATTTTATTGGAATCGAGAACCAATAAAATTGCTTCTTTTAAATTCTCTCTTGCTTCATCAATGGTTTCTCCCTGTGAATTTGCACCCGGGATTTCTTCAACAAAAGCGGAATATCCTCCCAAAGGTTCTTCAACAAATACAGCCGTTAATGAAAGCTTATTTAAAATCATAATCCTGATAACATTATACAAAGATATAAAATTTTCGCAGGAAATTCTTCCCTAACTGTGATCAGCTAACACGCAAAAAATAGTTCGTACTATTTGTTAATAAAGAAAATATAGAAAAAGATTCCCTATTTTCAGCCTGAAGGTAAGCTCCTCATGGTTTCGTTGCCAATGCCAGGTAATTTCCCGGGATTTCGACTTTCTATTTGGTTTTTCTCCCCGGATAAACCTTCAATGCTTTTTCAAGAATTTTCAGTGAAACAGCGAGGTCTTCCTTTTTTAATACATAGGCAATCCGGACCTCGTCTTTGCCGTTCCCCGAACCGGTATAAAACCCTGAGGCAGGTGCGAGAAACAGGGTACTCTTCTGGTATTCAAATTCCGACAACATCCAGGCACAGAATGTATCTGCATCATCAACGGGAAGCCTGGCAACCGTATAAAATGCCCCCATCGGGATTGGGGAATAGACCCCCTCAATGCGATTCAGTCCGTCAATGAGGAATTTTCGGCGGCTCACATATTCGTTGTAATTTTTCAGCATATACTCTCCGTTGGTATCCAGGGAGGCTTCAGCGGCAATCTGCCCGATAAGGGGTGGACTCAGGCGTGCCTGGCAGAATTTCATCACGTTTCTGCGAACCTCTTCATTCCTGGTTACCAGGGCACCTATCCGGAGTCCGCATTCGCTATACCGTTTGGATACCGAATCAACAAGAATCACATGATCCCCGATTCCTTCCAGGTGCAAGGCTGAAATGTAGGGTGCTCCGGTATAACAAAACTCGCGGTAAACCTCATCGGAAAACAGGTAAAGATCATGTTTACTGACGAGATCGCGGATTGCATTCATCTCTTCCTGCGTATACAAATAGCCGGTCGGGTTGTTGGGATTACAAATCATCATTCCCTTGGTTCTGGGGGTAATGAGTTTCTCAAACTCTTCAATGGGCGGCAAGGCAAATCCATCTTCAATTTTTGCCGGAATGGATTTGATGACGGCTCCGGCAACCACAGCAAAGGCTTCGTAATTGGCGTAGGCCGGTTCCGGAATAATAATCTCATCCCCCGGATCAAGGCATGACATAAAAGCAAAGGTAACAGCTTCGCTCCCCCCGGTTGTTATAATGACATCTTCCACATCTACCTCAATCTTAAACCGGTGGTAGTATTCCACCATTTTTTTCCGGAACGAAAGCAGTCCCTGGCTGGGAGAATATTCCAAAACCGTGCGATCAATGGCCCTGATTGCGTCCAATGCTACCTGAGGGGTTGGCAAATCAGGCTGACCGATATTTAAATGATAAACCTTCACTCCGTTGGCCTTTGCTTTTTCAGCCAAAGGAGCCAGTTTCCTGATGGGGGAATCAGGCATCATGGAACCGCGTTGTGATACTCTTGGCATAGCAGAATTCTGTTTAAAAGCCGGTAAATATACAACTATCAATCTGAAAATAAAACGCATTGATTCATTTCATTTGTACTTTTTTGGAAAAATTTAACTTCCGGATTATTAGCACCTTTTAAATTGCCAGCCTGACTTCTCAGAATAAACCAGGATTGTTAAGTTTTATCATATTTTTGTATGGAAGGAGTGTCTATTTTTGATAGAAACACTAAAAACATAAAAAAATGATTGTTGGTATACCAAAAGAAATAATGCAGGGAGAAAAAAGGGTATCAGCCATACCCGAAACAGTAAAAAAGATGGCAGACAGCGGAGCGAAAGTTTTGTTTCAGAAAGGAGCTGGTCTGGGTTCTCATTACCCCGATGAGGCCTATCAGGAAGCCGGCGCCCACCTGGTTACTGATGTTGAAGAAATATTTACGGAAGCCGAAGTTATTCTAAAGGTGAAGGAGCCTCTGTTTAATCAGGAAAAAAAAAGGCATGAACTGGACATGATGCATGAGGGACAGTATCTGATCTCTTTTCTGCATCCGGCATCTCCTGCAAACCATCAGATGGTGAAACACATGGCTGAGAAAGGGATTATTGGCCTCACGCTGGATGGCGTTCCCCGGATCAGCCGGGCCCAGGCGATGGATGCCCTGTCATCGATGAGTGCCTGTGCAGGATACAAGGGAATGATCATGGGAATCAACGACATCAGTAAATTTGTTCCCTTTGTGACCAGTGCTGTAGGAAGGCTAAAGCCAGCCACTGTATTTGTAATCGGAACCGGTGTTGCAGGTCTTCGGGCACTGGCAACCGCCAAAGGACTGGGAGCTACGGTCTATGCAGCTGATATTCGTGCTGAAGCAAACAACAATGCCCGATCTCTGGGGGCCATCATTGTGGATACAGGAGTGCCGGAAGAAAGAGCGGTAAGCCCAGACGGCAAACATGCCAATCATTTGGAAGAAAAATGGTTAGAGGTGGAACGCGAACACATCAGGGAGATGGTCGCAAAGTCTGACATCGTATTCTGTTCCGCGCTGGTCCAGGGGAAAGTTGCCCCTGTCCTGCTCACCGAAGAAATGGTTAAGCTGATGCAACCAGGCAGCTGCATTGTTGATATCTCCATCGACCAGGGTGGGAATTGTGCCATCACCACACCCGGAGCTGTAGAGGTGAAACACGGAATCATCATCCAGGGAATAAAAAATATTCCGGGAATGTTATCAACCAGTTCAACCATCATGTTTTCAAAAAACATTTACAATCTCTTAACCTATCTGACAAAAGACAATGCCATCCATCTGGATCTGACAGATGAAATTACAGCATCGATCCTGGTTACGAAAGACCATGCTGTAGTCCATGAGGGAACCCTGGAAGCGATGGGTTTGAAATAAACCTGCAGGATATTACCTTTGTCTGTTGAAAAACAAAAAACCGTATGGAATTAATACAATACATTTTAATAGGAGTATTTTTGGTTGCAACGGTCGTGGGCTATATACTGATCAACAATGTACCAAGCCGTTTGCATACCCCGTTAATGTCGGGTATGAACGCACTATCGGGTGTTACCATTCTGGGGGCCCTTCTTGCCACAGCAACGGCACTCTCAGGATCCAGTCCTGTGGTGGGATCAATTTTTGGAAGCCTGGCCATAATCCTTGCCATGATTAATGTGACCGGTGGTTTTTCCGTAACCAACCGCATGTTAAAAATGTTTGGACGAAAGAAAAAAAATACCGATGAATAATCTACTGTTCGCAAGCTTCTCAACAGCAACCCTGTTATCCGATGCCGTCTATTATATAGCATGTGGAGTCCTCGCCCTGGCCGTTCTGCTAGGCATTCATTTTATGAGCAAAGTAGAAAAGGCACAACTTGGAAACAGGATCAGCGCCTGGGCTATTGCCCTGGGCATTATCCTTACCCTAATTAAAAAGGATATCTTACCGGTTTGGTTGATGTATCCGGCCATGGCCGTGGGAGCGATTATCGGACTGATCCTGGCCAGGCGGGTTAAAATGATTGAAATGCCCCAATTGGTGGCCTTGTTGAATGGAATCGGAGGAGCAGCTTCCGCCATCGTCGCATCCTTTGCCTTCACATCCTTATACCGTAGCGGGGAATTCTTTGGAAAAACCACTGCATCCCTTGCTGTTGTGGTGGGAACCGTTACCCTGTTCGGAAGCCTTGTGGCAGCCGGAAAACTGCATAAATTAATCACCCAAAAGCCTATCATTTACCGGTTCCACCAAACAGCTGCAGTTGGTTTGTTATTCATTCTAACCGTACTGGTTATCCTGGGTGGTTTTTTCAGTCTCATCCCGTCTGCCATCCTCCTACCCATCATGGTGATCGTTGCAGCGGTTTTTGGGTTGCTCTTCTCCGTTCGCGTAGGCGGAGCTGATATGCCCATTACCATTTCCTTGCTGAACAGCCTGAGCGGGGTAGCTGCTGCCATTGCAGGTTTTGCAGTAACCGACATACTGCTTGTTGCGGTAGGAGGTATTGTAGGTGCTTCCGGACTCTTCCTGACACAAATCATGTGCAGGGCTATGAACCGGAAGCTGATGGATATTCTGCTCGGCAAAACAGCGCTGAAAAAAAGCAAAACAGAGAAAAAAGAAACCACAGAAGAATCCAGGGAAACCGAAGAAAAGGATCCCGTAGATCCGATAACAGTAATCAAA
Organism: uncultured Mariniphaga sp.; assembly: GCA_964575025.1. Lineage (GTDB taxonomy): Bacteria > Bacteroidota > Bacteroidia > Bacteroidales > Prolixibacteraceae > JABMQB01. Next base: position 70,501 of record CAZNPV010000012.1, read on the forward strand.
AGCGCAAAAAATGTGATCATCGTTCCCGGTTATGGAATGGCACTGGCACAGGCACAACACCTCACAAAAGAACTGGCCGAAAAACTGAAGGATAATGGCGCTTCGGTTAAATTTGCCATTCACCCGGTGGCGGGACGGATGCCGGGACACATGGATGTCCTGCTTATTGAAGCCGGGATTCCTTTCGACGATGTCTATGAAATGGATTCCATAAACGATGCATTCAAAGAGGCCGATGTAACCATTGTTGTGGGAGCCAACGATGTGCTGAATCCGGCAGCCCGGAACGCCGAAGGAACACCCATCTATGGAATGCCTATCCTGAATGTCGACCAGTGTAAGCATATTGTCATTTTCAATTACGACCTGAAACCCGGATATTCAGGGGTTGAAAATCCAATCTATAAGAATAAAGAAGGCGTTTGGGTGATCCAGGGCGATGCAGCCACCACCCTGAAAGAAACCCTGCAGAAACTTTAGAAAGATGTAATATATTCTGAAAATCCATATCCTTTCCGCTTGTCGCTGAGTCCTTAGCCGAGACTTGGGCCGCCGGAGAAAAATTCAGCGGAGACACAGAGGGGAGTCAGGGATTTGTTGCTTTGCAGGGTTGAATGAAGGGAAGTCCGGAGAAGAAAGTCCGGAGACGGAAAACGGAGACGGAAGACCGGAGTCCGGAGACGAAAATGTTTATAATCTGACGTATTGGTTTTCCTAATTCCATGGATTCTATTTAATATCCCCTATCTTTGATAGTGGATTCTTTGTTTTTGGCTTTTTCCCGGGATGTTATCGAACGTGCTGGCATGAATTATAAAGAAACCGAATGAGTACGTTGAAAGATAAACTATACGAAATCATTTTTGAGGCCGACACCCGTTCCGGGAAAACCTTTGATGTCGCCTTGCTGATCATCATTCTCTTCAGTGTAATTCTGGTTATGCTGGAAAGTATCCAGAGCATCCGAAATCAGTATCATACACTTCTTATTATTTTCGAATGGACCATCACAGGTATATTCACCTTTGAATACCTCCTTCGTATATGGGTAGTGAAACGATCCTGGGGGTATATTTTCAGTTTTTACGGTATCATCGACTTCCTTGCAGTAATCCCGACCTTCCTGGGATTGTTGGTGGCCGGTTATCAGAGTTTGCTTGTGATACGGATTCTGCGGTTGCTTCGTGTTTTTCGTATTCTTAAACTTACCCGTTATTCCCGGGCAGGCCGCAGCATGGCAAGTGCCATCTGGGCCAGCCGTGAGAAAATCAGCGTTTTCATCTTTTTTGTACTCATCCTGGTTGTTATCATCGGCACCCTCATGTATCTTATCGAAGGAGAAGCAAGCGGATTTAAAAGCATTCCAGTCAGTATCTACTGGGCTGTTGTGACTCTAACAACAGTAGGGTATGGAGACATTAGTCCTGTGACTCCCACGGGCCAGTTCCTGGCCAGCATCGTAATGATTATGGGATATGCCATCATTGCCGTACCTACCGGGATTGTGACCGCTGAAATGATTAAACCTTCCACCCGTAAAAACACCCAGATCTGCCCCCATTGCCTCTATGACAAGCACGACGATGATGCCCGCTACTGCAAAAAATGCGGGACCAAGCTGAATAAATGACCCTCCATTTAAGGGTTTGCGGATACCTTTGAGAACGATACAGACTTGCCTGTAAGTGCCATTTCAGACCCAGGAGTCTGGGGTTTCCTTTTGAAAGTTTACAACCGGTTCAAAACCTCCCGCCAATTGTGGATATTTACCTGTTCAAATATGCTTCACCTGTACCAGAATTGGTTAATTTCGTATTTTTAAAGAAAAGAAAAATGAGGCAATACCTTGATTTACTTGATCATGTACTACACAACGGTGTAAAAAAAGAGGACCGCACGGGTACCGGCACCCTAAGTGTTTTCGGTCACCAGATGCGGTTTCCCCTGGATGAGGGCTTCCCGGTACTCACCACCAAGAAGCTGCATTTGAAATCCATCATACATGAACTGTTGTGGTTTCTGAATGGCGATACGAATGTAAAATATCTGCAGGATAACGGGGTACGCATCTGGAACGAATGGGCCGACGCAAACGGCGACCTCGGTCCCATTTACGGCTATCAGTGGCGAAGCTGGCCTGCTTCCGACGGGAGCCATATTGATCAGATCACAGAAGTTGTGGAAAGCATAAAAACAAACCCGAATTCACGGCGCATGCTGGTGAGTGCCTGGAATGTCGGGGAGCTGGATAAAATGAAACTTCCCCCCTGCCATATCCTCTTTCAGTTTTACGTGGCCGGAGGAAAACTCTCCTGCCAGTTATACCAACGCAGCGCCGATATTTTCCTTGGCGTTCCCTTTAATATTGCCTCTTACTCCCTGCTGACCCTGATGATGGCACAGGTAACAGGACTTCAGCCGGGTGATTTTGTTCACACCCTCGGCGATGGACACATCTACCTGAACCATCTTGAACAAGTAAACCTGCAATTAACCCGCAAACCATATGCTCTGCCAACAATGAAAATCAATCCGGAAATAAAAACAATCTTTGAATTCAAATATGACGATTTCGAACTGGTTAATTACCAGGCCCATCCGCATATCAAAGGAAAAGTGGCAGTATGATAAAAACGCAAGGATGAAAATCTGATCTCTTAGTAACCATTTCTTTTTGAACTTTTATAATGATCCATAAGAACATTTCCATCATCGTAGCCATAGCCGAAAATTTTGCGATCGGCAAAAACAACGATTTGCTTTTTCACCTGCCGGAGGACCTGAAACGGTTTAAAAAAATCACTACCGGCCATCCCATGGTCATGGGGCGCAATACCTTGCTTTCCCTGCCCGGATGGCCATTGCCCAACCGCAGGCATATCGTTCTGACCGATAAACAGGACGACCGGTTCCCCGGATGCGAAGTGGTTTATTCCATGGAAGAAGCCATCGAAAAAGTAAAAAATGAAGACGAAGCATTTGTTATCGGAGGAGGATCCGTATACCGGCAGTTTTACCCGGTTGCCGGGAAACTCTACCTTACCCTCGTACATAAACCGTTTGAGGGAGATGTCTTTTTCCCGAATATCAATTTTCAGCAATGGGATGAAATTTCACGCGAAGACCGTTACAATGCAAAAAATGCATTTCATTATTCGTTTCTGAATCTAAAACGATCTGTACCAGCTAACGGTTAACCTTCCGTATCGGATCGTTCCCTTTTATATTTCCTTTTCCTGGCATAGTAGAACAAGTGAAAAAAAACAAAAACTGAAACCAGGTTGAAAACAAGCAGAGAAACATAACCCGTTCCATAGATAAAGAGTGTTCCGAAAATCAAAATTAACAGGTTTACAAGCACCGCCTTCTGCCATGCTTCACCCCTGAGTTTCGTGAACTCTTCCCTTTCATCCTTGTCTTTTGAAAAGGCAGTCATCAGAAACCCCAGGAAAAAACACAGCAGGATCGCTTCTTCAAAAATATTGGTTTCGATGACAGTAAAATAGCGGGTTGAGAGGTAGGACGACTGAACAGCGAATACCGGAACCGACCAATCCATTTTGTGAAAGGTATAAACGATTGCAAGGGCAAAGCCAACCAAAACCAGTATCAGGCCCGGAATTTTAAATCGGTAAGAAATCATATCTCAATTTGTCCGAAAGGCAGGAGACGTACCTCATCTCCTGTTCTGATTAATCGTTCTCCGTGCTGCTGTACATCCTGAAATCCATCTCATTATTGTCGTCCAGGGTGATCTCCACTCCCACCAGTCCAAAACGGTGGTTGGCGATGTAGACCATTTTTTTTACCCCCTGAATGGCACAGGGAGATTCTTCCACCTTCATCACTTTAATGAAATAAAACCCGTAAGGGTAATCATCTTCTGTTGATTTGCTGATCACTTTCCGTTTATACCCTGACCCGGCCGAATAGGTATCACCCACTTTTGAGTCGTATTTGAAAATGGTCCCCGGATAATTCGGCACTTTGCTTTCAACGCCTTCCCGGGTAATCCGGAATTTAATATCCGAAGCAATTACTGTATTCCCATCCACCGTAAACTCCGGCATATTCGATAAAATATTCAGGATAGCCGGATTAGTCACCGTTACCTGACCCGAAAACGATGAAATCCCGTCGCTCAAGGAAGTTACAGTTGCTATAGGCCCCTGAACCCCATGCAGATCGCTTGCCGATAGGGTTTCACCTATATCACCCATCGGCGACTGTGCTCCTTCAACCGATTCAGCATCTTCAAATAAATTACACGAAACAAAAAAAAGTGCGGGGAGGATCAAAATAAAAGACAGTTTCTTCATAGGTTTTGCATTAATTGGTTGACGTAAAATAAACTTAAATAATTATCCGGAATAAAATACGTAGAAAAAATCAATTTTCACTAATCCTTATTACATTTAAAGCAAAAATACACATTCTATGGAAAAGAGAATTTTACTTGTTACCGTGTACCTCCTCCTGAATGTTGCCGTTTTTGCACAGGAAAAACCGCTTCTTCAACTCAGATTTGAAAAAAATTATACTCCCACCTATGAAGAAGTAATCGCCATGTACCGTTTACTGGATAACCACTATCCGAATGCGGTGCTTCTGGAAAAAGGAAAAACCGATACCGGCAAACCGCTCCATTTGTTTGTCATAAACAATAAAGATGAATTTGATCCGGCTGCAATAAAGGCAGCCGGCAAAAGTGTTTTATTGATTAACAACGGGATTCATCCTGGGGAACCGGCCGGTATCGATGCCAGCCTGTGGTTTGCCGACGACATCCTGCGGAATAAAAACGACATGGCCTCCCTGCTGGATCAAACCGTTGTTCTTATTGTACCTGTGTACAGTGTCGGCGGGCACCTCAACCGGAGTGCCTACAACCGTTCAGGACAAACAACGCCTTACGAAACCGGATTCCGGGGCAATGCCAAAAATCTTGATTTGAACCGTGATTTCACCAAATGTGACTCTGAGAATGCAAAATCTTTCAGTAAATTATTTACCGAATGGGACCCCGATATTTTTCTGGACACGCATACAACCAACGGGTCCGACCACCAGTACAGCATTACGCTGATCCCCCCCAATCCTGATCTTTTTCCTCCGGTGATGGAATCTTTTATCCGTGAACATTTTATTCCAACCCTATACCGGAAAATGGAACTGGGGGAATACGATCTGATCCCTTATGTCAGCTTTATGTATCGCGATCCAAAACGGGGCATTAATATGACGCAGGAAGGGCCCCGCTATTCATCGGGCTATGCTTCCATGTTCCACACATACGGTATGATGACCGAGAACCATATCTACAAACCTTACGCTGACAGGGTAAAATCGTGTTACCAGTTTATCGTGGCACTGACTGAGTACACTGCGGAAAACAGCCGGGAGATCATCCGGTCGAGAGAACAAGGCCGGAGGCAATCCCTGGAAGCCGATTCATACCCCATAGCCTTTGAAATGGACACCACCCGGTATCAGATGATTGAATTCAAAGGGTATGAAACCGATGAACATCAGATCAGTCCGGTTACCGGACTGCCACGGTTTGGGTACGACCGGTCAAAACCCTGGACGGAAAAAATCCGGTTTTTTGATACATGGAAACCTGTCGAATGGATCAATATCCCGGAATATTATATGCTACCGCAAGCCTACAGAGAGGTCATTGAACGGCTTGATAATGCAGGAGTAATGTATCGCAGGCTCTCCCGTGACACGACCCTGTCGGTAACGGTCGAATACATCGATGAATGTACTAGTCCGCCGCAGCCCTACAACGGCCACTTTTACCACGACCAGCTTTCAACCCATACCGAACAACAGGACGTACCCTATTACAAAGGCGACCTGCTCATTCCGGTACGGCAGCCTGGCATAAAATACCTGCTCGAAATGCTGGAACCCAGGGCCATGGATTCTTTCTTCCGCTGGAACTTTTTTGATAATATCCTGGACCAGCGCGAATACTTCTCGTCCTATGGCTTTGAGGAAAATGCCCTGAAATATTTAAACGAGCACCCCGGTTTCAGGAAAGAATTTGAGGAAAAACAAAAGAGCGATCCGGAATTTGCCAAAAACCACCGTGCCCAGCTGGGGTATATTTATAACCACACCGAATGGGCTGAAAAGACCTGGAAAAGGCATCCGGTCGGCAAGATGTATGAATAATATCTAAGCCAGAATGGCTTCAGCCCTGTTGCCTGCTTTATCGACTGCAACCACAGCAATCGTTCCCTTCTCAACCGGTGCTTTAAAGACAAACGGTTTGCTTTTCAGGATTTGTGGTTTATGGGCTACTTCCCCGGCTTTTTGCCCGTTAACCATAACTTCATAGTGTGACATAGGTTCATCGCCTGCAAAAGCGGTACTCCAGGTTAGTATGTTGCCCTCTGCGGTAAGGTTTCCCGGAGGCGTCAATCCCCTCTTTTCAATCTGGAAATAGTTTGAATTGCCCTTTGCCTCCATGGCTTGTTGTTCAATACGGAAACGTTCGCTCTGAGGCATTCCGTCGGGGCTGATCTGGGCAGCATAAAAATCCTGAGTCAGCTGGCACTTCATCGGGTCATCATCGATCTGACCGATCCCGATAATCGCTGTATGGATCCCGGGTGTTGTCAGGGAATATTCCACCAGGGGGCGGCAGGGTAGTTCAGGGGATCCTACTTTCCGGTATACATCGGCAGGCTCCTGCGACCATTTGGGCTCTTTGTGGTACATCGCCGCATCGGCAAATACTTTCATCGCAATGATGCCCATGCCTTTGGCAGAAGCCACAGGGATCACATTGTGCTGCATGTTGAACCGGGTTTTGTCATTGGCATTGATGGCCACCAGCATGCCCTCCAGGATCCCGTATTCATCGCGCTGTATAAACTCTGTCATCACCGATGCATCCTGATGACCGGAAAAGCCTATGTGTTTTATCAATTTCTCGTTTTGGGGATTCATTCCGGTGAGGTTTGTTCCGTCGCGCAAATCACGAAGAGCAACCAGCGCCCCGAAGTTCCCGTCAGGGTCAAGTGGTGTTTCCAGTCCTTCATACAGTACATCGATCTCTTCTTTTCTGTGCAGCGAATGGATCAACACCATATCCAGGTAAGCCTCTTCAGGATACCATCCTTTGTTGTCGCCGAAAATCTGGGTGAGTGAACGCTTCACATCATCCACGGCGCATTGGACCTCCGGCATCCCGTTCGACCAGTTGACCACTCCTTCTCGCTCCGGCCATCCGGGTTTTCCCCAGCGCATAGCTGTTTTGCTTGTAAGCCATATCGATTTTCGCAATGCTTCATCGTATCCCTCTTTGCCTGGAATAAGATTCAGTTGTTCAAAGGCCTTGTGGTAATTCAACTGGCTTCCGTCATACAGATTCGATGTATCAAAATAATTGATTCCCAGCTGAAAAGCCTTTAAAATGATCGGTACCGGATCGACATCTTCAGGAGTCCACTGAAGGGAAGCCTGTCCTCCCAAACCAAGGGTGGTTACCTCAAAATCGAAGTTGCCGAACCTGCGTTTCATGGGAGCCGGTGTTTTTTCCACATTGCAGCTGCCCAGCGAAAGCATGGATAGGCCTGCGGTGGTGGCCGCTGATACTTTTATAAAATCACGGCGTGAAAAGGGATATTTTCCGGATGGTTTCATACAATAAGCTTTTTCGTTTATCTAAAAGTACAAAATATAGTAACATGAAACAATCTGCATTTGTTTAAATAAGGATCTTCCCCTATCTCTTGTTTCATCGGGTTACGGGGTCCCGTCTACCCTTCCCTGCACTTGCGGTGAGGGGTAAAAAACTGCCAACGGAGCCTGCCAGCAAAATCCTTATTTACGTGCCCCGGCTTTCCCGGTGGAGGATCCGGTAATGGTTGGCTTCCGATAGCTCACGGAACGGCACCGGCACTATCTCCATGTGAATGTCGATCCGTTCCGGCAACGGTCCCGAAATGCGGTTCAGGTATTTCTTCACTATACCGGAGACACATACACATGCTTTGGTCGGATGGTTGTAGAATCCGCAGGGACACGGGTTCATCGCCATCTGTCAAATCAGATTTAGAGTTATAAAACCAAACAGAAAACCATATCCCGGAACATAGCCCGTTGGGTACATCCCTGAGTAAATCCAGTTTAGAAAACGGGAAAAACAACACGATTACTATATGAGTCCGACTGTCAATACCCTTGTTGTGCGTATCAGCATCGTATTTTTTACAAGCGTTTTGAATGAGTTCATGGACAGTGATTGAGTTATCGGTGCAAATAGTGTTACATTTATCTTCATAGCCAATTAGTATTTTTATGATTGAGAACCATAAAAATAATCCCTCCAATGTTTCGAAGCTTAATTGTCATTATGTAGGGCAGATCTGATTTTTTTAAAAAATATTGTTTTTGTTGTGTAAAAATAGTATCTTAGTAAAACATAAAAGAACATTGATCAGTTCAAATTTGTTCGCTGGAATCCAAATTTGCTAATTGATGTTGCGAAGCTTTGTTAAAATGTTTACCCCAAATTTAATCCCATACGAACATGACTTACCAAAAATCCCAATGGTTTGTTTTTTATACCTTCCCAAGAGCTGAAAAAGTTGTAGCCCATACTTTGCAGCAGAGAAAGTACGAGTCATTTTTGCCTTTATTCAAAACCATACGTGTGTGGAAAAACAGACAAAAGAAGAAAATCTATCGTCCCTTGTTTCCTGGATATATTTTTGTAAAAACTGTGGAAACTGAAATCCACAATATTCTACAGATTCCCCAAATAAGTACCTATATAAAAATTGGGAATACCCCATGTGTCATTAAAAATGACGATATCAACAAGATAAAACGAATACTTAACTCAGAAACGAGTATGTTCGTTGACGATAACTTCCATTGTGGAGATCCTGTAAGAATTATTCATGGAACCTTATCCGGTTGTGAAGGAATATTAATTCAACATAAAGGAAAACACCGTTTCGGAATTCAATTGAAAGAAATTAATCATACTGTAATTATTGATATTCATGCTTCAATGCTTGAGAGAATAGTGTGAGTTATTTCTTACAATGGTCTTTTCAGGACAGAGTTATTTTTGATTTTTTCAAATTCCATATCAGCGCTCTGAAAATATTTATAACGAAGAAAAGATTGACAACAAATATTTTCTAAAACCTTGAATGAATAATACATAGTATAACAAAGTTAAGTTAACCTAACAAATTTATTGAAATCTATTTGTATCCAAACACCACTACTTATGAAAATAGCCATTATTGGTACTGGACCTGCCGGAATGACAACAGCATATGTACTGGCTAAAAATAATATACCTGTTGATGTATACGAAGCTTCATATAATATTGGCGGGCTATGTCGCTCCATGGAGCTGTGGAATCAAACGGTTGACCTGGGCCCCCATAGATTCTTTAGTAGTGATAAACGAGTTAATGAATTATGGTTAGATGTAGTGGGCAATGAATATGAAATGGTTAATCGTCTTACACGTATTTATTACAAAAACAAGTTTTTTTATTACCCCTTAAAAATCGGAAATGTTATTTCGAATCTTGGACTTTTAGAATCTGCCGCCAGTGTATTAAGCTATATTTATCAGAAGTTATTGGGGAGTCATGGAGATCAAAGTTTTGAACATTGGGTGAAAGGCAGGTTTGGAAACCGGCTTTTCAAAATATTTTTTCAAACTTACACAGAGAAACTTTGGGGTATTAAATGTGTTGATCTTGACGCAGATTTTGCCGCCCAGCGCATTAAAAAACTCACCATGTACGAAGCCATTAAAAACGCCATATTTGCTGGCAGGAAGAATATTCATAAAACTCTTGTTGATCAATTTGCCTATCCTGTTGGTGGTACTGGAACGGTTTACAAAAAAATGGCAGCTTTAGTTGAAAAAAAGGGGAATACCATAGTCCTGGATTCTCCGGTTTATAGAATTATCACGCAAAACAATCGAGTGACAGGTATAGAATTGATCGATGGCAGTTTTAAAAAATATGACCATGTGGTCACATCTATGCCTTTTACTACTATGGTTAGTCGCTTACCTGAGGTCCCCGATAAAGTAAAACAAAACGCTGATCAGTTAACTTACAGAAACACGGTATTGGTATATATTTTATTGAATTCTACAAAAGTTTTTAGTGACAATTGGTTATATGTACACTCCTCAGATTTGCTAATGGGCAGGATTACCAATTTCAGAAACTGGATCCCCTCGTTGTATGGTAATGAGCAGAAAAGCATTCTCGCATTAGAATACTGGTGTTATGAAGAGGATGAAATGTGGTCGTTCGAGGATAAGAAATTTATCGAATTGGCTTCTTCAGAACTTGTCAATACAGGCCTGGTAAAGGAAGATATTATTGAGGATGGATATGTAGTTCACATCAATAAATCTTATCCGGTTTATAGCAGAGGATATAAAAAGATTTTAGCACCCATTGAGGAATATGTTGCTTCAATAAAAGGATTACAAGCTGTTGGACGCTATGGATCTTTTAAATATAATAATCAGGATCATAGTATATTGATGGGCTTGATGGCTGCAGAGAATATCATGGGAAAAGCCTGTAATAATCTTAGCGAGGTTAATTCAGATTATGAGACCTATCAGGAATCTTATATTGTAACGAAAACAGGCCTGGCTAAACAAGATTTATAATAATGATTAGTAGGTTAAAAGAAATGTTGAACTTTTTATCAAAACAAGAATTGTTTTGGTTATTGCTGTTAGGCTTTACTATAAGAAACAATTTCTATCAGCAACATCTTGACATGTTTTACAATACTGATTCTGTTACGTATTACTATGCTGCTCAAAACATTTTTCACGGGTTAATAGATGGTTCCAGACCACCTGTATATCCTATACTTATAAAGATATCTGAGTGGATATGGCCAGGTTCTCCTTTCAAAGGTCTAATTATTTTTCAGCACTTTTTTTCCTTCTCTGGTTTATTCCCATTCTATTTGGTGTCAAAGAAAATCATGGTTAACCGTTTTGTGCGTATTTTGGCTAATATTGTTTGGATATTTTTCCCACCAGCACTGGCTTATAACAACGGTTTATTTGCCGAATCAATTTTAATTTCTTCTATGGTTTGGTTTATCTGGCTTTTCTCAGAATTTTTTAAAAGGCTAACTTCTTTAAAAGCAATTTTACTGAACCTTGTGCTGTTTATTCTGGTAATGATTAAACCAGTAGCTTTAGCATTTTATGGTGCATTGGGAGCGATTTGGATTTTTACTATTTTGTTAAAAAAACATAGAAATTTATTTAAGCCTATTTTTATTTCTTACTTATTCAGTATTGGTCTGATAGCAGGGTATTCTGCGTTAAATAAATACCAAAATGATTATTATGGGATTACAACAGTTAGTCACGACAATACATTTATCAATGTAATTTTAAGTGATGCTTATAGAACACTGCCTGATAATAATTTCATTACTACTATTGATACTACCTTATACAAAGGTCATTACTATACGGTCTACTTTTTAAATAACGATCACGATAAATATCATCGCGCATTTGAAATCTTCCCATTGGAGTATATGGATAAATGGGATATGAAAGGGGTATATGAGACCCCTCCGAACCAATTGGGATACAATTCAAAAAATATTGCACCATACCTGAAAAAGGCTCAACAGCATCGAATTTACAAGGCATATATGTTCAAAAAGCCTATTGATTTTTTAAATTATAAATTTCTATATATAAACGGTATGTGGCTGTATTTCATGCTTCTTGTTGAGATTGTTAGTATTCTATACTTTTTTGTAAAACGACATCAGTTTTTACAATTAAGGTTATTAATTTTTCTGATGGTAGGCGGATTATTGATGGCGTTTTTTATGAAAGGGGTTTTTGATGGTACTTACCAACGTGTTCTTTTTCCACTGGCTCCTTTTTTGATTCTCATTTTTTTTACCATCTGTGATACAGTAGGCCGGGGTCTAAAGTTCACTAACCTGAAACGTTTAATCCATTCTTCAGATATTTATAAAAAAGGGAAACTCATGTGAAATAAATTAGTTTTTATTGACAGATTATGGGAAAGACATGTTGTTATATCAAAAATACATTTAAGACCCCAATTGTAAAACCTGTCAGAATAATTACTCTGATATGTATCTTAACTATAGCATGCTATTCCCCCACATTTATTAATGACTTTCAACTCGGATGGGACGATCAATGGCAGGTGCTGGATTATGAATTTGTTCATAATCATTCTTTCAGCGAATTATGGTACCATTTTACACACTTTCACCGGGGGCAGTACATGCCGGTAAATACATTACTTTATATTATTGTTTACGAAATCTTTGGATTTAATCCCGGAGCATTTCATGCCGCTTCCTTAATTATCCACACAGCCAATGTGTTATTAGTATTTAGCATTTTAAATAGAGTTCTTAATTTTACTAAAAGAAGCTGGACCGAAAATCGAATATTACTGTTCTCTGCTGTTGTTGCCCTGATTTTCGCTATTCATCCTCTTCAGGTGGAATCAGTAGCATGGATAAGTGCCTCAAAAATTCCACTTTTTGCTTTCTTTACCTTGTGTGGTTTTTACCTGTATATTTTATACATCCAAACAAATAATTTATGGATTCTAAGCTCTGTTGCCATCTGTTATTTATTGGCATTTGGATCAAAAGAACAGGCAATAATTTTCCCCTTAAATTTATTGGCTTTTGACTATATATTCAACCGGTTCAAAGATTTTTCGTTCGTTCTTTCAGCATTCAGGAAACAGGTATTTGTCGAAAAAATTCCTTTTATTATTATTGCCATCTTGTTGTACCTTTTTTCATTATCAAATAATCTTGGAACATTTACAAATAGCAGTTATTCTTTGTCTCAACGCCTGCTTTTTGGGGCAAGCAGTTTTATGGATTATATATTTAGGTTTATTGCTCCGGTAAAATTGTATTATTTCTATTTTTTCCCGATTGAACCTGGAAAATCATTACCCGTTTTGTATTGGGGATATTTACTCTTAGTAGCTATATGTGCATTATTCTTATATCGCAATTACGAAGCCAACAACAAGTTGGTATTGTTTGGTTTTACACTTTTCGCAATCAATATCTTGCTGGTATTACATATTGTGCCCATGCCCCGAAAAATGATTACTGCCGATAGGTATATGTATTTAAGTGTAATTGGCCTGGCAATAATAGGTGGATGGTTAATACAATACTATTATTACAAATTCAGGACATGGAGAAAAACTCTGCTAATACTATGTAGCGTTTGGCTTATTTTCTCCGGAGTGCATTCATTTTTCCGGACGACCGAATGGAAAGACAGTGACTCTATAAAACGCAATATAAACGAACTTGTTGAGAAACGCAAAGCCAACAAAGATCCTGTTGTTAATAACCCTTTAAATGATGAAAACAATGGAATCCAATAAAATTAAGGTATCGGTAATTGTGCCCTGTTATAACGAGGTGCAAAACATTCCGTTGATAGTTAAAGAGCTACAAAATTTTTTGAGTGCTTATCGATACGAAATAATTCTCGTTGATGACGGAAGCACAGATAATTCGAAAATGGTTTATGAACCTTTAGCTATCACCTTTCCTGAAATAAAATTCATTCGTTTTGTCCGCAACTTCGGGCACCAGACTGCCTTATTGGCAGGGATTAACGAAGCAAGCGGCGACACAATTATAACCATCGATGCCGACCTTCAACAGCCACCGTCATTAATTCCGAATCTTATCGATAAATGGAAGGAAGGTTTTATGATTGTTGAAGCGCTCCCCGTTTACACCGATAGCATTGGTCCGTTTAAAAAATACAGCTCTCATTTTTATTACTGGCTTTTAAATAAACTAAGCGAATATCCCATTGTGAAAAGCGCCAACGATTACCGTTTAATCGACCGGAAAGTGGCTGAGGTAATAAAAAAGTTACGTGAAAATCATTTGTATTTAAGGGGCATATATGCCTGGATGGGGTATAAAAAGGCTTTTGTTGAATACAGCCATTTAAAGCGTATACATGGGCAAACACACTACCCCTTACATAAAATGGTAAAACTGGCCGTTAACGGTATAACATCATTAAGCATTAAACCCTTGCGGCTGGCTTTAATATTGGGAATTATTGTTTCGTGCTTCGCGTTTATAATTATGGGCTGGGCCTTATACCTTCAGTTTTTTACCGATAAAACCATACATGGCTGGACCTCTACTATCATTAGCACGGTTTTTTTAGCCGGCATACAATTGATAATATTAGGCATAATTGGCGAATACCTGGGTAAATTGTTTATTGAGAATAAACGCAGGCCCAATTATATAATTGAAAAAAAGAAAGTCTGAGGATTTGTAGCAACAATAGAACTAATAGAAACTAAAAAACATATAAACTAAAAAACTCATCAAGGCAAATGAACACAACAAAAAAAATACTCATTCTCCTGACCTCTTGTTTCCTGGTATCTTGTAAACTCAATACAGTAAGCAACAATGCTACAATTACATTTAAAAATCCCGAATATGATTTTGGTGAATTGGAATTGAACGGTAACGGTAACTACAGCTTTGTTTTTAACAATACAGGAGATACACCACTATTTATTCAGGATGTTAAAACCTCATGTGGATGTACAGTGCCCCAGTGGCCATCGAAGCCCATAAAACCTGGCAGAAGCAGTGAAATAAAAATTAATTACGATACCAAACATACCGGAAGGTTTCACAAAACCATTACTGTGTATTATAATGGGAAAGATTCACCAATTACTTTAACCATCAAAGGAATTGTTGATTCCCCTGACGATATTACAAAAAAATAACAAATGAGAGAGAAAAACCACCCATACTTTAGCAAATTGCTCATTAAACTCCAGTTTTGGTAGCTTCCCCCTCCCGGGAAGCAAATGTAAAAATAATAAGCATATTTCGAATAACTGAATTTTGAAATAGTGGGAGTTTGAAGGTTTGAAAATTTGAGGGGTTGAATAGTATCTAACAACCGTAAAACCAATTCAACCGATTTCAATCAGTTGTTAAATAATTTTTAAATATTTT
>CAZNPV010000013.1:0-44848 GCA_964575025.1 uncultured Mariniphaga sp.
GGAGACGGAAGACGGAAGACCGGAGACGGAAGACGGAAGACTGGAGACGGAAGACCGGAGAGAATTCACAATCGACAGGAAATAACATTGCGTCCTTTGCGATACCTTTGTGTCCTTCGCGGTTTTATGATCCTTTCCGGCATCCACACTTTTAAGTAACCATTATTAGTATGGTGGTTATATAATCCTACTTTAAGGGTGGATTTTTTATTTAAAGCGCAGTTATTTGTAAATTTGTTAACCATAAATGAGTGTATGGGTATGGAAGAAGAGGAATTCTATAAAAAGATAAAAAAGGAACTGGATGAATTGCCGGATAAATTCAATATTCTGGAGGAGAAGATCAATATTGAAATACAGAAACAGTATTTCCAGTATTCCGGCCAGTTAAAGAAAATGGAAAATCCTGCTGAGTATCTTACGCTCAGGGATACGCTGTTTGATGATACAGATACGGAAAAAAAGAAGGAAATACTTACCGGTCTTGCATCCATAGCCGACACAAAAGCATACAGGGCTATAGAAAGATATGCGAATGATCCGGATCCTTTGTTAAAGGACTGGGCTGTGCTTGCTTTGCAGGAGAGCAGGATGCTTATGCAAAGTTCGCTCCTGGAAGAACAACAGGTATACATTTCTACCGGATTGGGAGGAAAAGGGTCCAATTTACGGTACAATGTGGTGTTTACCTATCAGAATTCTACCGGCATATTGCTTGACTACCAGAGAAAAATTCTGAAAAGCGAACTGGAAGAAATTTTAAAAGCGAACAACGGAGAACTGGAGGAGATCCTGTTTTTTCAGGGGTATACTACCACCCACCTGAATTTACCCCTCAAGGCACCTCTGAAAGAGATTTTCGACAATGTGGTTGCCACAGTGAATGATTATGGTTCCTTTTTGAGCACGGATGTGATTGTGACCAATATCAAAACCTTGTCGGAAAAGGAAGTTAAAAAAATTATAGCAGACAGAAAAAAAAGACAGATTCGTGATGAAACAGAAAACCATTAACATGGCCATCCAGGTATTGCCGGAAGCCGCAGATAAACACCCGTATGCGATAGTTGATGAGGCCATAAAGATTATCTCCGGGTCCGGATTTCCTTTTAAAGTGTGCCCTTTTGAAACCGTTGTTGAATGCACCCTGGAGGAAGCACTGCCGTTGATCCGGAGGATTCATGAGCAATGCCGTTTGTCAGGGGCTGAAACCCTGATGACCTATATTAAAATACAAACCCATTTTTCTGAAAATGTGACCATCGAAAATAAGATGAAGAAATATCATTAACCGGTAACGGATATTGTTCGAACAGAAATATGTTTTATCTTTGCACCGCTTAGCCGGGACCCGTAGCATAATTGGATAGTGCACCTGACTACGGATCAGGAGGTTGGGGGTTCGAGTCCCTTCGGGTTCACACCAAAAAAATTGAGAGCTGTCGGTTCTACCGGTGGCTCTTTATATTTAGAAAACATGAGGGACGAGAAGTCTATCCCGTACCGACGAAGGAGGTCGGGAAGTCCCTTCGGGTTCACACCAAAAAAATTGAGAGCTGTCGGTTCTACCGGTGGCTCTTTATATTTAGAAAACATGAGGGACGAGAAGTCTATCCCGTACCGACGAAGGAGGTCGGGAAGTCCCTCCGGGTTTTGCCTGGCAGGATAGTACAGGATGCCGGGAAGGCTTTATTTCAATTATCGATAAACAGCAAAGTTTATGTTATTTCAGGATGGTTTGTTGTATTAAAAAACAGGACGGATCAATACGAGTCTCTTTTATTTTTATGAAATTTATCCCTCTGACAGTACGACTCTGAATGGTTTTACGAATCTCTCTGAAAATAACGGGAATCGGTTTCATTCTGTCAGAAACGGATGAATAGTATGAACTAAATTTCAAAATCTATGAAAAAACTTGTTTTTTTATCAGTTGCCCTTCTGATCGCTTCCCTGGCCTTCGGACAGGTTGATTTTTCAGGGACATGGAAAATTAATACCTCCAAAAGCAAACTCGGAGGGGAATTTATGATGTCACCCCAGGAAATGATTATTAGTCAGTCAGGAAACACCATGGAAGTGGAAAAACATTCAGACTTTCAGGGACAGGTATTTACAACCAACGATACCTTTACACTCGACGGAAAAGAGTGTGTCAATACCGGATTTATGGATGCTGAAAAGAAATCCACTGCCGTTTGGTCTGATGATAAAAAATCGCTTACAGTTACTTCTAAAGTACCCATGGGTGGTGGAGGGGACGAGATGACCCTTGTGGAAGTCTATTCCATGAATGGAAATAATCTTTCTGTGGAACTTACCGCGTCTTCATCCTTTGGTGATATGTCGGAGACGGGGGTTTATGACAAACAATAACCTTTTGTATTGTTAATCCCCGGACAGGTTTCCCTGTTTATGAATGATAAATTCCGAAGAAATGTCAGTTGATTGGAACAAGGGTATTTTTTGTTTTGGAAGAATGACCACAGGCTGTGTTTTATTTCTTGCTTTGTGTGCTCTGCCTTCCTTGCAGTCCGTAGCTCAGGCAGAGGTTATGGCATGGGGGAATATTACAGGCATCCGTCTTGATGGGCAGTTGATGGAGTTTGAGACCAGTCTGGGCATTGCGGATGCGGACTGGACCCAGGTAACGAAAACGGCCAAAGAGAGGCAACAGCCCCAATATCACCGGGAAGGAAAGATCCAGACGGTACAAACCGGATTTGGAGGACGGTCATTTTCAAGGATGAACCGCAACCCTGACATTGCTTTCACACAGGTTGTGAAAGATATTACCAGGGGAACGGTTGAGGTGAAAGTGCATACAACGGTTCATGTGGATACCACGCTGGAAAGCATCTTTTTTCATATTGATTTGCCTGCTGAATATTTTGCTGGAGGAAGCATCCGGTCCCGGCTTGGTTCCTCCCTTTTGGATTCAGAAATTCATGTAAAAGATATACCATCCCGGGATTACAACGATCCGTATTCACTGAAAGCGGACGGGATATTGTTTCGTTCAAAGCAAAGAGAGCTGATAGTGGATATTAGCCCGGAATCGAAGGTATACCTGAGAAAAGAAGCTTCCGGGGAAGAGAATCTTCAGGTTACGATTGAATTGCTGGGTGGAAAAATTTCCGCAGGTACCGAATCCGAAAAGACGATAATCCTTGTAACTGAAGGGGATATCGATCATTCTCCGGTGGAAATTTCCCTTGATGTGAGCAATCCGGGGCGGAAGTTTGAAGGGTTGGGAGGCAATTTCAGGTTGCAGAATCCCGGTACCGATCCGGCTGTTATTCAATATTGTCTGGATAATCTGCGGGTTGCCTGGGGAAGGGTAGAGATGCCCTGGAATTTCTGGCACCCTGAAGAAGCGGTTGATCCGGTTGAGGCCGCCCGGAGCGGCAACCTGGATCCCCGGGTGAAGGGCGCCATGGAGATGGCTCAGCGCCTTGCAGCAATCGGTATGCCGGTGATCATCAGCGACTGGTCGGCACCGGCATGGGCTATTCAGGGAGACCCCAGGGATGCATTTGCCAATCGCGCCCGGGGAATCTACGGATACCCCCTGAACCCGGAAAAAACAGAGAAAATTTATGAATCCATTGCCGGGTATGTGGAAACTATGAAGAATGCATACGGGGTGGAAGCAATCATGTTCTCTTTTAATGAATCAGACCTTGGAATAAACGTACGCCATACGGGTGAGGAGCATGCGGAATTCATCAAAGGACTCGGAGCCCACCTGGCCGCAAGAGGATTGGCAACCAAATTGCTCCTGGGGGACAACTCCGATGCCACTCCCTTTGATTTTATTGTTCCGGCCATGAAGGATTCCGAAACACACAAATACATTGGAGCTATATCGTTTCATTCATGGCGGGGTTGTACGGACGAAAACCTGAAAAAGTGGGCCTCTGCGGCCAAAAAAATGAATCTTCCTTTGCTGGTGGGTGAAGGAAGTACCGATGCAGCTGCCTGGAACTATCCGGAGATATTTTCTGAGTCCTCCTTTGCGTTGCATGAAATCAATCTGTATATCCGAATTTGTGCTGTTTGCCAGCCACTGTCCATTCTCCAGTGGCAGTTAACCGCCGATTATTCCCTGCTTACAGGGAACGGCATTTTCGGCACCCAGGGACCTTTGAAGCCTACCCAACGGTTCTGGAACCTGAAACAACTGGCCTCCACACCGGAAGATGCTTTTTTTATCCCCTTAACCTGCAATAAAGAAACAATAAACGGTGCTGCTTTTGGAAACATTGCCAGAAACGAGTATGCGGTTCATATTGTGAATAACGGTGCTGAATGCCAGGCAATCATCCAGGAGATCCCTTCAGGGATTTCCGCATTTGATGTGTTCGTAACCGATTCTAAAAAACAAATGCAACCGTCAGAAAAGGCTGAAGTTACCAACGGAGTGGCAAAAATCAGGCTCAGCCCTGCCGGATTTACTACATTAATAAGCCAATAAATTTTTTTAATAACCTAAATGAATGAACCAATGAAGAACAACAGGTATTATTCCGTATTGTGGATTTGTATCCTTTTATTAAGTCTTTCAGCTACTTCCCAGGAGACCAGAACATGGTTTCAGGGGGGGCCATGGCAGAGACCGCAGATCAACCAAAAGGCAAAATTGTTGCCCTTAATCAGCGTTGATGGGAATACGTTTGTGAATCCCGATGGTGAAACCATCCTTTTTAAAGGGTTGTCCATTTCTGATCCTGATAAAGTGGAAAAACAAGGCCACTGGAATAGAAATCATTTTGAACAGGTTAAGGATATGGGAGCGATGCTGGTTCGCATTCCGGTTCATCCGGTTGCCTGGCGTGAACGTACCCCTGAAAAGTATCTGGCATTGCTTGACCAGGCCGTGGAGTGGTGTACCGACCTTGGGATGTACATCATTATTGACTGGCATTCCATAGGAAACCTGGGAATGGAACTTTTCCAGAATCCCATGTACAACACGTCGAAACAGGAAACCTATGAATTCTGGCGTACCATAGCTTCTCATTTCCGGGGGAATAATACGGTTGCTTTTTATGAAATTTTCAATGAACCTACCATATACCGTGGACAGCTGGGTACAATGACATGGCCTGAATGGAAAGAGATCAACGAAAGAATTATTAACCTGATCAGAGCCTGGGATACTGAAACCATACCGTTGGTTGCCGGTTTCGACTGGGCCTATGATCTGACTCCTTTGCATATAGATCCGGTAAATGCGGCAGGCATCGGCTATGTATCACACCCGTATGCGAACAAACGGTCCCAGCCCTGGGAGCCTAAATGGGAAGAAAATTTTGGTTTTGCAGCAGATACCTATCCGGTTATGGTTACTGAATTCGGACTTCACATGCGGCCTGGTGAGACCATCGATGAGGATTTCTATGGAAACAGGATTATCAAATATTGTGAATCCAAAGGAATCAGTTGGATGTGCTGGGTCTTTGATCCCCAATGGGGCCCCAACATGCTGCGTTCCTGGGGAAATGAAACCTATGAACTGACTGAAGGAGGGGAATTTTTCAAAAAAGCCCTTCATGGAGAACTGGATTTCCAGAATCAATAAAAAGGAGTTGGAAAAATCGGTATGAAGCGGATTCATATTCTTTACACCATAATTGGATTTTTTTGTTTTTTTGTTTTTTGTATAGGTTGTAACAAAGATAAAAACAGGTATACACGGGGAATCGGGATATATCCCGGCCTGCCCGGAGAAGATTTTTCACCTGCCCTGGAAATAGAAAAGGATACGTATCGGAATCTGGCAAAAAACAGGGCTGCCTTTCACTCCTCAAGTTATGATTATAATCTTACCGCACAGTTGGTTACGGATGGGATAATTGAGAAGGACGATCCGAACAGAATCTCTGTTTCCACAAACCTGGGGATTCTTCCGAAGAATGAACGGGAATGGTTGCTGGATCACAATCAACTCACTGCAATAAGCCTCGAAGGCTCCGATGGTTGGATACAGGTTGAATTTGGTTCCGGATCAGGAGGATCTGAAGTGACAGAAATAGGGATTAAAGGGGATCTGACGTATGATGAAAACAAAAAGGGGAAGTGGCAGTTTACGCTGCTGGGATCCAATGACGGAGAAGATTGGGTTGAACTGGGCAGGAAAGGGGGGGTTGGATTTCCCGGTGTGGAGAAACCAAATCCTTTTGCCCGGATGGGTGCCAACAGGAGATCTTCCGGATCAGATTCCACACGACGCAGCAGGCATCCTGAGCCTTCGGGAACCATGCGTCCCCGCTCTCCGGATTCATCCGTTGCTTCTGTTCCGGTGTTCAGATTCAGAAGACGCGACCCCGAGAGGAATATAACCCCTACATTTAGCATTGCTGAGTCTCCTGGTTTCAGATTTTTTAGAATGAAGCTTTCTGCTGCGTGCGCCAAATCCTGGTCGGTTGGCGATTTTGTTTTTTATCAGAATCATACGGAACGCAAAATGGCTCCTTCGCATACTTTTAAAAGTGCCTGGATGAGTTCAGGCAATGAAAAGGAGTGGATTTGTGTTGATTTAGGTGCGGTATGTGTTGTAGACAGCCTGGCTCTTCATTGGATTCGTAAAGCTTTTTCCGGCTATGTGGAGATTTCGGATGACGGGGAGAAGTGGATGGGTATAACCGATCTTCAAGGAAATGGAGAGATCCCCGGGCAAATTAAACTTAAAACCCCTGTTTCGGGAAGATATGTTCGGTTGTCAACGAATTCCTCGATCCTGGGGGAAAGGGTTGTATTAAGCGAATTTGAGGTGTTTGGTACCGGTGGACCGGTGCCTGTGCCCAAACCTTCTCCCAAACAGGTGGGGGAAAACCGGATTATTCTGTCGGGGGGCGGTTGGAAAATTCAGCGGGCTTCGCTGGTTCATGAAAACGGAGAAACCATTTCCCGGAAAAGATACAGCGATAAGGAATGGCTGGCTGCTACCGTTCCTGCTACCGTACTGACAAGTTATTGGAAGGCCGGTGCGATTCCGGATCCGAATTACGGCGACAACCAGTTAATGATCTCTGAATCCTTTTTTAACTCCGATTTCTGGTACCGGAATGAATTTGAAGTACCGGCTGATTTTATCAACGAACACGCTTTTCTGAACTTTGATGGGATCAACTGGAAAGCAGATGTTTATTTAAATGGGGCCAAAGCCGGACGGATTGAAGGAGCTTTTGCACGGGCTAAATTTGATGTTACCGGATTGTTGCGACCTGGAGAAATAAATGTACTGGCTGTATTCCTGATTAAAAATGAGAACATTGGAGTGGTTAAAGAACAAACAGCAGTGAGCCCTGATAAAAACGGAGGTGTTTTGGGAGGCGATAATCCCACCTATCATGCATCCATCGGATGGGATTGGATTCCTACCATCCGGGGAAGGAATATGGGGATCTGGAATGATGTATTTCTGACCACCTTCGGAAAAGTAACCCTCAACCATCCGTTCATTGTGACAGATCTGCCTTTGCCTGATACCACATTGGCTGAAATCAGGGTCGGGGTTACCCTGAAGAATCATTCCGGTGAGAACGTTGAGGGAGAACTCACCGGGAAATATGGCGATATTCACTTTGAACAGAATGTATCGCTGGCAGGCTCAGAAACAAAAACCATCTGGCTGGATGGCACCACTCATCCGGAACTGATGATGGAGAATCCCGAATTATGGTGGCCCAGAGGATATGGGAATCCCCATTTGTATGAAGTGGAGCTGGGGTTTGCAACTGCATCGGGTCTTTCCGATAAAACGGGATTTCAATCCGGTATACGTGAGATGACCTATAATACAGATGATCAGGTGTTGAAAATGTACATCAACGGGAGACGGTTTATCGGACGCGGAGGAAACTGGGGATTTCCGGAATCCAACCTGAACTACAGAAACCGGGAGTATGATATTGCCGTAGCCTATCATGCCGATATGAATTTTACCATGATACGGAACTGGGTAGGCCAGACGGGAGATGAGGAATTCTACGAAGCCTGCGACAGGCATGGTATTATGGTATGGCAGGATTTCTGGCTGGCAAATCCCGCGGACGGTCCGGATCCGTATGATCCGGAAATGTTTCTGGACAATGCCCGGGACATGGTTCTCAGGATCCGGAATCATCCTTCGGTGGGCATTTATTGCGGACGAAACGAAGGGAATCCTCCTGAGGTGTTGGATACCGCCTTGCGAAAGCTGATTCTGGAAGATCACCCCGGGCTTTTTTATATTTCCAATTCATCGCAGGGGGTAGTCAGCGGTGGAGGGCCCTACCGGGCTTTGCCGGTGGCTTCCTATTACACGCTCTATGGGGCTGATAAATTCCACAGCGAAAGAGGAATGCCCAATGTGATGCCTTTCGAAAGCCTCCAGCAAACCTTGCCGGAACCGGCATGGTGGCCCCAGAACAGCTTGTGGGGATTGCATGATTACTGCCTTAACGGAGCACAGGGAGCTGCATCCTTTAATGATTTGGTCGAAAGAGGCTTTGGTACAGTGAACAGCGCCCAACAATTTACCAGCCTGGCCCAGCGGATCAATTACGACGGATACCGGGGGATGTTCGAGGCCAGAAGTCCGTTGCGCAAAGGATTGCTTCTTTGGATGAGTCATCCCGCATGGCCTTCCATGGTATGGCAAACCTATGATTACTACTTTGAACCTACCGCTGCGTACTTCGGATGTAAAAAAGCTTCAGAACCCATTCATATTCAGTGGAATCCTACCGATGACCAGGTGGAGGTGGTTAATTATCATGCCGGAACCCGCAAGCATATAACCGCAAAAGCACAGCTGATCAATATGGACGGGTCGGTTAGGTGGGAAAATGAAAAAGAACTGGATAGCAACGAAGATAGTACAGTCAAATGTTTTTCACTGGAATTTCCGGAAACCTTATCTTCCGTACATTTTATTAAATTGATCTTGCTGAAGGGTGAAAAGGTACTCTCTGAGAATTTTTACTGGAGGGGACTTGAAGATGGGAACTATCAGGCACTGAATAAATTGCCGAAAGGTGCCCTCGATACGGATACCCGGGTTAAAAAATCGGGGGAAACCTGGTTCCTTGCAATCCGGTTGAAGAATACTTCTGAATACCCTGTTCTTATGGTACGGTTGAAAGTGGAAGGCAAAAAAAGCGGGGAACGCATCCTTCCGGCATTCTTCAGCGATAATTACCTGGCATTAATGCCCGGTGAGGAAAAAACCATAACCATACAATGCAAAGATGAAGATACAAGAGGCGAAAAACCTGTGGTTGTCCTGTCAGGTTTTAATCTTGAGACCACTCCGAAAAATAAAAAATAAGAAAATGCCACAAAATCACGAAATCACGAAGATTCACAAAACTTAAAAAATGACGGTAATGAGAAATTTAAAATTCATGGCAATCGCGACACTGCTTGTATGTGGCGCACTGAACCTGGAAAGTGCCGTTGAACCGGCTAACCCGGATATGACCAAAGAAGCACGTGCATTGCTTGATCTTTTTCACAGAATAACCGGTAAGTATACCCTTACCGGGCAACACAACTATCCGGCTACCAAAGACCGGAACAGTAAATTTACTAAAAAATATATGGGGTATACACCAGCCGTGTGGAGTACCGATATGGGATTTGCCGAGGAGGGGGATACGGATTCCTATCTGGCCAGACCGGATATCGTTAAACAAGCGATCCGGCAGCACCAGAAGGGATCAATTGTTACCATATGTTGGCATGCTGTACCTCCCACTGCCGATGAACCGGTAACCTTCCAGCCCAGGCGCGATCAGCCGGCGCCTCCCGATGCATTGGCCAGCGTACAGGGGCAATTGCTTGATGAACAATACAAGGAGTTATTAACCCCGGGAACCCGGTTGCATAAAAGGTGGCTCAGACAGGTTGATTCGGTTGCTGTATACCTGAAACAACTTCAGGATGCAAAGGTTCCCGTTTTGTGGAGACCCTATCATGAAATGAATGGCGATTGGTTCTGGTGGGGAGGAAGAGTAGGTGAATACAGCACCATTGATATTTATAAAATGTTATACGACCGGTATGTGAATTATCACAAACTGAACAATCTGGTATGGGTATGGAGTGTGGACCGTCCAGCTACCCCTATACGCCAGTTCAGAAATTTCTATCCCGGAACGGACTACCTGGATATCCTTTCGCTTGATGTGTATGGCAGCGATTTTAATCAGGATTATTACGACAGTCTGATGGTATTATCCAATGGGAAACCTCTGGTTTTGGGTGAAGTAGGAAATCCTCCCTCCACGGAAATCCTGGATACTCAGCCTAACTGGTCGTATTGGGTTATCTGGGCAGGAATGGTCCGGTTAACGTCTAAAGAAGAATATGCGAATTTTGTAAAAGATCCACGGTTGCTTTTCCAGGAAGATGAAGCGTATCACGAAGTGATGGCTCCCTTTAGAAAAGCTTGTCAACTGCCAGTATTGCCCCTGGAATCAAAGTATCCTGTTGATTTCTCAGGAGAGTGGATCCTGAATGAAGAGAAAAGCCAGTCAGCAGGAAGGGGAGGAATGGGTGGCAGTTCTGCCTATAAAATGGTGGTGGACCACGATGAAGATGTGCTTTATATAAAACGGTATGCTGTCGTTGAATGGGGAGATGACCAGATTACGAACGACGAAATATGGCTGGATGGTTCAGAAATGAGATCGGTATCCTTTAATTTTCCAAGAATTTCTACGGCTCAATGGAATGAAAAATCCCGGTCGGTTGTTATCACAACAACCATGAAATTCAACCGGGGAGGTCAATCCACTGAGATGAAAAGCTCGGAAGAATGGAAACTTGAAAACAACGGGAAGAGATTGAAAATCATACAGACTTCTCCGGGATTCAGGGATGATTCTGAAAGAACCGTCACACAGGTGTATGAAAAGGAGAACTAAACGAAAAGCGTAGTGGGGATGTTTCATCCTCAAAAATGTACTTTTTGTGTTAATGCATGGGGTATATCATAAAAAGGTACCATTGAATCGTAAATTATTAATATTCAATAAATCAATAGATAATAACATATTTTCCTGTTTTTTATCCCTGAAGTAATTGCCCCTTGTTTATTTATAAAATTTATATATTTGTAATTTCTGTGTTATAGGGGAATGAAATTTACTATTAGGGGAATGAACCGATCCTGACAAATCATGCCACAAACAAGAGTAATTTGTGGGGATGGGAGTTTCCTGTCTGCATGGCTTTCGCATAGCTTCAGCGAAGCAAAGCCGAACAGGAAGGCATCTGAACCCTTAAAATTAGACAATTTTATCAGATGAAAAATGTGTTATTATCCGGATGGATCGTTTTATTAACATTGAATGTGTTTTCTCAGCAGTTTAGGTATCTCAGGCCGCAGGAAGGGCTGTATGATGGGGAAATAAATTCAATAGAACAGGATCAGACAGGGAAGATGTGGTTTGCAACCTGGTCAGGCCTGATCAGTTACGATGGAATCAGTTTTAATTCGTACCGGCCGGAAATAGGCAATCCAAAAAGTTTGCCGGACAAAAAGGTTAAAAAGCTTTTTTTCGATTCATTGGATAATTTATGGATCATTACTTCCCGAAGCCTCAATGTATATAATAAGGAAGATCATTCATTTGTTCCCATTGCTTTCGACCGCAGGTTTGATTTTCCTATCGATATAAATTATTTATCAGAGATGGATGGGAACCTGATCATTCATGCCCTGGAAGGTTTTTTTATTTATCCTTTGGAAAAAAAAGGGGATCCGGATTATAAGGCCAGGAAACTGGATGTTTACGACGGCGAGGAACAGATCCGGTTTCTGAATTATTCCGTCTCTTATGCCAATACCATCTACATGGTAGCATTCAATCGTTCCGGAGGCTCTGATTTATATACGGCAGGACTGGATACAAGCAGTGCCGGACAACCGTTTCTTCAGATCAGGAAAAAAACCGGGTTTGCTGACAGGATCAATTCCCTGGAACATGTGGAACAGGAGAATTCCCTGTATCTGGCTACAGATAACGGAATAACCGTTTATTCACCCGGGGAACGCAAGGCGGTGAAGGCGGTTTATTTTAAAGGGACTGACGTTCGGAAGGTATTGTATGCCAGCAACCACAAACTGTATGGTTCCACCCATAATCCCGAGCTGTTATACATAGACCTTCATCTTGGGAAAGCCGGAAGCTATAAAGCAAATCCCAATCGGTTTGGAACCTTGTTGAACAACAACATCCATTGCCTGTTTGAAGATTTCTCCGGGAATTTGTGGATTGGTCATCAGGGGCAGGGATTAAGCATTAAAAACCTATATCTAAAAGAGTTTTATACCTACCGGAGCGATCCGCTTCAGAAAAATACACTGCGATCAAATAACGTTATGTGTTTTAGTGGAAACACGGACGAGATTCTTATCGGCTGCCGCACGGGTGGATTAAATAGTATGGAAAAGAATATGGATCTATCCAAAGATCCTGAATTTAAGGTGGTTGAATTTCAACAATCCAATGGCAACAAAATTGGAATCTGGAGTATTGCCCGGGAATCAGAATTTGTATTTTGGGTCGGTACGGATTATGGACTGATGAAACTTGTCAAGGTGAATGGGGATTGGCAGTTTGATTACTCAGAACCCCCGATTTACAGGGGAGTTGTCAGAAAAATATTCATCGATGAACATGAGAATATATGGTGTGGAACCTGGAGAAGCGGATTGCTTTTTATTCCCGCCTTAAAGAATAATCCGGAAAGAAAGTTTTTTCACTACCGGATGAATCCCAATGATCAGGAATCCCTGACCGATGATTTTATTCAAGAGATTACCCTTGACAGCAAAGGGAGGTTCTGGGTTGGTACCGTCAATGGCTTTAATCTGTTAAAAACAAATTATAAGAATCTCGATCTTTCAGGAAACAGCGAACCCCAGTTGCGGTTTAAACGATTTATTGCCGATAAGCTCCGCCCGGGTTACCTGAACAACAACGAAATTAATAGCATTTTTGAAAATTACGACGGCAAAATATGGCTGGCAACCCAGGGGGGAGGTATTAATATTTTCGATCCCGTACAGGAGACCTTCCATTCTCTTACTACTGAAGACGGATTGCCCAGTAATGATGTTTTGGGAATTCTGATGGACAATATGGGGAGATTATGGATCAGCACAAACCGGGGACTGGTTTCTTATATCCAATATGCCGGGAATGCAGAAATCAAAACATATGGTTTGTCCGATGGGATCCAGGGAGAGATCTTTATGGTGAATGCCTATTATAAATCATTGGATGGAGAGATGTTTTTTGGTGGGGACAACGGATTTACCCGGTTTTACCCAAACCGGATCAAAGCAAATCCTTTTAAACCAAAGATTGCCCTGACCAACCTCAGGCTGGGAAATGATGTGATTGAAGTGGGGGACACCGTTGACAATGCCGTGATTCTTAAAAAAAGCCTGAACTGGACAGACCGGATTGAGTTACCCCATAAACACAATTCCTTTAGTATTGGAGTATCCTCTCTGCATTTTCAACATCCTGAGGGGAACCGGATTAAATATAAACTGGAAGGATATGACGGCACCTGGAGGACAGCCATCCCTCAGCAACAATATGTCTATTATTCCAATCTGCCTTCCGGAGAATATACCTTTAAAGCCAAAGCCATCAGTTCCGATGATATTGAATCGGAAAGCATCAAAGAATTTGATCTGGAGATCCTGTCCCCATGGTATCTGACCTGGTATATGAGTATTTTATTTTTTGTGGGTATTCTTTTGCTTATGAGTGGTTTTATTTACATCATTGTGAACCGGCAACGACTTGTCTATGAAAGGAAAATCCATAAAATAACGATGGAAAACAATGAGAGTAAAATGACTTTTCTGACCAATATCGCCCATGAATTACGAACCCCTCTCAGCCTGGTTATTGCCCCTATTGATGATATGATTCAGAACTATAAAAATATTGATCCATTCTGGAAAAATCACCTCCACCTGATTTACAGGAATTCCAGGTATCTGTTAAAACTGATAAACCAGATTATTGATTTCAGAAAACTTCATGCCGGAAAACTGAAATTGTTTAAACAGGATACAGACATTGTCAGGTTGGTCAAAGATGTCGTACTCAATTTTAAGTATATGGAAAGCCAGCGGAAGGTAAACCTTAACATCAATGTACCAGCCAACAAGATCATGGCTTCTGTGGATGCCCAGAAAATTGAAGAAGTGCTGTATAATTTGCTTTCAAACGCGTTTAAACATACCGATGATAACCACAATATTGTTGTAACCCTGGCTTTACACGATAAAATTTCAGGCAATGGCAGTTCTTCCGTTGAAAAACAGTTGCAAATAACGGTTTTTAATGAAGGGCCCCGAATTAACGAAGAAGAAGAATCAAAAATTTTTAAAAGATTTTATAAAGCCAACGAAAATATCGATGGGGCCGGAATAGGGTTGTCTTTTACAAAATCCCTGGTGGAAATGCATAACGGATCCATTGAAGTGAGATCGATCCCTGACAAAGGAGTGGAGTTTCATGTAATTCTCCCGTATTCAGAAAGTCCGGAGAGAATTCTTCCTGAGGATGAGGGTGATTTTGAAAAAGAGATGAGGAGATTTGACCACGAAAAGCTGCTGAAACAATTTGTTTCTGATAACGGAAAAAACAAAGAATGCAAAATTCTCATCGTGGAAGACAACGAGGAACTGCGGTACTATCTGAAAAATATTTTATCCCGGATCTATACATGCTATGATGCAAAAGATGGCCAGGAGGGTTGGAAGATCATCCGGGAAATTATCCCTGATGTCGTTATATCCGATATTATTATGCCTGTTAAAGATGGGTTTCAACTATGCAAGCAGATAAAGGAAAACCTGAAAACATGCCATATCCCTGTAATTCTGTTAACAGCTGTAAATGATGAAACCCAGATGATCTCAGGATACAATCTGGGGGCCGATGCCTATGTGACCAAACCATTTGATATCAATCTGATCTTATCCCAGGTTGCCAGGCTGATTAAAAACCGGGAACTGATCCGGGAAAAATACATTACGCAAAATTTTATGGTGGAGGTGACCAAAACAAATCTTTCAAAAGATGATGAATTCATCATGAGTGTCCGGTCCATACTGGAAGAGAATATTTCAGATTCCGATTTTAATGTGAAAGAACTATCCGCCCGGTTGCACATCAGCACTACCCAGTTGTACAGAAAACTGAAAGCCCTGACCGGTTATTCACCGGTGGAGTTTATACGGGTAGTTAAACTGCAGAAAGCTTATACCCTTTTAAATAAGAGAAATAATACGGTCAAAGAGGTTTGTTACCTTTCCGGGTTTAACAATCTTTCCTATTTTATTAAATGTTTCAGAGAACATTTTGGAGTGACCCCGGCGAACTACAGAGATAAGGGTTTCCCGGATCAGAACCCGGTGAATGACATAAATATTACAAGTATGTCATAATTGAAACCATTGAGGGAGAATAATTGATTTATGTAAGATATTTGTTATAACCTGCATATTATATAGCATATTTTGAAATGCAATTTTCTTATGTTTGATGTGAGATTTATGTTACATTTGTCGTCTCAATAATTTACAAACTGATGATTAATTTAAGACAATTAACATTCCTTGGGTTGCTGGCTCTACTTTTTATAAGTTGCGAGCCGGAGTTTGACAAATTCAAAAGGCCGGAATGGCTTGCAGGGAAGTTGTACACACAAATGAAAGACTCAGCAGACCTGTCCACATTTAGGCAGTGTCTGGAGTTGACAGGATACGATACCATCATTGATGTATCGGGAAGTTATACGGTTTTTGCTCCTACCAACGATGCCTTTCAGGAATATTTTCAGAAAAATCCGAAGTACAACTCTGTGGAAGAGATTCCGATGGAGGAATTAACCCGGATGGTGAAGTACCACATTGTACAGAATCCCTGGAGCAAGGTGCAGTTGCGGTCGCTTGATGTCTATGGATGGATTGATACATTGGACATCAATAACGACAAAGCCAAAGGATTCAAAAGAGAAACTCTTCTGTTAAACGATGAAATGAACGTTGGGGTGAGAAGAAAAGGGGAGAGGGAATTTCAGATTGTGGATACCCTGGCATCGCCTTTGAACCGTAAGATTGTCACCGATTCACGAAAATATGCCCCGTTTTTTTACAAGGAGTATTTTGATATTTATGACCTGAATTCATCCGATTATGCGTTCTATTTCGGAAGGCCTTTTGAAAGCTCCAACGATATTTATTTTGCGAATGCAAAAATTGTGGGAGACGAGATATTTGCAGAAAACGGATTTATCTACAGGGTAGACCAGGTTGTGGAACCGCTTCAAAACGGATATGAGATTTTAAGCAACGAAGAGAATACGGGATCCTATTCTGATTTTCTGGATTTGCTCAATTTGTTTCCGGATTTCAACTACAACGATGAATTAACCATGGATCAGCCTGGTGCAGAACAGGGATTGAAAGTGGATTCCCTGTTTGACGTGACCTATCCTGAATTGCTTTACTCTATCCACAACGAGCGGACAAGGCCTCCTTCCGGGACCTTTGGATTGCCCAATAATGTGACCATACGCTATCATTACGGACTGATGGCTCCGACCAATGAAGCACTGGCAGCCTTTATTGCCGAATACATCGATGGTCCAAAGCAATGGGGAAATTTCGACAGAGCCCCGAGAAATATCAAACGAATGATTGTGAACACCTACATGGCTCCCAATCCGATTTATCAGACAGATCTGGAAAACCGGTTTTACAACGGGGAAATGGATCTTATTACGGTGGACGAGAAAGATATTATTGACAAACAGTTTGGAAGCAACACCTCCTTTTTTGGGGTGAAAAAAGCCATTGTACCCCGGGCATTCAGCAGCATAACAGGGCCCATCTACCGGCAGGGAGGGTATTCATTTATTATGAATGCCATTGAACGATCTGGTTTACTATCGGCCCTGAAACGTCAAAATCAAACCTATTCATTTTATGTGGAAAGCGATATGGAGTTGCGTCAGGATTCCTCCCTTTTGTTCAATCCGGTAACAGAGCGGTTTTCCTTGTTTCAGGTCAGCGGAAGCACAGCCCAGGAATATGGCGTCGGTCTGTCTGATCTCAGAACACTCATACTGAATCAGGTAGGAGTGCAGCAGCCCAATGGGATTTCCCGCAAGGAATTTATTAAGAATATGGCAGGCAATTACCTGATCATTAACAATGAAACGGGTGTGGTTCAGGGAACCAATCTGACTACCGATGGATACGAAGGTTCCAGAATAGTTGAGCTTATTCCCAAACAGATCAGTACGAATGCCGATAACGGGGTCACCTACGATGTGGAAGACTGGTTCAGATTTACGGCCAGCAATGTATATTCGAAAATTTCCACTACCTATAGTGCTTTCCACGATTTATTGGTCCAGGCCGATTTGGCTTTACCCAATGAATATCGATACACGTTCCTTTCCGAGAGCGAAATCTATACCATATTTATACCCACTCAGGAGGCCATAGAAAATTATAATTTCAGCCTCTTAACAAAAGAGGAGTTGCAAAAACTGCTGCAGTTGCATTTCATTCAGGGTAAAATGATCTTCACCGACGGCAATGCCCCGTCGGGATATTATGAAACAACCCGGAAAGATGAACAATCGACGGAATTCTCAACGTTCTTTACTAAAATCTATGTCGATACCGGCTACGATATCATTCATATTCCTGCCAAAGACGGAACCCACTATCTTACGGTGGAAGAATCTCCGAAAGCCAATCAGATTATGGCACGCAATATTGGGGAAGCGGATGCAGTATTCCCTGTACTCTCCTCTACAGCAGTTATTCATGAGATTGACCGGGTGCTTCAATTTGAAGAATTAGATACAAAATAGAACAGATTAAATTATTTTAGATTCATAAATCCAAAGGTTTTTGTACGAAATGAAAAACATCAGAAAAACCATCATACTTCTTCTTCTGGCCTTTTTTAGTTTTCTCCGGGGGTATGCACAGGAAGAAACGATCATCACGGGCCGAATAGTTGATAAAGCGGATAAAACAACCATTATTGGAGCCAACATTATTGAATATGACAGCGAAGACCGTGTCGTGAGTGGTACAACATCCGATGTGAACGGTAACTTTGTTTACGAGATGGTTGATCCTTCCAATACGGTTAAAGTCAGTGTAATCGGCTATGCAACCCAGACCATTGAAGTGGATCCATCGAAGCCTATTGTCGTGGAGTTAAGTTCCGACGACATTGCCATTGGCGAGGTAACGATAACGGCTGAAGCCAGGACAAGCAACCGGTTAACAAATGTAGCAGAACGCGACGATGCTTCCTCCACGGTAAAGATTGATCTGGTTGAAATGCAGGATGCAGGAATTACATCCGCTGCGGATGCACTGCAGGGAAGGGTCAGTGGGCTCGATATTATCAGTGCTTCCGGTGATCCCGGTGCCGGCTCCCAACTGGTTATCCGTGGGTTAGGATCCATGAGTGGCAGTTCTCCTCTGATCGTTATCGACGGAATCCCTCAGATGAAAGTGAGCAGCGCCCAGCTCGACCTGAGCTCTGCCAACCAGGAGGATATCAGTGAACTGGTAAACATCGCCCTCCAGGATATAAAATCCATTGAGGTGCTGAAAGATGCTGCTTCCACGTCCATTTACGGATCCAGGGGCGCCGATGGTGTATTGCTGATTGAAACCCATAAAGGAAGAATGGGAGCCGTACAGTTTGACTATACCTTTAAAAGCAGTGTAAATATCCAGCCGGATCAAATTCCTATGTTGAACGGTGATGAGTACATTATGCTGCAGCTTGAAGAATGGCACAACAGCCAGGGGGTTTTTGATATTCCGCCGGAAATAGCATACGACAGGGATTTCGATGATTTTTACAACTATTCTGCCAATACCGACTGGATCGGGGCAATTACGCAAACAGGTTTTACCCAGGACCACTTCTTCAATATCTCCGGAGGAGGGGAAAAAACCCGGTATTATACCTCATTCAGCTATGTCGATGAAGGAGGGACAACAATCAATACCAGCAGCAAAAGGTTTTCCACCCGTTTGAACCTTGATTATTTTCTTTCCAGGAAGTTGTTTTTCTCGATTCAGTTTAATTACAACCGGAATGCCCGCGAAGGAAATGTAACCCCCTGGGGAAGGAGCAATGTTCGATCTATTGCTTACCGGAAGGCCCCCAATATGAGCATCTGGGAATACGACCATGAAGGAAAGCCTACAGGTGAATATTTTTCTCCCATTAACAGTTATCAGGGAAGTGGAGCCAGCTACTACAACCCTGTTGCTTTAGCGGAACTCGGATATGACAACTCCCTCTCCAATTCCCTGCAGAATACCTTTATTCTACGCTACACGATCAATGATCTTTTAACCTTCAACGAAACGGTGACCTATCAGTACAACGGATCAAAGTCAGAAGCCTATATTCCTTACAATGCATTGGGTGTAGACTGGCTGGATATGGACGTTAATCAAGCTGAAGAAGGAAACAACATAAGTTCCTCCATAAAGACCGAAAGTACCCTGAGCATCAATAATCCGTTTAAAAATGAGGATCATTCCATTTCAGGAACCATTGGATGGCTTACCGAGCAGCAATACAGCGAATGGTTAAACATTCAAAGCAACAAATTGCCGAGTGTGGATCTTCAGGATCCGGCTATCACCGGACAGATTAGATATATTGGATCGGGTTTGGGGGAACGCAGGGATTTGAGTGGCCTGGCCAATGTAAACTATAAGTTCAAAGACCGTTATCTCTTCAATGCCAACTTCCGGGCTGATGCCAACTCGGCTTTTGGGATTAACCACCGGTGGGTTACTTTTTACGGAGTTAAGTTCGGATGGAGATTTGCCAGTGAAGCTTTTCTGGATTCCTGGGATTGGCTGGGTAACGAAAGCCGTTTTATTGTGAACTTCGGGAAAGCCGGCAGGCAGCCTTCCGATACCTATGCCCGTTTTGCGACCTATGAATCGACAGGCACCGGGGTCTATATTACCAATCCGGCAATTGTGCCAACAAGCATTCAGCTGAGCAACATGATGGCTGAGTCGGTCTATTCCTATGATATCGGCGGAGAATTGTATCTTTTCAATGACCGGATTTATATGCAGGGACAGTTTTACGATAAAGTAACCCATGACCTTCTTTTCACCGGCTATGCCATTCCCTCTTCTTCCGGATTCGG
The DNA here is from genome assembly GCA_964575025.1 of uncultured Mariniphaga sp. Lineage (GTDB taxonomy): Bacteria > Bacteroidota > Bacteroidia > Bacteroidales > Prolixibacteraceae > JABMQB01. The sequence goes on from CAZNPV010000013.1 coordinate 20,248, forward strand.
AAGCCTGAGATATTTGAATGCAGGGAAATTACGCAATACAGGTTGGGATTTTATGGCCGACGGAACCGTGATCAATAAAAGAGATTTCAGGTTGGCATTTAATTTCAATATTTCCCATAACGTGAATATGTTTACTGAACTACCCAATAATTTCGTTACCGAAAGGGACGTTTCCGTTGGAAACGGGCAATATCCGAAGAGGGTCATTGAAGGGGAAGCCATCGGATCCTTTTTCGGATTCAGGTACCTTGGAGTGTGGCCCAGCGATGAAGACGTGAAAGCGTATGATGAAGAAGGCAATATCCTTGTTGACAGTGAAGGAGTTCCTGTGCCGCTTTCTTATCTGGGAACTTACAATTTCAAAGGAGGAGATGCCATTTATAAAGACCTGAACTATGACGGGGTAATTGATCTGAATGATGTTGAATATATTGGAGATTCAAACCCGGATTATATAGGAGGTTTTGGTTCTAACCTGAGGTATAAGAATTTTGATTTTTCATTCAGTTTCCACTATCGGTTAGGTTTTGATATTGTAAATGGTGTGGCCATATCTACCGAAGGAATGGGTGACAGGAACAACCAAAGCAAAGCAGTATTAAACCGCTGGAGGGTTCAGGGTCAGGACGAGGAAGGAATGTTGCCCCGGGCTTACCTCAATCATCCCTGCAATAACCTGGGATCAGACCGGTATGTCGAAAGAGGAGATTTTATCCGCCTGAACAATATAAAACTGGGATACCGTTTCAAAAAAGAATTCTGTGATAAGTTAGGCATACGAAATGCAACCCTTGCTATGAGCGCCCGGAAATTGATGACATTTACAAGTTATACCGGGCAGGATCCCGAAGTGGGAGTTGCAGGAGGGGATCCTTTCTGGATGGGGGTAGATAATGCCAGAACCCCACCCTCCAAAATAGTGACATTTACATTATCTGTTGGTTTCTAAAAGCAAATTATGAAGGGTATGAAAATGAAAGTTAAATATATCGTTTTAGCAATTCTGCTTGCAGTGCAGTATTCATGCAGTGAATGGATGGAACTCCTGCCTCCCGGAGGGCTGATCAGGGAAGAGTTCTGGAAAACAAAAGAGGATGTCAATGCCGTGCTGATGGGAGCCTATGAATCGTTTGCTTCCATGGACGGAACCCTTTTCCAGTTCGGCGAGATGAGAGCCGATATGCTTACCGATGATATCAACCTGGGAGGGACCCAGCGCAATATCATGGAAGGGAATATTTATCCGGAAAACGGGATGAGCAACTGGTCCGGGTTTTATCGTATCATCAATTATACAAATGAAGTGATCAAAAATGCTCCTTTGGTACAGGAAATTGATGATACCTATACCGACTATCAATTGAAGAGTGTCATGTCGGAGGCCTATTTTTTGCGAAGCCTGGCCTATTTTTACCTTGTCCGGATTTTTAAAGATGTGCCGCTTGTGCTGGAACCTACTGAAAGCGATGACAGCGAGGTTTATTTTCCTAAAACGGATGGCGATATGGTACTCGATTCCATGATTCTCGACCTGGAACAAAACAGGCAGTTTGCACCCACCGAATACAATACACTGGAAGAATACAGAGGCCGGGCAACCAAAGCAGCTTACGATGCCCTGATTGCTGACATTGCCCTCTGGAAATTTGATTACGAGAAGGTCATTAAACATGTGGAGTATATCGAAGCAAATGAGGAATATGAAATAATGCCCAATGATTTATGGTTTGATATTTTTTATCCGGGGAATTCACTGGAGGGGATCTTTGAATTTCAGTTCGATATGGCAAACGGACAACAAAACAGTGTCTATGGAATGACACAAAGGTTAAGCTATTCCTACGACCCGAGTCAGAAAGCCTTGCAAATGTTTGCACCTGAGTACGGCGCTGCTGAACTGATACGTGGGCAGAACTCTTCCATAGCAAAATACGGAGAAGATGATTTTATTGTCTGGAAATATGTAGGCAGGGAGCCCGATGGAATTTCAGTGCGTACAGGGATTGAGCAAACCAGTGCCAACTGGATTGTTTACAGGCTGGCGGATGTGTTGCTGATGAAAGCCGAAGCGTTGTCCCAGCTTGAAAGATATACGGAGGCATTGAATATATTGAATGAAATCAGGGAACGCGCCGATGTGCCTCCCCTGACACTGCCCAACTCAAAAATTGCTTTTGAAGATGCCATCATGGAGGAAAGAGCCCTCGAACTGGCATTTGAAGGGAAAAGATGGTTTGACCTGTTGCGGATGGGAAGAAGAAACAATTTCGCCAGGAAAGCTGACCTGATTGAGGTGATCATACAGAATGTCCCATCTACACAAAAAAGGATTCTGGCTACCAAATTAACCAATCCGCTGGGTTGGTATATGCCCATTCAGGAAAGCGAACTGGAACACAACCCGGCCCTGGTACAAAATCCGTATTATAAGTTCTAAGATATACGATAAAAAAAACAAACAAGGATAAACAGATGAAACGAGTTCTGATCCCGAAAGGTGTGGGGACGGGATGAGTTCCATGAGGTGAAAAATATAAATTTAAACGAATGAAAAAGTCCATTCTCATATTTGGTGTACTGACCGTCCTGTTATGGCATCATTCCTGTAAACCGGAAGAATTTGTGGAACCCGGTTTTGAGGACATGATTCAAATGTCGATCTATGATTATATCGTGGACAGTACCGATAACCGTTGCAGCAGTTTCCTGCAAATACTGGAAATGGGGGGAATTGATAAAACAATAAGCGCTTATAATCCTGATGGAGAGGGTTATACATTATTCCTTCCGGATAATGACGCCATCGATCGTTTTATTGATCAGAGCAATCAGTTTAATTCATTGAATGAAATATTAAACGACAAGGCTTTCAGTAGGATATTCAGCCGCTACCATGTGATCAACAAAGGCATTGAAACCAACGAATTTCCTTTTGGTGCTTTTCCGGAGCCGACACTTTCAAAGGACTTCCTGACCGTTACCTTTGTTTTGGAAGAAGATACCGCTTACTATAAGATAAACAATCAGGCGCCTGTCGTGCTGGAAGATATAGAAGCATCAAACGGCTGGATTCACCAAATCAGTGAAGCCTTGATCCCGGTGACATTCACTACGTATAACTGGCTTGAAATGAATCCGGGGTATTCCATCTTTAAGGAAGCGGTAGATATTACCGGATTCAAAGAGGTGTTAGACCGCAGTATGAAAGATGAAACCAAAAAAGTCCAGCCCGTAACCTTGTTGCTGGAACCGGATCAAATCTACAACCAAGGCAAAATAAGTTCACTGAATGATCTGATTGCCAAGGTAAGTCCGAACAATACAAATTATACCGATCCTGTGAATCCGCTTTACAATTATGTGGGGTATCATGTTTTATCCGGCAACCTTTATCTGGATGATTTTGAAGGGATTATAACTAACTACAGTACCTTTTCTGACATTCCGTTAAATATTAACGGGAAGGGAATCGACCTGGCCATCAACAAAGCCAAGCAAGTGTTTGATACCATAGTAACAGGTACCGATACTACGTTTATTGATTATATCGGATTTGATTATGACAACAGCAACGTGATAACCCAGAGCGGCGCTATTCATTTCATCGACCGGATCATGACACAAAAACCTCCTTCACGCTCCGATAAATATTATCAATTCCATGAGGAGTTGTTGCTCAATGAATACAAGGAAGAGGTAGGTGAATACCTGATCGAAGATACGACGGCCCTGCAGCGCATCAACTGGGAAGGTGCCGACCTGTTTTTTGTACAGCTTGCCGAGGAATCAGGAACCGGCTGGAGCGATGATTATCTGCAAATCGATGGTGATTTTAAAATATCTTATACCATTCCCAAAATTGTTCAGGGTAAATATACGGTATACCTTCGGGCAGAAGCCTACAACGCAGAAAACGCGTTGGTGGAAGTCTTTATAGATGGAAAGAAGATCGGAGGACTGATCGACTTTACCTACGGAGGATCGGGGAATTACCCGTTTGCCCAGAAGGAGTTGGGAACCATTGATTTTATTGTGTATTCCGAACATACCATTCGAATTGAATCCCTCATACCGGGACGGTTTTTATGGGATTATATTCATTTTGAACCATATAACTAATTAATTTCTTGAGGAATGAGATACAAAACAGGCATAGCAACCGTACTCGTCTTTATGACCTTACTGGGTTGTACCAAATACTGGGACGAACATTATTACGACGACACACCTGAAACAGTGGACAGAAACGTTTGGGAAGCGATCCAGGAAGATCCGGAGCTATCGGAATTTGTAAGTGTTATTAAACAGTTTCAATATGATACCCTGTTTAATACGGATAATTCATATACCATCTTCCTGCCGGATAACGAAGCCTTTAACGCATTTCAGGACACCGGGACTGTTGATACGACGCTTGTGAAATACCATATTTCCGAACAATTTATTCAGGCGAATCTTGTGAATGGAAAAAGGCAGATCCTTACCCTGAGTAAAAAGTTTGCCTTACTGGAAAATTACGGAAGCATCACCAGACTGGATGGACTAGAAACGGATTTTGAAAGCCCCTTGTACAGGAATGGTAAATATTATAAAATGAGCCATGTAGCGGTTCCAAAACCCAATTTGTATGAATACATTGCCCTGTCTAATCCCATCTTAAAACGATTTATTGATGAGCAGGATTCCATCGTACTCGACAAAGAAAGAAGCCGCCCGATCGGGTTCGATGAATATGGAAATACCATTTATGATACAGTGGCTGAAACGATCAATATGTTTGAAGAGGAATATTTCCCTATCAAGCATGAATTCAGAACCCGGGGAGCTACCCTGGCCTTTCCTGTGTCGGATGTGTATTACAATGCCCTTACCGGGATGGCACAGAAACTCGGATTGATCGATTACAATGACATACCCTATGACTGGCAGGAGAAAATTCTTATTCCGGAATTCTTGTATCAGGGGGTATTCGAAAACCGGCTTGAAGAAAATGAATTCATGAAGCAGTATGAAAGGGATTCGGTAAAACTGATGAATGTTCTGGGTGATAGTGTACCCATTAATTACACCCCTGCTGATAAAGTGATCTGTAGCAATGGATATGGATACAGCTATTCCGAATATACCATTCCGGATTCATTGTTTTTGGAAGGAACCTTACATGAAGCGGAATGGCTCATGAGAGCTTCCGGTCTGAATAAATACAGCTGGAAGAAATATGTAACAGTGAAAAGCGATGTTGCAGTTGAGCCGGTTAAATCCTTCATCGGTTCTGCTTCCGCAGATTCCGTAATGTCTCTCTCCTTACCCAGAAAATATTCGGGTCAGTTTGAAATAACATTCAGAACAAAGTGGAGTTTATTCCCCGGAAAATACCTGATGATCATACGAACCAACATGAACGTGGGTGGTTCCTACGATATCTATGTGAACGATGAATTGGTACGTACTTTCGACTGGTATGATTATACGCGGTACAGAGGAGTCTATACCAGTGTAACCGGGGAACGCGTCTACAAGGAAGGTACCTATAATTACCTGGATTGCTGGGTGGAAAGCATCTGGGAGTATGGTAAACCAGAAATTAAATTTGTTTATAAAGGCCCGGGATATTTATCCAATAACGGATTGATTCTCGACTTTATCGAATTTATTCCGGAAGATAGCTGGGAAGGGTATGTTACCTATTTAAGGTCTAAAGAGTATAACGACTAATACGGATGAAAAAAACATTCACGAATAGTATCGATTTTATTTACCGTATAAAAAAAATGGCTGAGTCCAACGGTATGCTGAAATTAAGGAGGAATTATATTCAAACTGCCGAAATAAGAGGTGGTTTCAATATAAAGCAAATACACAGTGTTATGAATAATCTACCAACCTTACGTTCTGGTATAAGGATAATCCTTGTAGTATGTTTTCTGGCAGTAAATCTTTTACCGGTTCAGGCCCAGGATACCCTTACAGTGCATGGAGTTGTCCTTTCAGGAAACAATACACCGGTAAGCAATGTATCTGTAAGCATTGAAGGGTCATTTGATTTACCGGTTCTGACCAATAGCAAGGGAGCGTTTGAAGTAAAAACGACTTCTCTTGATGATTGGTTAATTATAGCTCCTTCCAGTCAGTATAAATCAAAAAGGGTGTATCTGAACAAAAGGACTGAATTAACGATTTACGTAACTGAGGAAGACCTGATATCAGGGGATGACAATTTGCTTATATTGGGGCAAAGAAGATTACGAAGAGATATTGTATCCGCTGTTTCAGATCTGGATATCGGTACGGTCAATCAGACCACAGCCCTTTCCATTGATCAGCATATGCAGGGAAGGGTACCGGGATTGCATGTAATAAATCGTTCCGGAGACCCGGGCAGTGGTGCGGTAAGCCTGTTAAGGGGCGTCAGTTCCCTGAATGCCAACAACCAGCCTTTATATATTGTTGACGACATCATTCTCACTCCTCAGAATTTGTTTGGCTCCAATCTGGATGGTTACGCCTATAATCCTTTGCTGGGAATCAGTCCGTTTGATATTTCCCGAACAACGGTTATTAAGGATCCGGCTATTACAGCGGTCTATGGCTCAAAAGCATCCAACGGACTGGTTGTAATCGAGACATTGGATCCAAGTGCAACCGCAACCTCCATTGAAGTGGATCTGAGAAGCGGTTATTCATTGGCTCCTTCCAATCAGATCCCCCTGTTGAATGCCGATCAGCATAAAACGCTGATCAGTGAGGTTTTATTCTCTTCAGGAATGTTTAATGAAGATATTAAGGAGTTATACCCGAATCTTTTTCTGAAGCCATCCAATGAAAGGTGGATTGATTACCAACATGATACGAACTGGCAGGATCTTATTTTCCAGAATTCCTTCTTTAATAGTCTGAATCTCAAAGTGAAGGGAGGGGATGAAATTGCCCGGTATGGACTGTCTCTCGGGTATACCAACAATAAGGGGATCATAAAAACAACCGGTTATCAGGGAGTGAACCTCCGCTTTATCAGCCTGTTGAATATTTTTGAATGGTTGAAAATGAATGCAGGTGTGTCACTGAACTACAATTTGTCGGATCTGAAAGAATCAGCACGGATAAAAGAAACCAGCCCGATCCTTACCAGTCTGTCCAAATCGCCTATGTTAAATCCGTATCAGTACGACCTGGAAGGAAATATGCTGATTACATTGGCTGAGGTGGATGAACTGGGAGTAAGCAATCCTCAGGCTGTGATTGACAATTATCAGGCACAAAACAGCAATTATCATTTTGTCGGAAGCCTGGGACTGGAGGCCACCATCAATGAAAATCTATTTTTTAAAACCACTTTTGGTTTGACCTACAATGTACTCAAGGAACAACTCTTTTTACCCAATAAAGGGATGGAACGGTACTACAACCTCGAAGCACACAATGTTTCCAAGGCTTCAAATAACGACTTAAATTCATTTAATAACATTTCATACCTTACCTACAACAAGACCCTTGGGAAGAACCATAAACTGTTTTCAACCACCGGATTGAATATCCTGCACAATGATTTTCAGTACGACTGGGCTTTAACAAAAAATGCACATGAGAACGATGAGTACCGTATGCTCGAGGATGGAACCAACAATCTGCGTGAAATTGGGGGGCAGAACCGTTTATGGAACTGGGTATCGTTGTATGAAAATATTAGCTACAGTTTCAAGGACCGTTACCTGGTTACTGCCTCTTTGTCGATCGATGGTTCCTCACGCGTGGGTGAAAATGCGGCCAATACCTTAAAAATTGGCAACTACCCCTTTGGCCTTTTTTACTCCGGAGGAGTCGCCTGGAGAATATCAGGTGAACCATTTATGGACAAACTGGATTGGATCGAAGAATTCAAACTCAGAGCCACCTATGGGAAGACAGGGAACGATGACATTGGCGAAGCAACCGCATCCAATTATTATACGTCGGTACGATACAATGAAACCATGGGACTCTATCCGGGAACGCTGGTTAACGATGAGCTTACCTATGAAACAGTAAACCAGTTGGACCTTGGGATTGATTTAGCCTTGTTGGGGAACCGCTTTAGAGCAAGTTTCGATCTGTTTACTTCCACAACGGATAATTTGTTGGTTTTTGTTCCTGTGGATTCATACCTGGGATTTAATTTCCGTCCGGAAAATGCCGGGAAACTGCAAAACAGGGGATGGGAATTGAGTACGTTCCTACGCTTAATAGACAGCAGGAATTTTAAATGGGACATGCAAGCCAGCGTATCAACCTCTTCCAACGAAATTCAGGAAATCGTGGGGGATAAGTACGTCATCGATCTGGATGGAGCCCAGTTGGTTAACATGGTGGGAGAAGCTGCCAATAGTTTTTACGGATATATTTTTGAGGGAGTATTCACAACCCAGGAAGAAGCCGACCAGGCAGCCCTCATAAATGACCGGGACTTTCCATTCAAGGCCGGGGATGCACGGTTTAAAGATATTTCAGGGCCAAATGGCGAACCAGACCATGTCATTAATGAATACGACAAAACAATTATCGGGTCGGCAACTCCGGAACAGTATGGAGGCCTCGCAAATGCATTTACGTTTAAACGATGGACGTTAAGCACATTCCTGCAATTTGTCACAGGAAATGAGGTCTTTAATTATGTGCGGTATAAGAATGAGCAAATGAGCAACCTCTTTAATCAAAGTACGAGGATCCTGAACAGATGGCAATACGATGGACAGGTAACCGATGTTCCAAGAGCGTATTGGAACGATCCGATCGGAAATGCTGATTTCTCAACCCGCTGGATCGAGGATGGTTCATTTTTGCGGATTAAGAATGTAACATTAAGCTACAAAATACCCGATGAGTTTTTTGCATTTCAGAATGCAGAGTTTTACGTGTCTGCCAATAATCTTTACACCCTGACCAAATATCTGGGATATGATCCTGAATTCGGATATTCCCATTCCCAGATTAGTCAGGGGATTGACTATGGATTAACCCCTCAGTGCAGACAGTTTGTTGTTGGTGTTAAATTAGGTTTATAATTCGAAATGATTTAGGTTATGAATAAGTTAGGGAGGTATTCCGCAGTTTTAATTCCTTTTATGGCAATGGTATTGCTGTTGTCATCGTGTGAGAGTTTTTTGAATCCCGATCAGGAATTGCATGTTACGGAAGATAAGTTATTTGATGATTGGTATGAATACCGGTCGATTGAAATGGGACTGTATGCATTGCAACAGGATCTGGTGGAACAACTGGTCGTACTGGGTGAGTTAAGGGGCGACATGCTCACCATCACTCCAAATGCAGATGCCGATTTGGTGGAAATCTATAACTTTAATTTTTCAAAGGATAATAAGTATGCATCGCCTACCCGGTTTTTTAAATTGATTTCTGCATGCAATAATTTTATCCGTGTTCTGGAACGAGAACATCCTGAATTGTTGGATCCTGAAACTCCCATAACCAATTACGACCGGTTATACGGGGAGGCGTTATGCATGAGGGCATGGACTTATTTCTATGCCGTCAGGATATACGGGAAAGTGCCCTATATTGAAGAGTCTCTGGTTACGATGGAAGAAATACAGGAGTATGTAAATTCATCCGGCACCTATACCGACAGTGTATACATCGACTTTGCGGTTGATGGGTATTACAACGACACCATTTACAATAAACCGATCACTTTTGAAAAACGATTATACGATATGGATATGGTGATTGATGTATTTACCGACCAGTTGGAAAACGATGTGAAGGCTGTAGGTGTCAATCACTATATTAATAACAACGATACAGACTGGGAGATTGTGATCTGGAATACCTGGGCCTGGCATGCATTATTGGGGCAGATGTACCTTTATCAGGGAAATCTGGCAAAGGCAACCTTTCATTATGAAAAAATTATTTATGGAAGTACCGAAGAAAACAGGTACCAGTGCACGCAGGTAACCGGAGGAACAAACTGGGCATCAAATTTCAGTACCATCAATAACATGGAGCACATTCTGGTGATCTGGTTCAATAAAGAGAATTTCCAGAAAAATGAGCTGCAGAAACTATTTTCTCCTTTTGAGCCACATAAGTATATGCTGAAGCCTACGAAAAGTGCTGTGATGATGTGGGAGACCGAATGGTCGAATTATAGCATTGATGATCGACAAGGCCCTGATAATGCCAAATTTTCTAACGATGACAGGGGGATTCCCAATGATGACCGGGGAGCTGAAGTTTCCTATTCCTATACCAAAGGCAGAGCTGATATGGAAAGTTACCTGAAACACGGTGAGGTGACCCAGATGCTGCAGTATAAAGCTGAGGGAGATCTCCGGACAGTAAACACCATCATGGAAGGATATGATACCGTGGTATGGAAATACTCCATCAACAAACAGCGGTGGGACGAGGATGCCAATTTCTTTGTTTACCGGGCTGGAGGAATCCACCTGAATCTGGCAGAAGTATATACCTACATGGTTTATGAACAGGATGGATATACCACTTCCAATACTACAAATGCCAAGAATATTCTGAATAACGGGAGGAATTATTCCGAACTGAATTCAAGACCTCAAAAGGGGGTCAGAGGAAGGGTAGGCGCAGAACCCATTGAACTGTACAATATTATTTACAAACATGATCCCGTAACCCATGAAATTATAGGATATTATGATTATACCGGGAACCTGGCCGCCAAGCAACGTTACCTGGATACTAAAATACTGGAGGAAAGAGGCAAAGAACTGGCCTTCGAAGGAGAACGGTTTTATGACCTGATGCGGGTAGCCAAGAGAAGAAACGATCCTTCCTTCCTGGCTGAAAAGGTCGCACAAAAATATCCCCCGGGGAAACGGGAACAGATCTATAACTACCTGCTCGATGAAAACAACTGGTATATTAACTTTTTCAATTAAGCACAAAGAAGCAACGGCCTGGAAGGAAAACAATAAAGATCAATGGATCAATGGGATCAGTCCCGCTTCATTTCAATCAGCGGGATCAATAAAGATCAATAAAGATCAATAAAGATCAATAAAGATCAATAAAGATCAATAAAGATCAATAAAGGTTACAGGTTGTCGTAGTTGTTCACTCGCTTTGTTCGCGTTCGATAGTACAGATGAAGATCAATGTAAAAGATTACTGGATTCTCAGAATAAATAGAATCAAGAACCAAGAGCCAGGAGCCAAGAGCCAGGAGCAAGGAACAACTGATAACCGTCAACCGTCAACCGTCAACTGACAACTGACACGAAGCGAAGCGGAGTCCCGATTTCCTATCGGGAACCGACAACATGATCAATAAATCCGATATAGTCGGAACCTTTTCCGGCTAAGAAAAAATGCGCCTGCCCTCTGTCAGGCGGGCGTGGTTGCTGCGTGGAATTCTGTGAAATACGATCAGCGATTTTATTCCGGACTGTCTTTTATAAAAATACCGGAATAGCTTTCCCGTTTATTCAGAAAACGCAGAATATAAAAACCTGCCGGAAAAGTCCGGGTGTCAACATGCAACAGCGTTTCCTGTTCTATGGATTGATTATAATATCCCTTTCCTGTACCATCTGTGATGGTTAGAATTCCCGGTAGCCCGTTATGCTTTATTTTAATGTTCAGCACATTCCCGGCAGGATTGGGCCAGGCTTCCAGAAACGGCTCGTTTGACGGTATCCCGGAATGAATAGCGGTAGCAACCATCTGAATATCCAGGGTGGTATCCTGAAGCAAGAGAAATTCGCCCTCAACGGGTTCATAATTTGTCTTATAAATATGGTAATGGTATACACTATCGACAGGGAGATTATAATAACTTGAAATTCCCAATGCACTGGTCACCGTAGTATCGTTTTCCAGAACAACCATGGCATTATTTACAGGAGTGGATCCTTTTTTAAGCCTGAATTTTACGGTGGCTGAGCACAGACTCAGATACCAGGTAAAGGTTGTATCTGAAAAAATGGCTACACTTCCGGATTGTGACAGGTAGGCATCGTGAGTAACCTCGAAATTACAGGCGCCCTCATACACGGGAAATTCAGCCACTCCCAGTGAGCTGGTGGTTTTGGTTATTCCATCAACTGTTATATACGCAAACCATATCGGTTGACCCGAGTTTTTATCCAGAAGTTCAAAAACTACGTTGTATACTTTTTTTTGCATAAAGAATGTCAGTGTTGTATCGCTGAAGATTGAAATTTGTTCATTTACGAGCGGTACATAACCTGCTTTCTCAAGGGTGAGGATCAACATATCGGGGATGTTGCCGAAGAATACCTGGCCGGTTGTCCCGGTTTTTTTCTGTTCCTGAAATACTTTTACTGTACACCCTTCAACCGGATCACCTGAATGTTCCTCTTTTACGATTATTTCTACGGAAAAGTCCTTTCCCAGGGAATCTCTTTTGAATCTTTTATCAAGTTGGTCAAGGTAGAGCGACCATGGTCTGAGGTTTTCTCCGTTCCCCATACCTTCATAAAAATCGGGTGGCGCTGTGTTAAATGCATAACCGTTTGTTGTTCCCTGGGTAGGTTCAATGACGATTTTATAGGCATCTCCTGAGGTTCCGATAACATATCCCCACCCAAACTGTTTCGATTCAACAATATAATCCCGGTTTGGGTGGTATGCTTCACCGATGGTATTGTAAAATACCGACTGGGTGGAGGAGTAGCCATGGATCGCGTTTCCTCCCCATGGTCTGAAAGTTGACTCAAGGTAATCGCTGTTCACCGTAAAAACATCGAAAAGATTCGACATGCTGAGGTACATATGGAAATCGCTTGCATATTTTGAATTTTCACCCCGGCAATGGTGAATTACGTTGCCGTTGCTGTAGGGATATTTAAAGTCGTAGTTGTGCCGGCTGTGGTTGGCCCGGCAGTTTTTTATCAGACAATCGTTGGAACTCAGGGTGTACATATAGCCATTTCCCCCGCCTCCTTCATATTGTGGCTTCTGGAAATAACAGGAATCCACGGTACTATTCCGGCACTGGTTCAGCAGAATGCCGTTGGATAAAAGATGGTAATCATCCGGATTTTCTTCCGGATGGTACGATTGCACTTTTTTGATCCAGCAGTTCATGCTGTTTGTTACGCGGATTGCATGTGAAGCATGAGCATCGTATGCCCCGGTTCCCTGTTCGGTATAGGATTCCTCCTCCCATCCTGTTTTTAGACTTTGTTTATTCCCGATGCACAGGTTTTCGATTCCTGACTCCTGTAAATGGGGTCCGGCATGGTAAACCCTGGCATGATCGCGTATTTTGAGAAAGTAGCGGGTAGGGGAATCAATAAATAAAAGATTGTTATCTACACAGATGGAATCTATAGTACGAAGGAAAGCCACTCCTTTGATTGCTGATTCGGTCCAGTAGCCCTCCATGTCATGTTCTTTAATAAATTGTTCCGTGGCGTCAGACCGTACGATTATCAGGTCTCCTTTGTTGAATCCGTTCACAGATTCAACGGGTATTACCCGGGTAGGGTAGAGCAGGTCGGCAGTGATCTCTGAGAGGATGCCATGCTCTGTGAACCACCATGAAGGATCTCCCTGCATCCGGATCACATCTTTCTGACGCATGTCCTCTTCGTCATTGAACAGAAAGGTTGAATCGCTGCCTGCTCCCCTTAAAATCAAATTGTTGTGAGCAATCCGGAGTGAATAATCCACTCCTTCCTCTGGACGAATGCGGTATGTACCAGACGGCAGATAGACTACCCCTCCACCCGCTGTACCAACATCGTCCAGTGCTTGTTGAATAATGGAAGTTACGTTTTGTATTCCGGTATTATCTGCATAATAGGGAGCCTGTGTAACATTCGTTATGTCAGATCCAATGTCCGGGATATCCTTTTCGCCCTGGTGATACCCCGCATAGGAAAAATCATGCAGGAATCTTCCCTGTTCATCTCTGTATCCGGGGGTCCAGTTTTCGGGATACAAGGTACTACGCCAGGTCTTCTCGGTTATAAAATTTTCCGATTCAAGGGTCAGGACGATCGGATTGTTATATACTTCCTGAATATGGCTGTTTGTATTTTGTTCGGTTACCAGATTATTCCAAGCCATGAAGTATGCCCAGGGAGCGTCTTGTTCCAGGCAATCCCCGGGATGGGGTATGGGTCCGTTCTCTGTCATGGCGATGATCTTTTCGCCGTCTGTAAGGGTATACAGCCGATCGAATGCTGGCTTTTGCGGGGTGTAATTATAGCTTCCCGGATATGAATCGTGCCCTATGATATCCACCATCTCATTGCCGGGATACCAATCCTCTTCCGGAGTGGACCAAACCCAGATCAGGTTATGCAACTGATGGATGTTTTTCAGCCTGTCAAAGAGGATGTCGTAAAGTTTCAGACATGCTTCCGGTCCTCCGGCTCCCCACCAGAACCATGCGCCCCCTGCTTCATGCAACGGCCTCCAGAGAACCGGAATCCCGGCATCCGCGAATTTTTTCAGCTCGGCTGCAATATCATCAATGTCCCGGATGATTAAGTCGTATTCCGTTGTACCTTCTGTGACCGCTCTGGTTACATCAAATGTAGTCAGATTCGTATAGAATGTATTGGTACTTACCTCCCCTCCGGCAGGCGAATGCCAGTGCCACTGATAAGAAATGATCCCTTTTTTCCCGGTGTTGTTGTACCAATCTATAAGATAATCTACCGATCCATCGTCATGCTTTCCAAAGGTATGTCCTCCGTTTGCCCATAAATAGGGATACCCTTCAGTAAAATGCTGGAAATCTCCTACGCGTAGCATGGGTGATTTATTGGCCAGATTTTTAACCTCATCGTAATAGCTATGGGTTTGTCCTGAAATGATCCTGTCGCCAAATTGCAGCAATAAAAATGCATACAGCTCTTTCGTCTCCCGGGTAGCTTCGGAATCAACCAGGGCCGGAGAAGGATGGTATTGTTTTCTTTCGGAAGAGTAGAGTTCAAACCGGTCGATATCGGTCCATCCCCAGTCTTTTTGTATTGTGAAGGTATTTTCTCCTTCCTCAAGCAGGAAACTGCCGGCATCCAGGTTTCTGAACGTAGAAGATGCCGGGAATACCAGGGAATTTGGAGAACCTCCGTTTATCAGCAGGCTTTGTGTTTTTTCTCCGTAGTGTCCGTTATAGCGAATGATCAGTTGATAGAATCCTTTTTCCGGAACATTCATTGCTACCGTTACCTTATCACCATCATTATCAAAACCGGTTACATATCCGGAACCGGAAAAACCTGCATTGCCGGAACTTACGACTACTCCATTCAGAACCCCGTTTTCTGCCTCCGCTTCATCAATCAAAGTCTCAGACCGGGCTTTTGCATGCGGAATGGTGATTGCCATGAGGAACCACATTACTCCTATAGGGATCAGTGTATTCATTATCCTGTGGGTGATTATTCGGATGTTTCTTTGCCGGCAAATTTACGAAGCATTTCACGTGTTTTTATTCCTGATTCTTTGAGATCCTCCCGGGTCCAGTTTCCTTCGGAAGAAGCACTTTTTTTGAGCATTGAACAGGTTTCGTCTTTATCGGATATAGACCATGATATCCAGCTGACCTTGTTCGAGCGCATCCAGTTGATCCATGTATACCATTCTTCGTAATCAATCGGACCATCCCCTGTATGGAGCATTCCGGCTGACTCGGAGACGAACAGGGGAATTCCTTTTCCGAGGGCATAGGAACCCCTGTCGCGTAGCGATTGTTTATGCGTGGCTGCATAAAAATGCAGTGTGTACATGATATTATCGTATCCTGTTATCGGATCATCGGCTACAATATGTACATCCTGGTCCCAATGCGGATTGCCAACCAGGATGATGTTATCGGGATCAATTTCCCGGATGGTTTTGATCATTTCAATGGAATACGCTTTTACCTCGGGCCAGGTATCTCTTTCCGGTTCATTGTAAATCTCATAGATCACATGCGGATATTCTCCATACTTTTCAGCCATTTCCGAAAAGAACATTTTAGCTTCTTCCAGGCGTATATGATGGCTGTGCCAGTCAATGATCACGTATACATCGTTTCCAATAGCTCCACGGATGACAGCCTCGATCTTTTCCTTTGACCAGTCGGGTGACTCTATATAGCCCCGGTTGGGTTCAACACCCATGGCAGCCCGTACCACCGAGCATGCCCAATCGTCCCGAAGCCATTGCACCGTTTCTTCGGTATAAAACCGGGGCCAGAAATTATGCCAGCCAAAACTTACTCCCTGAAGCATCATCTCAGTGCCTTTCCGGTCAACCAGGCTTGTTCCTTTCACCGACAGAGAACCATGCTCTTTTACGGGTTGTCCAGCTACCGGTCCCCTGATAACCAGAAGAAGCATTACAAATAACAAGGTTAATGTTGTTTTCACTTGTTGGTAATTCATTTTAGTTGTCTGAATGTTTATTCGTGAAACTCAGATTTCAAAAATAGTATGCATTGGAATCTGTAAGTTGAATCCCGAATTCCCGGGAATAGCGAAGCGTATCGGGACATATGAGTTTAACTCCGATGCTTGCATCGTTAACCGAAATGATTCCAATTTTGATACCTCGTTAGCTTGCTGCAAGGTAGTTCATTACAATGCGTATAGAAAAAAATAAGAGCCTGAGAAGCAGGCTCTTATTTTTTATCAGTCCAATTGAGCGATTATTTTTTAATCACTTTAAATTTAGCATCCGCTGCAGTAACCAGATACATACCAGCAGGTACATGATCGAGAGAGATAGATACTTTGCTGCTTGTAGCAACCATGTCATGGATCACAGCCCCCATTGCATTGAATACACGGATTCTGTTTCCACTTTCCATTCCTTCAATATGAATCCTGCCGTTTGTCGGGTTTGGATACAACGTAATGTTGTTTTGTGATAAGTCGTTCACAGATACAGCGAATTTAATGGTGTAAATTACCACTGTTTCGCCGTCCATAGCAGTAACCTGTACCACATCACCTCCATTAAGGTCTTCCGATGTGCTTTCAATACCATCTGCTGTGAGGACAGTGACAGAAGCACCCATTGCCGGGATCAGATTATCCAGGAAGTTGGTTCTCATGCAATCCCCGGTAATGGTTTCGCCGGAGATTTCCATAGCAACCTGATCTACGGTATACACATCAGACAGTACATAAGCCAGGTAGTTGGTTGTTTCTCCCAGGCCGGCTGCCTGTATCAACATGGACAGGTAATAGGTTTTAACGGTAACCCCATCGGCGGCTGTAACCACCACTTTATCATCCTGGTAGATATCTCCGATGACACGTGCGTTACCTAATTTGTCAATAACATGAACGGTAGCTCCGGGAGCAGGAATCAGGTTAGCCAGCAATGCGGAAACAGCGGTATTTCTGGGTACATACATAATGTTGGCAGCTTCCTGATCAACCAAGTATACATTCGACGTTACATAGGCATCGCTTGAAGCTGCATCTAATACCAGTTTGTACAGAATGGTTGTTTTTCCATCTTCAGCAACAACTTCGAAGTAGGTCTGATCATTGGCCAGCACATCGGTGTAGGTTGAATCATACATCAATGCTTTTGTTGAAACGTATTTATCATCATCATCCACAACGCACATGCTTGCATTGGGATCAGACAGTGCCACATTTGCCAAAACATCGGCCAGCAAAGTATTCCAGGCAATTCCTTCGATGGTTCCTTCGGTGCCGCTCTCAGAAACGGTATACACATCGGAAGTCAGTTTCGCATCGTTGTTCAGACCGCCTTCCGAAACTTCAAGAACATATTGGGTGGTATTTTCACCGTTGGCAGAAACAACTTCCAGGATATCTCCATTGGTGATTGCATCTGTTCCGGCCAATGCCGTTTCTCCACTTTTCACTGTGAGAACCTGGCCTTCGTCTTCTTTATTGATATTTACCAGGAATTCATCCACAGTTGTACCGGCTACCACGCCTTTTATGGTTTCATCGGTATACCCCGGGCTTACTTTATAAACAGACGAAGTAACAAAGGATCTGTACACCGTTACCGGGTCGAATGTATGAACGCCAAGGCCTGCGAAAGGCATTTTAACGTCTGTATCCCAACCGATTCCCTGAGCGCCCCAGGTTGCACGGTTTTCCCATGTATATTCGCTGTTGTTCTCTTCGTCTCCGAAGGCAGCTCCGTATTCGGTATTTCCATGCCAGATGTAAGGTTTCCTGATATAGCGTTCTACCTGGTCACACGGGTGTGCTTCAATCGGTGTTCTGTCGTGGTCGGTAATTTCCCAACGTGTTCCATCACCGTATCCAAATACATCGATCAGTTCGAAATCATTGGGATCGCCAACGGGTTTCCACCCATTCAGGATGGAATCCCTGGTAAGACCTTCCTTAATTTTGAAAAGGTAATAGGTATTATTATACCATGCCTGAACCGGGTTCGTACCATACATCGCCAGCGTGGTATCGCCCCATGGGTTGTTCCAGAAATCCACATCGATGTCGAATGTTATAACATTCAACCAACTCATATTCCCGGCACCTAAGGCAGCCATTACAAAGACATCGCTAGGTTGTACCCAGGGATCCACGGCTCCATTGTCATACACGGCAATACCCGGTTCTACCTGCCATTCGGCTTCGCTTTGCCAGATGTACCCGGGGATATATTTGCTGTAACGGTTTCCCCAGTCATCCGGTGTCAGTCCTGCCTCAAGAGCAGCTGCCGGAGTTCCCTCGCTTCCACCTTTTACAATCATATAGCCACTCAGATCCAGCGGTTGGTTTCCGGGGTTACATACTTCCCATGCTGCAGGACCCCAATAAGCCCTCATGGCTCGTTGTGAGAAGAACGGTTCACCAAAGAATGGCTGAATATCATCCGGAGCTAATTCTTTTTCAAGGGTCACAGAATAGGTGAGTGTTGTTGTATCATCCTCAGCCGTTGTATAGAATTTTACAGCTCGTTCTTCAGGAGATCCATACAGATTGGACAGCCTGGATATATCTACCTTTGTATTCAGCGCCTGGGGTTTGGCAATCAGTGCCGGTATGCCATCTACATCGGCCGGTACCGAAACCGTGTAATTATACTGGGTGTTTGAGAATCCTGGAATGGTATCTCCTACCCATCCAAACAGTCCTTTGTAGAAATCAGGGATATCGGGCCAGGTAATGGATGATAGATAGGCATTGTGAGAAGGTAAGAAATCGTCAACTTTAATATAATAGGTTTTCTTAGCCCCGTTCTTAGCTGTAACTACCAATTTATCACCATCCTTCAGGTCAGGCCTGTTCATTTCGTCAACGGTGACAACTTCCCATGAAGCTTCAGGTGCTTTTTCCAAATATTTCAATAAGGTATCGATACGGGTGTTGAATCCCACATCGTAAATGGTATCCATACCAAATGCCCCTTCTGTTACGTGGAAGGGTTGGGTATTCTGAAAGAAACGGGTTCCGTAAAGATCACGGGCCATGGAATTCTTTGGAACCACGATGTTGGCATCGTCGGTAGGTTCGGCAACCACAATATCGAAGTGCCATAATTCCAGTGAATTACCGCACACATAGAGATTCAGTACATCCCCTGTGCGGGCTGATGAGAAGGCCGAATCTTCACGGTTGGGTGAAAAGTCGTATGACCAGGCGATACCCGGTGCTTCATCGAAATAATTCATGATGTTGTAATCGTTCCGGGTACCCCATGGAACAGTCATCACGGTATCGGCAAAATCCACTTCGATGACATCGGAAGTGAACGTTTGCGGGGTCAGGTGATAGTCGCCATGGTTTCCGATGGTCCAGAATGATTTGACTTTAATGCCTTCCTTTCCGAATCCGTTTCTTGGGCGCGGGATCGGGATCCACTGGGAGTCTTCAATATCTATACCCACCTGATCCTGCCAGTCGTCACCGAACAAATCCCCTTCTTTGACTGAATATTTACGTACCAGGACATGGGTTCCGGTGGCATTTTCCACACCAGCAACGTCCCGCGGGCCTATAGGTGGAAATCCGTTTCTTGAGAAGTCGCCGTTTACTTCATCCACTACTATAGAATCCGTTTCATTAAAGTGCTGCCTGATAAAAAAGACATCTCTTCCGCTCCATGTTTCCAGTGCAGATGCTCCGTAGGGAGAAACACTGTCGAAATCGGTTCCGTCTTTCCATTTATTTTGGTATTTAGCAACGGTATAATCTCCCCATTCGGTTTTTGGAATGTGAAGTTGCAGATCCAACTTATCCCAAATGTCAAGTTGGGTCTGTTGTCTGCCTTCCCATCTTTCTGGATCCAGTTGCGCCATTTTTGGAGCCAAGTCTGCTACGGTCCCTGCAACAAAGCAATCTCCGGGCCACAAAATCTTGTTGGGTAGCTTGATCCTTAGGTATTCAGGAATGGCATGGTTTTCATTCTCTGCTTCCGGAAGCGGCCATGGCAGGGTCCATGAGGTTAAGTTACCCAGCTCGATAGACCCCAGGTTAATCGGGTCGCTACCTACATTGCTTAATTCAATGTAAGACCAGTGATGTTCATCCATCCTGGCTTCCGAAATAACCAGGTTCCTTATGGTGTCAGGATTATATACATAATCATAATCTAACTGCGCCTTAAGACTCAGGACACCGGATGCTACAAAAAATAAAAGAAGTAAAAGTTTTAATCTCATAATTTTAATTTTAAAAGTTTATGATAGGTTAACAAAGATGACAATAATTTTAGTTTTTAGCAAAAAAGATGGAAAAAGAAGAGTGTAAATTATCTATCAAGAGTGTTACAAATATTGCATTTTTGCTTCTCCGGATATCAGAAATTGCCATGTATTGTGCTACATTTCGGTCATATTTTAATCTGCAGGAGAAATGAATTTTTGTAATGCGATGAAAAACAGGTGTTTAGGATTGATCTGGCGATTGGAGTGTGAATTAAAGAGGTTTTGGAGAGAATGAAATTCCTGATCCGGACCGGAAGGGCATTTCAGGGGGATTAAAAAAATAAAAACGTTTGTTGTTTTATCCGGTGTAGATTTTTCAGTTCTCAACTATTTTCTATTTTTACTAAAATCAAACGAATGAAATGAGTTTGCCCGAAGAAACTGCAGCCAAATACAATGAATTGGTTCTGCAATGCAAAGAAGGATGTGGCGGGGAAGCCTGCGTTGATATTGAACGGGCGTTCCGGTTTGCCCGGTCTGTCCTTGACGAGGAGAGTTTTTCCACGGGCGAGAGGGTTTTGAACCATGCCCTGGATGTAGCACTCATCGTTGCTTCGGAAATTGGCCTGGGGATTGATTCCATTGTGGCCGGCTTACTCCATAATCTGATGTATTCCACTCATGAAAAGAGGGTACAGCCGGAAGAAGTAACAAAGCGGTTTGGAAATCCCGTGGAAATGATCCTGGAAGGGATGAAGAAAATCAATGCGTTGGGTACGGATACGGTGGCCCTGCACCCTGAGAATTACAGAAACCTTTTGCTGGCACTTGCCGGCGATGTCAGGGTGATCCTTATAAAAATTGCCGACCGTTTGCAGGTAATGCGTAACCTCAGCCGCTATGCTGCGGCTACACAAAGCAGACTGGTTGACGAAACATCCCACTTATATGCCCCCCTGGCACACCGGCTTGGCCTTTATATGATTAATTCCGAATTGCTGGACCTCTGTTTTAAATACAGGAAACCGGAAGCGTATAAATATGTTCTGGAGCGGCTCAAAGAAACAGAAGAGGAAAGGGACCATTTTGTAGCAGGTTTTGTAGAACCCATTGAAAAAAAACTTCACAACAGAGGATTTGCTTTTGACATGAAAGCCCGGGCCAAATCGGTCCATTCCATCTGGAACAAGATGAAATCGAAAAAAGTATCCTTCGACGAGGTTTTTGATCTGTTTGCGATCCGTGTGATACTGGATTCCAGGCCTGAAAATGAAAAGAGCGACTGCTGGACGGTATATTCGGTAATAACCGAAGAGTATCAGGCCAATCCGGAACGTCTGCGTGACTGGATCACCATTCCCAAATCGAATGGGTATGAATCGTTGCATACAACGGTACTGGGGCCCCGGGGTAAATGGGTGGAAGTTCAGATCAGGACCCGCCGGATGGATGAAGTGGCTGAAAAGGGCCTCGCAGCACACTGGCGTTACAAAGGAGGAAAAGGAACCCGGGAGTTCGATAGCTGGCTGGCCGGCATACGCGATATACTGGAAAATCCCGATATGAACATTGTCGATTTTATCGATGAGTTTAAGGTGAATGTATATAAGGATGAAATATTTGTTTTTACCCCTAAAGGAGACCTGAAAAAACTCCCGTCCGGTGCTACCATCCTGGATTTTGCCTATGAGATCCATTCAGACCTTGGTGACCGATGTGTGGGAGGAAAAGTGAACGGAAAAAAGGTCACCCTGCGGCATACCTTGAAAAACGGAGATTATGTGGCTGTGGATACTTCCAACAAACAGAAGCCTAAAATGGACTGGCTGGATTTTGTAGTAACTTCCAAAGCAAAAAATAAAATCAAAGCAAGCCTGGATGAAGAACGCAAAAAGGAAGCAGCCAACGGAAGAGAAATCCTTTTGAGAAAATGTAAAAACTGGAAAATCGACCTGAATGATGAAGCAATCCGCAACCTTTTAAAACACTTCAGGGTTAAACTGGCCTCAGATCTCTATTATAATATATCCACAGGGAAAACGGATGTATTGGAAATAAAGAGCATCCTGAGCGAACAAAAGGAAGAATCAGGAAAAAAAAGAGTGGAAGAGATCCTGTCAGGGAAAGATACAGAGAACCTTACCTTCGACAACAGCGAAGAGTACCTGGTGATCGATAATAATCTGAAGAATGTCATCTATAAGCTGGCCCCGTGCTGTAATCCTGTTTTTGGGGACGATATTTTTGGGTTCGTAACAGTCAACGATGGGATTAAAATTCATCGGAAAAATTGCCCCAATGCTCAGCAAATGATCGAACGTTTTCCATACCGGGTAGTGAAAGCACGATGGAAAGGGGTCAAAGCGCGGAGTTCGTTCCTGGCTACCTTGTTTATATCAGGTACTGACCAGGAAGGGATCCTCACCGATATTACCCATATTATTTCTAAGGATCTCGGCAGCCAGATACGGTCTGTACACATTGATTCAGGAAAAGGCGCTTTTGAAGGCGTATTGAAAATTACGGTGTACAATCTGGAACACCTCGATTTCCTGATTCATAAGATCCAAAACATAAAAGGCGTTTTGTCAGTTACCCGGGGTGACAAATAGTGCAGAAAAATGGAACAACATTTGTACAATAAAGGATGACCCAGGCAATGATCCCGGGAAAATTAATCCAACGATCTGAACAACAAATCGTAGGATTTTTAATCATATTTATTATTTTTGACGGTCTTTTAATGAATAGCAACTAAAAAACAAATTGGTTACGAACGAAAAATATAAGGTACAATGAAAATTTTTTTAAGTATTGGAATTTTAATCTTTTCCGCAATGTTGGTCAATGGTCAGGATGCAGCGGAAAAAATCAACCAGGCAAATGAAGCATTAACATCGCAGGATTATGCAACAGCCTTCGAACTGTATGATGAAGCGATGAAAAACCTGGGAGATGTACAGGTAGATGAAAGCATTAATTTTAATATAGGGTATGCCGGCTATAAAGCAGGCAGATTTAGTGATGCAATTGTTTATCTGGATAAAGCCATTGAGGTTGGGGCCAATGTTTCAAAAGCATGGGAGTACAAAGCGATCTGCTTCAATGAACTGGAGGATTACGCCAGGGCTGTGGAGAGTTTTGAAAAAGCAGCTGAAACCTCGGAAGAAGGAGGTGAATCTTCCATATACAATGGTGCTATAGCTGCTTACAAAGGGAATATGCTGGAGAAGGCGGCTGAGCTTTTCAGCCAATCGGTAGCATCAGGCTATAAAGCAGAAACCGCACAGTATTACAAAGCGGTTGTGTACAATAAACAAGGAAACGAAGCAGCTTACAAACAGACCCTGATTGAAGGAGTTGAAAAATTCCCGGGAGACGAAAGGTTAAGTCAGGCATTGGCCAAAGAGTATGTTTCAGAAGGAAATGATCTTTACAAGAAGGGAGTAGCTGTGTTAAATGCTGCCAATCAGAAAGTAAACGATGGTACATTGAAGACAACAGATGCTGCATATACCGCAGAGGTTGAAAAAGCCAAAACGGAATTTAAAGCTGCTGCTGATATTTTGGAGAAAGCGGTACAGCTGGATGCATCCAATAAAAATGCAAAGCTGCTGCTTGATGCATGCCAACAAAGTCTGACTATTTAAGCGCATCGGGTGTTTTTTTAACGGGAAATGTACGGGATGAAAACCATAAAAGAAATAAGGGAAACCTCTGTTTCCCTTATCATTTAACCCCCAAACACACCGTTGAAAGAAGAAATTCAACGTACTGTAAAAGTACAAAAAATATATTTATTTGCAAAAATTAATGGATGTTTTTTTTTAAAATTACTAAGTTTTAAATAAGAATGCATCAAAGGGTTAGATTATCAGGGTATTAGATGAATGAAGTCCGGAGACCGAAGTCCGGAGACCGAAGGTTGAAAATTTGGTGCGGGATTGTTTATTGCAGAAAATTCCGTATCAATTGTTCTGCCTTTCTGAAGGTTTCCTG
>CAZNPV010000013.1:44948-81274 GCA_964575025.1 uncultured Mariniphaga sp.
TTGTTTATTGCAGAAAATTCCGTATCAATTGTTCTGCCTTTCTGAAGGTTTCCTGGAGGTTTTTATTGATCAGCACCTGGTCAAATTGTTTGGCAAAGGTCATCTCATATTCTGCTTTGGCAAGACGGTGGTTGATTTTTTCTTCTGTTTCGGTTGATCGGTTTATCAGTCGTTTTTTTAACTCCTCAAGGGAAGGGGGCATGACAAAAACAGCCATTGCTTGTTGTCCGTAAAATTTTTTTATTTTCAGGCCGCCGGCCACATCCACGTCAAAAATGGCATTTTTCCCTTTATTTCTGATCCGTTCCACTTCTTTTTTTAAGGTGCCATACAAAATATCCGGGTACACTTCTTCCCACTCCAGGAACTCCTGGTTGTTCATTTTTTCCCGGAACTCTTTTTCCGAAAGGAAATAGTAATCTTTCTGATCTGTTTCGTTGGATCTGGGAGGGCGGCTTGTAGCCGATACAGAGAATTCCAGGCCGGGATTCCTTTGGAGCAGGTGTTTAACAAGGGTTGTTTTCCCGGCTCCTGAAGGTCCTGAAAAGATAACCAGTTTTCCTTTTGGCTTTTCCGCATGTCCCATGTTCAGTTCTCTTGCTTGCTTGTCATAATACATTCAATACCTGTTCCTTGATTCGTTCCAGGTGGTCTTTCATCTGGACAACGATCCGCTGAATATCGCTGTTGTTGGCTTTGGATCCTATGGTATTGATCTCTCTTCCGATTTCCTGCGATATGAATCCCAGTTTTTTTCCTTCTGATTCCGGTGAGTCCAGCACCTCGTTAAAATAGGACAGATGGTTTACCAGGCGTACTTTTTCTTCATTGATATCCAGTTTTTCGGTATAGAAAAGCAATTCCTGTTCAAACCGGTTTTCGTCGATATTCCCGTTTAGTTTCAGCGAAGTAAGGCTTTCCCTGATCCGGTTTTTTATGTTTTCAATGCGTTTCTCCTCAAAAGGTTTGATTGCGTCCAGCAGGTTGCCTATGGCGATGCTGTTTTCACGCATGTCCCGGGCTAAGGCATTGCCTTCCTGGATCCGGAAAGTATCAATGTCGTTCAGGGTTTTTCGTATGTTTTTAATGATTTCGAGCCATTCTTGTTCGTCCAGTTCTTCGGGGGCTGTTTTGACCGTTTCAGGTAATCGCATGGCATTCAAAAGGGTTGATTCATTGACAGGCAGCCCGAGGTTTTCACTGATTTTTTTCAGCTGCCGGAAATAGTGGACAAGGACTGGTTCATTAATGGATGCATTGGATTCCTCCCCCAGGTTTTCCATGTAGAAGGTAACATCCACTTTCCCCCTGATCAGTTTTTCCGAAAGCTCTTTTCGTATAACCAGGTCTTTTTCCCTGTAAAGCGGTGGAATGCGGGTATTGATATCAAGTTGTTTGCTGTTCAGGGTTTTGATCTCCAGGGTAAATCTTTTTTGGCCGAACTCAAATTCAGTCTTTCCGTACCCTGTCATTGATTTAATCATATCCAGAATTTTTGTGCTAAAATACAACAATAAAATTATGCGATCACTCCGGATCCGATTAATTCTTCGTCCCGGTACCAGGCGGCAAACTGACCCGGGGTAATTCCCCGTTGTTCTTTTCTGAAAAGAAGGTAGCTTCCTTCCTCCTTACAGTGAATGGTGCCTTTTTCCAGGGGTTGTCTGTACCGTATTCTGATATCGAAATCCTTTTTATCTCCCGTATTCATCTTCAGGTCATCCCGGATCCAGTGCACATCTTCTCTTGCTATGAAGAGTCCGGGGCGGTACAACCCCGGATGGTTTTTCCCTTCGCCCACATAAAGGATATTTCGTTTTACGTCGGTTGCGATCACAAACAGGGGATCTTTGGTTCCCCCGATATGGAGTCCTTTCCGCTGGCCGATCGTATAAAAGTGGGCTCCCTGGTGCGCTCCGATCACTTTCCCGTTCCAGGGTCTGAAAGGATAAGGATGGCATAGTTTGCGGTAGTGAGCCTCCACAACTTCCCCCTGTTTTTTCTTTTCCATGAATCCGGCAGAAATCTCAATGATGTTTCCGGTTTTTGGTTCCAGTTGCTGCTGCAGGAATGTCGGAAGATCTACTTTCCCGATAAAACAGATGCCCTGCGAATCTTTCCGTTCTGCAGAAGGCAGGTTTTGTTCCCTGGCAATTCTACGAACCTCGGATTTTAACAAGTGTCCAACAGGAAAAAGGGCTTTGGAAAGTTGTTCCTGGGTAAGCTGGCACAGGAAATAACTTTGGTCCTTGTTGGGATCCCTGCCGGTAAGGAGTCTGTAAACAAGATGGTTCCCTGTTTTTTCTTCGGCTTTCCTGCAGTAGTGCCCCGTTGCTACATAACCGGCATCAAATTTCAAGGCTTCTTTCAGAAATGTATCAAATTTAATTTCCCGGTTGCAGAGAATATCGGGATTGGGCGTACGCCCTGCCTGGTATTCAGCAAACATATAATCGACTACGCGTTTTTTGTACGCTTTGCTGAGATCCACAATATGAAAAGGAATGCCTACCTTTTTTGCCACCATTTCGGCGATAAGCGCATCCTCTTCCCAGGTACAGGCACTGGTCAGCGAACCCACCCGTTCATGCCAGTTCACCATGAACAAGGCGATGACGTCATACCCCTCCTGTTTTAGTAAATAAGCTGCCACACTGGAATCAACGCCTCCCGACAACCCAATAACTACCCGTGTCATATTTGCTGTTTTTTCTGTTATCTTTTTTTTATGGTTTCCGTCCGCCTTTCCCGTCGGGATATTTTTTTTGTTTGCCTGTGCCTTTGCGCTTGAAATTCCTGCGTTCTGAACTTTTTCTGTCAACGATTTTCCATTCGGGGCTTTCGCCTATTTCGGAAGGGGTTTTCAGTTTCAGCACTTCTCTTTCAATCAATTGTTCAATGCGATGGAATTTTCCCATATCCTCATCGTTCACGAAGGTCAGGGCCACTCCGGTAGCATCGGCGCGGGCGGTGCGGCCTACACGGTGTACATAATCCTCGGCATCCTGGGGCACATCAAAATTGATGATCAGGTTGATCTCTTTGATATCGATCCCCCGGCTCATTACATCGGTAGCGACCAAAACACGGGTTTTCCGGGATTTAAAATCCAGCAGCACCTCTTCCCGTTTTGCCTGCTCCAGGTCGGAGGAAATACTGCGCACCACATAATGTTTGTTTTTGAGGTTTTTTTCTATTTCTGCAACTTTCTTTTTGGTAGAGCAGAAGATCAGAATGCTCTTATAATCTTGTTTGTTGGCGATCAGGTGGTTTATCAGTTTAATCTTATGGGTGGTATAAACCAGATAGGCTGCCTGGAGGACTCCTTCGGCGGGTTTGGCTATGGCAATGTTGATTTCCACCGGGTCAACCAGGATTTTTTTTGTCAGTTCCCTGATTTTCGGAGCCATGGTGGCGCTGAACATCATGCTTTGCCGTTTTTTGGGGACGAATGAAATGATTTTTAGGATATCATCGTAAAATCCGATATCAAGCATCCTGTCGGCTTCGTCCAGAACCAGGTATTCGAGGTTGTCAAATTTTACATATCCCATATTCAGGTGTGAGATCAGTTTTCCCGGGGTGGCAACGATAATATCAGCTCCCCGGGTCAGGGCTTTTTTCTGCTGCCCCCAGTCATCGCCGTCGCCTCCTCCGTAAATAGCAATGGATGTAACATCCAGGGTGTACGACATTCCCTGGACCTGTTGGTCGATTTGAATAGCCAGCTCCCGGGTAGGCACAATAATGAGGGTACTGGTATAGTGCCTCTTCCGGTTGTGCAGGAATTCCAGAATGGGTAGCAAAAAAGCGGCCGTTTTGCCCGTCCCGGTCTGGGCACATGCTATCAGGTCCCTCCCTTCCAGAATAACCGGAACAGCCTGCTCCTGTACAGGGGTGGTATTCTGGTATCCCATAAAATCTATGGCATCCAGTATTTCCCTGCTAAAATTAAATTCGTTAAATGTCATATACTGAGTTGAATAAAAAAGTTATACACGAGAATCATCAATGATTCCGGTTTCCGCACCGCAATTCAGACAGTACGGACCGTTTAAGTATTTATTTTTATGAATCCGGTACCCCTCTCTTTTTATCAATACTTTTCCGCAACCGGGGCAAAAAGTATCCGACTTGTCAGGGAAAGAAACATTGCCTAAAAATACATAGTCCAGAATTCCGGTTGCAATGGTATAAAAATTTTCGAGAGTTGAAACAGGTGTTGGCGGATTTATTTGTTTATAAGCCGGGAAATAACGTGAAATATGAAGGGGAACCTTGCTGCCCGCTTTTTCTGCAATCCAACGGACCATATTTGTAAATTCTTCCGGATCATCATTTAATCCGGGTATAACCAAAAAAGTTACCTCCAGGTGTTTGCCGGCCTGTACAATGGTTTGTATGGTGTCCAGTACCGGCTTTAGTTCTCCTTTTGCCTGTTTCCGGTAAAAAGTGTTGTTGAAGGCTTTCAGGTCGATATTAAAGGCATCTGTAAAGGGCAGAAGCTTTTTCAGGGGGGCTTCATTGATAAAACCATTGCTTACAACCACGTTTTTCAGTCCCTGTGAATGAGCTTCCTGGGCGCAGTCTGACATATACTCGTAAAAAGTTATGGGTTCGTTGTAGGTATAGGCAATCCCTATGTTGTTTGGGAGTGATTGTGCTTCCTCAACGATTTGCTCTGGTGTGATGATTCTTCCGCCTGCTGCTTCTTCAGGAAAGGTTTGCGAGATGGAATCATTCTGGCAAAAGGGGCACTTGAAATTGCATCCGAAACTGCCTACCGACAAAATTTGTTTCCCGGGGTAAAAATGATACAGTGGTTTTTTTTCAATGGGATCGAAATGGAGGGCTGAGACCTTGTTATAGACCAGGGTAATCAGTTTCCCGTTTTTATTCACCCGGACTTTGCATAGCCCTCTCTCTCCTTCCCGAATGAGGCAGTTGTGGGGACAAAGAGTACACACAACCTTGTTCTGCTCTCTGGATGTGTAAAAAAGTGCTTCCTTCATACCTGTAACTAATTTTTCTCTTGATCTGTCTCCCCGTTATTTCCTGAAATGGTACAGAAAGGTTACCAGCGTTTCGTAGGCAGGTTTTTCATTTCCTTTGATTTCCGTAATAATTTTCATTTGGGCGCGGGTGATTCCCCGGAGGTTCTTTATCTCGTTCAGCCATACTCTTGCCCTGATTTCACTGTTTACTATTACGGGCTGGTTGAATTTTAGTTTGTCGATGCCGTAATTTACCAGCATTTTATAGTTGCGCACTTCCACAATTTCGTTCCAGAACCAGGGCAGCAGAGAAAGGGTTAAATAACCGTGTGCAATGGTTTTCTTAAAAGGGGATTCTTTTTTTGCCCTTTCCGGATCGGTATGAATCCATTGAAAATCATGCGTAGCCTCAGCGAATTTGTTGATCTGTTCCTGAGTGATCTTCAGATAGTCAGACGCTCCGATCTCTTTTCCTAAAAACTTTTCAAATTCTTCGTGGCTTTCAATAATTACTTTTTTCATCTGATTAAAATTATCTATGGTTTAAAGGTATCAAATGCCTGCCTGTTCGGCTTTGCTCTGCTGACTGCGCTTTCGCGTAGCCGTTACGGCAGAGCAGGGAGCTATGCGAAAGCGATGCAGACAGGGAACTTCCATTGTTATAATCATTATTGTTTATGGCATGATTTGTTATGGTCGTTTCATTCGTCTAAATTAATAATTTTTTTATGGTGATTCATATCTGCGTATCAGCAGATCTTTCTCCAAAAAAGCAGGCAGGTAACCCCTCCTGTACCGATCCATTGTCCCGGTATTCTTCGCGAGGAGGTCGTTTTATCGGATTATGATTGTCTGTTGGTAAGGAACGGGGAGCTATTCCTGTACGATCTGAATTTCAGAAAAAACAAAACAAAACAAAAAAGGGCGTCTTACGGACGCCCTTATATACGATTGGTTTAAAATTTTTATTTCTCTTCTCCCTCTTTTTTCTCTGAGCTGCAACAGCTTGTGGCAGAGGTTTCCGTTTTTTCTTTATGGGTTTCGCTGCAGCTTTCGGTCCCGCAACCTGCACAACCTGCACAACCTGCACAACCTGTACTTTTTTCTACTGTGGCTTTCTTGGTTGTTGTTTTTGTTTTTTTCTCCTTTTTTTCCTTTTTCTCCTTCTCTTCCTTCTCTTCCGATATCGTTGTGTTGGTTACCGAATCATTGGTAACCATAACGTTCGCTTTTTCACTACTCAGGTCACTCGTACCTGCATGGGTGCCTGATATGCCAAAGGCAATAATCAATGCTGCAATCAATACAATTTGTTTCATGATGTTACATTTTTTGTTGTTTCAGAATAAAATTTATTGAACTGTGAATTACAAAAATAACCATACGGAAAGTTAATATCCGTTAAAGCGTTGTTAAGACGATGTTAAAAAAGTGGTTTAAGGTATTTAAATCGTTATTTTTGAAACACGCTGCTGTATAAAAGCTGAGTGTTCAGAATGTCTGGTTTATGATGGGGCGGAGCGAGTTATCCCGAATACGGGAATACCGATAAAATAAACAATGATAATCAGTATGAAAGACGGGATTAGAAAATATGGTCTGATACTTACCCTGGTATTCATATTTGGCTTGTTGTTTATACAGGTACGATGGATTATCCATTCCATCCGCTTTCAGGAGAAGGTATTTCAGAAAACTGTTACCCTTGCATTGAATCAGACCATTTCCAATTTAACCTCTGACAAACGCGTATGTTCAGCCATGAAGCAATGTATTCTGTACGATACAATACAGATTGAAGAGCAACTGACATCCGCCGGTGTATGGGAGAATATTCAGGAAGCAATTGATGAAGAACTGAATGCCTACGACATTAATCTGAAATACAATCTGTACATTGTTAAGAAGGGGACGGATTCCTTAAAAACAAAAGAGAAAGAGATCAGAAAAGGGATCTATTATTCGCAATGTTTGCAGGATATTATTCAATCCACCGATTATGAACTGGTAGTCAGGTTTCCGGGTCATTCAGGATTTCTGCTGGACAAGACAGGGTTGATGTTTGTATCTTCTGTAGTACTGATCCTGTTGATCATTATATCGTTCGGATTTATCTATCGTTTGTATCACAAGGAATTGCGCCTTGCTGAAAACACAAGGGAACTTATTAATAACATCAACCACGAATTTAAAACCCCCCTATCGTCTATTGCTTTGGCATCCAATATGATACGAAAAAAGAGGTTTGATTCCGATGCAAAACTTCAGGAATATGCCACACTGATTTCCAGGGAGAATAAAAAACTGCAGCATCAGGTTGAAAGCCTTCTCCATCTGACAGCCATCGAACAGGATGGATTTGAGTACAATAAAGAAAAAACAGATATTTATCCTGTGATCAGGGAGGCACTTGATACCACCCGGATTTTTTTACAGGATAAGGGTGGATCCCTGGACACTTCATTCGAAGCTTCAGAATCAGTCTTCTGGATGGATAAACACCATATGGCAGGAGCCATTTTGAACCTCCTTTCAAATGCCGTCACGTATTCGCCGGATAATCCCCGAATTCAGATTCGTACCAAAAATGCAAAGAACCGGTTCATCCTTGAAGTGCAGGATCAGGGGATAGGAATTCCTGCCCGGTATATGAAGTATATCTTTCAGAAATATTACCGGGTTCCAAGCGGGAACATACATAATATCAAAGGATTTGGCATCGGATTATCCTATGTAAAAGCTGTGGTGGAAGCCCATAGCGGGGAAGTCCGGGTAGAGAGTGTGCCCGGTAAAGGAAGCACTTTTATTCTCATTTTTCCGATAACAAATGGTTGACAGAAAGTTGAATATATTGTTGGTTGAAGATGATTTGAACCTTGGCTTTTTACTGGTTGAGTTCCTGGAAAGCCAGGGAATGCAGGTAAAATTATACCGTGACGGGAAATCAGGTCTTGCCGGTTTTACCAGTGGAAATTTTAATTTCTGTATCCTGGATATCATGTTGCCTGTACTGGATGGATTCAGCCTGGCCAGGAAGATCAAAACCGTTGAACCCAACATACCGGTTATTTTTCTTACAGCAAAAGCTCTCAAGGAGGATAAGATGAAAGGATACCTTATCGGTGCCGATGATTATATAACAAAACCGTTTGATGAGGATGAACTGTTGTGTAAAATAAAGGCTATTTCAAACCGGATTGATTTTTTACGGAAAAATAGCGATTCGGTGTTCAAGGTCGGGAATTATGCATTCGATTACCGCAACCAGGCCCTGGAGATGAACGGGAATATAAAAAGACTGACGAAACGGGAGGCAGAAATCCTGCGTATTTTATGTCTTTCAAAAAACAATATCGTCAGGCGGGATCAAATTCTGGTTTCTGTGTGGGGAGAAAACGATTATTTTTCAGGAAGGAGCCTGGATGTGTTTATTTCAAAGCTCAGGAAATATTTTTCCGGCAATCCGCATGTAAAGATTGAAAATGTCCCTACCGTAGGATTTATATTATCCTGTCCGGAATAAAAAACGTATTTTTGATTCATCTGCTTTCCCATGCTTGTCCTCCTTTCCTTCCCAGAGGTTGAACCGGTTATTCAGCCCGTTGGGTTGTCAGCCCTTCCTTTAGTGAGTGGATTTGCAGGCAGGTTGCCGCCCCGGAAGGGTTTTTTTGTACCATGCTGGGGATTCAGGACAGGAATAGTTCAGAAATGTTGCTGTATATATTTTAAAGCAGAACGGATATCGAGATTGCTGCTTGCAGGACCGGTTCGTACATAAAAGGCCTCATCATATCCTTTCCGGTTTAGGAATACCGGTCTGGAAGCCTTCAGGCAATGCACCCGGCAAACGGTTTTGTTGCCGATTGGTTGATGGGATGTTTTTACCCATTCGACCACCTCCTGTCCGAGGCTTGTTTTAATAAGCGACCAGAGATGGAGAAAAAATTTATCGGTATTGATAAACTGATCTGTTTCGATGCCTTCGATGCTTCCGTCATCGCGGACGCCAATAAGCAGATCTCCGCCTTCGCTGTTCAGAAAAGCACAAATGGTCTTTAGCGAAGCATATTCGATGTCCGGATTTTTTTTTGATTGGCGAAGATCCCACCGCAGGGTGCTTTTAAATTCTGCCTGGTCGTTTTCGCCTTTGTAAATAATTTCCTCAATGACCGAAACCGAGTGGCTGTTTTTACAAAGCGTGATGAAATCCAGGGAAATGACGGCTTTATGAACCAGGGATTGTTGCATGATAAAGAGCCCATCCCGGAACTTTAAGGCTTCCAGGATTCCGGGATCTTTATTTTTTAGCCGGAGAATAAGCAAAGAAGCAGCAAATTCAGTTACAGAAAGATAGTGGGTAAGCAACAAAAGATGCGGGATTAGTCCGGGCCCTTCTTCGGTAATAAGAAGATGCAGAACTACCAGTTGTTCAACGGGTAACTTCAGAATAACCGATTTAATAAAATCCCGTTTTGTCTGATGGTCTTTTTGGTGTAAACGAAAAGCGGAGAATGCTGATGCAACGGAAAAGGCATTCATGAAAACAAAATCGGAGAGGGAAGGGGCATATTCCATCCACTCCTGCAGGTCAGGGTCATTGCCGGTTGTAAGGATTGAAAAGGTAAGATCGTTTTCCAGTAATTCATCCATCCGGTCATCCGGGAACAGGGTTTCGTCTCCTGCATCATTCAGTTTATTCAGCAGGGTTAAAGGGGAGAATTTTTCTCCGGGATGGTTGATTTCATGGGTAATAGCCAACCGAAGAAGCCGTGCATTGGTATGTGAAATAACCTTTCCTTTGTCTGTCAACAAAGGTTTCTCATTTTCATACAGGACAAAATCTTCATCCCGCATTACAATATCCAAATTACCTGCCATATAATCAATCTGTTTCTAAATAAGCAATGCCACGAAATTAATGGATTCAAAGAAAAAAAAGCATAATTTTCAGAGAACTTTTTTGCTAACACCGGGATCCTTATTTTTTTTATATTTGGGGCTTATTCCAAAGCCTGCTTTGGAAATTTATACCTGTCATATTAAAAGATTATATCTATGAAAATTTTATACCGCGTATTTATCCCCTTACTGGTTGTTGCTGTATTTTATCAGGTGAGCGCCGCGAAAGGAGGCCCGGAAGATGTACCGGGGACCGGCCTTATTCTTGAAGAGATTCATGTTTTACCCAACACGCCTGTGAAAAATCAGGCCAGTACAAGTACCTGCTGGGCCTTTTCAGCCCTTTCCTTTTTTGAATCCGAATTGTTAAGGCAGGGAAAAAAGGATATCGATCTTTCCGAGATGTTTGTGGTATGGCATACCTATGCGGAAAAAGCCCGAAAATATGTCCGGTTGCATGGAAATATCAATTTTTCGGGAGGAGGCGCTTTTCATGACGTAACCCATATGATCCGCAGGTATGGGATTGTTCCGGAGTCGGCATACGACGGCCTCAGTTATGGTGAAACAAAGCATATGCATGGAGAAATGGACCGGGTATTAAAAAGCTATATAGAGGGTGTGGTTACAAACCGGAACGGTACTTTATCGGCTGCCTGGGATGATGGATTTGAAGCCATCCTTGACAGTTACCTGGGAGAAATACCCGGAACCTTTACTTTTGAAGGGGTAGAATATACTCCGGTACGATTTGCCCGAGAATATGTAGGCCTCGACATGGATGATTATGTGGAGATTACTTCGTTTACCCACCACCCCTTTTATTCCCGGTTTATCCTGGAAGTTCCGGATAACTGGTCGTGGGATGATGTATACAATGTTCCGTTACATGAAATGCAGGAGATTATTGATCATTCACTGGCAAGCGGATATACGGTAGCCTGGGCTTCGGATATCAGCGAAAAGGGATTCTTGACAAGCAAATCCGGACTGGCACAGGTGAATGAACAGGAGGTGAATGTGGAAATTGATAAGGACAATGTCAAAACGATGATACTACCGGACTCATTTCAGGAAGCAGAGATTACCCAGGAAATGAGGCAGGCTGACTTTGATAATTACCAGACAACAGACGACCATGGAATGCATATTGTCGGAATAGCAAACGATCAGGTGGGGAATGCCTATTATAAAATTAAAAATTCCTGGGGCGAGTATAATCAATTCGGCGGGTTTTTTTACGCAACCACAGCGTATATACGTTATAAAACGACCTGTATTATGGTACACCGGGATGCAATTCCAAAACATATCAGGCGAAAATTAAACCTTTAGCCCGGGTTCTTCATACTTTTTTGTATTTATGAAGCATTCAGGTTTAAGATTAAGCCTCGCAACAGCGGGGTTTTTTTATATCTTTGGATGATTTGTTCCGATGTTGAATCAAAACCTATGAAGAAACATTATCTGTTCGTTGTTTTTCTGATTTTTTCTTCTCTATCCGTTTTTCCACAGGAACAGGATTGGGAATGGTGGAATACAACCCATGGATGGGAGAGCGGAATGCCGGGTTGGAGAATGTGGTTGATATTAAGCCCGAAGTATCTTGGTCCCAATGCCCTGCCTGTACCGGAATTAAAAAATGGAATCATTCCGGAACGGAGTGAATTTGAGTTTGGTGCAGATTTTCATTTTAAAACCGGCGATCCTACCCAGAATCTTTCCGGAAGGTGTCTGATCCCCTTTGCCAACAGCAAAGTAGCCATTGAATTATACGGGACCATTGTGGAAAAGTACCAGATGTCGGAAAAGATCCGGGATGAACGTTTTGCGCGCGATAAAGATGGAAAAGGCATTGTACAGGGTGATTTTTATTTCAGTACCCTGATTCAACTGACTAAAAACCGAAAATTTCCCAATACCATTGTGCGGATGGCTTGCAAAACCCCTTCGGGAGGAGCCTATAGTGCAGCCAGGGTTTCGGATAGCCCCGGTTATTACCTGGATCTTAATTTTTCGAAGGATTTTGAGTTTTTACACTCATCCGTTTTCAGACCCAAAGCAATGATCGGTTTTTACAGCTGGCAAACCAACGATGAACTCAACCTGCAAAATGATGCGCTTCAATACGGAGGAGGATTTGAACTGGAAGGAGGAAGCTGGGACTTCAATACCTCAATAACCGGATACTATGGTTACAAAGACAATGGTGACCGACCGGTGGTTTTTAATTCAGCATTGCGAAAGGACTTCGGGGGAAAAACCTGGCGGCTGCAGTACCTCCATGGAATACACGATTGGGAATACAATACGGTTAAAATATCCATAATCTGGTATTTTGATGGCATTAACTGACAGGAGAAATACACCTTCCCCGATCCTCGGTTTGTTCTTCCGGAATAAATCCCGGTTTTTTATGGTTCCCTGTGTTGTCTTTTTTTTGTTGGGGGCAGCAGGAATTCTTGTGTTTGAAAAAGGAGAGATGGTGATGGCTCTGAACAGAATATCCAACGAGCCTCTGGATGTTTTTTTTCTGATTGTCTCCACCATCAGTCATGGAAGTTTTCTTGCATTAGTAGCTTTGTTGCTGGCTTTTTATAAATTCCGCTGGTCGGTACTGGCTTTGGGAAATCTTGCCTGGGCTGCGATCTTAACCAATTTATTTAAAAAAGTGTTTTTTCAACTGGCTTCGCGTCCCCTCCATTATTTTTATTATGACGATTTTTCCAGGTTTCTCTATGATGCACCGCTAACCTATTATAATTCTTTTCCTTCAGGGCACACGATGGCGGCTTTTGCATTTTGTACGATTCTGGCTGTGCTGATAAACAGGAAATCTGCCGGGCTGATTTTATTTCTTGCTGTACTCCTGGCAGGGGTATCAAGGGTATACCTCCTGCAACATTTTTTTGTGGATATATGGGGTGGCGCTTTGCTGGGATTTCTTGTGACCTTTTTAACCGTGTGGCTGGATAAAAAGTATGATCTGGAAAAACGAAAATTTGCCGGGATGAATCTGTTTGTGCTTTTTCAGAAAAAATCCCCGTAAGGTTTTCCGGATATAAGAATGGTTACAGGGCGCTCAAAGAGGTCCTTTCCTGAAAAAATAATTTCGCACTCTTCCGGCAGATTTATAGTCTCTATATGTTTTTGGACAGAAATAAGCACCCCCCGGGGATTTTCTTCAAAAAAAGCTGCTATTTCATCTTCTTTCAGTTCGGGTATTTTTTTCTTCAGGTAAAAGGAATAGGCGGGGTTGAATTTTTTGTAATAGGCAACCTCTTTGTTTTCGAGCATATGCAGACTCATTGCGACCGGATTATGGTTATCGACAGCCGGATAAAGGATCAGAAAAAACAGAATAGAAGCTGTTATAAAGGTATACCCCAGCATGCGTATGGATTGATCCGTTTTTTTCCTGGCCTGTAATACAAGGGCAATCAGACCTCCGGCAGGAACGAAAGAGAGCCACCAGGCATTCGGAGCAGCTGAAATGAGTGCCGGATCACTTCTCAGGGCAAAATATCCCCCCACAGGAAGCAGTAGCGTCAGAAAAAAAAACACCTTGATCCAGTGTTGGATTTTCTTTTTTGTTACTGAAGTGTCTGTTAGATACCAGGCGATTACTATCGCAAGAAAGGGGTAGGCAGGAACCGTATAATTCGGGAGTTTGGTTTGTGACAAGGAAAAGAAAACAAGAAGGGTAAAAGCTACCAACAAAAAATAAAACAGGCAGGTGTCTTTTTTTAACTTCCAGACCGGCTTTATTGCCGGAATGATAAAAACTACAAACGGAAGCATTCCTGTAAAAACATAAAGGAAGGTAAGCAGAAAGATTCCCCCATGTCCTTCCATCGGACTGGTAAAGCGGGTTAGATTATGCCTCAGAAAAAAATCTTTTGTCCACACCCAGTTTGTTTCAATCCCGTTCAGGATAAACCAGGGAAGGGCAATAAACAGAACAATAGCTGCTCCGGTAAAGGGTTTGAGTTTTTTTATCCGTGTCCATGTGAATTGTCTGGTTACCATCAGGTACAACAGAAAGATCAGTCCGGGAAGGACTACCCCTACCGGCCCTTTGGCTAAGACAGCCAGCCCTGTGGAAACATACATCAGAATAATATCTCTCCGTTTACCGGTCGTGACCGCCGAATAAAAAAGAAAAAAACTCCAGCTCAGGAAAAAAATCAGGTATGGATCGGGCACCGCAAGGTGAAATTGAATATTCAGGTGAATGGAAGATAACAGTATCAGGCATGAATAATAAGCTGCCCTGGCATTAAGAAATTTACGGGTATAATGAAAAGTGATGAATAGGGTGAGGGCTCCGAAAACGGCGGAAAAAAAGCGGGCTGACCATTCATTAACGCCAAACAGGAGATATGATACCATCATGAAAAAATAGTGCAGCGGGGGTTTATCGCTCCGCAGGTTGTAATTAAAGGTCGGTTTGAGCAAGTCCCCTTGTTCAAGCATCTCACGGGCACATTCCGAATTCTTGGCTTCGTCAAGAAAATAGATGCTGACCTCCCCGTTGTTTAGGGCAAACAACCCGAAAGCAAAGATAAACAGTACCCAGGGAAAATATTTTTTTTGAATCAAATTTTGGAGCATTTGAATTCCCTTTAGAGCGAATTTGATAACAACATTACCATCTTAACAAAGGATTTAGTACATTCGTTTCGCTAAATAATAAAAAAAAAGGCAGATGCCCGGGCAGAAAATCTAAAAAAGAATACATGAAGAAGCTATCACTGGTTATTTGTGTGTATAACGAAGAGCAAAATATCCAGCCCTTAAGTGAGCAGGTTAAGAATGCATTGGATGGGTATGATTTTGAGACCATTTTTGTGGATGACGGATCAACCGATGGTACCCGGGATAAAATAATTGAAATCAGGGACAGCCGGTTTATACTGGTGGAACTGAAAAGGAATTATGGTCAAAGTTCAGCTCTTCAGGCAGGAATTGATCAGGCTGAAGGAGAATACGTAGTGCTTCTGGATGGGGACCTGCAAAACGACCCGGCCGATATACCCCAAATGTTAAAAATGATGGAAGAGGAAGAATGGGACATGGTGGCCGGAGTGAGGGCCAACCGGAAAGACGGAATGTTCCTGCGGAAGCTCCCTTCCAAAATTGCTAACTATATGATCCGTAAATCTACAGGCATTCAAATGAAAGACCTGGGGTGTACCCTTAAGATCTTTACAAAAGATATTATTAAAAGCATTCATATTTACGGAGAACTGCACCGGTATATTCCGGTTTTGGTAACCCTCGAAGGCGCGACCCGAATAACCCAGGTGGATGTAAACCACCGGCAGCGGAAATACGGAAAATCAAAATACAATCTGACCCGCACAACCCGCGTTATAAGTGATTTGCTGCTCATGCTATTTTTCAAAAAATACCTTCAGCGGCCCATACATTTTTTTGGAGGATTGGGATTAATAACCCTGGGGATTGGGGTACTGATCAATATCTATATGTTGATCCTTAAGATTGCCGGACACAATATCTGGGGAAAACCGTTGTTGCTCCTGGGAATATTACTGGTAATGGGTGGAATTCAGTTTATAACCATTGGGGTTCTTGCTGAAGTGCAGATGCGAACCTACTTCGAATCACAAAACAAAACCCCATACCGGATAAAAAGGGTGGTAAAAACAGAAACCGGACAATCCTGATACCCTTTGCACATTTCGGAATCAGGAAGTCGACTTCAGAGCTTTGCTCAAAGATTTTCAGGAAAAGATTAATCAGAATCTGTTTCAGGTCTGTTCTTTTTTCCCAGATTCATTTTTTTTACGCGTGTTTCAATGTCCTCGTATTCTTTTTTTATCCATTTTTCGATGTTTCCGATGGTGACCGGTTCCCCGCGCATTTCGAGGCGCTGGGCGGTTGTTCTGGCTTCAGGTACTGCGATCCATAGAATGATATAGATAAGCAGTCCCAACCCGTTGACAAGAAAGAGAAAAAAGAATATCAGGCGCATAATGACCGGATCCATATTGAGATAGGCAGCCAGCCCGGAGCAGACTCCCCCGATTGTTTTATGATCCGGATCACGATACAGCCTTTTTTTTGTTTTTCCAGCCTCTTCCGGTCCAGGTGCTCCTTCCGCTTCAAAATCTTCCGGAACACCCATGGTCTCTATTACCTCATTCACCCATTCCATGGTGATAACCTCTTTGTCCGGAGTTTTGTGTGACTGGAATAGTTCGGCGATTCTTGCTTCAATGTCGGCAACAATTTCCACCCCTTCCGAATCGTCTCCAAAATGTTGTTTTAAGCCGGTCAGGTAAAGATTGAGTTTTTCATAGGCATCTTCTTCAATGTGAAAAACGGTCCCGCTGATATGTATCGTATATGTCTTTTTCATCTCATTTGTAATTGATTCAAACTTGTTTGTTTTCTATTGACGTTCATTATCATCTTCTTTTGTTGGGTACTAAATTACGCACTCTTTTTGAGAATCAATCGTACCGCACCCACTAATTCATTCCATGAATTTTCCAGTTCGTTCAGAAAATTTTCTCCTCTATCGGTAAGCTGGTAATACTTGCGGGGAGGCCCCTGGTTCGATTCTTCCCATTTATAGGTTAGCAATCCATCGTTTTTCAATCGCGTAAGCAGTGGGTACAAGGTGCCTTCTACAACAATTAATTTTGATTCCTTAAATACCTGCAGAATATTGATGGCATATTGCGGTTTATCTTTTAGTACAAGAAGGATGCAGTATTCAAGGACCCCTTTCCTCATCTGTGCTTTTGTGTTTTCTGTTTTCATGGCTTTGTCCCTTTTCTTTACATGGTTTATCTATTGGTCCTTTTTATACTGCCCGGATGTACGTTTCAGAACGCTGACAGTTCACTGCTGAACATCCAGTCTTCAATTTTCAGCGGAGCTTCCTCTTCCTGTTCAAAAGTCGACAACCGGTTGTCTTTCATCATCCAGTCTTCAAGTTCCAGTGGTAGTTCAACTTCTTCTTCATAACCGATGGAAAAAGCAGCATATCCTGGATGGACAAACATCCACTTTTCCAGTTCCAGCGAAGGTTCCATTTCATGAACCATCTTTTCTGAGCTGAGATATTCTTCCGCTTTTACAGATGAACTTTCAATCCACTTCCCGCCAGGGTTGTTCGCTAAAAAATCATTGGACGAGCCCTGTGCATTTACTGAAAAGGCTAATAATACCAACCCGATTACCCGTGCTGTTGATTGGGAAATTGCTTTCTGAACATTGTTTTTTGTTTTCATAGCTTCTGTTTTTTAAGTTGTTTTTAATTCGTTTTTGTTTTAAGACGATCCTTTTTTCTGATGGTTACAGTTTGTATAGAACTTTTTTAAAGAAATTACCTTATTTTACAATGTTATTTGTTATGCAAATATATAAATAATAAATAGAACTATGCAATACATGGTACTAAAATTTTTAAAATATTTTTTGTATTTTATTATAGATGGCTGAATATTAGCGTGATAACGAGATGTGTATATTGGCATTATTTTTTTATTTTTGCAGAACTTAATAGAGAGAAAAAGAAAAGAGCATGTTTGAGAATTTAAGTGACAGACTTGAGAGGTCGTTTAAGCTGCTGAAAGGCCAGGGGCTGATAACCGAGATAAATGTAGCTGAAACCTTAAAAGAAATCCGGAGGGCATTGCTTGATGCGGATGTAAACTTTAAGATAGCCAAAAGTTTTACTGATACGGTAAAGGAGAAAGCGCTGGGACAAAAGGTGCTGACGGCGGTTAAGCCCGGGCAGATGATGGTGAAGATTGTCCATGATGAGTTGGCTTTACTGATGGGGGGAACCTTCAGTGACATCGATTTAAGTGGAAGTCCCACCGTTATTTTAATGTCGGGGTTGCAGGGATCGGGAAAAACCACTTTTTCAGCAAAACTGGGAAACATGTTAAAAACCAGAAAGGGGAAACGCCCTATTCTGGTTGCCGGTGATGTATACAGGCCGGCTGCCATCGAGCAATTGAAGGTTCTGGGAGAGCAGACCGGTATTCCTGTATATACGGAAGAGGGAAACAAAGATCCGGTTAAGATTAGCGAGACAGCGATAAAACATGCCAGAAGAAATGGTTTTGATCTGGTTATCATCGATACAGCAGGGCGGTTAGCGATTGATGAAGGGATGATGAATGAAATTGCATCGATTAAAAAAGCAGTCAATCCACATGAAATACTTTTTGTGGTGGATGCGATGACTGGTCAGGATGCGGTTAATACAGCCAAGGAGTTTAACGAAACGCTGAATTTTGATGGGGTAGTGCTTACCAAGCTGGATGGGGATACCCGTGGGGGGGCTGCTTTGTCAATTCGTTCGGTGGTAAATAAACCCATTAAATTTGTAGGTACCGGTGAAAAAATTGATGCGTTGGATGTTTTTCATCCTGACAGGATGGCCGACAGGATTCTGGGAATGGGCGACATTGTTACGCTGGTTGAAAAAGCACAGGAGCAGTATGATGCCGATGAGGCAAGGATGCTTAAGAGAAAACTGGCCAAAAATCAGTTTAATTTTAACGATTTCCTCCGGCAGATCAACCAGATAAAAAAAATGGGGAACCTGAAAGATGTGGCTTCCATGATCCCCGGAATGGGCAAAGCGTTAAAAAATGTGGATATGGACGATGATTCATTTAAACAAATTGAATCGATTATTTTCTCCATGACATCCGAAGAACGTGAAAATCCGGCATTGCTGAATGGAAGCAGACGGAAAAGGATTGCCAACGGATCCGGAAGATCCATTCAGGAAGTCAACCAGTTGCTAAAGCAGTTCAGCGAAACCAGGAAAATGATGAAAATGGTTTCTCAGGGAAAGAATATGCGTCAGGTGATGGGAAACATGCAAAGTGGGAGACGATTTTAACAGATAATTCAGTTTACAATGGTCTTAATCGATGGAAAAAAGATAGCAGCTGAGATAAAAAAGGAAATTGCTGCAGAAGTGACAAAGAGGGTGCAACGCGGAGAAAGGCCTCCTCACCTGGCAACCATACTCGTGGGGCACGATGGTGGAAGCGAAACCTATGTTGCCTATAAAATAAAAGATTGTGAAGCCGTTGGTTTTCAATCGACATTGGTCCGGTTTGAAGATACGGTAACCGAAGAAGAACTGCTGGATAAGGTTTCCCTTTTAAATTCAGATCCTTCGTTGGATGGATTCATTGTGCAGTTGCCGTTACCTGGTCATATTTCGGAGCAGAAAGTCATTGATGCAATCGATCCGAAAAAAGATGTGGATGGATTTCATCCGGTTAATGTCGGCCGGACCGTTATTGGGTTACCCTCTTTTATTTCGGCCACCCCGTTTGGTATCATTGAACTGATTAAAAGATACAAAATTGAAACTTCCGGGAAGAACTGTGTCATCATAGGAAGAAGCAACATTGTAGGGCGCCCCCTGAGTATTCTGATGTCCCAAAAAGCAATAAATTCTACGGTAACAGTGGCCCACAGCCGTACAAAAAACCTGAAGGAATTATGCCGCAATGCCGATATCCTGATCGCCGCCCTTGGCAGTCCCGGATTTGTAAAAGGAGACATGGTTAAGGAGGGGGCTGTGGTTATTGACGTAGGAACCACAAGGATAAAATCGGATCAGACAAAATCAGGATTTAAATTAAAAGGGGATGTACTTTTTGAAGAGGTCGCCGGAAAATGTTCCTACATTACACCCGTTCCCGGTGGAGTAGGCCCCATGACCCGGGTATCCTTGTTGCTGAATACCTTGCTGGCTGCTAAAAAGGTTATTTATAAAGGATAGAATAATCGATCGGGCTGGTTCTGTTATCAGATCGCTACGCTTCTCTGTATTTATTAACACTTTTTAATTTTTTTACGCATATTTTTTTATATTTGAATCTCTAACCAGAACATATCGGATGTACTAAAATATATTATGATGGAAGGAGTATCAAAAAACGACAAAAGCAACGAGGGAGAGAGCAGGTTCAGACAGGAGATTTATTCAAAGGTTATACGCGCGGGTAAACGAACCTATTTTTTTGATGTTAAAAGTACCCGTAATGATGAGCTTTACCTAACCATTACCGAAAGCAAAAAGAAGTTTGAGAGTGAGGGGAAGTTTCATTA
This sequence comes from uncultured Mariniphaga sp., assembly GCA_964575025.1. Classification (GTDB taxonomy): domain Bacteria; phylum Bacteroidota; class Bacteroidia; order Bacteroidales; family Prolixibacteraceae; genus JABMQB01. The sequence continues at coordinate 64,964 of CAZNPV010000013.1, forward strand.
CGAGAAACATAAAGTATTCCTTTATAAAGAAGATTTTGATAAATTTACAGACAGTCTTCTTGATGTAGTAGGCTATATTCGGGAAAAACAGCCGGAGGAGATGAATGAGGAAAATGGGGAAGTGGCAGCTGTTATGGAAGGCGATGTGGAAAAAAAAGGATATACGGACTTAGAGTTTGAAGATTTGAACAGCTGAATAAAGCAAAAGAAATAGAAAACCGGAATAAAGATGTTCCGGTTTTTTTATGCCATATTGCGTTCTTCTTTGATGGTTTGATAAGCCTGATTCACTTTCTGGAATTTCTCTTTGGCATCTTTCTGGAAATCTTCACCCAGGTGGCTTACTTTATCGGGGTGGTATTTCATAGCCATGCGTCGGTAGGCCTTTTTTATTTCCTCATTGGAAGCAGACGGGTCAATTTCCAGTATTTGATAAGCAGCGTTGGCATCTTTTACAAACATGGCCTTTATCGATCCAAAATCAGAATTGCTGATTCCCATTGATTGGCTTATTTTTTCTATTAACTGCAATTCAATGGCGTCGACTTTTCCGTCGGCATTGGCTACGCCAAAAAGGAAATGCATAAGTTGCAATCTTGAGGAGTAGTTCATATTGTGTTCGATCTGACGGCATACCTCTGTTACCGGAATGTTTTGTTTAATCAGGTCCTGTAACATTTTCAAAGCTTCTTTTGCTGATTCATGCCCGAAATTCCGGACCAGGAATTCTTTTACATAATCGAGCTCCGATCTTAAAACCCTTCCATCGGCTTTCATAACGGCGGCTATCAATACCAGGAGGCTCATCACATAACCTCCCGGGGTAGTGCGGCTCCGGACAGTCTCCGGATAATCCATTGTGTGCGCTGAGGCCCCGTCGAATACTGATCCGATCATAAATCCAAAAATAGCTCCTATGGGGCCTCCGACAGCCCACCCTAAACCCCCTCCAATCCATTTACCAAATTTTGCCATGTTCTTTGATTTTTTTGTGAATCTTCAGAATTTCCGGAATCAGTAACTCATGGTTATTGATTAGAATATAATCAGCCAGCTTTGCTTTTTTTTCATCCGGCCATTGTTTGTCCATCCTAGCTTCTATCTGTTTACGGGAAAGTCCATCTCTTTCCATAATCCGTTGTATGCGCACTTCTCTATCGGCCAGGATCAGGATATTCTGATCCATCATTTTATAAAAACCACTTTCAAACAGGATTGCTGCTTCATGCAGTACATAGGGAGCATCCTGTTGTTTCGGTATCCAGGAAATGAATGCTTCCCTGACCCGTGGATGAATAATGTGGTTGACCTTCTCCAAAGCAACAGGATCATTAAAGATCAATGATGCCAGCTTTTTTCGGTCTGCACCTTTCCCGGGAATATAGATGGATGCTCCAAAAAGAGAGATCAGTTCTTTTCGTATTCCCGGATGGTGGTCAAGCAGTTCTTTGGCTGTCGGGTCTGCTTCAAAAACGGGAACATCCAGCAGCCTGAAGATTTTGCATGCTACGGTCTTACCGCTTCCCATTCCTCCGGTTATGCCGATTTTTAACACCATCTTATTCTTTCTCAATGAGGAATTCTATGGTTTGAGGGGAATATTTCAGGTCCCGTATAAAGGCCGGTTGTTTCTCAAGCCGGACCTGAACATACGTGTTTCCTGAATGAATTCCGGAAAAAGGTATTGCAAACAGAAAATCGGTTGCATTTATTTCCGTATACCGGCTTAGGGGAACCAAAAAGGAAACCTGCACTTCCGAAGGGAACAGTTTAATGTCCACTTCGTCGGGTTTGTCAGCTATTCGTACAGGCACCTTCAATTTTTTTTCTGTAAATTCTTCTACCGGGATGATCACCTTTGCTTTGCGGGGTGTCAGGGTTACGTTTTCCGGGGCGGCCAGCTCAAGTTCCACTTCCACTGTTTTTTTTATCTCCCTGAAGGTTTTGTGCACTGTATGGACCGATTCAAGGGAGTCAAGCAGGGCTCCGGGACCGGTAGCAAGCACATATTCAGGTGTTATCTGCACCGGTGAACTGATGTGGTATTGTTCTTCAAATTCGAGATCGATATCAGTTTCGACTTTTAGCTGTCTGGTTTCCAGACTATCCAGGAGCAGAACAATCGTTCCGGGATGTGCTTCCAGAATGGTGATCTCGTTGCTGATTTGGGATGAAATCCTGTTCAGAAGGTCTGAAGTTCGGATCGTGTAGGACATGGGGCCTGTTTCTTCTGCATAAGGAATCAGTCTGGTTATATCCAGAACAACCGGAGCAAAGGATAGATTCAGTGTATTTCTGAGCAAAACAAAACCATGGGCTCTCACCTTTAAATCAATCTTTCCGGGAGGAGTATTTGCAAGAAATCTCCTTTCAGGAACATTGGTATAATGGACCGGATACCTCAGGGTGGTCTCGTAATTTTTGCTCAGTGCATTTAAGAACCATAAGGTTGCAGAGATAACCATGCAGACCAGAAAAACAACCACTCGTTTGTCCTGTAGTAGCTTATCCAATTTGATGAGATTCTTAATTCGCGAATAATCCAGATGGGTCATTTCTCCTGCTTTCAGGCAAAATTAATGAATTAATGCATTTATGGTTGAGACCACATGCATTTATTATTCTCCCCGGGGAGTTGTTTCTTTCATAGGGAACATGCCTATGGAGAAGTTCCCCAACGGGTTGTTTTTTCTGTATGCGAAGATCCCGGATCAATGTTACCGTTGCGGCTGGACATCGCTCATATCTTTGATAATAGCGTTTTTGTCCACTTTAATGTGTACTTCTTTGTCAATCTGAAGGATCACAGAAGTCTCTTTCATTTCTGAAATTTTTCCGTATATTCCACCGGTCGTAACGACCTTGTCGCCTTTTTTCAGGTTTTCACGAAATTTGCGGGTTTCTTTCTGGCGTTTTACCTGAGGCCGGATCATAAAGAAGTAAAACACAACCACAATCAATATCAAAGGCAGAAAGGTCATCAACGGATTCGCATCCTGTCCTTCGGTTTGCATCATTAAGAGATAATTCATCATTTTCATACATTTTAGTAAGTAAATTCCACATCTTTATTCTGAACATCAGCAACAACGGCAATGTTGAAGTTTGTATCTTTTGTATTCATCTCAATCATAAGAGGTTGATACTGTCTGCCAATAAGTCCGGAAGTATTCCATTCCACTTCAATAATCCCCTTTTCTCCGGGGAGAACCGGTTGCCCGTTGAAACGGGTCTGTATGCATCCGCAATCGCTCTCAATAGTTGATATGACCAACGGGTTTTGACCGGTATTTGTTGCCACAAAACTGAAAATGACTACTTCCCCGGCTGTCAACGTTCCAAAATTATGTATTTCTTCGTTAAACTCAAATTCTGTGATCTCTTGCGGTACACTATTTTGTATTTTTTCTTCCCGGTTGCTGTCCTGTGTATTTCCACAACCGCTTATGACCATCCATACAGCAACAATCAACCCATGTTTTCTTTTCAGATTTCCTGCCCAACGCATCATAAAAAAAAATGTTAGTTTTCACCTATTAATCCGCGTCCTGATTTTTTTATTTTTTCTTCCTGCTTAAGTTTCTTTAACGATTTATCCAATATTCCGTTAATAAAATTTCTGCTTTTCTCCGTGCTGTAATATTTAGATATTTCAATGTATTCGTTTAAGGTAACTTTTGTTGGGATACTGGGAAAGTAGAGAAATTCAGCCAGGGCCAGTTGCATGATCAGGATATCCACAAAAGCGATTCGTTCGAGGTCCCAGTTTCTGGAGTGAAAATTGATCACTTCCCGTAATTCATCGTGATTGATAATGGCTTTACGGAACAGGTCCCTGGCAAACAACCGGTCTTCCTCATCTTTGAACATAGGCAGCAGGGGTTGTTTCTCAGGTGAAGTTTCCCGGAAATTTTTCAGCGTTTTAGAGATCATCGCCACATTGAATTCCACATCATCGTTCCAGTATATGCTTTGTTCTTCAAGAACCTGGTAGAGTTCTTCACAAGAAAGGATCAGTTTATTATAAATACGGTCTGCCAGTTGTCGATCTTCGGCAAAGGAAGAATGGCTATTCGATATATATTTTTTATAGAAATCTGATTCCAGCAGTCGTTTATATAGTTCTTTAATCAACTCAGGGTGATTAACCCAACTAATTTTATTCTGGTTTATGTAATGGTTCAGGGAAATATTCCTGCGGAGTATATCGATCATTCTGTTGTGAATGAATTTTGTGTTTGGATGCAGATCCTCCTCACTGGGACGGTGTTTGGACCGGTTTATTTCAATCCGTCTTTCTGCATAATCGGCCATATTGATTACCAGAAGAAGCAGGTAATGGTATAGATCATACGATTTTTTGATACCAAAAAAGAGTTCTTTTTCATGGTGGTTAATTGATGGATCCGGTGAGGAGTAGTAGGCGTATAAAATCTGCAAAGCCTTTGTTCTGATAATCCTTCTGCTAATCATCCTATAAGAACTTCATTTAGATACAGGCCGCAAAAATAAGAACTTTTATTATAACCTTTTAAAAAAACAGGTTTTTTTGGAAAAATTTTATTGAATGGTCTGGTCTTCCCGGTCTGTTTCCGGACCGGAAGAAAAGGTCGGTTCCGAGAAATAAGGTCTGTTCTCATCATCCGGGTTATTGTCTTCTTCATCGGGTTCATCTTCCCAGTCAAATTTTTTCCTTTGCAGGGTATATTTACGGTAGTAAACGGCCAGCAATACACCGGAGAGAGCACCCCAGAGGTGGGCCTCCCAGGAGATATCCGGTTTTAAGGGGAAAATACCCCAGAACATACTTCCATAGAGAAAAACCACTATAACTGAAAGAGTGAGGAGTCTGACATCGTTCCGAAGAATTCCGCTCACCAGATGAAAGGCTGCCAGCCCGTAAATTACTCCGCTGGCTCCGATGTGCCAGGCCGGACGGCCTCCGAGCCATACACAAACTCCTGATATAATATAGATTAGAAAGAATATGCGATACGAGATTTTTCTGTAATAATAAACCAAAGCAGCCAGTAAGATAAAAAAAGGCAGCGAATTGGCCATTAAATGGTTGTAGTCGGAGTGAATAAAAGGAGAGAAGAGAATGCCTTTTAGTCCTTTTATCTGTAACGGGAAAATTCCGAATGGTACAAAATTTAGCCCGAAAACCTGTTCGATCATTTCAACCATCCAGAAAAGGATAACAAAAGCCAAAGGAAATATCAGGCTGTGGATAAATATTTTCTTTTCAAGGATTTTATCCTGTTTCTCCTGATTGTCCGGGTAATATCTGAATATCGGCATAAGACGGTTTGCATTGAACGTAAAACGTTTCGGATCGGTATTTTACCTGGTCCTTTTCAATGGGCCAGCAATTTTCTTATAAGTTGAACAAACTCTTTGATTTCCTGTTCCGTAGTATCGAAGGAGGTCATCCAGCGAACTTCGGAATTTGTATCATTCCACATATAAAAAAAGAATTTTTCCTGTAGAGGCCGGATGATCTCCCGGGGCACAATGGCAAATACTCCGTTGGCATCCACCTTTTGGGTGATGGTTATTTCCGGTATTTTCCTGATTTCTTTTTCGAGGTATTGGGCCATGCGATTGGCATGGGCAGCATTTTTTTTCCACAGGTCATTTTTCAGATACGCGATAAACTGGGCACTGGTAAAACGCATTTTTGAATAGAGCTGCATGCTTTGTTTGCGCAGGTATTTGGTGTTTTTAGCCAGTTCGGGATTAAAGAAAACCACGGATTCCCCCATGAGCATTCCGTTTTTGGTTCCCCCAAAGGAAAGGATATCCACTCCACACTCTTTTGTAAATGCTTTAAAGGGAAGGTCCAGCGCTACTGCAGCATTGGCAATCCGTGCTCCGTCCATATGAAGGTACATATTGTGTTTATGGGCTAGATCGGCAATGGCTATGATCTCCTCAGTCCGGTAAATGGTTCCCATTTCAGTAACCTGTGAGATCGAAACAACCCCGGGTTGTGAATGGTGCTCAAAATCAAATCCTTTCAGGTGATGTTCTATGGCCTCAGGTGTAAGCTTTCCTCTGACCGACGGTACCGGCAACAATTTGCATCCGGTAAATTTTTCCGGAGCTCCGCATTCATCTTCTTCAATGTGGGATGTGTCGGCGCAAATCACTGAATTCCAGCTTTGGGTAACCGACGACAACCCCAGTACATTGGCTCCTGTTCCGTTAAAAACAAAAAATACTTCGGTCTCTTTTCCGAATGCTTCCCTGAAAAGTTCTATGGCCTGCCGGGTATAGGGATCATCCCCATACCCAACTTCATGGTCTTTGTTGGCCGATTCAATGGCTTTGAGTATTTCAGGGTGCACCCCTGCATTGTTGTCGCTGGCAAATCCTTTCATCTCATTATAATTGCTAATTTTTAAAGGTAAACTCCCATGAAAATTATAATATTACTTGTTTCTGAATAAGTTTATTCATGGTCGTTTCATACATCATTAAATATTTGTATCTTTTAGACTTTAAAGTAAGAAAAAACTATTAAGTAAATAAAATGGAAAAGGAGTTATTGCTGCCCGAGAAACTATACCTGTTAAGCATAAAGCCCAAAAAAGGAGGATTTATAGGGGGTGGTTCTTTCCCGGTTCAATATTCTCTCATCGCAGCAATTATGAAAGAGCTGGAATTACAGGGGAACATAAAAATCAGGGAGAAACGGGTAGAAATTGTATCGTTTGAAAACAAGGATCCATTGTTTGGTTTTGTTTTATCTAAATTTAAGAAATATGATAAGCCCCTCAAAATAAACCGATGGTTCAACCGGCTCTATTATTTATTAAAGTACATTAACAATGAACTTGCTGAACGGCTGATTGATAAACGGCTGGTTCGGTTTAAACAACGGAAATTCCTGTTTTTTTCATGGAAGGTGCCCTGCCTGGAGGATAAAGTGTATATCCGTGGCATGGCTGATGAGGTGAAAAACAGCATCTACAGGGGCGATACGGAAGGAAAGGAGGGGTTTCTGCTTTCTGTGCTTATTCCGGCCGGAATATTACCCCGTTTATTTCCTGACAGGCAGCAACGGAAAAGTGCTTCCCGGCGTTTGAAACAAATGCATACGGATTGCCCCATTACGCATGCTTTGAGAAGGGCTATTGCATCCACTCATGCAGCGGTAGCATCATAAACATATGTGTAAAATTGCGATATTCTGGTTTCGCAGGGACCTGCGACTAAACGATAACACCGGATTATATCATGCCCTGAGGAGGGGCTTTCCTGTGTTGCCGGTTTTTATTTTTGACACCCATATACTCCGTAAATTAAAACCCGGTGATAACCGCCTTCCTTTTCTGTATCAGACGATCGAATCGTTGAAAAAGCAACTCGAAAAAAGAGGCTCGTCCCTGAAAGTGTGCTTCGGGGAACCCCTCGAAGTTTTCCGCTCTTTAACGGATGAATATCCGGTACAGGAGGTGTTTGCCAACCGGGATTATGAACCCCATGCACGCACCCGGGATAAAAACATTGAACAACTGTTGATAACAAAAAATATCGGGTTCCGGACTTTTAAGGACCACCTGATTTTTGAGAAATCAGAGATTACGAAAGAGGATGGTTCCCCGTACCAGGTATTCACCCCCTATAGCAAAAAGTGGAAGAAAAAATATACAGCCGGGGATTCATCTTCCTATGATTCTGAATCGTTCAGGGGGAATTTTTACCGTTGTTCTCCCTTTGACATGCCTTGCCCGGAGCGTCTTGGTTTTACCGGCCCGGGAACAGCCGTTCCACCTCCCGGGATCGATAGAGAGCGGATTCTTCGGTATGCAGATAGCCGTGATTTTCCGGCCCTGGAAGGAACCACCCGCCTGGGGATTCACCTCCGTTTCGGAACGATTTCCATCCGTGAGCTAACCCGGGTGGCTGCTGAGCTATCGGAGGTGTTTCTCAATGAACTGATATGGAGGAACTTTTTTGCCGATATCCTGTGGCATTTTCCCCGGGTGGAATCAGAACCTTTTAAGAAACTCTATGCTTTTATTGAGTGGCGTAACAACGAACAGGAGTTTGAATGTTGGTGCAGGGGAGAAACCGGGTATCCCTTTGTGGATGCCGGAATGCGGGAACTGAATTGTACCGGATTTATGCATAACAGGGTACGAATGGTGGTTGCCGGTTTTTTGGTAAAGCACCTGCTGATCGACTGGCGGTGGGGAGAAGCCTATTTCGCTGAGAAACTGCTCGATTATGAATTGGCCTCCAACAACGGAAACTGGCAATGGACTGCCGGAACCGGATGTGATGCCGTGCCCTATTTCCGTGTTTTTAATCCCCTGAGTCAGCAGAAAAAATTTGACAGACAAAAACAATACATCCGCAAATGGATTCCTGAACTGGATACTCCGGACTACCCGTCTCCGGTGGTGGATCTTACCGTAGGCAGACAACGGGCCATAGATACCTATAAAAAAGCTCTGAACAGAACCTGAAAGGATTGGAAAGAGGCCCGTAATGGATTGATTTTGGTTTTAACAAGAACAATACACGTTTGGAGGTATAGGATACATGCCAGCAAACGGTTGAGCAATATCCTTTTTTTACTCCTTTTCCGGCAGGTGATCCAGTATACATTTCACGATATCCTGTGAGGTATGGGTGGCTACAGGAAAAAGGATAACTTCCCCGATGTTCCATTTCCTCAGGGCAACGTTTACCAATTGTTCCCTAACGATCCACAGCTGGGGTGTATGGGTAAGCTTAATTAACTGTTCCAGTGCAGATGCCCACCCCCTGTCTTGCATTTCCAGCGGGCCTATTTCATCAACCACAACCAGGTCGGTTGGTTCCCCGATTGCCTTTTTCAGAATCTGACGCCCCCGGATCAGGCCTTTTTCTGAAAAATAGAAACGCCCGGTTTTAACACTTCCGGGGGAGTATCTTTGTGAACAAAGGATTTTTCTGGCCCCGGAGGAAATGTCTTTAATAAAATAGCTTCTAAGTCCGTCCTCATGGATTACAGGTTCTGTAAAGAATCCGCGAATGGTCAGGTTATGATCCATAAGTTGAGTAACTACTTCTTTGGTGATCGAACTTTTTCCTGCATGGACCTTCCCGGAAATAACAAAAATCGTAGGGTTGCTTTTATCCACGCGAATGAATTCGTCGAGCAAGGAACGGGAACTGTTAAGCATCGTTTGGGTGAGTTTATTAAATCCGGTGAGTCTCAGGGTTTGAGCCGAGAATGCTTCCATAAGCCCGGGAAGGCTTGAAAAAGCCAATTCCATGGATTTGTACAGGTTTTGAAGGCCCCTGCGATAAAGAATGTTCTTAACGACCGGATTTTTTAATTCCCGGCTGATGGCTGAAAAAGCTGTGAGCAGTAACAGGGCCCTGAATATCATTTTTAAACCCAAAACCCATCCTTCGCGTTGGGTGAAACCGTCTATTGTGAATCCCTGATAAAAGATGGCAGAAAAGAACAGAAGGAATATAAGCTGAAGCCATAGAGCAGGTTTTTTCAGAAAACGCATGTACGGTCCATACCGAACCGTGGTAAATCCAATAAATGTGATTGCATACAGGGTCGAATACAATAGGTTTGCCCGGTTAATCAAAACCATGCCTCCTGCCAGGAATACAAAAAGAAGCACCAAAATTAAAAAAGAGTGATTCTCTTTTTCGGTATATTTGAATAAATCACTCTGTGCTGGTTTTTTCAAAACCAGATTTGTTGGATTTTTTTTCTTGCTTTTCAAATAGTTATTGCCTGATATAGAACCCAGTAGCCCTGCCATAGCACCGGCTATCAAATAAATTCCGGAAAGGATTATCAGCAGCAGGGAAGGTTGAAGACCTTCCATATTGAGTTGCCTGACGGCAAAAAGAACCATATTTTCCAACAGGCCAACAAGATCCCACCCATACAGAATTAATAGTGTGAATGCCTTCTGGATCAACGCACTAAAAACTGCCAGTGCTCCTCCCAGGGTATAGGAAAAAACATTCTTTCCAAAACTACGGATGATAATCTCCAGGACCAGGGCTTCTGATAAAATTCCAAACATAGGTCCAAGTATGATAGAACTTGGTGAAAGCGATTTCATCAGAGCGCAAATGACACCTGCTCTCCAGATTATTCCGTTCACTTTCCAGAGCTGAAAAAAAGCGATTACCAGGAAAACCGTAATAAACGAGAGAATACTCCCTGCCAGGGGGATCTTTATATTGTGCATCAGGCTGCCCAGCACAATTTCTACTACAGCCCAGAGGCTGCCTACAACGGCAGCTTTCATCCATTTTTCTGATAAAGGTTTTTGAGGCAGAACATAGATCATCTTCCTGGCAGATTTGGTTTATCAATATCCCTGAGGGAATTGATATTGGTAAATAATTTCTCTGAATAAAAGGGCATTTTTTCAACATTCAGAAAAAGAGCATGAAGCAAGGTGATCACATCCAGGATCCTGAAGTTTTTTTGTCTCAGGGAATCTTCAATGACCGGGAGTGAACTTTTGTGAAAATAACTGGCCATGGGTTCTTTAAATCCCTTGTGCAAGGGAATTACAACCTGATAGCCCGGTTTATGAGTAAGCAAAGCCCTGAACAATTCAGGATGCAGGTTCGGTAAATCACATCCGGCAATAAGATTGTGTTCATTTTTTGAGTGTAACAAACCTGCATGAATCCCTCCCAAAGGACCACAATCAGGATAAATATCCTGTATATTGCGGATTCCGGGAAAGGGGCTGTATTCCTCTTTATTCGTACTTACGATCAATTCATCACAGAAGGGTTGCAACACCTCAATGGAATAATCAGCCATTCGTTTTCCCTGATACCGGTAGAAGGACTTGTCTGTTCCGAAACGGCTGCTTTTGCCTCCCCTTAAGATGATTCCGGTAACAGGTTCTGATTGCATATTCCTTAATTGCTGGCTTTTATGTCAATCCGAATATATAAAAAAAGAAACAACTACATTGGTATGTTTATAAATATTCAATTCTTTCATCTATATTTACACAAACTATCTGTTAATGAGAACCTATTCAGAATCGTTATTTCTTTTACTGATTGACCCGGTTACCGGCCGCTATTTTCCGCTACCGGAAAAGATATTAAATCTCACCATGGCCGGTGCATTGCTTTTTGATGCTTCTTTCAGGGAGCTGATTAATGATGACTGGGAAAATCTGACGATCTTAAAATCCGATGAAACAGGTATTCCTGCACTGGATGAAGCCATTCGGTGTTTATGTATTATTGAGGGCCCGATTCCTTTAACAAAAGCTGTTGAGTTGGTAGCAGCACACGGAGAAACACTCTCACGAATGGTTTTTGATTCGCTGATGAAAGGGGGGGAGTTAATCCGGAAGAAGCAAAGCATCGTTGCCAAAACCCGGAAACAAGAACTTTTTTTGCCCGATGTACCTCATGTTGTAGCTATCCATAAAAAAATCAGGGATACCATTCTGCTGGACGATATTCCCGACTATCAGCTTCCGCCTCTGATTAGTCTGATTGAAGCCGGGGGATTGACAAAATACATTTTAAAACCTGACGAGATACAGCTTTTTAATAAGAAAATTGCCTGGCTGGCAGGGATGGAATCGTTGGGCAGGGAGATTATCCGTTCTGTGCGTTCGCTTGAAACAGCCGATCTGGAGAAGGATGTGACGTCCTTGATCGGACTGACGCACGATCAGCCCAGAACTTTTGCCGGCGGTATAGATGCTGTATTAACCTCCTTAAACTTTCTCTACAAAGAGACAGGAATGAAAAAGAGCCGTAAAATTATCGGCCACCTCAACCAACTGAAAGGATTTGAATGTCCGGGGTGTGCCTGGCCAAATCCGGATAAGAACCGTTCCCGTTTTGAATTTTGTGAGAATGGCGCCAAGAATGTCAGTGCGGAGGCAACCACACGGATGCTTACGCCGGCTTTTTTTGAAAAATGGCCGGTACATGAGCTTTTGCTTACTTCCGGGTACTGGCTTGAACAACAGGGACGTTTAACGGAACCGATGCTTCTGGAAGAAAACGCACTGCATTACAAACCCATTGAATGGGATGAGGCTTACCGTATGATTGCAGATGAACTGAAGTCACTTACCCATCCCGATGAAGCAGTTTTTTATGCTTCCGGAAGAACCTCCAACGAAGCAGGTTTTCTTTATCAGTTGTTTGCGCGTACGTTGGGCACCAACAATCTTCCCAATAGTGCCAATATATGCCATGAGCCTTCAGGAAAGGCTCTTACAGAAAGCCTGGGTTTCGGTAAAAGCAGTGTAACCCTGGAAGATTTTAACAAAACAGATCTCATATTTCTTTTTGGGCACAATCCGGGATCGAACCATCCCCGTATGCTGAGTACTTTGCTGGCGGCTGTCCGGAGAGGATGCAAAATAGTGGCCGTGAATCCGATGCCCGAAGCAAGTTTATTAGGATTTGCCGATCCCCAGGAAGCAGGTTCCTACCTTGGAAAACAAACAAAACTGGCTCATCTCTATTTGCACCCCAGGATAAATGGAGACATGGCACTGATCAGGGGAATGGTGAAAGCCATATTGGAAAAAGAAGAAAAGAAGGGAGGCATTCTTGATACAGGATTTATGGAAGAACATACCATTGGTTTTGAGGCTTACCGGGATCGTGTGATAGCTACTCCCTGGGATTTGATTGTTCAGGCCAGCGGAATAGAGAAAAACCAGATCCTGGAAACAGCTGATCTCTATATGCAGGCTAAAAATACCATCTCATGCTGGTGTCTGGGAATTACCCACCATCGGAATTCCATGGCAACCATCCGGGAAATTGTCAATCTGATGCTGCTAAAAGGGAATCTCGGACGCCCGGGAGCCGGTGTATTACCAGTAAGAGGGCATAGCAATATCCAGGGTATACGAACAGCAGGTGTCGGTGAAAATATGCCAGCCTCCTTTTTGGATTCGCTGGAAAAAAAATTCTCCATCAAAGTCCCACGAAAGCCTGGAATGAGCGTTATCCCCGCTATTAAATCAATGGCAGAAGGAAAGATCAGGGTGTTGATCTCGTTGGGAGGAAATCTGGCTTCAGCAGTGCCTGACACAGCGTTTGTGGAAAAGGCGTTGCAAAAATGCCGTCTGACTGTAATGATATCCACCAAACTGAACAGAAGTCACCTGGTAACCGGAAAAAGAGCCCTCATTCTGCCATGCCTGTCCCGGTCGGATGAAGATATCCGGGAGGGTGTCAAACAATATGGAACGGTGGAAGATGCTACGGCAAAAATAGGCTTTTCGCAGGGATGCTTTCCTCCGGGTTCACCTCATATGAAGAGTGAAGTTTCGATTATTGCCGGTATGGCGGCAGCAAATCTCCCGGTCCATGAGGGCATCGATTGGCAATGGCTTGGAAAGGATAATAACCATATACGACAGGCAATGTCACAAGCCATTCCTGTTTTCAAGGGGATCGATAAACAAAAGCCAACTTCCCAGGGGTATTATCTGTGGAATCCTTTGCGAAAAAGAATCTTTAATACGCGTGATGCTAAGGCGCATTTCAGCGATGCCCCCCTGGAAAGAGTGGATCCTGAACCGGACGAACTGCTGTTAATGACCATCCGAAGTCATGATCAGTTTAATACGAGTGTTTTCGGATTAAATGACCGGTACCGGGGCATTCAATCTGAAAGGCGTGTTCTGTTTATGAACCGGCAAGATATGGATGACCGGAATCTTGCTCCTGAACAGATGGTCACCATCACAAGCAATTATGACCGGAAACTGAGAAAACTGGAGGGGTACTATGCCATTCCTTATCCCATCAGGAATGGATGCGTAGCAGCCTACTTCCCGGAGACAAATTGTCTGACTTCTATCAATGATATGTGCGTTGCCAGTTTTACACCGGCTTTTAAATCGATCCGCGTATGTGTGAGCCCTGGCAATTAAAAATTTTAAATTTTTTATCTGGTGTACTTTTATGATCAGAAAAATTCTTTTATACCTGACCGGCCCCGGCGTAATCCTTTATCTGGGAATCGTTCTTTTTATTCATCTTTTTATCGGGAAAAATATGATTGCCTGGATGATTCCCGCTTTTGTCATCCTCTTCGTTGTTTTCATTCCGCTGTATGCGATTGAAAAATTCCGGCAAACTGATCGTCGATCCCGGGAGAGGGACCGAACGATGCAATTTTCTGAGAAAAACCGCCGCACCGAATGGGAGGGAGGCAATATCCATGGCAAAATCCCTACCCACCCCAAAAGAAAAGAGTTCATGAAAAAAAGGAAATAAACGGTATTTTTTTTAGTTACAGATTTTGTTAATAAAATTTCTGTATCTGAATGGCATAAATATGTATCTTTGATTTCCGGGAAAAACGATTCCTGTTCCTGTCCGTTCAGGGATCAGAAAAGTTGTTCCGATAATTATCTTCCGATAGGTATCGGAAAGACCTTAAAAAGAAAAAACAATCAGAAAAGATCCGGTAAGCCGGGAAGATTTATAGTGAATACCGGCATGGGTATTTAAATTTGTTTGCGCATGGAGAATTTTATTGTTTCAGCACGGAAGTACAGGCCTGATTCATTCAAAACGGTGGTTGCCCAGGAGTCGATTACTTCGACCCTGAAGAATGCCATCAAAACCAATCAGCTGGCACATGCTTATCTTTTTTGTGGTCCCCGGGGGATTGGAAAAACCACCTGTGCACGAATTTTTGCAAAAACAATAAACTGTACAAATCTGACCGCTGAGGGAGAGGCATGCAACGAATGTGAATCGTGCAGATCCTTTAATACAAACCGTTCCTTTAACATTCACGAACTGGATGCAGCATCCAATAACACAGTGGACGGCATCCGGAACCTGAACGATCAGGTACGCATACCGCCTCAGGTCGGGCGCTATAGTATCTACATTATTGATGAGGTTCACATGCTCTCGCAGTCAGCTTTTAATGCATTCCTGAAAACACTGGAAGAACCTCCGAAGCATGCGATTTTTATCCTGGCAACCACAGAAAAACATAAAATTATCCCTACCATCTTATCCCGGTGCCAGATTTTTGATTTTAATCGTATCAAGGTGGATGATATTGTGAAACACCTTGAATTTGTTGCGAATAAGGAAGGAGTCTCCATCGAATCCGAAGGATTGAATGTGATTGCCCGAAAAGCAGACGGGGCAATGCGTGATGCACTTTCCATTTTTGACCAGATCGTAAGTTTTTCAGGCAGGAATGTTTCCTATAAGGATGTAATTACCAACCTGAATGTCCTGGATTATGACTATTATTTCAGGCTCGTGGAACATTTCCTGAATCACAATATCCCGGAAGCTTTGCTCACATTTAATGAAATCCTGAACCGGGGCTTCGAAGGACACCATTTTATCACCGGCTTATCAGGCCATTTGCGGGATTTGTTGGTGTGCAAGGATCCGGTTACGATTCAGCTGCTTGAGGTAGGAGGCGAGATCAAAGAAAAATATAAAAAACAGGCTGATTCCTGTGACAGCGAATTTCTCCTGAATGCCCTCCAGATAGCCAACGATTGCGACCTGAAATACAAAACCAGCCAAAATAAACGATTGCTGATTGAACTTGCTCTGATCCGGATCGCCCAGCTGACCCTAAAAAAAAAATAGCAGTTGAACCGGAATCCCTGGAACCCATATTCTCAAAAAAGAGGGAAAAGAAAAAGAATCAGGAAAAACCCAAGAAACCAATTCAACAAATTCTTTCCCCTGAGAAATCCCAACCTCTGAGGAGTTTTACATCGAAAATGAGTACCCCCTCCATAAAAGATGCCCTTACCGATCAGGAGAATGAACCGGGGAGGGAAAATAGCCGGAGGATGGAAAACAAAGAAGAGCAGGGCCTGGATGAAAAATTTACGGAAGAACAGTTTAAAGAAAAATGGAATCTTTTTCTGGCTGATATCGATAATCCGAACCTGAAAACCACCTTAGCATCTGTCCCGGAATTTAATCCGGATTATTGCTTTGTCGTTAAACTGGAAAATACAATCCAGGAAGAAAATTTCAAAAGCATTAAACCCAGACTGGTCTCTTTTTTACAGAGAGAATTAAACAATTCGTCCATTAAAATTGCCACCCGGATTGAAGGAAAAAAGGGGGACCCTGTTATTTACTCCGACGATGAAAAATACCAGGCTATGGTAGAACAGAATCCTGATCTGCAACTCCTCCGGCAAAAATTTAACCTTGATTTTGGAGACTAGATTTAAAGATTCCCGGATTCTCAGATAAAGATCAATAAAGATCAATAAAGATCAATATGGATCAATAAAGATCAATATGGATCAATAAAGATCAATA
>CAZNPV010000014.1:0-69781 GCA_964575025.1 uncultured Mariniphaga sp.
CTGGTTGCTGGTTGCTGGTTGATCTTCGAGTCTGAAAATCTGAAAATCTGAAAATCCAACAATCTTCATTGATCCCGCTTCTCCGGTTTGTCTCTCTTTTCCCGGGGAGATGGATTCTGTGTTTCAAATATGGATCACTTCATCGTATGCTGCAGCAGCTGCTTCCATGATGGCTTCGCTCATGGTCGGGTGGGGATGGATGGTTTTTATGAGTTCCTGGCCGGTTATTTCGAGTTTTCTGGCGACGACCATTTCGGCAATCATTTCGGTTACATTTCCTCCGATCATATGGGCTCCCAGCAGTTCGCCGTATCTGGCATCAAAGACCAGTTTTACAAACCCGTCCTTTTGCCCTGCTGCACTGGCTTTGCCACTTGCTGTGTAGGGGAATTTTCCGACTTTCACTTCGAAACCGGCTTTCCTGGCTTTTTCTTCGGTCAGGCCCACGGACGACACTTCAGGGGTTGTATAGGTACATCCGGGGATATTTCCATAATCCAGGGGGTCAGGATCCATCCCGGCAATTTTTTCCACACAGGCTATTCCTTCGGCTGAAGCTACATGTGCCAAGGCCGGTGTATTGATGATATCGCCGATGGCATAAACTCCCTTTACGTTGGTACGGTAATATTCATCCACTTTAATGTATCCTTTTTCCGTTTCTATTTTCAACTCTTCGATACCAATATTTTCTGTATTGGGAGTAATTCCGATTGCTGAGAAAACGACTTCTGCTTCTACCTCCTGTTCTCCTTTGGGCGTTTTAATGGTTACTTTGCACATTTTTCCCGAGGTATCCACTTTTTCGACCGATGAACCTGTTAGCACCTTCATCTTCATCTTTTTGAACGACCGTTCCAGTTGTTTTGAGACATCCACATCTTCCAGTGGAACTACATTGGGAAGGAGTTCCACAAGGGTAACCTGGGTTCCTATGGACTGATAGAACCAGGCAAATTCGCTTCCGATGGCTCCTGATCCGACAATCACCAATGATTTGGGTTGTTTCTTAAGGGTCATGGCTTTCCGGTAACCGATGATTTTTTTTCCATCCTGTTTCAGGGTGGGGAGTTCGCGTGAACGGGCTCCGGTTGCAAGGATTATGTGTTCGGCCGATACGGTTTTTTTCTTCCCTGACTCATCGGTTACTTCTACCTTATGGTCATCAGCCAACTTTCCGGTTCCAGCGATCGTTTCAATTTTATTTTTTTTGAACAGATACTGAATTCCCTTGCTCATTCCATCGGCAACGTCCCGGCTGCGCTTGACCATAACCTGAAAATCAGGTGTTACTTTGCCTGAAACAGCCACTCCATACTCTTTGGCGTGAAGGGCAACTTCATATGCCTGCGCGCTTTTCAGCAATGCCTTGGTGGGGATACACCCCCAATTGAGACAAATACCGCCGAGGTTTTCTTTTTCTACAACTCCTGTTTTCATGCCCAATTGTGACGCCCTGATTGCTGCTACATATCCACCCGGGCCGCTGCCAATAACGATTAAGTCAAAATCCATAGTATTCTTTTTTTGGTTATCAATTTGCATTTTTAGTATAACATCATTTCTCCCGAAAGGGTTTAATTTAAAAGTAAAATAAAATTTTAAGACACCATCCAGCTGTTTACGGCGTAAAAAGATGGAAATAGGTAGATCAATGCGTTGCCGGCAGGGAATCGTCTGCCGGTATTTTTTTACAGGGGTCTGGCTACTATGATACCGGTTGCCCGACTGCTGTTTAGCAGGTATTCTTCAAGCGTCTCTTCCGAGACAATCACTTTTTCGGCCAGGGAAGAGGCATGCATCAGGTGGATGCGGCCCTCTTTCCGGACAAGAAGAATGACATGGGAAATATCCAGCCCGTCGATGTTGGTCGTGAGACCCGCAATGTCACCCTCCTGTAACCGGTCTTCAACGGCTGCTAGTTGTTCTTCGGGAATGTAGTGCATCTGCCTTGCCGAAATCTCTTTCTCCTGCGCTTCAATTCTCTTTATAAGGGAAGGATCAGCCTTTAATTGCCGGTAACTTTCAGGATGGGTGCTCATATAGTGTACGTCGATGTGGCAGGGTATTCCGGCAATTTCCAGGGTAACATCGCGAATGATATTGTTCTGATGATTGTTGTAAATCCAATCGCTGAAATAATGGAGTCTTGAAGGGTAGCCCTCAAGTATCCCGTCGCGGTACCGGATCTTTTTTAATTCGTTCGTAAATTGTTCAAACGTAAGTTTTCCGCTGTGGATGGTTCTGGAGATAGCCAAACAGTTTTCGGCAAACGTTGTGCAGTCCATTTCCCTCAGGTTTACGACCAGTTGTTCTGAAGTATCTGTTTCAAGGGTATGGGCCACATAGGGCGTCTCCAGAAAATAGGTTCCGATTTTTACCATGAGTGCAGGAACAGGTGTTTCCTGTTCCTCAGAAAACAATTCAAATATCTGGTTCAGGATGGTTTTATCTTCAGGCTGAAAAATAATATCCTTATTATTTTCGGAAGTATTTACACACGCCAGGAGTAGAAATACAATCAGAAAAGAAAAATGAGTAGTTTTCATGGTTAAATTAATATTGGTGGAAGGCATCGGAAATAAAAGAGAGCACTACCGGCAGTGACTCACGCCAGTAGGTCCAGGTGTGTCCTCCGTTGCGGATGCGGAACTCATGGGGAATCTCATTTTCCCGCATGGCAATGTGAACCAGGGAGTTTCCTTCATAAAGGAAATCGTCGTCGCCGCAGTCGATAAACCAGCGGACTGCTTTTTTCTGGTCATCGGGCATATTGTTTATAAGGTAAAGGGCACTGTGTTTTTTGTAGTATTCTTCCAGCTGTTCATCGGATACATCCTGCATGCCCTGTTGCCGGTAACGTTCCATTTCGTCCATGCTTAAAGGGCCACAAGAAGCACTCAGCGGGCATGCTGAGGAAAACAGTTCGGGATGGTGCAGGGCATACATGAACGTTCCCCCACCACCCATCGACAGGCCGGAAACGGCACGGTACCGTTTATCCCCTTTGATCCGGTAGGTTTTTTCTACATAGGGCATTAACTCTTCAAAGAAAAAATCTTCGTAACGCCAGTCAGCCCCCGGAACATTAAAATATCCACGTCTTCCGGTATTGGCATCCGGCATCACAACAATCATGGGAGTAGCTTTTCCTTCCTTAATGGCTTTGTCGGCAATGTGCCGAATCTCACCAAACTGCACCCAGCCGGTCTGATCATCCCCTGCACCGTGTAACAGGTACAGTACCGGGTAACTCCGCTCCGAAGTTTCGTACCCGGGAGGAAGGTAAATGGCAAATTTACGGTCCATTTTTAAAATCTCGCTTTTCATCGACAGGTTGTCGTATACTTTGCCGGTCTGGGCAAATAATAAAGAAGGGATTATACATAGGATGAGGATAATGAATCGGTTTTTCATGCGTTTAAATTTAAAATGTATTAAGGCCTCAGGATGGCTCATTGAAGTAAATTTGCCTGTAAAGATATAAAAATTGCGTTATCAGATCATGCAACCTTCTCAAATCTCAACGATGGCTAAATGGTTTATTATTGGAGGAATCATACTGGTAGTTCTTGGGGTATTGCTTTATTTTGCTCCGTGTCTGTTCAGATGGTTCGGGAAACTGCCGGGTGACATTCGGATCGAAAATGAACAGAGTAAAGTTATTATTCCCATCACTTCCCTTATTCTTATCAGTATTTTGTTGACCCTGGTAGTTAACCTGATCCAATGGTTGGAAAAATACTTTTGAACGAATCTGTATATAGGTTTTACAGCTGCAGACCTTCCAGCAGTTGAATATGTTTCTGAATTCCTTCCAGGAGTTCACTTTTCAGGATGTATTCATCCGCGCTGTGAGACCGTGCAGATCTTCCGGGGCCGATTTTTACCGAGGGGAAGGGAATGACAGCCTGGTCGGAAGTTGTTGGTGAACCATACAACCGGAATCCCGTTTTTTTTGCTTTCACAGCGTAGGGATGGGTTTCAGAGATTCCCGAGGAGTTAAGCCGCAGCGAACGGGGGACCACATCTGATTCAATGAGGTTGTTGATGATCTCAAAGGCGTTGGCATTCGGGTAATGTTCGTTGGTTCTGACATCTGCTACATAGTGGCATATATCGGGGATCACATTGTGTTGGGTCCCTGCGTCAATCTGGGTTACAGAAATTTTTACAGCCCCCAGCTTGTCCGATCGTTTAGGAAAGGAGAAATTTTGCAGTTTCAGGATATCCCCGATGGCTTTATAGATGGCATTTTCTCCTTCATCGCGGGCTGCATGTCCGGATCTTCCTTTGGCATAACAATCGAGTACCAGCAACCCCCTTTCAGCTACCGCCACCTCCATGTTTGTAGGCTCGCCCACAATAACGAAATCGGGTTTCGGAAGTTCCGAAAGGATGCTTTCAATCCCATTGGTTCCTGAATTTTCTTCTTCAGCAGTAGCAGCAAACAGAAGGTTGAAAGGCAAATCTTCCTGGTCATAAAAATGGACAAAAACAGCAAGAAGAGCAATCAGGGGCCCTCCGGCATCATTGCTTCCCAGACCCGTTATCTTATCTCCCTCTTCATAGGGAGTAAAGGGATCAACGGTCCATCCTTTAACAGGCTGTACGGTGTCGATATGGGAATTCAGAAGAATGACAGGCAATCCCTCTCTGAAATGTTTGTTGTAGGCCCAGGTGTTATATTTGCTGATATAGAATTTAATCCGTCTTCCTGCCAGAAAAAGCCGGATATGTTCTGCTGCCTTTTTTTCTTCCTTACTAAAAGAGGGGGTACTGATGAGGTTTTTTAACAGATCGATATATTCCTGCATCTGCAATATTGATTTCATTTATTCGGTAAAAATAGGCAAAATATTTCTCTGTTATCCTGTCTTTGTTTTTTTCAGTGATGAATGGGTCAAAGGCTGCTTTTCCCCGATTCAGGTCGTTGATCCGGATGATCCGGAGCCGGGGATGTTTTTTCCGGGGCCTTTGATTGCAAATTCCACTTTTTTTCTGAAATAGCACCTGCTATTATCAGAAGAAAGACCATCAGCACACCCAGATATACACCGGTTGGTATAGGTACGGGCTCTCCTCCGGCATAAGAATGCAATCCTGTAAGGTAATAATTAACGCCAAAATAGGTCATCAGCACGGAAAAGAATCCAACCATGGCTGCGGTGCTAAGGGCAAAGACTCCCCTAAATCCTTTTATTTTATGCATATGCAGTATAAAAGCATACACCACGATTGTCACAAGAGCCCACGTTTCTTTTGGATCCCAGCCCCAGTAACGGCCCCAGGACTCATTGGCCCAGATTCCACCTAAAAAAGAGCCCAGGGTAAGCATGAACAAACCCAGGATCAAGGTCATTTGAATGATATAGGCCAGCTCCTGAATGGTGAAATTTATCCGTTGGATGTTGTTTTTGTTGCGCATGATGATCAGTACAAGGTTTAAGATTCCCAGGAATGCACTGATTCCCAGAAATCCATAACTGGCTGTAATTACAGCAACATGGATGATCAGCCAGTAGGATTTAAGGACCGGTACAAGGTTGGTAATCTCAGGGCTCATCCAGCTCATTCCGGCTACCAGCAAAGCCAGTGCTGCCAGTACCATGGTTAGTGCCAGCGTGATTTGAGAACGCCTGCTGAAGATCAGTCCTGCCAGCATGGTACCCCAACCGATAAAAAGCATGGATTCATAGCCATTGCTCCAGGGTGCATGCCCCGAAATGTACCATCTGATACCTAATCCTACAGTATGGGCTGTAAAGAGAACAACGGCAAGAAAAACAACTGTTTTCTGTACCCATCCCGTTTTTATTGAGGGCTTAAAGAGCAGTACAAGCTGTTGGAAAAGGAAAAGAAAGCCAACAAGAAGGTACCCCAGGGATAATTTGCCAAAAATGTTGAAATTTGTGTAGAAAACTTCCAGGTTCACTCTCGAAGCCGGCGGTATAAGGTGAGGACTGTATTTTATCTGGTTTTTTTTCAGCTGGTTAAGATAGGCATTGGCTTTGCTCCAGTCTCCATGCTGTATCCCTTCCTGAACTGCTGAGAAATAGTTGTTTACAGTATTTTCTGCCCATTCTGCATTTTCACTTCCGGTGTCTGAAACCCTGTTTGCTGAAATCCATTGGTCGTTGGGATGGCCTGGTACCGGGAGGATCCTCATAAAATTACCGGAGTAAACATTCATCAGAATGTTTACTCTTTCATCCACCTTGAGGACCTCCTTATCGAATTTATTTCTTTCAGCGGGTTTCCTGGCATAGGCCTGTTGTACCTGATCGCTGATCTTATACCCTCCAGCATGTCCTGGAGTTACAATAAGATTGAAGGGCACCAGCTTTTGATTGGTTCCTAATCTTTTTCGAAGGTCCGGATCTCCCACCTGAATAACAGGCAGGGTTGCCCATTTTTCAGGATTGATCTGCATTCTGAGGAATACCTCACTGGCAGACAATCCGTTAAGGTTGTTTGTTTTTGCTATTTTTCGCAGAATTTCAGAGGCCAGGGTATTGACCGGTTCAATCCTTCCCTGGTTGTTCTGGACCAGGAGCCGGCTGAATTCCCGGATGTGTTCTTTATCGATCTGATTGTCTTTTGCCGGTTGGGCATTTACCAGGGTGGATATCATCCCGGCCAGGATGACCATAAGAAGTTTCTTCCGGCGGGCATGCAGTGCTGCAGATGCCCTGGCCAGTTTTCTGAACCGGCTGTTCGGATTGAATAAAGTGAGGATCATTCCCAGGGCCAAAAGGAAGTATCCGAAATAGGTTACCGTGGTGCCTGCCTGATCATGATTGACCGAGAGAATGGTTCCCTGTTCATCCGGGTCGTAGGATGACTGAAAAAAACGATACCCTTTGTAGGTAAGGATATTGTTCATGAAGATCCTGAATGGTTTTTCCAGGCTTCTCTTTGTATCTGTTAAAACAACTTCACTGGCGTAGGAGGACGGACTGTTGGATCCGGGGTATCGTTCCAGCTGGAAGTCATTCAACCGGATCGAAAAGGGCAGGGGAATCTTTTTTGATCCATACCGGATGTTGATTTGTATTCCGTTTAAATGGATATACTGCGGTTCCCCAACCTGTCCCTTACTGCCTGATACTGCCAGATATCCGGATTCCCCGTCCACAGTAACCCGTGCTAAAAAAGCGTCGAAATACCCATTGTTGTCTTCCGGAGGCACGGAGGTAAGCTGTATCCTGGCTCGGGGATAATATTGTTTGAAAATAAAGGATAAATGACGGAACTGGTATATCTTTCTTCCGGAAAGGGGGATCCATTCCCCGGGAGGGATGGTTTCAGACTGCTTATTCATTGCATCGGTTACCCTAACCGAATCGGAGGCAACCCAATGAATGGAACCGGTATGCTCCGAGAGCAAAATGTCGGAATTAAAATTTTCATTTTGGAATGCAAACTGCACTCCGTCAATCACCTTGCTTGTTTTTTTGGTTAGGGAGAAATCGATCCGGGGAATCTGGTTGCTGAAAGCCATCATGGCAATGGCAGGCTCTCCAGTGCCATCTTTGGTTATGGATTCCAGTGCTGAAGGCACAAATTGCAGATTTTCAACAGATACCGACTTGCCTCCCACTTCCAGGTGGCCGGAAAACCGGTTGGCCGTGTAGCCTGAAAACCTTACCTCTTCTTCATGATCTGCAGATTCCTCTCCGGATATAGCCGTTAGGGTAATGAATGTGGATTCCGAAATGATAAAATCAGATGATTCCCCTTCCCGTATATACATGGTACCTTCAAATCCATAATAACGGGTTATCGCTGCTCCGGCAATAAGGATGATAAAAGCTACATGAAAGAGAAAAATTGTCCATTTCTTTTTGCTGATCAGTTTGTTAACAAAGATACTTGAGAGGAGATTGATTCCAATAACAAGAAAAAGGAGTTCAAACCACCAGGCATTATAAACCAGGATCTTTGCCGTCTGGGTCCCATAATCGTTCTCAATAAAGGTTGCGTAACCAATGGCTGTGGCAAAAATCACCAACAGTATGCCTGTGAAAAACATGGAGGATATAAACGATAGGATCTTTCTCACTTGTTTCGTATTGTTTAATGCATTCGTTATAATTTAAAAAGGGTAGCAGTCATGTGACAAACGGCCCGGGATCCGGATTTAGTCTAAGCAGAGTCCATGGATAAACGGGTTCCTTTTCCTGTTGACAGGTTTTGTACATCGGTAATGATAACCTCGGTTACCCCGTTTTTTTTGGCATTAAAACCGTTTTCCAGTTTAGGAATCATTCCAGATGAGACGATGTTATTTTCAACCAGGGCAGCAAACTCTTTCTCCTGGAGATAAGGGATCGCACTTTCTTCATTCTCAGGATCAGAAAGAACTCCTTTTTTATCACAACAGTAAACCAGGTAGGTGTTGTAATAGTTTGACAGTTCTTTTGCCATTTCAGATGCTACGGTGTCGGCGTTCGTATTGAGCAACTGGGTTTTCCCGTCGTGGGTCAGCGGGGCAATCACCGGGATGACCCCTTCGTCAAGCAATAACCTCAGTTCGCTGGTGTGCACATCCTCGATATCGCCGACAAAACCAAAGTCAATTTCAGGATGATTTCTTTTCCGGGCCCTGATCAGGTCAAAATCAGCACCACTGAATCCTGCAGAATTACAGCCTATTGCCTGAAGTTCAGCCACAATTTTTTTATTGATAAGCCCGGCGTATACCATAATGACAACATCAAGCATGCTGGCATCGGTTTTTCTTCGTCCGTTTATCATTTTTACCTCGATTCCCAGCTTTGATGCTAAATCTGTAGCTGAGTTACCCCCTCCGTGGACCAGGATCTTGTTTCCGGAAATCTTCTTAAATCCGGATAGGCACTCTTTGAACAATTCTGTGTTTTCAATAACCTGGCCACCAACCTTTACTATGGTTAATCGATTCATTCATTTACGTATTAAATGGTTATAAAATTTTTTAATATTTCTGCCCCGGGTTTTCCACTTTTTTCAGGGTGAAACTGGGTGGCAAAAAAGTTGTCTTTTTTTAATGCGGCACTGAACGTTGATATATAATGCGTTGTAGCTGCTGTATGTTTTCCGGTTTCGGCATAGTATGAATGTACAAAATATAGGTATGCATTTTCCAGTTTTTTTGAAAAAAATTCTCCTGACAGGTTATGGATTGTGTTCCACCCCACATGAGGAACTTTGGTCCTGAATTTTTTATTGTGTTCCGGGATAAAACGTTTTACTTTTTCATCGAAAATGCCCAGGCAGGGGGTATTGTTTTCTTCAGAAAAGGAGCACATCAGCTGAAGGCCGAGGCAGATTCCCAGTACCGGTTGTTTCAGCGATACAATAACGTCATCCAGTCCTGTTTTGCGTAAATAGGCCATGGTGGTACTGGCCTCACCTACTCCCGGAAAAATAACCTTGTCGGCTGCCCGGATTTTTTCCGGATCAGCTGTTATCTCAGCCATTATACCCAGGCGGTTCAAGGCATTGTTTACAGACTCGATGTTGCCGGCGTTGTATTTGATAATTGCGATCTTCATCCGGATGAAAATGAAAAAAAACAATGAGGTGTATTCTATTGTTTATGGTTGTACCAACCCGTTAATAACTTCCTTCATTTCGTCAAACTCTTCCTGTTTGAAAAGACGGGTCATGTCTACAATTTTTCCGTTTTTATCCAAAATGATATTCCGGGTTACTCCTGCGCCTTTTGCTGCAATGGTATGAAAGATCTTTGCTCCAGGGTCGAGCGCTAGCGGATAGGTGATTTTCATCTCCTCAGCAAAGGTTTGTACTTTTTCCAACGGTTCGTCCATATCAATTCCGAAAAGGGCAAAGTTTTCGTTATCTTTATGCTTCTGCCATATCTCTTTTTCAATATGAGGCATTTCTTTCCGGCACACCGAGCACCAGCTTGCAGTAAACTGAAGCATCACCACTTTTCCTCTCAGATCATTCGTTGTCAGAATTGTGCTATCGGTTAGTACCAACTCAACATTAGGCATCTGCTGACCGATCTCTACAATGTAGCCATAATCCTTCGGAACCTCCTGCCTCACATTCTGTGCATCCACAGCAAGGAACGATATCAGGAAAATGAGGATGCCAGTTGTTCTGTTTAAAGCAATGAATGGATCTTTCATACGATTGTAATTGTTTATTATTATAAATATCAAATGGAACCCGCCCCGTCCTGATCCCGGTTTAAGGGACCGGGATTTCTTTTGTTTCTCCCCTTGTAAGGGGAGCTGTCAGCCGGATGGTTGACAGAGGGGTGTGTTCAACTTCCCGATCGGAACTCGTTTCTGATTTATTTTTCCCGTTGCGAATATATGCATATTGTAGTAACATAGATCCATCTGATCCGGTTCATTTATTAAAACAACCTTTTTTAATTAAAGATCACCGTTCGGTTGTGATATACCAGGATTTTTCGTTGTAAATGATTATAAACAGCCCCGGAAAGAACAATTTTTTCCAGGTCCCGTCCTTTGCGTATCAGTTTCTGTACGGTATCCACATGGCTGCAACGGATCACATCCTGTTCGATAATCGGTCCGGCATCGAGGTCTCCGGTAACATAATGGCTGGTGGCCCCAATGATTTTCACTCCGCGCTCATGGGCTGCATGATAGGGTTTTGATCCCGCAAAAGCGGGTAAAAATGAATGGTGTATGTTAATGATCTTGTTTGGGTATGCCGACACAAAATCATTGGAAAGAATCTGCATGTAGCGGGCCAGTACAATAAAATCGATGTTCTTTTCCTTTAGCAAAGCTATCTCTTTTTGCTCCTGTTCCTTTTTATTGTCTTCCGTTTTCGGGAAATGATAAAAATCAATATCGAACCGTTCGGCAACCGGTTTTAATTTTTCATGGTTGCTGATAATAAGGGGTATTTCCACATCCCATTCTCCGGCAGCATACCGGGACAGGATGTCAAACAGGCAATGCGGCATTTTCGATACAAAGAGGGCCATTCGGGGTATGTTGTTTGAAAAATGGAGGGTCCAGGTCATATGAAATTTTTTGCCGATCAGGGTATTAAAATATTCCCCGATCTTGTTACGCTGTATGGAGAATCCATCCAGTTCCCATTCCACACGCATATAAAAAATCTTTTCTTCCCGGTCGACATGCTGGTCAAGGTATAGGATGTTCCCTTTGTTTGTATTCAGGAATTCAGTAACAATAGCAAGGATTCCCTGTTTATCCGGGCAAAATATAAGCAATATGGCCGTATTCCTTTTTTCGCGCAATGATCGTATGGTTTTCATCTGTCAACAGTTTTTCCGGTTATAAGGTTCCTTTGGTTGAGGGCAACCCGAAGTGATACTTATCGCGTTTTATGGCCATTTTGATGGCTTTGGCAAAGGCTTTGAAGATGGCTTCAATTTTATGGTGTTCATTGGTCCCTTCGGCTTTAATATTCAGGTTACACCGGGCGGTATCGGAGAAGGATTTAAAAAAGTGGAAAAACATCTCGGTGGGGACGTCGCCCACTTTTTCGCGTTTAAATTCGGCGTTCCAGGTCAGCCACGGGCGTCCTCCGAAATCGATCACGGCCTGGGCCAGGCAATCATCCATTGGAAGGACGAAACCATAGCGTTCCATTCCTTTTTTATCGCCGGTAGCTTTCCTGAAAACTTCCCCCAGGGCCAGGGCTGTATCTTCAATGGTATGGTGTTCATCCACATCCAGATCGCCTTCCACCTGGATGTTCAGATTGCACCCCGCATGGCGTCCGATCTGTTCCAGCATATGGTCGAAAAATTTCAATCCGGTGTGAATGGAACTATTTCCGTTTCCATCAAGGTTAAGTTCTGCCCGGACGGTGGTTTCCTTGGTGGAACGGATAATGCTGGCTGTACGTGACGGAGTCGCCAGGCAGGCATATACATCGTCCCAGTTGTCGGTAACCAATACGCAATATTCGGAAAGTCCCGATTTTCTCAACTCGTCCGTCATCTCTTTCCGGTTCAGAAGAATTCCCTTTGAACCCAGGTTTTTTGCCAGTTCCATATCGGTCAGCCTGTCTCCGATTACATAACTGTTTGCCAGGTCATACCCGCCCTTCAGGTATTCTGTAAACATCCCGGTAAGGGGTTTTCGGGTAGGGGCATTCTCTTCCGGAAGACTCCGGTCTATAAGCATGTTGTCAAACGTGATTCCTTCATTTTCAAATGCTTTTAACATTTTATGCTGGGCCGGCCAGAACCTATCTTCAGGAAAACGGTCGGTTCCCAGTCCATCCTGATTGGTTACAATGACCCGTTCAAAATCCAGGTTCTTCTGAATCAAAAAAAGATTCCTGAAAACCCCGGGGTAAAATTCCAGTTTATCAAGCGAGTCAACCTGGAAATCCTCCGGAGGTTCAATGATCAATGTTCCGTCGCGGTCTATAAAGAGTGCTTTTTTCATATGATTGTAATTGTTTATTTTCAAAGGTAACCCGCCCGTTCCTTTTCTTCTGTTCTCCCCTTTTGAGGGGAGAGGGGTGTCCCTATCGGGGCTTGTTTCATAATGAAATCCATTTTTAAAAGGGTTTGCTCCGGCCCGCGGATTTTTTCTTCCCGGCTGAGCTTCCCGTGTTGTCAACTATAGGCATGCAGCCGCGTAATGATGCAAGGCATGGATGAGCAGTGCATTATCTTCTCTTCTGCCAATGGTTATTCTGAGGCTGTTTTCACACAAATGGACTTTTGAACGGTCACGGACAATAATGCCTCTTTCAACCAGGTATTGATACAGGTTTTTTGCATTTTGTACTTTCACCAGAATAAAATTTGCATCCGAAGGAAAAACTTTTTCTGTAAAGGGGAGTTGTTTTATTTCTGCAGAAAGTTTTTCCCGTTCTTTCAGAATCTGTTTGATCCATTTATCTTTTGGAGTGTTTTGATTCAGAAGTTCCAGGAGCTTTTGCTGAGCCAGTACATTTATATTATAGGGGTATTTGATTTTATGTAGTACCTGGATGATCTCTGCAGAGGCAAATGCCATTCCGAGGCGTAATCCTGCCATTCCCCATGCTTTGGAGAATGTATGCAGGATAACCAGATTGGGGTATTTTTTGAGTTCCGGGAGCAGGCTTTGTCCGGGTGCAAAATCAATATATGCTTCGTCCAGAATGACCAATCCATTGAACTGCGTTACAATTTTTTTCAAAGCGTTTGTGTCGAGGCAGTTCCCGGTAGGATTGTTGGGGGTACAGAGAAAAGCCAGTTTGGAATGTTGATCGGCCTGGTTTAAAAAAGTATCTGCATCCATTCCGAAATTTTCAGGATTCAGCGAAACTTTTCTGATCTCCACATCATTAATATTGGCAGCTACTTCATACATTCCGTAGGTTGGGTTGGTTATCAGTATGTTGTCTCTGCCGGGTTGGCAAAACGCCCGGATCAACAGATCGATCGCTTCATCGCTCCCGTTTCCGAGGAATATCGATTCCACCGGGATGTTCTTTACCGCGGCCACTTTTTCCCGGACTTTTCGTTGCAACGGATCGGGATAACGGTTGTAGGGTTCATTAAAAGGGATTTCGTTGGCATCGAGATAAACCAGGGCTTCCCCGGTGTATTCATCACGGGCTGAAGAATAGGGCTTCAGGTCTCTGATGTTTTTTCTTAGCAGCATTTCAGTATTCATGAAGGTGAATGTTTATGGGTTGATCGTCTCTTTAATTTTTTTTATTCTTACCGTTACGGCATTTTTGTGTGCTGTCAGCTGTTCCGTTTCTGCCATGGTTTCGATCACCGGTCCCAAGGTAAGCAATCCTTTTTTGGTGATTTCCTGGAAGGTAATGGTTTTCATAAAGCTTCCCAGGTTGATTCCGCTGAACGATTTTGCCCATCCGTTTGTTGGCAGGGTATGGTTTGTCCCGGATGCATAATCTCCGGCACTTTCAGGTGTGTAGAGGCCCAGGAATACCGAACCTGCATTTTTGATTTTATCTGCGATCTCCCCCTTATTTTTGGTGGCAATGATCAGGTGTTCCGGGGCATATTCATTCACAAGCTGTATCAGTTTTTGTTCATCTTCCATGCCGATCAGGCAACTATGGGCAAGCGCCTGCAGGGCAATTTCCCTGCGGGGAAGCTCCTTCAGTTGTACCGTCAGTTCTTTTTCAATCCGGCTGATCAGCCCGATAGCTGAAGTGACCAGTATCACCTGGCTGTCGGCACCATGTTCAGCTTGTGACAGGAGGTCGGCAGCAATAAAGGATGGATCCGATGTTTCGTCAGCGATAACAGCCACTTCTGAAGGGCCTGCAGGCATGTCGATGGCAACATCGTTCATTCCTGCCAGTTGTTTTGCTGCTGTCACGTATTGGTTTCCCGGGCCGAAAATTTTATAGGTTTTTGGGATCGTTGTTGTACCGTAAGCCATGGCTCCTATTGCCTGTACCCCTCCCAACCGGTAAATTTTTGATACGCCTGATCGTTTCGCTGCATACAAAATGGCCGGATGGATCTTTCCCTGCCTGTCGGGAGGTGAGCATAGGATGATCTC
Organism: uncultured Mariniphaga sp.; assembly: GCA_964575025.1. GTDB lineage: Bacteria > Bacteroidota > Bacteroidia > Bacteroidales > Prolixibacteraceae > JABMQB01. The sequence continues at coordinate 14,508 of CAZNPV010000014.1, forward strand.
TTCACAACCGGCAATCTGAGCCGGAATAGCCAACATCAGAACCGTTGAAAAAAGAGGAGCTGTTCCTCCCGGTATGTATAAACCCACTTTTTCAACCGGAACCTGCTTTTGCCAGCAAATCACACCGGGAGAGGTTTCGACCTTTGATTCCTCCTTTTTTTGGGATTCATGAAAAATCCGGATGTTCCGTGCAGCAACCTCTATAGCCTCTTTTAAAGCCCTGCTCAGGTTCTTCTCGGCAGCAGCTATTTCTTCCTTCCCAACCTCGAACCAGGGAATCCCGATTCCATCAAATTTTTTGGTAAATTTTCGCAGGGCTGTGTCGCCTCTGTTTTTTATTTGCTGCAAAATATCCTGTACCGTAGGATACAAATCAGAAACATCAAAAAGTGGACGCTTCAGGATGCGGGGCCATTCCGTTTGCGGAGGATTGATATATTTCTTCATGCGCACTATTTAGGTTTTCATCTGTTTTTCTGACACATTCTGGGCAGATTGTTTTTTATTAAAAGATCATTTTTTCAATGGGAACCACAAGGATTCCTTCGGCGCCTGTTTTTTTTAGTTTATCGATCACTTCCCAGAAATCGTTCTCTTCGATCACAGAGTGTATTGAGCTCCAGCCTTCCTGGGCCAGTGGCAGAACCGTAGGGCTTTTCATTCCGGGCAGGAGATTGGCAATGTCCTGAATTTTTTCATTGGGTGCATTTAAAAGAATGTATTTTTTTCCTTCTGCCCGCTGAACAGATTCTGTCCGGAATATAAATTCATCCAGGATCTTCTTTTTTCCACGTGAAAGGTTTGTATTTCGAATAAGGACGGCCTCAGATTTTGCAACCACTTCCACTTCTTTGAGGCGGTTGCTGACCAATGTGGACCCGGAGCTGACGATATCAAAGATGGCATCTGCCAATCCGATTCCCGGGGCAATTTCAACCGATCCGCTGATACGGTGTATCTCTGCGTTGATTTTGTATTTGGTGAGGTAGTCCTTCAGCATAACCGGATAGGAGGTGGCAATTTTTTTCCCGTTAAAAAAAACAGGTCCCGGGTATTCCACGGTTTTGGGAATTGCCAGTGAAAGCCTGCACTTACTGAATCCCAGCCGTTTTGAAATAACGACATCCAGTTTTTTTTCCAGCACCTCGTTTTCACCTACGATGCCTACATCGGCAACCGCATCGGCTACGGTTTGTGTAATGTCGTCGTCGCGCAGGAATAAAACTTCCATCGGGAAATTTTTAGCTGCTGAAATAAGTTTTCTCCTTCCGGGGATCAGTTTTATTCCTGCCCCGGCAATCAGGTTCATGGATTCTTCGTTTAACCTTCCCCTGGTTTGAATTGCAATTTTTAATGTTTCACGCATGGTCTTAAACTGAAAATGGCCTGCCCAAAAAGGCAAGCCACTGTTAATGAATATCTTTAGATCAGACAATACGGTTACGGCTTACCTGAATTTAGTAGCATCCAATGGAACCCTTTATGTCCGATCGTATTTCTCATTCGTTTCATTTTCTTTTTCTGCCAGCAAGTATAGTCATAAATTCCAATCTATGCAAAAGAAAAGAGGTGAAATTATCAGAACATATTTTTCATTTTTTCAAAAAAACTTTTTTCTGAGCTGGAGGGGCCTTCCTGGAATCCCGGAGAGTCCATCAGTCGTTCAAGGATTCTTTTTTCTTCGGGGGTGAGTTTTTTTGGAATCCAGACATGAATACGCACCAGGAGGTCGCCCTGTCCGTATCCGTTTACATCGGGCAGACCTTTTCCGCGCAGCCGTAATATTTTTTCGGGTTGAGATCCTGCCTCGATCTTTACTTTCACTTTTCCCTCCACGGTGGGTATTTCTTTGGTTGTTCCCAGGGTGATTTCAGGAAAGGATAAAAAGAGGTTGTATATAAGGTTGTTGTTGTTACGTATCAGCTCTGGATATTCCTCTTCGTGGATAACCACCAGGAGGTCTCCGTTAATGCCGCCGCGTCTGCCGGCATTTCCTTTTCCGGAAACATTGAGTTGCATTCCTTCGCCTACGCCGGCCGGTATTTTCACCTTAATAATCTCTTCATCACGGACCACTCCTTCTCCGGCACAATGGGTACATTTGTTGGTAATTATCTGTCCTTCACCGTGGCATGACGGACAGGTTGATGTGGTCTGCATTTGTCCCAGCAAGGTATTTTGAATCCGGGTTACCTGACCTGTTCCCCGGCAGGTGCTGCATGTTGAATAGGAGCTTCCTCCCTGTGCACCGGTACCGTTGCAAGAGGGGCAGGCTACATATTTTTTTACTTTCAGTTTTTTTTCGGTTCCGTGAGCTATTTCCTTCAGGGTTAATGTCACTTTTATCCGCAGGTCGGAACCACGGCTGACTCTTCTTCCCCGGCTCCGGCTTCCGCCGAACCCACTGAATCCACCAAATCCAAAGGCGTCACCAAATACGTCACCAAACATCGAGAAGATATCGTCCATGGACATGCTGCCGCCACTGAAACCTCCGGCACTCCCAATGCCTGCATGGCCAAATTGATCGTATCGTTGTTTTTTTTCAGGATCACGCAATACTTCATACGCCTCGGCTGCTTCCTTAAATTTCTCTTCTGCTTCCTTGTTCCCCGGATTTTTATCGGGATGATGTTGAATCGCCTTTTTGCGGTACGCCTTTTTAATTTCTTCGGCCGAAGCATTTTTGCTGACTCCTAAAACTTCGTAATAATCTCTTTTAGCCATAATTTCGTAATTCAACATTGAATGTTATTCTCCCACAACCACTTTCGCGAAACGAATAACCTTGCCATTCAATGTATACCCTTTTTGAATAACATCCACGTTTTTTCCTTTTAGCTCTTCCGACTCAGCCGGTATTTTGGTTACTGCCTCATGGTAATCACAATCAAATTCCTGATGCATGGCATCGATCTCCTGTACATTGTTTTGCTTCAGGAATTCCTTGAATTTGTTAACAATAAGGAGTATCCCTTTTTTTGCAGGATATTCATCTTCCAGCTCTTTCATTGATTCCATAGCCCGGTCCATATCGTCAAGAACCGGAAGAATACTGGTCAGAACGTTTTCACCTCCGAAACGTATCAGCTCGGCCTTTTCTTTAAGCGTTCTTTTGCGGTAATTATCAAACTCAGCCTGAAGCCTCAGGTGTTTGTCAGCAATGGATTCCAGTTCGTTTTCCAGTTTTTCGATTTTTTCATCCCTTTTATCTTTTTTGGCTTGCGGCCGGGATCTCTTATTCTCTTTTTTTTGATTTGCTGTGGCAGATTCGTTCTTTTTTTGTTCTGTCGGTTTATTTTTTTTCTCTGTCATATTTTTTTTCGCTTAACATTATGGGAAGGGCAGATCAAAAATTCTGCCATGCAAATATAAAAAGACAAATTGACACCTTCGTGTAATCATGATGTCAATTTATTTTTCAGGGTGCAGGGAGGCTTTGGTCGGGTGTTATTTATTTTACATGTTGTTTCAAAACCTCTTCCAGTCTTGGGCCCCTCAGGTTTTTGGCGATAATAATTCCATCCCCGTTAATCAGAAAATTTGCCGGAATGCTGTTAACCCCGTATATTATGGCATATTTCGACTGCCAGAAATTAAGGTCACTGACATGGTAGGGCCAATCAAGTTTATCCGCCTTAATGGCATTGGTCCATGCCGTTTTCGTACGGTCGAGGGATACACTGAAAACGGTAAATCCGTCGCCATTCCGGAATTTCATGTTTTTGTATTTGTGGTATGCACTTACCAGGTTCGGGTTTTCCAGGCGGCAGGGTCCACACCAGCCGGCCCAGAAATCAATCAGCACATATTTTCCCGTCAGATCGGATAATTTGATCTCCTGTCCATCGGGCGATTCTTCGATAATTTCCGGGGCCTTGTTTCCAATATTTATCCCTATTTTGTTGTTTTGGGATTGGGCGGATAATTGAATCACTGAAAAGAAGAAGATCATTGCAGCAATTAATCCGGATGGTATTCTTTTTTTTCTGTTCATTGTTTTATTTTCTAATGATGTGGAAAAGATTGCAAAAGTAAAACTTAATAAGGAAAACAGAGAAAATCCATGAAATGTTTACTATGCGTATCGGATTTTCGCAGGGGGATCTATTACAGCCTTGTGATGTTTGCGCCCAGGGCATTTAATCGGCCATCGATATTTTCATAGCCCCGGTCAATTTGATCGATGTTATGAATGGTGCTGGTTCCCTTAGCCGAGAGGGCTGCAATAAGCAAAGCGATTCCGGCCCTGATATCCGGGGAGGTCATCTGGGTTGCTTTAAGGCTGTGTTTTCGGTCCAGTCCGATAACGGTTGCCCTGTGCGGATCACAGAGGATGATCTGTGCCCCCATATCGATCAGTTTATCCACAAAAAAGAGACGGCTTTCAAACATTTTCTGATGAATCAGCACACTCCCTTTAGCCTGGGTAGCCACGACCAGGAAAACACTGAGCAAATCCGGAGTGAGCCCCGGCCAGGGGGCATCGGAAATGGTCAGAATAGAACCATCGATATAGGTTTCAATTTCATAATGCTCGTTCGGGGGTATATACAGGTTGTCCTTTTTTTGAATTACAGTGATACCCAGTTTGCGGAATGATTCAGGGATGATCCCCAGATGGTTGAGGCCGACCTGTTGAATGGTAATCTCGGAACCGGTCAAAGCAGCCATGCCAATAAAACTTCCTACTTCAATCATATCCGGAAGAATCGTATGCTCGCATCCCTTCAGTGAAGAAACCCCTTCGATGGTCAGCAGATTGGACCCAATGCCGGATATCTTAGCTCCCATGGAACGGAGCATTTGGCAGAGTTGCTGTATGTAAGGTTCACAGGCAGCATTGTAAAGCGTAGTAACACCCTTTGCCAATACAGCAGCCATTATGAGGTTGGCTGTTCCGGTTACGGAAGCTTCATTCAGGAGCATATAAGCTCCTTTGAGGCCATCGGTGTGAACGCTGTAACAGTGGTTCCGGGCATCAAATTCAAACCGGGCTCCCAGTTTTTCGAAACCAAAAAAATGGATGTCAAGTCTGCGTCTTCCGATTTTATCGCCCCCGGGATGGGGAATGTAGCCGTGTCCAAATCGTGCCAGCAAAGGACCGATGATCATGATGGATCCACGAAGAGCCGATGCGTGGCTGGAGAACTCGTTGGTACGGAGGTAATCCATTTCGACCGAGGCAGCATTAAACGTGTAATTTCCCCTGGAATGCCTGTGAATTTTCACCCCCAGACCTTTCAGTATCTCCAGTTGATTTAATACATCCCGGATCTCAGGAAGATTGTGGATCGTTACATCTTCGGAAGTGAGCAGGGTAGCACAGATTACCTGTAAAGCTTCGTTTTTTGCACCTTGAGGCTGGAGTTCCCCTTTTAACCTGTGTCCCCCTTCAATCCTGAATGTTGACATAGCCTGCCTGGTTTTGCATTAGTATTTGCTGTTTCCCTTTTTGTAGCTTCGCGGGCTCCCGTTTTTTTTGTTTTTATTCTTCGCAGTATAATTTTTTGCATCGGTCAGTTCAATGCCTTCCCGTTTGATCCTTCGCCTCGAAAGTTCATAAAGGTCCTTCAGGATCTTTTCATCCGCAACTGCATCCTTATTCCATCCGAGATAACTCTTTTTCATGTGATCAGCCAGCAATTTGATTAATACCTCCTTAAGTTCTCCTTCTTCAAATTTTGAAGCTTCCTCAATCATTTTCTCCATGGTATGCCCATAATGCTTGTAGCGAATATCATGTTGGTTGTAGGGTACAATTTTGGGTTTTCCATGAAGAAGACTAGGGCTGGGGGGAGTGTACGGGTAGTCAATATCCAGTTTGAAATCGGCCATAATAGCCAGGTGGTCCCAAAGTTTGTGCTTGAAATCAGCAACATCACGAAGATGGGGATTTAAATTACCCATCACGTCAATTACTGTCTTGGCTGCCCGGTTCCTGGTTTCCCTGTCTTCAATCGTTAAAAGATGATCTACCATGTTTTGAATGTTCCGTCCATACTCAGGAAGGGGCATTTTTTTACGTTTTGAATTGTAATCCATTCTGAATTTCTGAAAAATTAGGGCTTTAAAATATAAAAAAGGTAATAGGTCAGGTGTTAATGACGATAAAGCCGGTACAAATTTAATGAATTTCAATGATATATCCATAGTACTGGTTAAAGAAATCCATTTTTAATGCTTTTCAGGAAATAATTCTGAGTTTTGCAAATTTCAACAAAAGATGTTTTTGCCCGGCATTCTGAAAGAACACTGTGGCTTTCACATCCGGAGGTGTCCCTTCTGTTTTTAAGACCTTACCTTTCCCGAACCGTTGATGTTCAACCATTGTGCCCGGCACAATTTTTAAGGGGTCATCGCCTGCAAACCGGTTATTGCTGTCCGTTGTTTCTTTAAGTTTTACAAGTTTTCTTCCGAAGAATTTCTGTCCGGCAACTGCAGAAAGTTTGGGAGGAGATCCGGATGTCCGGCGGAATGGGGTTCTTTTCGGAATATCAGGCTGGGTTTCAAAGGTACGTGCAGGATCCTGTTGAACAGGCATATGGATATATTTCTCATTCACCTCAGTCAGAAAACGGCTGGGTTTGCAGTATTCAAGGCTACCCCAACGGTATCGTTGACGGGCAAAAGAGAGATATGCATTTTCCTGAGCACGTGTGAGCGCAACATAAAAAAGCCGTCTTTCTTCCTCCAGGCTGTCTTTCCTTTTGTTCTTCTCTGCCTGGTTGGAGGGAAACAGGTTTTCTTCCATTCCAACCACAAAAACATTTTTAAATTCGAGCCCTTTTGCTGAATGAGCGGTTAACAACGAAACTTTATTTTTGTCTTCCGGCTTTTCGTTATCCATATCGGTTAACAACGAAACCTCTTCCATGTAGTCAGACAGGAAGTTTTGGCGTCCTTCTTCTTGTCGGGAGACCGAAAACTCCTTGATGGCATTGAGTAGCTCCTGAATGTTTTCATAGCGGCTTAATCCTTCGGGTGATTTATCGTTGTAAAGATCTGTATGGATGCCGGTAGTTTTTGCTATGAATGAGGCCAGTGTGAAGGCGTCCGTTTCTCCGGCCTGTTTTCTGAAATTCAGGATCATCTCCTTAAACAGAAGTATTTTCCGGATGATTCCCTGGTTCAGTGCTGCCGGATTCTGTTCCGGAATTCCTTTGATAAGGCTCCATACAGAACACTCGTGCTGAACTGCAGCTTTCTCAAGCCTGGACAGCGTAGTGGTTCCGATCCCACGGGAAGGGTAATTGATGATCCGTTTCAGGGCTTCGTTGTCGTCCGGGTTGACCACTATCCTGAAATAACCCAGCAGGTCTTTGATCTCTTTCCGCTGATAGAAAGATAATCCACCGTAAATTTTATAGGGGATATTCCGTTTCCGGAGTGATTCTTCAAAAATCCGTGACTGGGCATTGGTACGATACAGAACCGCATAATCTTCATACCTGAAATGGTCACGCAGTTGGGTTTCTGTAATTTCGTTGGCTACAAGGAATCCTTCTTCATTGTCTGTTAAAGCCTGTATGATTTTTATCTTGCTTCCCTCCTTTTTCTGAGAAAAGACCTTTTTGGGGATCTGTTGATTGTTTTTAGATATCACGCTGTTTGCGGCATTCACAATATTTTGCGTAGAACGGTAATTCTGTTCCAGTTTAAAGGTTTTGTGGTCCGGATAATCGTTCCTGAAATTGAAGATGTTTTCAATTCGTGCCCCTCTGAAGGAGTATATGCTTTGTGCATCGTCCCCAACAACGGTAATGTTTTTGTGGATTGTTGCCAGCTTTTTAAGAATTATGTACTGAGCAAAATTGGTATCCTGGTATTCATCCACAAGAATATAATCAAAGGTATTCTGGTATCTTTTCAGAATTTCCGGATGATCTCTGAAAAGGATGTTCGTTTTAAGCAACAGGTCATCAAAATCCATTGCAGCTGATAGAAAGCACCGTTTGACATATTCCCTGTAGACTTCTGTTATCCGGGGCATATGGATGCTGTTATCAAACGAACGGAACTCTCCGTTTACGGCATACATCTCCGGAGTTATCAGGTTGTTTTTTGCCATGGAAATCCGGCTGGCAACCACCCCGGGTTTGTAGGTTTTATCATCCAGCTGAAAATCTTTGCCAATTGTTCGGATCAGGTTTTTTGAATCGGCAGCGTCGTAAATCGTAAAATTAGGGGGGTATCCGGTGGCTTCCTGTTCCACCCGGAGAATGCGTGCAAAGATAGAGTGAAAGGTTCCCATCCAGAGGGATCGGGCTGTTTTGTTGCCCACAACTGCAGCGATCCGTTCTTTCATTTCACGGGCTGCCTTGTTTGTGAATGTCAGGGCAAGGATCGTTGAGGGCCGCGCACCCAGTTTTATCAGATGCGCAATCCGGTAAGTTAATACACGGGTTTTCCCCGAGCCGGCACCAGCAATCACCAGTGTTGGCCCTTCCGTGTTTATGACCGCTTCTTTCTGTGAAGCATTTAATTCTTCCAAATAATCAAACACCATTCTTCTTTTCTGTTCAGGGGTACAAAAATACAAGTTCCCCAATGTAAAACGTAGTTCTTAGCGAAGTTTTATTAACATTGTGATCCGGTAACAGGCATGGAACATTTCTTTGACTTTTTCAGCTGATGGGGCAATTTAATAAAAATTATGCGTTAATATTGTATCATAAAAAGCAGAAATGAAGAAGGTCTATTTACACGCAATTCTTTTTGTTTTTATTCCGGGCCTGCTGATTCCGGGGATCTTGAATGCCCAGATTTCAGCACCGGCTTCTGTGTTTACCGATCAAACCAGTTACCCGGTTTTTGAACATACCGACAGCATCTATATTTTTTGTGCGGAAAAAGATTTTGATGCTGCAGAGCTGGTTGCAGAAACCCCTCTCTCAGGCACAAAATCGTATGATTGGGAACAATACAATCCCGCAACTGCCGGCTTTGAATTTTATTTTTCAGAACAAACCGAAAACAACTTTTCCCGGATTTCGGATTTACCCGATGGATGTTACCGGGTAACCATTACCAAAGGAGATACTACCGAAATGCATCGCGCCTGGGTTTTTAACGACTGGTTTGAGGCAGATGCAAAGGTGAAGGAATCGACCTGTGATTATTTTAAACTGCAAAGTTCTTTTAATACGGCAGAACTTGTTTATTATGATCTGGCCGACCATACTGAAATTGAAATATACAAAAATATTCAGGTTGAATGGAAGGAGAACAACGCCGTTATTGCCCGGGTTAATAATCCGCAGATCTTTGATCCGCCTACCCGGGATACCGAGTATGCCTTTACCGTTTTCGACCGGTTTGGTTGCAGCGGTGATGCAAATGTTTCCTACATTTCAATCGTTACCCGGGCAGGATTTGAAGTAGAAGCCGATTTTAATTCAGGGGACTGGCAAGGTGAAGCGCCCATGGAGGTTACCTTCATAAACACCTCGGAAAACGGTACACCGGGTGAGTTTGAGTGGTTCTTTTTCAGGGATATGGATGCCATTAAAAAGGAATCAGAAACTACTACCCAACCCGTTGACAGTTTTATGTTTATGGCCTATAACGATGAATTGATCTATACGTATGAGAATACAGGTACCTATATGGTGAAACTGGTTTCAAAAAAGAAGTCACCCTATCATATCCTTGACGACAGTATCTTTGATGGTGTCTGTACAGATACCGTATATATGGAAGATTTTATCGTCACCGACACGTCGTATTTTGATGTCCCCAATGTTTTTACCCCGAATGGAGACGGGACGAACGACAATTTTGTTGTTAAGTTCTGGTCCATGATGGACGTAAAAATTACCATTGTAAACCGTTGGGGCAAAAAAGTCCATTTTTGGGAAAAAAGCAATGTCAACCGGTTTGAAGGGACCTGGATGGAATCGGTATGGGATGGTCGCATTGGAGGTCGCTATGCCAGCCCGGGGGTTTACTATTATGTGGCAGAAGGGAAAGGCCGTGACGGTGAAGAACGGTGGGCCCATGGATTTTTCCACCTCTTCCGGGGAAAAGAATGACCTTCCATTTTTAATCCGTGCCTGGTTCTGCCGTTTCGTTGAGCGTTTCTGAATCCGGGAAACATCTGAATTCATCCCCGAACTGTTCCAGAAATTCCACACTGAACGCCCTGAATGTATAATGGACCGGCAATAAAACAACAACGTTAATAAAGGGTATGATCAGCAGAATAAAACCAATGCAGCAGGTTAAGGCGGCCAGAAAGATTACCCCGATCATTACCCCCAGCCCCAGAACAAAGAAAAAACACCCGTACAGGATAAAATGTCCGAAATACCGGCCAAATAGCTTTAAAAACCTTCCCCAGGCTTTGGTGGCCGGGATCTTTTGTTTATACATGATCGGGATCACAAAATGGTCGAGCAGCATGGTGATGAAACCCACTGATAGGATAAAGGCAAGGAACAGAAGGACCAGTTTTGTAATTGCCCAGAATTTGTTCGCCACAAACATATTTCCTGAATGAATCATTTTGGCCGTTTCAAAACAGTATAGCAAGAACCAGATAAATACTGCCAAAACAATCAATCCGAAGACAAGCCTCCACAGGAACAACGAGTTCCCTTCCCGCCGGTATTCAAACCAGGGCTTTTTAACTTCGGCTTTGTCGTGCACTACATTATCAAGGAACATAAACTTTCCCCGTGAGCTTAACCAGATAAATACAATGCCGATAATAACCAGGAGAACGACTCCGGCCAGGATAAGATTGAAATAAAGGGGGTGGTCAAGCAGCCAGTCCCTGGCAGTTTCCGGGAAACGGAACAGTTCATCCCAGTTGGGATGCCCGCCGCGATTTGAAGAACTGCCCCCACCATTTCCCCGGCAGTCTGTAAGCGTTGCCAGAAAAGCGGTAAATCCTACGACAAACCATTTTTCAAGATTGAAAGGCTGAAAAAGGGCTTTTTTCATTCGCTTGAATCCCTGGGAGAAGGGCTTGCTGTATTGGATATTCATAATGCATGATTAAAGGATTAGGATATCAAGATACGGAAAATTCCTGTTTTAAGAGCCAAATAGCAAGGTATTTGCTTTTTGTATACGAAAAACAATCCGGAGGAATCATCCGGTAATTGTATAAACAGTCGGGGGCAAATTTGTTTTGGTAGTTCTGCTGTTATTTGCTATTCTGATCTGATTTTATGGTCCTTACGCCAAAGACAGGGCCTGCACGATGCCCCGGATGGGGGACAAATTTTACCGTTATTTTTTCCTTGTTGGCCAGCAAATCTTCAGGGATTTTGTATTCAACATTGATAAACTCCCCGGGTTTTATGTTGGATATATTTTCCGTGGCAATGACATGATCTTCCACAAGGATAGCAAAGGTTTTGCTTCCGGTGTATCCTCCCCAGTATTCGACAACTAAAGCAGCAGGTTTGTTTTTCAGCATTTTCATTTCACATGAAAACCAGCCACCGCGGTCCACCTCCCTGAATTTCCGGTTTCTATTTTCGCCTGTCCAGGTCAGTGAATCCTGAAAGGCATGATCTCTTTCGGGTTGCATTTCCCCCGGCTGAAAAAAATCGATGGTTGAGGCTTCGAGTTTTTTCTTTTCCTCCAGTTTTTTCTGGTATTCCTGCTGATATTTTTCCCACCTGCTTTTTGTAAACCTGTCGAAATACACGGAATAATTGCGGTGGTGGGTTGCATAGAATGGTTTAAACTTCACGTCCCGGGGACGGCCGACATCCTGGGTTATAAAAGTATTGATTTCCCCCTCCACCGGGTTAAGCCAACTATTCGGATCGCGGTTTTCTGTCATGATTACAGGAACATACATGGGGTCATAGGTGTGGGGATCATTTTCCGGTCCCAGGTCACCTGCCAGGGCCAGCGGGCCGTAAAACAAAGCGATTCTGTCCGGATCATCCGGCATGGTTTCAAGCCGCAGACTGAAGGGAAAGGAAACTTCAACAACGTCACCGTCGGTCCAGTTCCCCGGAACGGCTATAAAACTGCCCGGCTTTGTTCTCACGTTCTGTTTTTTCCCGTTCACTTTTACCTCCATGCCCTTTGTCGCCCAGAAGGGATACCGTATCTGAAGGGTAACCTTAACAGGATTCTCACAACGGAACAGGAATTTTGCGCCTTGTTCTTCCGGATAGGACGTTTCCTGCCTGACGGTAAGCCCCTTCTCCTTCCAGTTCAGTTCGGAAGCAATAAACTGGCTGATATACAATTCATCCTGGTTATAGTAAAAAATATTTCTTCCGTATTTTGAATGGTTTTCCATTCCTGTTCCTACACAGCAGGTAAACCATTCCGGATCCTGATATTCCTTATGCCACCCCATTTCGAGGGAAAGGTTGTAAATAACCCGGCCGTCGTATGGATTCTGCGATGAGAGGATATGATTCAACAGGGCCCGTTCATAGAAATCAGCTACTTCGGGGGATGCATCCCACTTGAACAGGTGGCGGGAAAGTTTCAGCATATTGTACACATTACAGGTTTCCGTGGTTTCGTTGCTCAGCCTGTTTCTCAGGGTGTCAGGAGGACCGAAATATTCATGGTTCCCGTTTCCGCCGGTCACATACGAATGGTGGTTCACAACGGTTTCCCAGAAAAATTCTGCGGTCCTGCGGTCTGTCAGATCGCCGGTAAGCTCGTAACGGCGTGCAAGCCCTACCAGTTTGGGTATCTGGGTATTCCCATGTTTACCCGGTAAAATATCCATTCCTTCCGAGAGGGGAGTGAGGATGGCTTTGTGATGAAACACCCGTGACATATCCAGGTATTTTTCGTCTCCGGTTTTGGCATATAGTTCAGCCAGCGATTCATTGATTCCGCCATGTTCGCAATGCAACATCCGTTGAACTTGTTCGTCGGATAAATCATCGATGATGGTGTAAAGCCAGTCGGCAAAACGGATCGTAATCTCCAGGGCTTTTCTGTTTCGGCATAAATCGCAGGATTCAAGCAGTCCTGCCATAATCTTATGTTGGGTATAGAAGGGAACCCAGATGCCGTTCAGGTCGAATCCCTGCGCACGGATATCGCCTTTTGCCACTTCTTCTTCGAGGATCTGTTTGCCGTCGGGGAAGGCTCCGATATACCCGTCGCCATCAGCCTGCTGGCATTCATATAATTCATCGACGATATAATTTACGCGTTCCAGGAATCGTTCATCTCCGGTTGTCTGGTACATCATGGCACAGGCGCTGAGGTAATGCCCCAGGCTATGCCCGGCAATGGTATTGTCCTCCCACCCATGGTAATGTTCGGCTTTAGGTTCCAGTCCTGCTTCGTTTCTGAATTTGGCGAGAAAACGGTCTGGCTCATAGTTCAGCAACGACTGCATGTTTAATTCGGTGGCATGTTTAAACGGGCCATCCAGTAGTTTTACATCCGACAATTCAAGGGGGAGAACTTTAAATGAAATGACCTCAGGACCGCCGGTCTTTATTCCAGGTCCTTCCTTTTGTTTGCATGAAAAAACCAGTAGCAGGAGCACTGGAAAGATCAGATTGTGTAATTTCATAGACAAGGTTTTTATTCCGTATAGCGATTTGAAATGGCATGACACGAGGGATTGGATTCTGTGCTGGAAAAAAATCCCGGGCGGGAACCCGGGATTGAATACTATTTAATCCGGAAAGATGTTTAATCTTCCTCCTGTTCTGTTTCATATGTTTTAAGCAGCTCTTCCTGAACGTCGGCGGGTACTTTTTCATAGCCGGAAAATTTCAGGGAGAAAAGACCTCTTCCGGCAGTTATGGAGCTTAAAGAAGTGGCGTATTTAAACATTTCTTTAAGCGGGACTTTGGCTGAGATTTTTTCAAATCCTTTTTCGGAACCCATTCCCATGATAATGGCGCGTCGTCCCTGGAGGTCACTCATCACATCCCCCATACGATCGCTGGGAACCAGTACTTCGAGGTCGTAGATTGGCTCCAGGATCTTTGGGTTTGCTGTTTTGAAAGCTCTGCTGAATGCATTTCTCCCTGCCAGTTTAAATGATATTTCATTGGAATCTACAGGGTGCATTTTTCCATCGTACACATATACACGGATATCGCGGGCGTAGGAACCGGTAAGGGGGCCTTCTTCCATTTTTTCCATGATTCCTTTCAGGATAGCTGGCAAAAAGCGGGCATCTATGGATCCTCCCACAATGCTGTTCACAAATTCCAGTTTTCCACCCCAGGTTAACGGGTATTCCTGAACATCCCGGATAGAGATCTTGATTTCTTTTCCTTTCAGGTTAAACATTTTTTTAGGTTCAGATCCCTCCGTAATGGGTTCAATGATTATGTGCACCTCTCCGAACTGACCGGCTCCGCCCGACTGTTTTTTATGGCGGTAATCCGCTTGTTCCGGTTTGGTGATTGTTTCCCGGTAAGGAATTTTTGGTTTTATGTATTCCACATTTACTTTATGGACGTTATCAAAAAACCATTTCAGGGTGTTCAGGTGGTATTCCCCCTGGTTATGAACAATCAGTTGTTTCAGTTCTTTGGAATATTCAATGACGTAGGTAGGGTCTTCAAATTTGATCTTGTTCAGGATTTCACTTACTTTTTCATCATCTGCATCGTTCACTGCTTTCACGGCAATAGCATGACGCGGGGAGGGGAATGCAATTTTCTTAAATTTGGTATCGGTATCTTTCTCAGCCAGTGTAGCGTTACATTTTGTGTCTTTTAATTTAACGGTACATCCCAGGTCACCGGCGACCAGTTGTTCAACTTTCTCCCTGTTTTTCCCGGCGGTGATAAATATCTGCGACAGGCGCTCCTTGTTATCCGTAGTTGTATTGATCAGGTCGAGTCCTTCCCTGATGGTTCCAGACATCACTTTAAAAAAGGTAATTTCGCCCACATGGGATTCAATGTCTGTTTTGAAAACAAAAAGGGTGGGTTTGTCGCCCGCTTCCATTTTCACCTCATTCCCGGAAACAATTTCACACATGGCAACTTCGTTGGGTGCCGGGGCTGTGTTAGCCAGAAACTCCAACAACCTGCCGACCCCCATATTCTTTTTTGCACAGGTACAGAAGACAGGATACAGATCCCGTTGAAGCATTCCCAGTTTTATTCCTTTACGCATATCCTCTTCCGAGAGGGAACCCTGCTCAAAATAGCGTTCCATTAAGGCTTCTTCATTTTCAGCAGCCATTTCAATCAATTCATTATGCAGCTCCTCAGCCTTGTTTTTTTCTGAATCAGGAATGTCAAGCACTTCCGGTTTTTCCCCGTCAGGGCTGTATTTAAACATTTTCATTTTCAACACATCGATCAGGGAAGTGAATCCGGGGCCTGCATTTACCGGATATTGTACGACTGTCACTTTGTTTCCGAAGGAAGTTTTGCACTGTTCCAGCGATTTATCAAAGTTTGTACTGTCATGATCCATTTGGTTAAAAACAAAAACAAGGGGTTTATCCGTTGTTTCGGCATACCGGTAAGCCCCTGCGGTACCAGCTTCCACTCCGTTGGTCGCATTGATCACAAGCAATCCAAGGTCGGCAACATGCAATGAGGATACAACTCCCCCGCAAAGATCATCCATTCCGGGGGTGTCCAGAATATTGATCTTACGGCCGTTGTACTCCGTATAGAGCAGGGATGAAAATACACTGTTCCCGAATTCATGTTCAATCTCGTTGAAGTCTGATACGGTATTCTTCCCGGTAATGTCACCTCTTCTTTTAATAACTCCACCCTCAAACAGCATGGATTCTGCGAGGGTGGTTTTTCCACTGCCGGCATTTCCGATTAGGGCAATGTTGCGGATTTGTTCTGTTGTATACACTTTCATAACGTTTTAATCTTACTGGTTAAATATGTTGTTTTCTTTATTTTACAGGCTCAAAGTCCTCTGAAAAAGGTCACCAAAATTAGTAATAATTTATTAACAATCAAGATGATTATTTAATACAGAGTGAATTGAAATAGGATTTGTAAGGGATCAATTCCATACGAAAACCAGTCAAACGTTTTTGTTTATAAAGCTTTTAGGCATTGGGGATTTGTATTCACCAGCTGCTGTTAAGCACCAAATTTATCTGTTTTTTATGATCGGGTGGTTGTTTTCCGGGAGTCCGGTTCTTTTATTGTTCCATGTTATTTCGAACATCAGGAGTCCCTGGGATGAAAAAACAGGGATGCAGGAATGTCTTGGCGAAGTAATCAAAGCCATTTTGTTAATAAGTCCTTCCATCCCTTTCTTAATTTAAAATGATTATCCTGCCGGGATTGTTAAGTTTGTTGGATTAAACAGAATAATATGCCGGGATTTCCGATTTTCAGGCAACACGATGCCATGGATTGCGGTCCGACCTGTCTCCGGATGATAGCCAGCTATTACGGAAAGACTTTTTCCATTGATAGTCTGAGAGAGAAATCCTATCTTTCCCGTGAAGGGGTTTCTTTACTGGGTATCAGCGATGCTGCCGAGGCCGTGGGATTTCGCACGATGGGAGTACGCATTACCTTCAGACAACTTATCCGGGAAGCGCCGTTCCCCTGTATTGTTCATTGGGATCAGGATCATTTTGTTGTGGTTTACAAAGTCCGGAAAAACAAGGTGTATGTAGCGGATCCGGCTTTTGGGAAAGTTACCTATACCGGGGATGATTTCAAAAAGCACTGGCTGGCAACCGTCTCTAAAGGAGAAGAGAAAGGAATTGGTTTGCTTCTCGAGCCCACACCTGAATTTTATGCCGGTGAAGATGAAAAAGTCAACCGTACCGGATTCAAATTTTTGTTGAAGTATTTAAAACCCTACAAAAAACTGGTTGTCCAGCTTCTGCTTGGATTCCTTATCGGTAGCCTGATCCAGTTGATTCTCCCCTTCCTGACCCAGAGTGTGGTCGATATTGGCATCAATAACCAGGATGTCCATTTTATTTACCTGATCCTGATTGCCCAGCTGGTTCTGTTTATAAGCAGGATGTCTGTCGAGTTCATCCGATCCTGGATATTGTTGCATATCAGTACCCGGATCAATATCTCCATTATCTCGGAATTCCTTACAAAACTGATGCGTCTGCCCCTTGGTTTTTTCGATACCAAAATGGTGGGGGATATCCTTCAGCGTATTGAAGACCATCAACGGGTGGAACGGTTTCTGACCGCCCGGACACTCGGAATTCTGTTCTCCATGTTTAGTCTGGTTGTTTTTGCTATTGTCCTTGCCATCTACAGCATCGCCATATTTTTTGTTTTTATTGGGGGCTCACTGCTCTATTTTTTATGGATTTATCTGTTTATGAGAAAACGCAGGGTTCTTGACTACAAGCGTTTTGCCCAGTTGTCAGTGAACCAGAGCAAGTTGATTCAGTTGATAACCGGTATGCAGGAGATCAAACTCAACAATTATGAAAAGGAAAAACGTTGGGAATGGGAGCGGATACAAGCCCGGCTGTTCAGAGTAAATGTAAAAAGCCTGGCCCTGGAACAATACCAGGATGCCGGTTCGGTTTTTATTAACGAGACAAAAAATATTCTTATCACCATCCTGGCTGCCACCTCGGTGATTCATGGAGATATTACATTGGGTATGATGTTGGCTGTGATGTATATGATTGGACAGATGAACAGTCCCTTAAAACAACTCATTCTTTTTATGCAGGTGGCCCAGGATGCCAAAATAAGCCTTGAAAGACTGAGCGAGGTTCACGAAAAAGAGGATGAGGAAAAACAAGGCATAATGAGAGCAACCTTGTTGCCAGCCGATACAACCATCGCCCTCAGGAATGTGGCTTTTCAGTACCAGGGCCCCCGCTCCCCCAGGGTGTTGAATGAAATAACCCTACAGATTAAAGCCAATGAGACCACTGCTATTGTGGGCGTCAGCGGCAGTGGAAAAACAACGCTCATTAAATTGTTGCTGGGTTTTTATGAACCACTTGAAGGAGAAATTAAAATCGGAGGTACCCTGTTAAAGAATTATGCCCGGAGCGTATGGCGGCAGAACTGCGGTGTCGTTCTGCAGGATGGGTATCTGTTTTCAGATACCATCGCACAGAATATTGTATTAAGCACGGGGCAGATTGATAAGGAGAGATTGCTGAATGCTGTCAACATGGCCAATATACGCGATTATATAGAATCGCTTCCCCTGGGATACAATACAAAAATCGGACAGGAAGGGGTCGGACTTAGCCAGGGACAGAAACAGCGCATATTGATTGCAAGGGCTATATATAAAGATCCCGAATACCTGTTTTTCGATGAAGCAACCAATGCCCTCGATGCCAGAAACGAAAAGACCATTATGCAAAATATGAACGAATTCTCAAAAGGGAAAACCGTGGTCGTTGTGGCACACAGGCTAAGCACGGTAAAAAATGCAGGACAGATTGTAGTCCTGGATAAGGGACGGATTGTGGAAACAGGAAAACATGAAATGCTGATTGCCCGGAAAGGAACCTATTATCACCTCGTAAAAGATCAGCTTGAACTGGGGGCCTGAGGGCAGAAAGAAAAAGGATGAAGAGCAATGGATAAAAACGACCCAATCGAATTAAGAAGCAATGAGGTACAGGAAATTCTCGGAGGGATCCCTTCACGGATTGTGCGCTATGGGATCCTAAGCATCCTGGGTGTTTTTATTTTGTTGGTATTGGCAACCTTTGTAATTAAGTATCCGGATATCATCTTTTCCAGGATCGTAGTAACCACTGAAAGACCTCCGGCAGCAATCATAGCAAGGAGCTCCGGAAAAATCGAGAGGCTTTTTGTTGAGGATAAAATGAAAGTGGATGCCGGGGATGTACTGGGTATGATTGAAAATCCGGCTTCATACGAAGATTTTTTGTACCTCCGGGGAAAGTTGGATCAGGTGCAAAAAGATTTCCCGGACCGACTGCCTGTCGATTCTCTGGTTTTAAGAACAGACCTTCAGTTGGGAAGTATACAGGATGAATATTCAACGTGGGTGAGGAAAATAAACGATTTGAAAAAATTCAACGAACTGAATTATTATCCCCGGCTGAATCAATCCCTGGAAGAAGAAAAACGGATGGCAGGGATCTATTACGTCAGGCTCACCAACCAGCGGAATACATTCGAGAAGGAATACCACCTGGCTGAAAAACAGTTTATCCGGGATTCTTCTCTTTATGCCGGCAATGTATTGCCCGCAAAGGATTATGAGAAGAGCAGAGGGGAAATGTTAACCAGAAAGAACAATTTTGAAGGAGCCCTGACCCGGTTGGCAGAAACCCAGATGGAAATCTATGCCCTTGATCAGCGAATAATCGGGAACCAGAAAAACCATGCGGAGCAACAGTCGGGTTATATGCTTGAAATAAGCCAGGCCCTTCAGAACCTGACGGCTGCTGTTAACGACTGGGAACTTGCCTTTGTTCTGTCCACACCGGTCGATGGGATTGTGTCTTTTAATAAATTCTGGAGTGAAACACAAAATGTCCGCGAAGGGGACAGGGTAATGACCATCCTGCCTGAAAATCCGGGGGAACTGGTCGGAAAAGTTGCTTTGCCGGTGGCAGGTTCAGGGAAAATTAAAACAGGAATGGATGTCCATATCAAATTTGATAACTATCCCTATATGGAATATGGTATGGTCAATGGAAAGGTGAAAAATATTTCCCTGGTACCGGAAGATAATTTTTATTTGGCTGAAGTTACTTTTCCGCATGGGCTGGTAACGACCTACGGGGAAGAACTGGAGCTTCAGAATGAAATAGTCGGAAAGGCAGAAATTGTGACCGGGGAATTGCGGTTGATACAACGAATTTTTAACCCCCTGAAAGCACTGTGGCAGGAACGGATCATGACGAAGGATTAAGGATGAATCTGCTTTGAGCTGTGGGCATTTCCTGACCCACCTGCGATGTTTTCTCTTCTGCTCTCCGGCTTCAGAAAGTTCCTCTATGAACGGTCAGGTTGATTCTTTGCCCCTCCTTCCAATGTAAATTTTTTTAAAAATTCCTGAAAAATCTATTGCCCTTTTTTGAAAATTAGTACTTTTGCGTGCCGTTTTTTAAGGCTAATCTTTATAAAATAGCACTGAAACCCATTGTTTTTACAAAAAAATAGGATACTTTTGCAGTCCGTTTTTAAGAAGAATTAAATAAAAAAAAGCAGGTATTTATGCCAACGATACAACAGTTAGTGAGGAAAGGAAGACAAGTCAAGACGGAGAAGAGTAAATCTCCGGCACTGGATTCATGTCCGCAGCGTCGTGGGGTGTGTGTGCGTGTTTATACGACCACTCCCAAGAAACCCAATTCAGCCATGCGGAAAGTAGCCAGGGTGAGGCTGACCAACCAGAAGGAGGTGAATGCCTATATACCGGGTGAAGGACATAATCTGCAGGAACACTCTATTGTCTTGGTTCGGGGAGGCAGGGTGAAAGATCTTCCCGGTGTTCGTTATCATTTAATCCGTGGAGCCCTCGACACAGCTGGTGTTGAAGGAAGGTTGCAACGTCGTTCAAAATATGGAGCAAAAAGACCTAAAAATAAAAAGTAAATAATTTGTTATTTGTTTAGTGGTTTGGTTGAGTAAGTAAATCTTTCGTCTTCCGGAGATAAGCTGAAGAACTC
Organism: uncultured Mariniphaga sp.; assembly: GCA_964575025.1. Lineage (GTDB taxonomy): Bacteria > Bacteroidota > Bacteroidia > Bacteroidales > Prolixibacteraceae > JABMQB01. The sequence goes on from CAZNPV010000014.1 coordinate 35,062, forward strand.
TTAAACAGCCAATTCAAATAACACTAAAAGGAATAAAATGAGAAAATCAAGTCCTAAGAAGAGGCTGATACTGCCTGATCCCAAATTCAACAGTACATTGGTCACCCGGTTTGTCAATGACCTGATGGTAGACGGCAAAAAATCTGTTGCCTATACCATATTTTATGATGCACTGAATCTGGTTGAAAAGAGAGTTAAAGATACCGAGTTAACTCCCCTGGAGGTCTGGAAAAAGGCATTGGAGAATATTACGCCAATGGTTGAGGTTAAAAGCCGCAGGGTGGGAGGTGCTACTTTTCAGGTTCCTATGGAAGTCCGGCCCGAACGAAAAATGTCGATCAGCATTAAAAATATGATCTTTTTTGCCCGTAAAAGGTCGGGTAAATCTATGTCGGACCGGTTAGCAGCTGAAATTGTGGCTGCTTTTAATGAAGAAGGGGGCGCTTTCAAGAAGAAAGAAGACACCCATCGCATGGCAGAAGCCAACAGGGCATTTGCTCATTTCAGGTTTTAATAAAAAAAAGATTGATTCAAGAGATTGATTGGGAAAAAGGAAGGAACGAACGATTAAATGGCTGAGCAGAATCTGGAACATACACGCAACATTGGTATCATGGCACATATTGATGCCGGGAAAACCACTACCACGGAGCGTATTCTGTTTTACACAGGATTAACACACCGCATGGGGGAAGTGCATGATGGTGCAGCCACGATGGATTGGATGGAACAGGAGCAGGAAAGAGGCATTACCATTACCTCGGCAGCTACCACCACCTTCTGGAATTATAACGATATCAATCACAAAATAAATATCATTGATACCCCCGGGCATGTTGATTTTACTGTTGAGGTGGAGAGGTCCTTGCGGGTACTTGACGGAGCCGTGGCTCTGTTCTGTGCGGTTGGAGGCGTTGAAGCTCAGTCTGAAACCGTATGGAGGCAGGCCGATAAATATGGCGTTCCGGAAATTGCCTTCGTGAATAAAATGGACCGTAAGGGTGCTGATTTCTTTAATGTATATAAGGAAATCAGAGACAAACTGAAAGCAAATCCGGTTCCGTTGCAGATTCCCATTGGTTCGGAAGATTCCTTTACGGGAGTTATCGATCTGATTGAAATGAAAGCTGTCCGATGGTATGACGACGAAACATTCGGTACGAATTATGAACTGAAAGAGATCCCTGAAGAACTCGTCGAACAGGCTGTTGAATGGAGAGAAAAACTGGTTGAGTCGATTGCCGAACTGGATGATGCGTTGCTGGAACGTTTCTTTGAGGATTCCGGGTCGATTACCCCGGAGGAATTGAAAGCAGTCATCCGCCGGGCTACCATCGAAGGAATCATTGTCCCGATGATGTGCGGCTCCGCATTTAAAAATAAAGGAGTGCAACGTTTGCTCGATGCGGTCTGTGCTTTTCTCCCCAATCCCCTGGACAAGAAAGAAATTACCGGTCATGAACCGGGAACGGAAAACAGGATCACACGCAAAGCAGATGTGAATGAACCGTTGGCAGCCCTTGCCTTTAAGATTGCTACCGATCCGTTTGTCGGACGCCTGGCATACCTGAGGGTTTATTCGGGTAGAATTGAATCCGGATCCCAGGTCTTTAACGTGAGAACCGGTAAAAAAGAACGGATTTCGCGTTTATACCAGATGCACTCCAACAAACAAAATCCGAAAGAAGCAATAGAAGCAGGAGACATTTGCGGTGCCGTAGGATTTAAAGACATCCGGACCGGCGATACCTTATGTGACTCGAAGCATCTGATCGAACTGGAAAGCATGATTTTCCCGGATCCGGTGATCGGAGTTGCCGTGGAGCCAAAATCACAAAACGACCTTGACCGGTTGTCAAATGGTTTGTCCAAACTGGCAGAAGAAGATCCGACCTTTCAGGTGCGAACAGATCCCGACTCCGGGCAGACAATAATCAGGGGAATGGGTGAACTGCACCTTGAAATAATCATCGACCGATTGAAAAGAGAATTCAAAGTGGAATGCAACCAGGGGACGCCACAGGTCTCTTACAAAGAAGCTCTTTCCAAAACCGTCGAGTTACGCGAAGTATTTAAAAAACAAACCGGCGGGCGGGGAAAATTTGCCGATATATCGGTACGCATTGAACCCGGTGAAGATAAACAACAGGGATTGGAGTTTATCAACAACGTAAAAGGGGGGAATATCCCCAGGGAATACATTCCTTCTGTGGAAAAGGGATTTAAAGAGGCAATGAGCAACGGTCCCCTTGCAGGATTTCCCGTCGACAGCCTTAAGGTTATATTGCTGGATGGTTCGTTTCATTCGGTTGATTCCGACCAACTTTCTTTCGAGATATGTGCAAGGCAGGCATTCAGAAGGGCAGCATCCAAGGCAGCTCCCAGGTTACTGGAACCCATCATGAAACTTGAGATTGTAACACCGGAGATCTATATGGGCGATATTATCAGCGACCTGAACCGTAGACGGGGTAATGTCGGGCGTATGGATTCGAAATCAGACACCCGTGTGATAATTGCTGAAGTGCCTTTAGCAGAACAGTTTGGTTACGTCACGGTTCTTCGTACCTTATCATCAGGGCGGGCAACCTCCTCCATGGAATTCAGTCATTACGAGGAAGTGCCCAAGTCATTGGCTATAAAGGTGCTGGAGCATGTACAGGGAAGAGTAGATTTATTAGAATACGTATAATTAACGAAATCTCATTATGAGTCAGAAGATCAGGATTAAACTTAAATCGTACGATCACAACCTGGTTGATAAATCAGCTGAGAAGATCGTAAAAACAGTTAAAACAACCGGAGCTGTGGTAAGTGGTCCCATACCGCTTCCTACGCACCGCCGGGTTTTTACGGTTTTACGCGCTACCTTCGTAAATAAAAAATCGAGGGAACAGTTTCAGTTGTCGTCATACAAACGATTGATTGATATTTACAGCTCCACAGCAAAAACGATCGATGCCCTGATGAAACTTGAATTACCCAGTGGTGTCGAGGTGGAAATTAAAGTATGATAATTTAAAAGGAGTCGGAAAATGGCTGGAATTATTGGTAAAAAAATAGGCATGACATCCGTATTCGGTAAGGACGGAAAGAACATTCCCTGCACGGTGATTGAAGCCGGTCCCTGCGTTGTAACCCAGGTAAAAACCGAGGAAAAAGATGGCTACAGCGCACTGCAATTGGCATACGGTGACAAAAGCCAAAAAAATACTACGAAAGCAGAGTTTGGGCACTTTAAAAAAGCTGGTGTATCTCCGAAACGGAAAGTAGTGGAGTTTAAAAACACCTTCCGGGAAGAATACAACCTGGGTGACGTTGTTACCGTTGATATTTTTCACGAAAATGATTATGTCGATGTGGAAGGCCCCTCCAAAGGGAAAGGATTCCAGGGGGTGGTGAAAAGATATAACTTCAAGGGGGTAGGTGACAAGACCCATGGACAGCATAACCGCGAAAGAGCCCCCGGTTCATTGGGAGCATCTTCATGGCCTTCAAGGGTTTTTAAAGGAATGCGTATGGCAGGACGGTATGGCGGCAATAAAATTACGATTGAAAATCTCCTGGTAATAAAAATAATCCCGGAGTCAAACCTCATGATTGTGAAAGGGGCTGTGCCCGGAGCGAAAGGATCTAATGTAACGATAAGGAAACAATGGAATTAAATGTTTTAAATAGAGAAGGACAGGAAACCGGTAGAAAAGTAACCCTGAATAGCCGGATCTTTGATGTGGAGCCCAACGACCATGCCATTTACCTCGAGGTGAAACGGTACATGGCAAGCCAACGCCAGGGAACCCATAAAACCAAAGAAAGAGCCGAGGTCTCAGGTAGTACACGAAAAATTAAACGGCAAAAAGGAACCGGTACAGCCAGGGCGGGGAGCATTAAATCACCCATCTTCAGAGGGGGAGGAACCGTTTTCGGACCCCGACCCAGAGATTATCAGATGAAACTGAATAAGAAGGTCAAGCAACTGGCGAAAAAATCAGCATTAAGTTATAAAGCCAAAGAAGAAGAAATTCTTATCCTCGAGGATTTTGCTCTTGATGCCCCGAAAACAAAGGAAATAAAAGCACTTAAAGAGAATTTGAAAATTGCTGATAAAAAGTCTCTTTTCGTTTTACCGGAAAGAAATAAAAATATATATTTGTCATCCAGAAATTTACAGGATGTATCGGTTGTAACTGCTTCTGATTTAAACACTTATCAAGTGTTAAACGCAAAAACTCTTGTGATTCTGGAAGGATCTCTGAAGAAAATGGAAGAGCTGTTTAAGATTAAAGATACCGAAAAATGAATATATTGATAAAACCAATCGTTACGGAAAAGATGACAGAACTGGCTGAACGGTTTAACCGTTACGGATTTGTCGTTGAACGCCGGGCAAGCAAACCGCAGATCAAAAAAGCGGTGGAAAGCTTATACAATGTAAATGTTGCTTCTGTGAATACGATGGTTTACGGTGGGAAGCAAAAAAGCCGGTATACAAAATCAGGAATCATTAGCGGACAAACAAACGCCTTTAAAAAAGCAATTGTTACGCTGGAAGAGGGCGATGTAATTGATTTTTACAGTAACATATAATATAGCAAGATAAAAAATGGCAGTAAGGAAATTAAAACCAGTAACACCGGGACAAAGGCATAAAATTATTGGTGCTTTTGATAGCATTACTGCATCTACTCCTGAGAAATCGTTGTTGGAACCTCTTAAAAAGACAGGCGGCAGGAACAATCAGGGCCGCATGACCATGAGGTATCGGGGAGGGGGACACAAACGGAGATACCGGGTAGTCGATTTTAAGCGAAACAAGGATGGGGTTACGGCAAAAGTAGATTCCATACAATATGATCCCAACCGGTCAGCCCGTATTGCCCTGCTCGATTATGAGGATGGGGAGAAGCGTTATATCCTTGCTCCGAACGGGCTTAAGGTAGGACAAACGGTAGCCAGTGGGCATGGGGTAGATCCGGAAATCGGGAATGCTCTTCCGTTGAGTGATATTCCTCTGGGAACCCTGGTTCATAACATTGAACTTCATCCGGGCCGGGGTGGTGTGATGTCACGAAGTGCAGGATCCTTTGCACAGTTGACTTCCCGTGAAGGCAAATATGCTGTGTTGAAGCTCCCTTCAGGCGAATCACGAATGGTCCTTACAACCTGCCGGGCTACCGTAGGGACCGTGGGCAATACGGAACACAACCTTGAAGAATCAGGGAAAGCCGGACGCTCAAGGTGGTTGGGGCGCAGACCCCGCGTCAGAGGAGTGGCGATGAATCCCGTAGATCATCCCATGGGGGGTGGCGAAGGCAGGGCATCAGGCGGTCACCCCCGATCACGAAATGGAGTACTCGCAAAAGGATTTAAAACCCGGAAGAAAAACAAAGCATCCAACAAGTACATTGTGGAACGAAGGAAAAAATAATAAACAACCACGATTATGAGTCGTTCATTAAAAAAAGGTCCGTATATCGATTATAAGCTGGAAAAGAAAGTTTTGGCGATGACCGAATCCAGGAAAAAATCGGTGATTAAAACGTGGGCAAGGGCATCGGTAATCTCCCCAGACTTTGTGGGGCATACGATAGCAGTCCACAACGGGAACAAATTTATACCGGTATACATTACCGAGAATATGGTAGGGCACCGTTTGGGCGAATTTGCCCCTACCCGCATATTCAGGAGCCATGCTGGTAATAAGCGATAAGGCATAAATTGCAGAAAAAAAAACAGAGAAAAAATGGGTGCCAGAAAAAGACTAGCAGCTGAAAAAAGAAAAGAAGAGAAGAAAAAGCAATATTTTGCTGTGTTACGAAATTGTCCTACTTCACCAAGGAAAATGCGGCTTGTGGCTGACATGGTCCGCGGTATGGAAGTGAACCGGGCACTGGATGTATTGAAGTATTCTTCCAAAGAAGCATCGCGCAAGGTGGAAAAACTTTTGTTGTCGGCTATTTCCAACTGGCAGGCCAAGAATGAAGGGGTCCGCCTGGAAGAGAGCCAATTGTATATCAGCCGGATAAACGTGGATTCCGGACGGATGCTGAAACGCTTACGCCCGGCACCACAGGGAAGGGCCCACCGTATCAGAAAACGTTCGAACCATGTGACCATTTACCTGGATAATAAAGTGAACATAGAAGAAAAACTTGAACAATAATTATGGGACAAAAAGTAAATCCTATTTCAAATCGACTGGGTTTCATCAAAGGATGGGACTCCAACTGGTTTGGAGGAGACAATTACGGTGATAAACTGATTGAAGATCAGAAAATCAGGGAGTACCTGAACGCCCGTTTGGCAAAAGCCAGTATATCACGGATCGTTATAGAACGAACCCTTAAACTGATCACCATAACAGTCCATACTTCACGTCCCGGAATAATTATTGGGAAAGGAGGCCAGGAAGTGGATAAGCTGAAGGAAGAGCTTAAAAAAATAACAAATAAGGAAGTTCAGATTAATATTTTCGAAATTAAAAGGCCTGAACTGGATGCAAGAATTGTTGCCAACAATGTAGCCCGTCAGATCGAAGGCAAAATTGCCTATCGCCGGGCGATTAAGATGGCCATTGCTTCCACCATGCGAATGGGTTCCGAAGGAATAAAAATCCTGGTTTCAGGCCGTCTGAACGGTGCTGAAATGGCTCGTTCTGAGATGTATAAAGACGGACGTACTCCCTTGCACACCTTACGGGCCGATATTGATTATGCACTGGCCGAAGCGTTGACCAAAACAGGGTTGATCGGAGTGAAAGTATGGATCTGTAGAGGAATGGTATATGGAAAACGCGACTTATCACCAAATATAGGACAAAAACAGGGGCGTCCGGGTGGTGCTGTCAAAGGCCGGGGAGGAAAAAGAAGAAAATAGGAGTCTAATACGTAGAAAATTAAAGCAATGTTACAGCCAAAAAAAGTAAAATTCAGAAGGGTTCAAAAAGGGAAAATGAAAGGTTTCGCAAAACGTGGAACCCAGTTGGCTTTTGGCTCTTTCGGCATAAAAACACTTGAGGAATCATGGCTCACAGGCCGGCAAATTGAAGCAGCCAGGGTAGCAGTAACCAGGCATATGCAACGCCAGGGCCAGATATGGATCCGGATTTTTCCTGATAAACCCATAACCAAGAAACCTGCCGAAGTGCGTATGGGAAAAGGAAAAGGAACCCCGGAAGCTTTTGTAGCTCCGGTTTCGCCGGGACGCATTCTCATTGAAGCCGACGGTGTACCCTTTAAACTGGCTAAAGAGGCGTTGCGTCTGGCAGCTCAGAAATTGCCGGTTAAAACGAAATTCGTCGTTCGACGGGATTATGTGGAAGAGTAACAGGAATTAAAAATTAAATCGATACAAGTGAAAACGTCAGAAATCAAGGAGTTGACGGACAAGGAAATTGCAGAACGCATTCAGTCTGAAACCGAAAACCTGATTCGCCTCAAGCTGAATCACGCGGTTTCCCCTCTCGATAATCCGATGAAAATAAAGGAAAGCCGAAGGAATATCGCACGGTTAAAAACAATTCTCGGAAACAGGGAATTAAACGAAAACAAGAAGTAAACCACAATGGAAGAGAAGAACGCAAGAAATATCAGGAAAGAACGTATGGGGATTGTCGTCAGCAATAAGATGGATAAAACCATTGTGGTTGCTGAAAAACGAAAAGGCAAACATCCGATTTACGGGAAGTTCATCAATAAAACAACCAGGTTTTATGCGCATGACGAAGCCAATTCCTGTAACATTGGCGATACCGTGTTGATTATGGAGACACGTCCGCTTAGCAAGAAAAAATGTTGGAGGTTAGTTGAAATTTTAGAAAGGGCCAAGTAATCATGATACAACAGGAAACAAGATGTGCAGTTGCCGATAACAGTGGCGCCAGGGAGGTATTGTGTATTCGTGTGCTGGGAGGTACGCGCAAACGGTATGCTACCCTGGGTGATTTGGTGGTAGTTACTGTCAAAAGTGCTATTCCGGGTGGTGAAGTTAAAAAAGGTACCGTTTCAAAAGCCATTGTAGTACGTACAAAAAAAGAGGTCCGTCGCGATGATGGTTCGTACATCCGTTTCGACGAAAATGCTGTCGTGCTTCTGAATAACCTGGGCGAAATCAGGGGGACCCGTATTTTTGGCCCTGTAGCCAGAGAACTGCGTGAGAAGAATATGAAAATTATTTCACTGGCACCTGAAGTACTATAATAAGGAAAGCTCACTATGCAAAAAAAATTACACATTAAAAAAGGCGATACCGTACAGGTTATTTCCGGTAACTACAAAGGCACAAAAGGCCGGGTACTGGAAGTAATACGCAAAACAAACAGAGCCATTGTTGAAGGGGTGAATGTGATAAAAAAACACACGAAACCAAATGCCGATAACCCACAGGGTGGCATCATTCAAAAAGAAGCATCCATTCATATCTCCAACCTGATGGTTGTGGATCCGAAATCAGGAGAAGCTTCAAGAATAGGCAGGAGAGAGGACAAGAATGGCAAATTAATCCGGTTTTCAAAAAAATCAGGGGAGGAGATTAAGTAATGGCTTACGTACCAGCACTGAAAAAGAGATACCAGGAAGAAATTGTACCTGCACTGATGAAGGAATTTAATTACACTTCCGTCATGCAGGTTCCCAGGTTGGTGAAAATTGTCCTTAACCAGGGTGTCGGGGATGCAATCGCCGACAAAAAAATTATTGAAGTGGCTACCGAGGAGATGACAATGATCTCCGGGCAGAAAGCGCTCCAAACCTTGTCAAAGAAGGATATATCCAATTTTAAACTAAGGAAAAAGATGCCTGTTGGGGTGCGTGTCACCCTGCGGCGCGACCGGATGTATGAATTCTTTGACCGGTTGGTTTCTGTCGCTTTGCCCAGGATACGTGACTTCCATGGAATCGAAAGCAAAATGGACGGATACGGGAATTATACCCTGGGGGTTCCTGAACAGATCATCTTTCCGGAAATCATTATCGATAAAGTAAATAAGATCAACGGAATGAATATTACCTTTGTTACTTCTGCAAATACCGATGAAGAAGGATTTGCCCTGCTTAAAGTGATGGGCCTTCCTTTTAAAACCACTAAAAGAAACTGATTATGGCCAAAGAATCCATGAAAGCACGCGAAGTAAGACGTGCAAAGCTTGTTGAAAAATATTCAGAAAAAAGGGCCAGGTTAAAAGCTGAAGGCGATTGGATAGGATTGCAGAAACTTCCAAAAAATTCATCCAGGGTGCGTCTGCATAACCGCTGCAAATTAACCGGCCGGTCAAGAGGATATATGCGCCAGTTTGGAATCAGCAGGATTAATTTCAGGGAAATGGCTTCCGAAGGATTAATACCGGGTGTCAAAAAAGCAAGTTGGTAACTGATAAACATGAAAAAATGAGCAACGTAACAGATCCTATAGCAGATTATCTGACCCGCATCAGGAATAGCATTATGGCCAAACATAAAGTGGTCGATATACCTGCTTCAAACGTAAAAAAGGAAATAACCAAGATTTTGAAGGAGAAGGGGTATATCCTGAACTATAAATTTGAAGATGGAGAAAATTCTCAGGGCAATATCAAAATTGCGCTGAAATATAACCCGGAAACGAAATTAAATGCCATTAAGAAACTGGAACGGATAAGCAAACCCGGTTTACGTAAATATTGTGATAACCAATCGATTCCAAGAGTGTTGAACGGACTCGGGATCGCAATCATCTCTTCATCCAAAGGGGTTATTACAGATAAGGAAGCAAGGGATTTAAATGTAGGGGGTGAAATTTTGTGTTATGTGTATTAAAAAGGAAAAACCATGTCAAGGATAGGAAAACTGCCTATAGAAATACCGGCCGGAGTAAAAATTCAGATCAGTGACGATCAGGAGGTAACTGTTAAGGGACCCCTGGGCGAACTGACGCAGAAAATAAACCCGGATATACCGGTCAGGGTGGAAGGAAATACCCTGCTTGTGGAAAGGAAAAGTGATATCAAACAGCACCGGTCCATGCACGGACTCTACCGGTCGTTGATTTTTAATATGGTAAAAGGAGTATCTGAAGGGTATGAAATCAAACTGGAACTGGTAGGAGTCGGTTACAGGGCCGAGTTGATTGAAAACAATACACTCGATTTAACCCTGGGGTTTTCACACCATATTTTCATACAACTTCCTCCGGAAGTGCATGTAGAAGCTAAATCCGATAAAAGGAGCAATCCGGTGATTACCCTGAAAAGTTGTGATAAACAGCTGATCGGACAGGTTGCGGCGAAGATACGATCGTTCCGGAAACCGGAACCTTACAAAGGGAAAGGTATCAGATTTGTTGGAGAAGTGTTAAGGCGTAAAGCAGGTAAGGCTGCTGCAGCTGCGAAATAGTAAATAGGAAATATTATGGCTTTAACAAAAACAGACAGAAGAATAAGGATCAAAAGACGTATTCGTAAAATTATTTCGGGGACTTCTGAACGGCCGCGAATGTGTGTTTACAGAAGCAACAGGCACATACATGTGCAATTGATCAACGACCTTCGGGGAGAAACCCTGTTGTCGGCTACGTCAGAAACAAAAGAGATCTCAGATAAAAAGGGCACAAAGACGGAAAAAGCAGGGATGGTTGGCAGGTTAATCGCAGAAAAAGCAAAGGCTGCAGGCATTTCCCATATTGTCTTCGACAGGAACGGGTTTTTATACCATGGGAGAGTGAAACAACTAGCAGATGCTGCCCGTGAAGGTGGCCTTAAATTTTAATATACTATGTCAGGAATTATCAGAAATGTAAGAACCAGCGACCTGGAACTGAAAGACAGACTGGTAGCTATTAACCGGGTTACCAAAGTAACCAAAGGGGGGCGAACCTTTAGTTTTTCTGCCATCGTAGTGGTCGGAAATGAAGAGGGGATCGTAGGCTGGGGACTCGGTAAGGCCAGCGAAGTAACCACAGCAATAGCCAAGGGGGTCGAAGCCGCAAAAAAGAACCTGGTGAAAATTCCGGTAATTAACGGAACCATCCCCCATGAACAGGCTGCCAGATTCGGGGGAGCCGACATACTACTTAAACCTGCATCGTCCGGTACCGGTGTGAAAGCAGGAGGTGCTATGCGGGCTGTACTTGAAAGTGTGGGAATTCGCGATATCCTTGCCAAATCAAAAGGTTCATCCAATCCCCATAACCTGGTCAAAGCAACGATGAAAGCTCTCCTGGAACTCAGGGATGCCTTTGCTGTGGCTCAGCAAAGAGGCGTAACATTGGAAAAAGTATTTAAAGGGTAAAACGGAATCATGGCAAAACTAAAAATCACAATGATAAAAAGCAGCATCGGTTCCACAAAAAGACAGAAAGGTACCTTGGCTGCTTTGGGATTGAAAAAGATGCATCAATCGGTTATACACGATGATTCACCACAGATCGTTGGAATGATCAATAAAATGAAGCATCTGTTAAAAGTTGAAGAAGTTTAAGATATAGATAAATTGTAATAATATGAATTTGAGTAACTTAAAGCCTGCAAAAGGTTCAATGAAAGGGAGAAAAAGAATTGGCAGGGGCCAGGGATCCGGCTATGGAGGGACCTCAACCCGCGGCCACAAAGGGCAGCAGTCCCGGTCCGGTTACTCCAGAAAGATTGGTTTCGAAGGAGGGCAGATGCCCCTCCAGCGGGTGGTCCCTAAAATGGGATTTAAAAATATAAACCGAATTGAATACAAAGCAATTAACCTGGATGTACTCCAGGGACTGGCTGAGAAAAATAACCTGGATACCATCGATCTGCAGGTACTGAACCAGGCAGGGGTCACTTCAAAAAAAGATAAAGTGAAAATCCTGGGCAACGGTGAACTGACAAAAAAACTGGTGGTCAAAGCCAATGCTTTTTCAAAAAGTGCCAAAGAAGCAATAGAAAAATTAAACGGAACCACTGAAATACTCTAAGCTGTAATGAAACGATTTATAGAAACCCTGAAGAATATTTACAAAATTGAAGATCTCAGGCAAAGGATCGGGATCACCCTGTTCTTTTTGTTGATATACCGCCTGGGCTCTTTCGTTTCCCTTCCCGGGATTGATCCTGCCCAGCTGAGTAATTTGCGTCAGCAAACAGCAGAGGGACTTCTTGGATTGCTTGACATGTTCTCGGGAGGTGCATTCTCACAGGCTTCTATTTTTGCTTTAGGGATTATGCCGTATATCTCTGCTTCCATAGTCATTCAGTTGCTGGGAATTGCAGTGCCCTATTTTCAGAAACTCCAGAGAGAAGGGGAGTCCGGAAGACGAAAAATCAACCAGATCACCCGTTATCTGACCGTGATCATCCTGATTTTTCAGTCGCCGGCATACCTGGCAAACCTTCATGCTCAATTGCCTGATACGGCCTTTGTATTGAAGGGAACCATGTTTACGATTTCCTCGATTATAATTCTAACAGCCGGTTCAATGTTTATCATGTGGCTGGGGGAAAGGATTACCGACAAAGGAATTGGCAATGGTATTTCCCTGATTATTATGATTGGTATTATTGCCCGGTTGCCCCAGTCGATCGTTCAGGAATTTGCTGCGCGGCTATCCCAACAGGGAGGAGGGCTTGTTATGTTCCTTGTTGAGTTTCTGATTCTTTATCTTGTGTTTATGGCATCGATTATGCTTGTTCAGGGAACACGAAGGATCCCTGTTCAATATGCAAAGCGGATTGTCGGGAACAAACAGTTTGGAGGCGTTCGCCAGTATATCCCGTTAAAGGTGAATGCTGCCGGAGTGATGCCTATTATTTTTGCGCAGGCAATTATGTTTGTTCCTTTAACCATAGCAGGTTTTTCCAATTCAGAGGGAATGAGCCGGTTTGCAAGCGCTTTTGCCAACAATGTAGGATTCTGGTACAACCTCACCCAGTTTCTCCTGGTTGTTGCGTTTACCTATTTTTATACAGCTATTACGGTTAATCCTACTCAAATGGCTGAGGATATGAAGAAAAACGGAGGTTTTATCCCCGGTGTCAAACCGGGCAAAAGAACCGTGGAATTCCTGGATACGATCATGTCAAGGATTACTTTTCCGGGATCTATTTTCCTTGGTTTAATAACCATTCTTCCGACTTTTGCCATGTTAATTGGTATTAATACCAGTTTTGCGTATTTTTACGGTGGCACATCGCTGCTGATTTTGGTAGGGGTGGTCCTTGATACGTTACAACAGATAGAAAGCCATCTGCTCATGCGTCATTATGACGGACTGATGAAATCAGGCCGTATTAAAGGGCGTCCGGGAGGTGGACAGGCATTGTATTGATTTAACGGTTTATTTTCTGTGATCTGCCTTAAAACAAGGGAGGAAATAGAATTAATCCGGGAAAGTTGTTTGCTGGCAGGCAAAACACTGGCACAGATTGCCGGTATCATTCAGCCCGGTCTAACCACACTGGAGGTTAGCCAAATGGCTGAGGCGTTCATTAAAAAAAACGGTGGGGATTCAGCATTCAGGAAATACCGGCAATTTCCGTATGCACTCTCTATATCGGTTAACGATACTGTAACTTTCGGTATCCCTGATACCTGCAAAATTCAGGAAGACGATATCGTGTCGGTGGATTGCGGAGTGGTTAAAAATGGATGGTTCGGTAGTTCCTGTTACACATTCCTGATGCAAGAGGGGGCAGAAGAGAAAAAACAGGTGTGTAAAACTGCCTTTGAAGCATTGCGTACAGCCACTGAGAATGCCATGGAAGGATACTTTACAGGAGTCCTGGGAAACAGGGTTCAGCAGGTTGTGGAGAAAAATGGATTTTCGGTAGCCAGGGAAGTTACAGGCCATGGGACAGGCAGAGAATTTTATGAACCGCCGGAAATACCAAATGCCGGGAAACAGTTTCAGGGTAAAAAAATGGTTTCGGGTATGGTACTAACCATCAAACCCATGGTGAATGCAGGAACCCGTAAAATTTGCCTGCAGAAAAACGGGTGGACAGGAAAAACCTGTGACGGAAAACCGTCAGCCTGTTATGGACATACAGTGGCGGTGGGTCCTCAAAAGGCAGATATTTTATCAACATTTGATGAAATTGATTTAGAAATAAAAAAGAACAGGTATTTATGGCAAAACAGCCTTCAATAGAACAGGATGGTAAAATAATTGAAGCATTATCAAATGCTATGTTCCGTGTGGAATTGGAAAACGGGCATATCATAACCGCACACATTTCGGGTAAAATGCGGATGCATTATATAAAGATACTACCCGGAGATAAGGTGAAACTGGAAATGTCACCCTATGACCTGACAAAAGGCAGAATAACATTTAGATACAAAAATTAAGCGACATACAAATGAAAACTCGTGTTTCAGTAAAAAAACGCAGTGCAGACTGCAAGATCGTACGAAGAAAGGGACGTTTATTCGTGATTAATAAAAAGAATCCGAAGTTTAAACAACGTCAGGGATAAACAGTAAAAAAAGAAATTCTATGGCACGTATTGTAGGTGTAGATATTCCGGATAACAAAAGAGGTGAAATTGCATTGACCTATGTATTCGGTATTGGCCGTAGCAGGGCCAATAAGATTTTGGCAGAAGCCGGGGTGGATAAAGATCTCAAAGTGAAAGACTGGAACGATGACCAGTTTAATGCAGTCCGCAGCGTCATCACCGAAAAGTTTACAGTTGAGGGTGAATTGCGCTCAGAAGTACAGCTGAATATTAAGCGGTTGATGGATATAGGGTGTTACCGGGGAATCCGTCATCGTATCGGATTACCTGTACGTGGGCAAAGCACCAAAAACAATGCCCGCACCCGTAAGGGAAAACGTAAAACAGTGGCTAACAAGAAAAAAGCTGTTAAATAGGAATTGAGTTATGGCAAAAAAAACTGGATTAAGCAAAAAAAGGGTGGTGGTAATAGAACCTGTTGGACAGGCTCATATTCATTCATCCTTCAATAATATCATCATTACGCTGGCAAATATGAACGGGGAGGTTATTTCCTGGTCTTCAGCAGGAAGAAAAGGATTCCGCGGGTCCAAGAAAAACACTCCGTATGCGGCTCAGGTAGCAGCCGAAGAATGTGCAAAAACAGCATACGATTTAGGCCTCCGTAAGGTAAAAGTGTTTGTGAGAGGACCAGGGAATGGTCGCGAATCAGCAATCCGGGCCATCAGCAATGTGGGAATTCAGGTAGCTGAAATTGTGGACGTAACCCCGCTTC
Organism: uncultured Mariniphaga sp.; assembly: GCA_964575025.1. Classification (GTDB taxonomy): domain Bacteria; phylum Bacteroidota; class Bacteroidia; order Bacteroidales; family Prolixibacteraceae; genus JABMQB01. The sequence goes on from CAZNPV010000014.1 coordinate 50,238, forward strand.
CCCATAACGGATGCAGGCCGGCAAAAAGAAGACGAGTGTAATTAGTAAAGCAGAAAATAAATGGCAAGATACAGAGGACCAAAATCAAAAGTGGCAAGAAAATTCGGAGAACCTATTTTTGGGCCCGATAAGGTTTTTGAACACAAAAATTATCCTCCGGGAATGCACGGCATGTCCTCCAAAAGGAGGAAAAAATCAGAATACGGATTTCAATTGCAGGAGAAGCAAAAAGCAAAATATACTTACGGATTGCTTGAACGCCAGTTCAGGACCCTGTTTAAAAATGCCCAGGGATCGAAAGGTATTACCGGTGAAGTATTGCTCCAAATGCTCGAGGCCAGACTGGACAATGTGGTATTCCGGCTGGGTATTGCAAAAACAAGGACTGCTGCCCGTCAGTTTGTCGGACACAAACACATAACCGTAAACGGGAAAGTGGTAAACATCCCTTCCTATCAGGTAAAACCAGGCGATATCGTAGGAGTACGTGAAAAATCACAATCGCTGGAAGAAATTACCGAATCCCTGAATTCAAACCGGAGTGCCCGGTATGCATGGCTGGAATGGGATAGCGAAAAAATGGCCGGAAAGTTTCTGAATTTACCTGAACGCGAAGAAATTCCGGAAAATATTAAAGAACAATTGATCGTAGAATTATACTCGAAATAAAAACTTTAGATTAGGTATTATGGCAATATTAGCGTTCCAAAAACCTGACAAGGTGATCATGATTGAATCCGACAACAAATTCGGAAAATTCGAATTTCGTCCGTTGGAACCCGGTTATGGCATTACCATCGGCAATGCCCTCCGCAGAATCTTACTTTCATCGCTTGAAGGGTATGCAATTACAACCGTTAAAATTGAAGGAGTAGACCACGAATTTTCTACGATTAAGGGGGTGATTGAAGATGTGACCGATATCATCCTTAATCTGAAACAAATCCGGTTTAAAAAGGAAGTGGAAGATTTTGACAACGAAGAGGTGACGGTTAATCTAACCGGTCAGGAAGTATTTACAGCCGGCGATATCAATAAGTTTATGACCGGATTCAGGGTCCTGAACCCCGAATTGGTGATCTGCAGAATGGAACCGGATGTGAAGTTCCAAATGGCAATCTCCATTAACAAAGGGAGGGGATACATACCGGCTGTGGAAAATAAACCCGTTGAAAGCGAATTCGGAGTCATTGCCATCGATTCAATCTATACCCCGATCAAACAGGTGAAATATGCCGTTGAGAATTTCCGCGTCGAACAGAAAACCGACTATGAAAAACTGATCATCGATATCACTACCGATGGTTCAATCCATCCAAAAGAAGCATTAAAGGAAGCTGCCAAGATACTGATTTACCATTTCATGCTCTTTTCAGATGAAAAGATCACCCTGGATTCCGATGAGAAATTTGCCAACGACGAATTTGATGAAGAGGTATTGCATATGCGCCAGCTGCTTAAAACCAAACTGGTAGACCTTGACCTTTCGGTCAGGGCACTGAATTGCCTGAAAGCTGCTGACGTCGATACACTGGGTGACCTGGTTCAGTATAACCGCAACGACCTGCTGAAATTCAGAAATTTTGGCAAAAAGTCATTAACCGAACTGGATGATCTTTTAAGTGGGATGAATCTGAATTTCGGGATGGATATAACCAAGTATAAATTAGATAAGGATTAAAGGCAATGAGACATAATAAGAAATTTAATCATTTAAGCAGGACCAGCGCCCACAGAAAAGCTCTGCTTGCCAATATGGCAAGCTCTCTGATCCTGCATAAACGGATTGCGACGACTCTGGCTAAAGCAAAAGCCTTACGGATGTATGTGGAACCGCTGATTACAAAAGCGAAGAATGATACAACGCATTCACGAAGGATTGTTTTCAGCTATCTGAAAGACAAGTATGCTGTTTCGGAATTGTTTCGCGATGTGGCAGCTAAAATTGCCGATCGTCCGGGGGGCTACACCAGGATCCTGAAAACCGGAAACCGGCTGGGGGATAACGCTGATATGTGCATTATTGAACTGGTCGATTACAATGAAGCAATGCTTGTTTCGCAGGAAGAAGGCCAGAAACCAAAACGCCGCCGTTCACGCCGCGGAGGAACCAGTGGTAAAAAAACAAGTACACCCACAGCCGAAACGAAAAAGGGACAGCCCAAAGCTGCTGTGGAAGAGAACACTGAAGAGGTGAAACCCGAACCGCAGGAAGAAACGGCCGAAGAGGTCAAAGCGGAAGCTCCTGCTGAAGAGATCAAAGCGGAAGCTCCTGCTGAAGAGGTTAAAGCGGAAGCTCCTGCTGAAGAGGTTAAAGCGGAAGCTCCTGCCGAAGAGGATAAAGCGGAAGCTCCTGCCGAAGAAGTAAAAGCAGAAGAACCCAAAACGGAAGCAGAACCTGCTAACGAAACAAAAGCCGAAGCAAAGGAGAAAAAAGCAGAGGAAGAACCTGAAAAAGAAAAAGGTTCTGAAGAGAAAAAGAAATAAGTGAATTTTTTAAGATAAGATGAACAAGGCCGGATTTTTCCGGCCTTGTTTGTTTTCTGATGCTTACTTGTCGAGTCCCAGCTGCCCGCCCGGATTCATGATTCCGTTCGGATCAAAATGGTTTTTTAACGCATTCAGAACGTTCATTGTTGTTTTTCCCAGGTGTTGTTCCATCCAGGGGGCAATCATCCGGCCTACCCCATGGTGGTGTGATAACGAGCCACCTGAATCTGCGATGGTCTGAATGATCCCTTTCTGGAATTCACAGTAGGCGTTCACATCGTGTTCCCTGATGATATAGATAAAGTAGAGATTGGTTCCCTGCGGGTAAAAATGGGAGGCATGGCAAAGGCAAATAGTCTGCGGCCTGCTTTTAATAAACGCTCTGACCTTCTGGTGAACCGTGTGCAGATTATCCCACATGACGCTTGCTTCAAGGGTGTCGATCAGAATACCGTAGTCCATCAGCTCTTCTTTCAGGTAGGGATCCTTGTACCGTCCCGATTCCCATTTGCGGGCCGGATAGGAGGTCAGAAACATGCCCCCTTGTTTGCGGCAAATACGTTTTACCTCCCGTTTAATATTTTTTGTCTGACTCTTTGCTCCGTCCGCGGTTCCCAGGAAGAGGCACCGTTCCTTTGGTTTATACCCCCGGAGGGCCATCAGTTTGTCGAAAATGGTTCCTTCAATGCCGTAAAGCTTAAGTCCGTGGTGGGTTTCTTCGGGGTCGGAAATACGAAATACGGACGGCATACCGAATTCGCCCTGGCAGATTTCTCTGGAAGCTTCCACTGCCGACTCCCAGTCGCGGAAAATAAACCCGAAATACTTTCTGTTTTCAGGCATGTACCGGAATATTTTCCAGGTGACTTCCACCACCACGCCAAAGGCTCCTTCGCTACCTTTGATCATGTCGGTGATTTTGGGGCCTGTGGCAGTTGCGGGATAATCCAGTGTTCTAAGGATGCCGGCAGGGGTTACCACTTCCAGGCTCAGGATGAAATTTGCTGCATCGCCGTAATAGGACGATTGCTGTCCGGATCCCAGTGTAACAATCCAGCCGCCTACCGAAGAGTATTCGAACGACTGGGGGAAATGACCACAGGTAAACCGGTGGGTGCACCCATATTTTTCCGGGGCCCGGTTCAGTGTTTCTTCAAAAGCCGGCCCCAGGATACCAGCCTCTACGGTGGCCGTTTGGTTCTTTTCATGGAGGGCAATCACCCGGTTCATATGGGTGGAAAGCACCAGGGTAATGCCTCCTTTTTCAGGGTATAATCCGAAATTTACCGAGGTGCCACCTCCATAGACATACACAGGAATCCGCTCCCGGTTGCATAATCCGAGAATTTCAACCACCTCAGCTTTATTCCGGGGATGGACTACCAGATTGGTAATCTTTCCTGTCAGCTTCCTGCGCAGCTTCATGTGTTCTTCCAGGGTCTGCCCGGTGGAGTATTTTAACCGGTCGTATTCCGAAACAGAGACATTCTCCGGACCGCAAATTTTGGTAAGGGCATCTGTTATCTTTGGATCCAGTGACGAAGGAACGGAAAGGTCCACTTTCTCATTGCCTGTGGATTCTTTAGCACGGAAGTCTTCGTCTGTAAGGGCAAAGGTTTTTTTTAATTCTTCATAAAACCTTGGGTTGGGATGTTTAAATCCTTCCGGGTTTCCGTATTTGAAAATCGAGCGGAACGAATCCTTCCCGGGGGCGGATTTTGACCAGTCGGGAGTGAAAGGTATTTGTTTTGCCATCTTAAAAAACCTTTAATTTTCAGGTATCGTATAGTATTCTTTTGTGTTTGCAATTTCCTGTTTTTTCCGGAAATCATCCCATCCGGCTTCTACAGCAGCTATGTCAGCAACTCTTGAGAGGAGAGCTTCCCCGGGGTATCCCAGCGTTCCCATACCGGTTCGGCGAAGCAGAATGTCATTCAGCGTCTGTGCCATTTCATGCCGTATGGCATAGACAACCTGCGCTCCCATTTCACCCTCATCATTCAGGCGGATCGCCAGTTTGCTGTCCAAGGCTGCAATTCTCATGAGGGAATCCAGCTCGGTTCCATACATTTTTACCAGCAAATCAATTTGTTGTTTGTCAAAAGAGGCATACTCCATTTGTTTGTTTCGGGTGAAAATGTCCAGGTTGTTGATTTCACACCCGGTGAGGTATCTTTTTGCAGAAACCGATGAAACCATTGGCTTTTTAAGTTCCCTGAAAATACGGTTGGTGACTTTTCTGGCCAGGTTCCGGCTGGTTGTGTATTTTCCTCCTTCCACGGTCAGTAACCCGGAAATTCCTTCTTTTTCATGGGTGGAAATTTCATATTTCCGGGATGAATGGTAACTGTCTTTTGTATGATTTTCCACAAGGGGACGCAATCCTCCGTATGCATAAACAATATCTTCCAGGGTGATTTTTTCGGATTGACCAAAAACAGGATTGATCTCATCGAGAAATTCCCGGATGGCTTTTTTTGTTATCCGGTAATCATCCGGATCTCCAAAATATTCCTTGTCGGTAGTTCCGATCAGGGTATGACCGCGCCATGGGACAAAAAAACAGTGCCTTCCGTCTTTTGTGGATGCCGTTATGACATAGTGGTTTACTTTTTTTCCGGTAAGGATATGAATTCCTTCCGAACGCCTGATAGGTCTGTTCTCCCGGTCTCCTGTAACGTTAGCCAGGATTTTGTCGGCCCAGGGGCCCGCACAGTTCACAATAAACGGGCACTTTACCGTGATCTCCCTGTTCCTGATCCGGTCTTTTATGATGGCGCCTGAAATCGTTTTCTTCCCGTTTTTCTCCGACATCAGAATATTTTTTGCCTCTGCGTAATTTGAAATTGCAGCACCCTGCCCGGCAGCCGATTTTAGAAAGGCCAGGGTCAGCCGTTCGGGATAAAAATTCATGCCATCAAAATAGAGACTGCCCCCTTTCAAGCCGGTTTTCAACACTTCCGGTTCACTATGGATCAATTCATGGCGGTTGATATTTTTATGCCATGGCATTTTTTTGCTGCCATCCCACAGTTTATTTTTATCCGGTGAAAGAAGATCGTAAAAAATCATGCCTGCTTTGACCAGCCATTTCGGATAGGGATCTCCTTTATAATGGACCAATACAAAGGGCAACGGATGAACCAGGTTCGGGGCAATGTTCATGAAAACCCGGCGTTCACGCAACGATTCGCGTACAAGGCCGATTTCAAATCGTGTCAGGTAACGGAACCCGCCGTGGATCATTTTGGAGGTCGCTGCTGACGTGGCTCCTCCAAAATCAGATTTATCAACCAACGCTACTTTTAATCCCCTCAAGGCTGTTTCATAGGCAACAGCAGCTCCTGTGATCCCTCCTCCTATAACAAGTACTTCATAGCTGGCATCTGTGTTTGATTCAATAAAACGATCCATGAAAAGTATTTTTGATTTAAAGGTATCAATTATGCATAGAGAAAAGGTAGGAACAGAATGATATTTTTTTATTTTTAGCAGATATTTCTTCGGAAAGGATTCCTGCTTTTCATAGAGATGGAATCCTTCGTACCGTGAAATAGTCGAAAGCTATTTAAACTTTATTTCAGTGAGAAAGAGCGTTTTTTATCCGGGTGGATTTTTTTTTATTCCCCTGTTGTTTGTTGTTTTAATTCTATTTACACAGTGTACGGTCGTAACCCATGTTACCCGTCTTTCCAGGTTTCAGAACAGCAGGTATACACCTGCAGAAGAAACGGTCCAGGGGAGGCTTGAATACATAGCGTCCTATCCGGTGGTGCATATCTACGGAACTCCTGAAGAAATGGGGCGACAATACGGTTTTCTTTTAAAGCCTCAGTTACAGTCCCTTTTTACTCTTGTGGAATCGGTTTTTTCGGAAGAAGAGTTGGAGGAATATCTGCAGTTGGCTGCTGCTACCGAGCCTTTTCTTCCGGAGGAAATACGAACAGAGATCAGGGCAATAGCCCATGTCTCCGGTATAAGTTACAATCATTTGGTAGCGCTCAATGTAGCCACTAAGGTTGCATGCAGTACCCTGGCTACCTGGGGTGAAAGTACCCCGGAAGGACACCTTATCATGGGTAGAAATGCCGATTACAGAAGCAAAGGGATGAATAAATACCTGGGATTGCTCGTAGTCCGCCATCCTGAGAACGGATTCAAATCGATCCACATTACCTATCTTGGACTGGTGGGGGGATTCTCCGGAATGAACAGCACGGGATTAAGTTATGGCAACATGATTTCCTATAATTCGAAGGATGATTCAGTCAATATCCAGGGCCTTCCGGTTCAGCTCGCCATGAGATTAGCCGGGGAGACCACTTCTACAGCAGATGAATATGCAGCCTTCATGCTGGAGAGAAATCTGATGGTTCCCAATATTGTTATGGTGGCTGATGCCGAAAAAGCAGTAATTACCGAGCATACACCCTTCGAAGGAGAACGCCGGGAAGGAGAAAAGGGCACCCTGGGTTCAACAAACTTCTTCCATACTAAACATCTTTCCGTCGAATACAAACCGGATAAACGCTATTCCATTCTTCAAAATGAAGTAAATACCCATTACGGAAATTTTACCGTCGACCGGATGAAATCCGTAATGTATGAAATCCGGGGCAGAAAAAGACGAAATCTTCAATGCGTGATTATGGAACCCTCACGGATGCGGTTGCATATCAGTATCAATAAAATTCCAGCCTCAAAAGGACCCTTTAAAGAATTCGACGCTATGGAACTGTTCAGGGATTAAGGGAGTTTGAACAATTCATCCGTTTAAGAAAAGGAAGCATCCGGATGCGGGGGATTGAATGTACCAAATTGTTAACAAAACAGTATTTTCCTTACGTAAGTGAAATAAAAAAGCATTAAAATTTTCGATTTAAAAAATAATTATCATATTTGCATCAAATTGAAAAAAATGAAGAACCGTAGCAACATGATTATTCTCAGCCTGATTATTGGCATCCTTCTTCTAAACAGGGAGAAGTGAGAATGGTATGTTGAGGGTACAATATAAAAAAAGCAAGGAGCCATTCTCATAAGAGAGTGGCTTTTTCATTATACATTATACATAAAAAATATCAAACTCATGAGTAACAGGCTTTACATTTTTGACACCACCCTGAGGGATGGGGAACAGGTTCCCGGGTGTCAGTTAAATACAGTTGAAAAGATTGAAGTAGCCAGGGCGTTGCAGGATTTGGGCGTGGACATTATTGAAGCAGGTTTTCCGATATCCAGTCCCGGAGACTTTGAATCCGTTGTGGAAATTTCAAAAGCGGTGACATGGCCCACGATATGTGCGTTGACCCGGGCCGTAAAAAAGGATATCGATGTAGCTGCCGAGTCGCTGAAATATGCCAAAAAGAAGCGAATCCATACGGGCATCGGAACCTCGCATTATCATATTCATCACAAGCTGAATTCCACCCCTGAGGAAGTGCTTACCCGGGCTGTGGATGCGGTGAAATATGCCCGTAGCTATGTGGATGATGTAGAGTTCTATGCGGAAGATGCAGGCCGCACAGAGAATGAGTACCTGGCAAGCGTTGTGGAAGCGGTCATCAAAGCAGGAGCTACAGTTGTGAATATTCCGGATACCACAGGATATTGCCTTCCCGGTGAGTTCGGAGAGAAGATCAGGTATCTTTTTGAGCATGTCAGCGGGATTGAAAAAGTGATTGTTTCAACGCATTGCCATAACGACCTGGGCATGGCTACAGCCAATACCATCTCAGCCATAATAAACGGGGCCCGCCAGGCCGAAGTTACGGTGAACGGAATTGGCGAGAGGGCTGGAAACACCTCCCTTGAGGAAGTGGTGATGACCCTCAAAAGCCGCCATAAAGACCTGGGTATAGATACCAATATCAATACCAGGAAGATATACCGCACCAGCCGGCTGGTTTCAACCCTGATGAATATGCCGGTACAGCCCAATAAAGCAGTGGTTGGAAGAAATGCCTTTGCCCATTCATCAGGAATTCACCAGGATGGAGTCTTGAAACGCCGCGATAATTACGAGATCATGGATCCTACCGATGTTGGAATCAATGAATCTTCCATCCTGTTAACAGCACGCAGCGGAAGGGCTGCCTTAAAGCACAGGCTGGAATTGATGGGCTTCGAACTGAAAAAAGACAAACTTGATGAGGTGTACGAAGAATTCCTGAAACTGGCCGATAAGAAAAAAGATATCCGGGATGACGACATCGCCTTGCTGGCAGGGGATGCAACCCGCCATGAACGCCGTATAAAACTGGACTACCTGCAGGTAGTAACCGGTAAAGGGATGATGCCCCTGGCCATTGTGAAACTGGATATTGCCGGAGAAAAATTTGATGCTACCTCCTCAGGAAACGGACCGGTGGATGCAGCCATCAAAGCGGTGAAACAGATCCTTCACCGGCAGGTCACAATCGAAGAGTTTCTCGTTCAGGCGATTACCCGGGGAAGCGACGACGTGGGGAAGGTTCATATGCAGATCGATTTCGAGGGTTCTATCTATCATGGCTTTGGTGCCAATACCGATATTATTACGGCTTCTGTGGAGGCCTTTCTGGATGCGATCAATAAAATTCCCGTAACCCAGGAAAAACAGGGGTGAGGGACCCCGGGAATACCTGAACCCAACAGAAGATGTTCAGAGGCAACGAAAACATTACTAAATACCAATGGAAGCGAAAACATTATTTGATAAGATCTGGGATGCCCATGTAGTTGAAAAAGTCGATGGAGGACCCGACGTGTTGTATATCGACAGGCACTATATCCATGAGGTGACCAGTCCGGTGGCCTTTCAGGGCCTGGAGAAACGGAAGCTGAAGGTGTTCCGCCCGGAACAGACAACGGCGACACCCGATCATAACATTCCTACCCTGGAACAGGATAAGCCCATTGCAGATGGACTGTCACATCACCAGGTGGAAACCTTGCGCCTGAACTGTGAAAAGCATGGCATTACCTATTACGGCCTGGGATCCGAAGGGCATGGCATCGTGCATATCATTGGTCCTGAAAAGGGACTGACCCTGCCCGGAATAACCATTGTTTGCGGGGATAGCCATACCTCGACGCATGGTGCTTTTGGTGCGGTGGCTTTTGGAATCGGAACCAGTGAAGTGGAAATGGTGCTGGCAAGCCAGTGTATTATTCAACCCAAACCAAAAAAAATGAAAATTCAGGTGGAGGGGGAACTCCCTAAAGGAGTTACTGCCAAGGATATCATCCTCTACATCATTTCACAGATCACAACCAGCGGAGGGACCGGTCATTTCATTGAATTTACCGGATCAGCGATTCGTAATCTCTCCATGGAAGGAAGAATGACCGTATGCAATATGAGCATTGAAAGCGGCGCCCGCGGAGGAATAGTCGCTCCGGATGAAACAACCTTTGCTTATATAAACGGACGGGAGTTTGCTCCCGCAGGTTCAGCGTGGACAGATGCTCTCAACCGGTGGAAGAAACTGAAACCGGATGAAGGAGCTCTCTATGATGCCGAATACCGTTTCGATGCCTCCCAAATTGAACCGATGGTGACCTATGGGACCAATCCGGGAATGGGAATTCCTGTTTCAGCCAGAATACCTGACGGAAATGAGCTTTCAGGAAATGATAAACGGAGCTTTGAAAAGGCGTTGCGCTATATGGGCTTTGAGAGCGGTGAATGCCTGAAAGGCAAAAAAATGGATTATGTATTCCTGGGGAGCTGTACGAATGGCCGGATAGAAGACTTCAGAGCCTTTACAGATTTTGTTAGGGGCAGGAAGAAGGCAGATCACATTACTGCCTGGTTGGTCCCCGGCTCAAAGAAGGTGGAAAACCAGATCAGGGCCGAAGGATTGGATCAGATTCTGGAAGAAGCAGGATTTAGCCTGCGTCAGCCCGGATGTTCGGCATGCCTGGCTATGAACGAGGATAAAATTCCGGAAGGGAAGTATGCCGTATCAACATCAAACAGAAATTTCGAAGGACGGCAGGGACCCGGAGCCAGAACCATCCTCGCAAGCCCGCTCACGGCAGCTGCCGTAGCTGTCACAGGCGTGATAACCGACCCGCGGGAACTGATGTGAAAAAGGGAGAATCCTCTATGAATAGGAATGCATACCAACCAAAAGTCAGCAATTTCATGTTGAATGAAAATCAGGCAACGGCCACATTTCATACGAACAACATTTAACCAATTAATGCCTTATGTCTTACGATAAATTTACAGTCATACAGTCGCCGGCCGTTCCGCTTCCGGTAGAAAATGTCGATACCGATCAGATCATACCGGCCCGTTTTCTGAAAGCGGTCGAACGCAAAGGATTTGGCGAAAACCTTTTTCGCGACTGGCGGTATGATACATCGGGACAACCCATTCCCGGTTTTCCGTTAAATAATCCGGCCTGGTCAGGTAAAATACTGGTCGCCGGAAAGAATTTCGGGAGTGGTTCAAGCCGCGAACATGCTGCCTGGGCCATTTACGACTATGGGTTCCGGGTCGTTGTATCCAGTTTCTTTGCCGACATATTTAAGGGAAATGCCCTGAACAATGGCCTTCTGCCTGTGGTGGTCGAACCCCGGTTCCTGGAGAAAATATTCCGGGAAATTGAAAATGATCCCCGGGCGCTGTTTGAAGTGAACCTTCCTGAACAACGGTTTACCCTTCTTCGTTCCGGCGAAACCACGGGCTTTGAAATCAATCCCTGGAAAAAATATTGTTTGCTGAACGGGCTTGATGATATGGATTACCTGGTAAACAGCAGAAAAAAAATTGAAGATTTTGAGAAATTAACCGCTAACAAAGAGATAAAATGACAGGCACTGGAGTAAATGTTCAGGGCAAACGGTTGATGATCCTGGATTCAACGTTGCGTGAAGGGGAACAGACGACCGGTGTGACCTTTTCAGACACTGAGAAATTGAGTTTAGCGAAAGTTTTGCTGGATGAAGTAGGAGTGGACCGTATTGAGGTGGCATCGGCACGTGTTTCAGAAGGGGAATTAAAAGGGGCCCGGAGGATTCTTTCCTGGGCCGCTGAACGAGGGTATCCCGAGCGGGTGGAAATCCTGGGTTTTGTGGATGGCAGAATATCCCTGGAATGGATCCGGAATGCCGGAGGCAAAGTGGTCAACCTGCTTTGTAAGGGTTCTTTGAAACATGTGAAGGAACAGCTGAGAAAAAGCCCGGAGGAACATCTCTCAGATATCACCCGGGTGATTGAGAATGCCTCTGAAATGGGAATCGCTGTGAATGTGTACCTCGAAGACTGGTCCAGTGGGATGCGCAATTCCCCGGACTATGTTCATCAGATGGTCAGAAGCCTGAAAACCCTGCCTGTCCGGCGGATCATGTTGCCCGACACACTCGGGATTCTGGACCCCGATGAAACCTTCGACTTTTGCAGGGAAATGATCACTGCCTATCCGGATGTGGCTTTTGATTTTCATGCCCATAACGATTACGACCTGGCGATAGCCAATGTTTTTCATGCCATAAAAGCCGGCATAACCTGTGTTCACACCACAATAAACGGCCTGGGCGAACGCGCCGGGAATGCCCCTTTGTCCAGTGTTATTGCTACGATCCGGGATCATCTGAAAATGAAATCCTCGGTCAATGAAGCCAAACTGAACAAGGTATCCAAACTGGTGGAAACCTTTTCGGGAATACGCATTCCAACCAACAAACCCCTGATCGGGGAATATGTGTTTACCCAGTGCAGCGGAATTCATGCCGACGGAGACAATAAGAATAACCTCTATTACAATGAACTGCTTCCCGAGCGGTTTGGCCGCATCAGGCAGTACGCCCTCGGCAAAACTTCGGGGAAGGCCAATATTAAAAAGAACCTCGAAGAACTGGGTATTCACCTGGATGCGGAATCCCTGAAAATGGTGACCGATAAGATTATTCAGCTTGCCGATCATAAAGAGACCGTAACCATGGAAGAACTGCCCTATATTGTGGCAGATGTCCTGGAAAACGATTTTATAGAGCAGAATATCCGCATCATCAACTACTCGGTATCCCATGCCATGGGCCTGCGGCCTGTGGCCATGGTATCGCTGGAGATCAGCGGAAAAGAATATGAGGAGTTCAGCGATGGCGACGGACAGTATGATGCCTTCGTAAAGGCATTGCGTAAAATCTATAAATCACTGCGGAAACCCTTTCCCAAACTGATCGACTATATGGTGCGAATACCTCCCGGAGGAAAAACCGATGCCCTCGTGGAAACAGTGATCACATGGAAAAATGACCGGGAGTTTAAAACAAAAGGTTTGGATCCGGATCAGACTGCAGCAGCGATTAAAGCAACAATACGGATGCTGAATATTATTGAAAATGAAATTAAACCCGGATATTTAAATAAACTCATAGGCAGGGTTCATTCATAAGCCCTGTTGTGAATTTTATTCACGAATAAAAAACTAAAACATGAAACTGAAAACAGCCATTCTCCAGGGTGACGGGATAGGCCCTGAGATCATGGAGCAGGCCCTGAAAGTTGTCCGGGCGGTATCTGAAAAATTCGGACATACATTCGTTCATGAACAGGGGTTGGTTGGTGCGGTAGCGATAGACAAAACGGGGACCCCCTATCCCGGGGAGACCCATGCCTTGTGCATGGATTCCGATGCAGTGTTGTTTGGAGCCATAGGAGATCCCAGGTATGACAACGATCCAAAAGCCGGGGTACGCCCCGAACAGGGGCTGCTGGCCATGCGGAAGCAACTGGGCCTCTATGCCAATATCCGGCCGGTCGTACCTTTTGAATCCCTGATCCATAGATCCCCGCTTCGCAGAGAACTGGTCGAGGGAGTTGATTTTGTCTGCATCCGGGAGTTAACCGGAGGGATCTATTTTGGCGAAAAAGGAAGAAAAAACAACGGAAATACAGCCTTTGACACCAATACCTATACGCGCGATGAGATTGAACGGATCTTGATCCTGGCCTATGAATTTGCTGATAAACGCAGAAAAAAACTGACCGTGGTGGATAAAGCAAACGTGCTGGAGAGTTCCCGCTTATGGCGCGAAGTGGCCCAGGAAATGGCGCCCCGCTACCCCCATATAAACACTGAATTCATGTTTGTTGACAATGCAGCCATGCAGATCATCCAGTGGCCCCGGAATTTTGATGTCCTGGTTACAGAAAATATGTTTGGCGATATCCTGACCGATGAAGCCAGCGTGATCACCGGATCGCTGGGATTGCTGCCTTCGGCATCCATGGGCATCCATACATCCGTATTTGAACCGATCCATGGTTCGTATCCCCAGGCAGCAGGGAAAAATATCGCCAACCCAATTGCGATGATTCTTTCAGCTGCGATGATGTTTGAATATGCATTCAGCCTCATGGATGAGGGAAAACTTATCCGTGAAGCCGTAACAGCCTCCATAAAAGAAAATATCGTCACGGAAGATATCTCCAGTGCCCAACCCTACCGTACATCCGATGTCGGAGACTGGATTGCTGCCTACATAACAAAAGCTGAAAAAACCCAGCTGTAAAACCATCCGTTTTAAGCAGGAAGACCGGATGAATAGGGGAATAACCAAAAGTGAGTCCACATACAGCCCGGTTCCTTACGGGAGGGATTTCTTCTGCTCTGGCTGATAAGGAAATAAAAAGACTCACAACCTTTTCAAACAAGTTGATCTCCGGTTTTCTGAATACTCGTTTCATTTTTACAGTACGTACAAATTTATTATATAAGTATCCTTTTTCTATTCAGAATTTCAATAATTAACATATTTTATAAGAACGCATTTTTTTACTTTCGGGTATTGTTGAAATAAAAATTTAATTTTGACACAGCAAAAGAATCCTCCGGAATGAAGCGGGTTCCGATCCCGATGAATGCCGGGACGGTATATATCGGGAGGATGGATCGGGAAGTTCCAGGGATTCCATGCAGTTTGTTAAAACATGGCTGCTTAGGATGAATTAAAAACCAAGGGATTAACTAAATACGATGCATGTGAGGGATTTCAGAGGGGATCAGTCCCTTTTTTCATCAGGATTAATTTTTACGGCCATCATCTCTGTTCTGGGGGTTGTGCTTACGGGGATGTTTGTTCCTGTTATTGAGAACGCGTGCAAGTATGCGCAGGTAAGCCGGGAGATCCTTGACAACAGCGACTGGATTAACCTGACCATAGCACACGCACCTTACGGGCAGAAGCCTCCTTTGCTTTTCTGGCTGGGAGCGGTTTTTTATTCTTTTTTCGGGGTTTCGTTGTTTGCTTTTAAATTTCCGGTATGGATGATTTCCCTGGTGGGGATTTTTTCCACCTACCGGCTGGCAAAGCTTCTTTATACCCGGGAGATTGGCATGTTGGCTGCATTTCTGTGGGCTACTTCGCTGGGTTATTTTCATTTTCATAACGACATCCACAGCGATACGGTGCTGGTGAATTTTGTGATTCTGGCGATCTGGCAGTTTGCGGCTTTTTTCCGGTTTAAGAAATGGCACCAGTTTGCGGTGGGGTCTGTAGCCACCGGGTTGGCGATGCTTGCCAAAGGGCCCATCGGGTTGGCGATACCCGTGGCAGCCCTGGGAACAGACCTGCTGGTGCACCGGAAGGGGAAGGAAATTTTTCATGTCCGCTGGCTGCTGGCCCTTCTGATTGCAGGCATCGTGCTGTCACCGGCATTGATCGGACTGTTTCATCAGTTCGGAATGAAAGGACTGAAATTTTATTTCTGGACCAACAACATAGGACGGATTACCGGCAGCTACCAATCTTCCGACAGCAGTTTTTTTATTTATTTCCATAACCTGATCCTCCTTTCCCTGCCCTGGGCTATGTTTGTGTACCCCGCGCTGATCCTTGAAATCCGAAAATATATCCTTCAGATTATTCATAAACAAAAGCCCGGGAAAACGGATGAGTTCATAACAATGGGTGGATTCCTGGTGACCTTTGGGGTGTTGACGGTTGCCAGCCAGAAAAATCCCCACTACCTGATGTCTGTGATGCCCCTGGCGATGATCCTCACTGCCAAATGGATCCTGGAGATCTTCCGGGGTGACCGCTTTAAAAAACTCAAGAAAGTTCTTACCGGGATCCATTATGTCTACCCGGTCCTGCTGGTGATTGTAATCCTGCTGGTGATGCTTTGGGTGGTATCGGAAGAAAGAGTTTGGGTATGGCTTTTTCTCCTTGCAGGAACCGGAGCGCTGTTTTTTGGTTACCGGAAATTTCACGGCCTCCGGAAGCAGATCTATATTCTTCTGGTGACGCAGGTCCTGCTTTTTGTCTCTTTTAACCTGAGTATTTTCCCTTCCCTGCTCGACCGGTATTCCCCTTTTGAGGCTTGCCAGATTTTCAATGAAGAGGCGGATCCCGGGGATCAACTGCATTCTTACCGGTTGCGGTATTGGAGTATTTTTTACTATTCAAAAAATTATGGGGAGTGGATTACCAATGACGAACAGCTAAAGGAGATCAGCACCCGTGAGGGAACCTGGATTTTTACCGATGGTCCCGGATTGAATGCACTGAACCGATGGGGTATTCCCTATACCCTGAAAGGAGAATTTACCCATCAGGGTATCAAGGAGCAGACAGCCGCCTTGCTGCTTCCGGGCTCCCAGGAACCGGATCTTCATACGCATTACCTGGTGGAACTGACCGACTGACCGGCAGATCGCGATCGGGACGGGATGAATTGCCTTACAAAAAGAATAGAATGCATGAAAATTAAACCTTTTGAACTGGAGCGCTATTTTGCCCGGTATGAATTTACGGCTCCCTGGCTGTTAAGTTGTTCCGACTGTGAAGCGTTGTCGATGCGCGAGCTGCTGGCGATGGCAGATGATAAAACCCGGGACCTCTGGGACCGTCTGAGACTGGGCTATACGGAATCTTTGGGGCACCCGCTCCTGAGACAGGAGATTGCCAAACTCTACGCTTCCGTTACCGCCGAAGAAATCAATGTGCTGGCCCCTGAAGAGGGTATTTTCATTGCCATGAATACCCTCCTCGAAGCGGGGGATCATGTGATCTCCACTTTCCCGGGGTATCAGTCGTTGTACGAAATTGCGGCATCCCTGGGGTGTGAAGTATCCCGTTGGGAGCCCCAAAAAGGGGAGAGCTGGTTTTTTGATGTGGAGACCCTGAAAGGGCTGGTCCGCCCGGAAACAAAAGGCGTGGTCATCAATTTCCCGCACAACCCTACCGGGGCAAACCTTACCGAACGGCAGTTGCAGGAGATTGTGGCTCTTTGCAGGCAACAGAACCTGTTCCTGTTTTCGGATGAGATGTACCGCTACCTGGAATATGAGCAAAGCCGAAGGCTCCCGTCTGCCGTTGATTTGTATGAGAACGCTGTATCTTTATGCGGTCTCTCCAAAAGTTTTGCGTTGCCGGGATTGCGCATCGGATGGCTGGTTTCAAAGAATAAACAGTGGATGGGTACAATTGCAGGATTTAAAGACTACACGACCATATGCAACAATGCAGCGGGGGAGATCCTGGCGTTGATGGCCTTGCGCAATAAAGCGCAGATCCTTCAGCGCAACCGGTCCCTCATCGCGGAGAATCTGAAGATCCTGGATGCATTTTTCGGGCGGTACAAAGCCCTTTTTGTGTGGTTCCGTCCCGAGGCCGGGCCGATTGCTTTTCCGGGGCTCAGCGAAGAATGGGAAGCCGGAAGGTTCTGCAAAGAACTGGTGGATGCCAAAGGAGTTATGCTCCTGCCGGCCCGGGTGTATCAATACGAAGGGAACCATTTCCGGATCGGTTTTGCCCGGAAGAACATGCCCCGGGCATTGGCAAAAATGCAGGAGTTCCTGGAGGAGAAGCTATAGAATCAGTTTTTCTACCCTGATGTTTTCCCGGATCTGTCTCAGATGCCAGGAGTAAAACGGATTGTTCGACAGATTCACTTCTTCGAGGGTTTTTATTTCCCCTATGGAGAGGGGAACCAGCAGGAATTCATTGGCACTCAGATCCAGGATTTTCAGGTTTCTCAGCCGGTCAATTTCCTTGCTCATGGTGGTGAGTTTGTTGTTTCCCAGCCTCAGACTTTCGAGAGCCGATGCTTTATACACTGCAATTGGCAGATCAGAAAGACGGTTTTGAGCCATGTACAACATCCTGAGGTTTTCCAAAGCCGTAAAATCGAATTCTATGGCAGCGATCTGGTTCATATCGAGGTCCAGGTATTCCAGTTGTGTGAGGCGACCGGTGCGGGGTCTGAATAGCGCAATCTGGTTGATGCTTAAATCGAGTCTTTTCAGTTTAGGCAGATTGATCTGGTCTCCGGTGATGGTGCGGATCTTGTTTTCCCTGCCTGTGAGGATTTCCAGGTTCACCAGTCCATGCAGTGAGGAGGGCAGATCCTGCAGGTTGTTTTTTGAAACATCCAGGAGGGTCAGGTTTTTCATGTCTCCCATTGATTCGGGCAGGTGCTGGAGGGCGTTGTGGTGCAGCCTGAGTTCGGTGAGAAGGTGGAGTCGGCCAAATTCCCCGGGAAGAGATTCCAGTTGGTTGTGCATGAGCTTGATCTCTTTGAGGGTTGTCAGCCGGGAGAAACTTTCGGGTAAGGTCTTTAGCTGATTGGCTTCCAGCTTTAAAACTTCCAGGCTGCGGAGGTTGCCGAAGGCTTCCGGCAGCGAGCCCAGAAAATTCCTGTCGAGGTCCAGGTGTTTCAGGTTCTTCAGGTTGCCGAAACTTTCCGGCAGGGAGGTCAGCCGGTTGGCAAAAAGGTCCAGTTCTTCGAGATTTGTCAGGTTTCCTATGCTTGCGGGGAGCTGTATCAGGGTGTTCTCACCGGCTGTGATGATGCGGAGTTTGGTGCACTTCCCGATTGCTTCAGGCAATTTGGTCAGCCGGTTGCCGATGAGGTGAAGCTCGTTTAACTCGGTTAGTTCTCCGATATCTTCCGGGATCTCCTTTAATCCGTTTCGTAAGATTTTGAGGACCTGCAGGTTGGGCAGGGAAAAAATTTGCGGGTCCAGAAGTTCAAACTGATTGTAGCTGATCGAAAGCTCCTGTATGCGGATGAGCTTTTTGAATCTCCGGGGAAATTCTTTCAGCTCCTGGCGTTCCAGGTTGAGACGATAGACCTTTCGCCGGTTCCGGAGTGCATCATCCAGCGAATTGTAAATTTCCTGTTCCTGCAATTCTGCAGGGGAGAGTAACTCCGGTTTTCTTTTGGCCCAGGCGTTGAATCCCGTGCAAAAGACAAGGATCAAAAGAAGAATTTTTCTGTATGTCATGGTTTGTTCCGGTCAAAAAACGAGCCACAAAGAAAACAATTATCCGGAGATAAAAAAAGGGCGTTTTTTACATCGGTTTAAACCATTCCTGGAAGTAGGACCCCACAAAGGGCACTTCCTTCTTTTCCCCCTGGATAGCCGGAACAATGCTGATCACCAGAAACACCAGGCCGGCAACCCAGAACAACCAGCCGAAAACCGGCACCCAGCCTATAAACATCAACGCATGCAAAAGCAGGGTTTGACGGATATAGAAAGAGGCAAATTCATCTTTATCGTTGTGGTTCAATATGAAAGCAATGATCCATCCGATAAAAAAGATATGGGCCACAATGGCTATGTTTTTTCCATTCATACGCTTTTATTTTTTGTTGAGTACGATAAAAGTACGAAAAAGCTGCAGAAGGGAAAAATCCTTTTAAGAATTTGAGCCTCCGGATAAAAATCTGCACAGATCTCTGCTGAAACCGGAATATCCATATTTATACCGGTATTTTTAGTTACAACAAAGCCTCCCAGCGGGTTCTTGAAAAATGCGGGTTTGAAAAAGAAGCGGTTTTCAGAAGGGCTATAACCAAAAAGGGAAACCTGTACGATGAGATCCGGTATGCCAAATGGAAGGCAACGGAATAAAGGTATCGTTCAAATCATTCCCGGATCAACGGGCCAGTGCTTCACCGATTTGGATGCCTATGTTGTAGACAGACTCAATCAGCTCGATATAGGCCAGAATTCCCCAGACGATCACAGCAACACAAATCAGTATGAACACCGGGTGCTTTAACAGCTTCTTATGTGTCAGCGATACATTTCTCATAAAACGGGTGT
>CAZNPV010000014.1:69881-77671 GCA_964575025.1 uncultured Mariniphaga sp.
AACGGGTGTGTTTTACGTCACTTTAAAAATACAAAAAAATCAATAAAGATTCCATGGGGTACCCGTTATTTTTTTTGTTTTCCGGAGAACAGAAGGATGAAGATCAGAAAGATACCAAATACCATGAGGATTGTTCTGAATACCGGGGGCACAATGGTTGTAAAATTCTTAAACGAAAGATCTGAAATGCCAAATTTGAGTATATATTCCATCGCAAGAATCAGTACAAAAGCGATCCCGACGCCTTTAATCAGTTGGATAATTTTGTTTTTCATTCAGAAGGATTTAAACAAGTTCAAAATTAAAAAAAATGACTCATCTTAAGAAAGAGAGTCATTTTTTCATAAATAACCTAACTCATATATGAGGATACTATAATTATTAGTAACCTGAGCAGAATAATCCCTCTCTCCTGTAATATACAGGAGGCACAAATTCAGTAGTATAATGCTGGGTTCGCTTACAATACGTGTAAATACTCCTGTTTAACCAGCAAGCATTTCCCTGATAATGATTCCAAAACTTTACAGTAAAATAGGAAGGCTTGCATAGCCTTCCTATTTTAATATTTTCTGTTAACTTAATATTCTGGTCAGGGTCGAGCCAATCCATATTGCCCATTCATTTACTTTGGTGACCAACAATAAGTAGGCATATAAGCTTCCCAAGATAAACACAAATAGATAAAGCGGGTTCTGTGTAATTTTTTCAAATATAGGTTTTGTTCTTTTCATAATTAAAAAATATACTAACAGAAATATATTTTTATGATATGCTTCTATTATTTGTTTTATTTCTCCTGAATTTCTTGTGAAATGCCTTCGACAAGTCCTGTTAAAACAGCACCGGTGATACTTGTATATTTAATAGTATAATGCACAACAGTGAAAACAACCGAAAACAAGCCACCACCATTAATTGTTTTTAGCATTTTATTTGGTAATTCAATATAATTTAGATCTTTCATTGTCTTATAATTTATTTTTTAGCAGCTTTAACTAAATTTCTACCAATTTCTTCACCGATTTCATGTGCAAATTCAACAGCTTGAATCCAAAGAACAACAGCACCAAAAGCAGCAGCTGCAATGGCTGCTGGATTTCCTCCGTTCACTTTTTTAAGTTCATGTATTTGAAGGTCATGAACTTTTGGTTTTTTCAAATTTACGATATTTTTCATAACAAGTCAATTTTAAGGGTTAATAAAATGTGTTATTTGGGATTTTGCGCAAGTTCCCGTTAATAAAAGTAGGATCTGAAACTCTCAAAAAAAAGCAGTCAGCAGCATTTTTTGCAAGACCTCCCAATATTTTTTTCATTTTTTGTCCGTCGATG
Organism: uncultured Mariniphaga sp.; assembly: GCA_964575025.1. Classification (GTDB taxonomy): domain Bacteria; phylum Bacteroidota; class Bacteroidia; order Bacteroidales; family Prolixibacteraceae; genus JABMQB01. The sequence continues at coordinate 71,216 of CAZNPV010000014.1, forward strand.
ATTTTCAGGGAATAATCCAGGATCACTTCGATGTCTCTTTCGAAGAAATAGGTTTTTCTGGTTTTTGAGTATCCGATGGGGAGTCCCAGGATTTTTAATTCTTCCAGGGTACGGTAAAGGTGGCTTTCGCTGATACCAAGCATGTTGGCAAATTCAGGTGGGGTGCCTGTACGTTCTGCCTTGATCAGTTCGTTCATCCTTTTGATTCGTTCCAGTTGGTCCAGTGCTTTCATGGGGTAAGAATTTTTTTATTTGGTATCTGTTTTTGCCACAGGGCAAAGTAATATCCTTTTTTTGTGTACAATTCTTTATGGGTTCCTTGTTCGAGGATTTTTCCTTTTTTAAGTACCACGATATGGTCGGCAAGCAATACCGTACTTAACCGGTGAGCTATGATCAGGATGGTTTTTCCCTGCTTTTTCAGATCCTTAAGGAAGGCGAAGACCTCCTGTTCAGCGTTTGAATCCAATGAAGAGGTTGCTTCATCAAGGATCAATATCCTGGGTTGACGGTAAAGAGCCCGGGCAATTGCCAGCCGTTGTTTTTCGCCTCCCGAAAGCGATGCTCCATGTTCTCCTATCATTGTATTGAATCCTCCGGGTAGTTTTTCAATAAAATCCAGCATTCCCAGTTCTCTGCAAATGCTGATTATACGGGACATGTCCGGTGTAAATTCACCTACGGCAATATTTTCGGTAACCGTCCCTGCAAAAAGGTCCAGATTCTGGGGAACGATACCGACCCATTGCCGGAGACTCTCGTTGCTGAAATAGTGGATGTTTGTATCTCCGATAAACACAGCTCCCTCATTTACCGGATAGATCTTTTGTAACAGGGAAGCGATCGTGGTTTTGCCTGAGCCGCTTTCCCCGATGAGGGCTGTTATCCTGTTTCTTTTGATCGTTAGATTCAGATTCTGAAAAACATCCGTCCGGGTGCCGTAGCTGAATGTAACATTTTTAAATACAATGTCGCCGTCCTGAGTTTTCGCGGATTCAATCAGGTCTCCCTCTGCTTCCTGGTCCAGGTCCATAATCTCAAATAAACGGTCGGCTGCAATCGTGGCATTCTGCAAAATCTTATTCATCCCGATCAGTCCCGATACAGGTCCCGTGAAATAACTGATCAGCGCATAAAAAGACATCAGTTCTCCGGGAGTGATCTCCTGGTTTAATACAAAAAGACTTCCTGTCCATAGAAGAATGATCGTAAAAATCCGGCTGATGAACATCGATGCATTTCCGGAAAAAATGGAATTTAACCCGGATTTATAGGCTGAACAGAGCAGTTTTATAAAGCGTGTTTCTGTTTTTATGTTGGCAGAATCCTCGATATTCAATTGTTTTATTGTTTTTATGGATTGAATGGATTCAACCAGTTGCGATTCCACTTCGGCAGCACGCTCCATATTTTTACGCTCCCGTTTTTTATTGAAATGGTTGATCAGAATATAAAGGACAATGTAAAGGGGGATAACCAGAAAAACAATCAATGCCAGTTTCCAGCTGTAGATGAACATTAAGGAAAATGAAAAAAAGACAATAAAAAGATTCACCAGGAAGCTGATCATGGTATCGTTGATGAAAGCCCTGATTTTAACTGCATCATTAATGCGTGAAATGATCTCTCCGGAACGCATGGCATCAAAGAACGACTGAGGGAGTTTCAGCAGATGTTTGTAATATCCGAGAATTAACCGGGCGTCAATTAATTGTCCGATTTTTAAGATAAACACAGATTGTACGGTTCCGATAAACAACTGAAAGAACAGAATAAGAATCATCCCGACGCTTAAAAGGTTCAGCAGGTTTTTGTTCCCGTTGATCAGAACATGGTCGGTTATTTTCTGGATATATACCGACGTGGTAAGTCCCAGCAAGGTATAGACCACAGCACCTGTAAGTGCCTGAAGAAGTATTTTCCGGTGTGGGTGAAGAAGAAAAAAGAAGCGCCTGAAATTGGATATTTTTTCATTCCGGGCTTTAAATTCTCCGGAAGGGGATAACAGCAACAATACCCCGGTCCATTCCCGGAAAAAATCGGCAGATTTCATTTTTTTCAGCTCTCCGTTTCCGGGATCCATTATTTTTATTTCCTGAGGGGATACATGGTAGATTACCACATAATGTTGCAGTTTCCCTTCACGAATGACATGCGCAATGGCAGGAAACGGAATTTCCGAAAGAGCCTCGGGTTCAGCTTTAACTCCTTTGGCGGTTAGTCCCATTTTTTCAGCAGCTTTTACCAATCCCCAGGCTGAGGTGCCTTTTTTATCGGTACCTGCCCATTGTCTGATTTTAGCCACCGGAAGTTGCAGATTATAATAGGCCGCCACAGAAGCCAGGCAGGCTGCTCCGCAATCTGTAATATCTCTTTGTTTTACTTTGATTCCCATGAATGGTACCTGGTGGTTATTTTTGGATGATCTTTGGGTTTAACCAATCATCGGCTTTATCAAACAGAAGCTGAGCCAATGTCCGTTTCGTGAGTTTAAATCTTGTGGTTGTTGTCAATCCCTTTTTTAACTCCCCTTTGGTTCCGTTCTTCAGGCTGAGGAAGGATTCATGGATCGTGCTTCTGACTTTAAAATGGGGTTGATTGTTTGTCAGGAAGATTTCTTTCGAAATATCCAGTATTTCACCGGAAGCCAGCCCCCATTGGTTATAATTGAACGCATCAACCTGGTAAATGACTTCCATTCCGGGTTTCAGGTATCCGATGTCTTTGGGAGATACCAGGATCTCAGCAATCAGCCGGTCATCGGGACTGAGTGTAGCAATGGATTGTCCCACCGTCAGGAAACTGCCGGACTGGACCCCTGAATAACCTGAAATAAATCCAGATATGGGAGCCGTGATATAATATTTCTCCAATTCGCTGGTAAGCCCTGCGATTTCATTTTTATTATTCCTGTTCTGAAGCTGGTATTCAGTCTGTTCCTTCTGCCACTCGTTTCTTGCCTGCCTGACAAACAATTGCTGTTCCTCCCTGATTTGATCCAGTTCATATTCTTTTTGTTCTATTTCCGCTAACGGAATCACCTGTTTCTGATATAGCGTTAATGCACGTTTATACGCTTTCTCAAACAGGCCTGTTTTTAACCTGAGATCTGAAAGTTTCTGACGGTAAACTGCATGCCGGGTTCGGTAGAGGTCTGTCTGGATATTCTGGTAATCATACATGAGTATATTTGAAATATCAGATAAATACAGCGTATTTTGTGCAATCAGGCTTTCGAGATAGGTTATGCGTTCATCAATTTTTCCAGTGTGAAGCCAGACAAGGGTATCGCCGGCGACAACTCGTTTATTTTCTTCCAGAGAGGTTTTAACCATCCTGCCAACAACCGGCGATGTGATTTGAACAGACTCTGAAAAAGAACGAAAAATTCCTCTCGCCTGTAGGGTTACTTCTGTTTTTATAAATGGAAGGCATCCAAGGGCAGACAAAACCATCAGCAGGACAAAAACATAGAGTATATTTGTTGTTTTGTTAAACCGGAAGAAATGGGACTCCGCTGAATAGTGGATGATTTCCGGGGGGAAAATATTTTTCATCGGTTTTCTGTGTTTGGTGTTACATTTCCGGAACGAATGTACAAAAAGTTCCGTACTTACAGAAATGGCAGGAAGCGTTTTTCCTGGATTTTTGATTTCTGGTAACACACAGTACTAAAATATCCGGAATTATAAGGAAAATGTAGAACGATTGAAGTTTCTTTTAAATCGGTCTGAAAAAATTCTATGTTTTCCGGTTTCTATTTCAAATTAAGAAACAAATAAATCAGTTTTTAAAATTTGCTTTGGACGCATAAGGCCGAATGCTTACGAATAGAAACTCTGATAGAAGAGTTTATAACTTTAATGAAACAATACGGGGTTTACCGTTTGCTTACTCTCTTTCCATGAGAGCTGCAATGGCTACCTGGGCCTTAAATGAGGCGCTAAATTTTCTTCTGCTTTTTTTCATAACACTGGTAAAATTAATGTTTAAAATTCAACTTAACCATTGGTCTAAAAATCGGGGAGTATTATAGTTGGGCGCAAGCGTGCAGCCCAATGATGAAAACCACTGTAACCATAGCACGGTTAAAACGCAGGGGTTACATCGAATTTTACGAGTATTTCCAACGCTTTAACCACAAGGGTAATTACAAGCTGGATTTTGAATTCTGTTAATACTGGACATTACTTATGTTCGTTGAACCGCCGTATACTGCCTGTTCCGCTACAGGCGGAAAGACCCGTATCCCGAAAACTTTCGGGAGTGGTGTGTGAGGCGCACTGGCGGGGCAACAATCCCGTCAGCCGTCTAAACGATTAGCCACTGGTGGTTATTAAAAGGCGAATTCAATATTATCATCTGTCTCAATCCGCAATCTAACTTTAGCTTTCATTGCTTGAAAAACTTTCATTATCGTTGAAACAGAAGCACTATGGTTTCCATGCTCAAGTTTTGAAATCTGCGAACGTTTAACACCAATCAAATCTCCAAGTTGCGATTGAGTCAAGTTATTTTGAATACGTAATTGTTTAATTTTTTCTCCAATTAATTCCATTTTCAAATCAAACTCATACTCGTTTCGCTCAGGTGTTCCTTTTTCTCCAAAGTACTTATCCTCTAAATCCTCGAATCTTTTAAAATTTGTCGTTTTCATAATCATGAGTTTTATAATAATCCTTTGAAATATTTTTCTTTAATTGTTTCAGCTTTTTCAATATCCTGCTTTGGTGTCTTGTTTGTTTTCTTAATCAATCCGTGTGTACAAACAATCAATGTCTCAGGATCGCCCGTACTATCCCAAAATGCAAAAAGTCGAAAAAACTTGTTGCTGTCCTTTACTCGAAATTCAAAAATATCATTCGAACTTTTTAATTTCTCAAACCAATCTCCATAAATCCGCATTTTTGTCTTTCTAATAGCATAAAACAATTTTTTTCTTGCTGAATTCTCAATCTTGTCAACGAATTTATCCGCCTCTGGAAGTAGGACTATCTCAATCGGTTTAATCATAGGTAATTTTTATACAAATCTATGAAAATGTTTCCATATTTAGAAACAATAAGATGGTTTTATTATGTGCAAGGTGTCAAATCCACTTGTTGCTAACGGTTTGCCAATATGAGTAGGCTGGGATTTCTATGTCTCTTACTTATCAGACCGCTAAAAATTTTATTAAATGTACTAACTTTAATTAAACCACTGACCCCCAGCTTACTTATATAGGTTGTGTGTGCCCAGCATGAGCATGTGCACACACTACTGAAAGCTCTGAAAAAATATTGAAACGTAAGTTCCATTGAATACCATTGAAAATAAGCAATAATAATGAGATGAAAATACAAATTTTTGGGGTTAAACAATAGTGTGTAGCTTGAAATATTTCCATAGGGTAAACCCTATGGAATATTAGAAAGCTATTCCACGAGATGAAAGTCTCCCGATGCCCGATACAGGCTCTTACATGCGGTCCGGCAGCTGCCGGATGCCTGTAATTCGATATAGAAGTTCTTGGGGTGACCCAGTCTAGCCATATCATAAACAAAGGCAGAAGGTATTTTGGTGAAAAGAGCGGAATGCTGACACTTGGCGAACCGCCGTGTACTGCCTGTTCCGCTGCAAGCGGAAAGACCCGTATCCCGAAAGCTTTCGGGAGTGGTGTGAGAGGTGCACTGGTCCCGACAAACCGGGATCAGCCGCCTACTCGATTACCACCCTGTGCTTTTTCTTTATCAATAATCTTTATTAGGTCAGTCCGGTTTTGTGGCAGATTATTTTTTGAAATCTCCCAAATCATTTCATAGTCAATTCCAAAATACTCATGAGCAATTAAATTCCTTAGTCCATACATTTTGTTCCACGGAATTTCAGGATATTTTTCCTGTATGTTTTTCGGGACATTCTTTGAAGCTTCTCCTATAATCTCTAAATTTCTTATTATTGCGTCCACTACCAGATAATTCATTTTAAATTTTCGAAAGTCAAGTTCGCCAAGGTATTCCTCAATTCTTTCTATCGATTGGAGCATATCTTCCATGTAAAGAATGAATTCTCTTTTTACAGGGCTCATACGTATTTTACATTATTTAAAATGATTTGTCGTAATTGTTTTTTCAAGGCTTTTTCCGAAAGCAAGTCAACTTTAATTTTGAGTTCATTTTCCAATAACTCTTGAAGGTCAAAAAATTCCCAGCCAAGTGGTTTCCTAAATGATACTAAAATATCAATGTCTGAACCTTCATTCTGTTCATTTCTTGAATAAGACCCAAAATATCCAATTTTGTCAACAAAATATTTTCGGGAAAGAACCGGTTTGAGTTCTTTTAATTTAGTCTCTATTTCGAAGCTTGATTTCATATTTCAAATTTAATCATTTTAAAATTGAATTGTACATCCTTCTTTTTTGTCGGGTAACGCAGGCGGATTGCTCCGCCCTTGTCCCCTAAGAACCGTGCT
>CAZNPV010000015.1:0-37142 GCA_964575025.1 uncultured Mariniphaga sp.
GACTCCGGACTTCGGACTCCGGACTTCGGACTCCGGACTTCGGACTCCGGACTTCCTAATACTCTATCCCTTTTCGGGCCTTAACTCCGTTATTATAATAATGTTTTACTTCTTTCATTTCTGTCACCAGCCCGGCCATTTCCACCAACGCTGCCGGAGCATTGCGGCCGGTAATGATCAGTTCGGTATCTTCTTTTCTCTGTTGGATAGCCTCTGCCAGTTCTTCCAGGGAAAAAAGGTTGTAATAGAGTGCGATGGTTGCTTCATCAAGCACGACCATATCGTATTTCCCCGATTTAAGGATCCCGGTAATTTCTTCAAGTCCTTTGCGGGCTGCCTGCCTGTCTTCCGGGGTGGGGGTTTTTATTATAAAACATTCCCTTCCGTATTGTTTCAGGGTAATCTCCGGGAAGCATCTTTCTATCGCTTCTGTTTCGGAATACCTTTGTCCCTTTACAAACTGAGCTATAAACACTTTCTTCCCCGCCCCGGCAGCCCGTAAAGCCAGCCCCAGAGCTGCTGTGGTTTTTCCTTTTCCGTTTCCTGTATATACATGAATATATCCCTTCATTCAACGTGGCTTTTATTTTTTCCTCTTCGCTTTACTTGATACAGAACAGGCATTTATCTGCATTTCACCAGGTACGAACTAAATAAACTTTCGTTCTTCCGCATCAAATATTTTCTCTTTTCAATTTGTAACTCACCGGTTTGTATTATTTTTACAGAACGCATTGCAGAATTATTTCTCCGGAAGCAAAACCGATCATCGAGTGGATTATTTTATGCTATATAACCAATACAAAGAAACAAATAATTATGAAAAAAACTTTGCAAAACAGACGGGAATTTCTGAAGATATCAGCCGCAGGAACGCTGGGAATGATGGTACTGAGTCCGCTGGCCTGTAAGCCGGGCCCTGCTGACCGGAAAAGCTTTGGTGTAGGCATTCAGTTGTACAGCATCCGGGATGCGATGGCTGCCGATGTACAAGGTTCCTTACAAAAAGTTTCAGACATGGGGTATAAATACCTGGAGCTTGCCGATTATGCGAATGGGAAATTTTACGGACATTCCCCGGCAGAATTTAAAAAGATGGTCACCGACATGGGCATGGAAGTACTCAGTAGCCATACCCAGGTTGAAGCCGCAGGCATTACCCTGAACAATGCCCGGAAAATGGCAGACGACCATGCCGAACTGGGCTTGAAATATTGTATCCAGCCCTGGATAGAAGAGGTAGACCGGAACATCGAATCCTACAAAAAAATGGTGGCCGACTGGAATGAAGTTGGAAGCATCATGCAGGACGTAGGAATCCAATTCGGGTATCACAACCACAATTTTGAATTTAAAGCAATCGATGGGATCGTACCCTATTACGATATTTTTATGGCTGATCTGGATCCTGATCTGGTTACCATGGAAATTGACCTCTACTGGGCAACCAAAGCCGGACAGGACCCGGTTGACATGTTCAATACATACCCGGGCAGGTTCAAACTCTTTCATCTAAAAGATATGTCCACAAAACAGGAACCCTATTTTGAAATCATCAAGGACGATATATCACCGGTAGGTGCCGGGATTATTGATTTTAAAAGAATCCTGGCAGCCAAAGAAACAGCCGGAATGGAGCATCTGTTTGTGGAAGATGACAACCAGGGCAACGGAAAACCTTTTGAAGGAATTGAAACAAGCATTCGCAACCTGACAACGGAAATTCTGGTCTGATTCAAATCCTTTAAAACAAGCATTTTCAGAAAACAGCCGTAAAACGATAGGCCCCAAATTCTAAGTTGCTGATAGATAAATATTTGTATTATTCGCACAAAGATTGGTATGGCTTTTGTGTTTTAGGATACAGGTTACAATCATTAAAACCAAAAGCCATGAAAAAGTACATTATCTTTTCAATCGTCGCCCTGCTCACAGCAGGCTGGAGCATAACCAATGCTCAGGAATTTCCCGAGGAGTACCTGGGATTGCCGGGTGATAACCTCAATCTCTATGCAGTGATGAAACTGTTCCAGGAATCAGAAACCCTGGAAAGCTTTGAGAGAAGCCTCAATGATGAAAATACCATGATTAACAACCTGGACCTGAATAGAGACAATCTGGTCGATTACATCATGGTTTTCGACTATGTTGATGGCAATGTTCACACCATTGTTCTACGGGTTGATCTGGACCCGAACGAAACCCAGGATGTTGCGGTTTTTACCGTTCAGCGCTTCAACGACGGTTCGGTACAGATCCAGCTTGTGGGGGATGTAGCCCTTTACGGGAATAATTACATCGTTGAGCCCTACTATACCGATCCCAATGAAACGCCCAATCCGGGATATGTTGCAGATGTTACTAACAACAATAGAACGGTTGTACAGACCACCGTTTATGAGGTAGCAACCTGGCCACTGATCCGATACATTTATCTGCCAACCTATATTGGCTGGCACTCCTCATGGAGATGGGGATATTACCCCTCCTACTGGAATCCGTGGAACACCTTGTACTGGCACACCTATTACGGATATCATTCGCACTGGCATCCCCATTACTACCGTCATTTCCGTATCTGGCACCGCCCGCGCTACCACCGGTACCACGATTTCTATTACACCAAAATCCGGCACTTCTCGCCTACGGTGAACATCAACATTCGGGTCGGGAAATACAAAAATACCTACTCACGGCCTGATCTGAAAACCAGGGGAGAAGCTATTTATACCAGGAGACAATCCGAACAGAATGCCGGAACCGTACGAAACACCTCCGGGAGGAGAATACAATCAACCCGTTCTGAATCCACTCAGAGGAGCAATGCAAGGGTTAGTTCCCAAACCGGAAGGCAGGCGGTATCTTCCTCAACAGCAAGAAGCAACAACCGACAGGCTGCAGAATCTGTTTCCGGAAGACAGGCTTCCACAACCCGGGACAATAGTTCTCCGACCGAAAGAAGGGTTACGAATCCGACTGAGAAAAGAGCGACTGAAACCTCCGGCAGATCAACCACTGTTGCAACTCCCCGGAAGGTTACCCAACCCTCGGGGAACCAAACAAATGGAACACGCAGGACGGTTTCAACCCCTCCTTCAAAACCTGCAACAAAAAGCTCTGTCGGAACCAGTTCCACTGTTTCGCGCAGATCTTCCACGCGAACAAACAGCAGTACTCCTGCACGTTCTTCCGTGAGGACCAATACCAGCACCCAAAAGAAGGCTGTCCAATCCACCTCCGGAAGAAGTGCATCCAATACCCGGTCTGCTGTGAAAACAACCCAGTCAGGAAGTTCTTCAAAACGGTCTGGCTCAGCAGTAAAATCAAACAGTGGAAGCCGCTCAAACGTCACCAGACAAAGCAGCCGTAGTTCTTCTTCCGGAAGCTCAGGACGTAGAAGATAAAAAGCCTTTTCTCCCTGATCCATATAAAAAGCCTTTCACCATCCGGTGAAGGGTTTTTTGTGATAAGAGCAGGATTACCTGACGGTGATCCTGAAGGGGGGGGACATTCAACCAAAAGCCCTTACGCTTCGCTTATGTTTTTTTTTTAGTTCAGTGCCTAAATTTCATTTCATCCCTGACCTAAAATAAAAAAAGCCCTTCATCAACTGATGAAGGGCTTTTGGTTGGTGGGGAGAGCAGGATTCGAACCTACGAAGGCTTTGCCAACAGATTTACAGTCTGCCCCGTTTGACCGCTTCGGTATCTCCCCATTAAAATGTGAACTTCTGCAAAACGAATAATTTTTCTGAGCCGGATGTCAGATTCGAACTGACGACCCCGAGATTACAAATCACGTGCTCTGGCCAACTGAGCTAATCCGGCCTTTCTCTGTTAAAGAACGTTTTTTGCATCAGCGGCGCAAAGTAAAATATTAATTTTTAAATCTGCAATACTTTCCTCAACATTTCGCTGTCCACATAAAAAAGTGGGTAAGCTACCTGTATCGCACCGCTACAACCGCCTACCCTTGCTGCCTTCCGACCCTGGGGGAGTTCAGCAGGAGCTGGCCGTACAGGACTTACCCACCTGCAAAAGTAGAAAAATTTACCGTTCCATCAAACTTTCCTTCTGTAGCATGTAACAATTTTTATCCTGTCAGGACAAACGAAAACAAATGGAGACAAAGAATTCCTGAAAACGCATTTTGGAATCCCGATAAATCCTGATTTGTTCTTTTCATCCTTCGGGATGATAAAAAATCTCCTATATTTGTTTACCTTAAATTCATTAAAAACCTTACGTTATGGAAGAAAAAAAGATTTCTCTCTGGAAAACGGCAATGTCCTGTGGAATTTACCTGGGGCTGGCCCTTATCATTTACAGCGTTATTCTGTATCTGGCCGGGCAGACATTTAATCAAACGCTGGCGTTAATCTCTATCCTGATCATCATTGTGGGGATCATCTGGGCACAGCTAAATTACAGAAAGGCACAGGGCAATGTGCTGAGTTACGGACAAGGAGTCGGTCTGGTGGCTGCAATGATGCTGTTTGCCGGAGCTCTGTCAGCCATTTATACCATCCTTCTTTACAAAGTAATTGATCCGGAATTATATGACCAGTACCTGCTGTTTTTTGAGGAACAAACAACTACCAGATTGATAAACCAGGGATTAGGTGATGCTCAGATTTCACAGGCACTGGAAGTAAGTAAAAGATTCCAGACACCGGTTATTCTTGCTATCACAGCTCTTATAACCTATATACTCTATGGGGTTGTCGTTTCTCTGATTACTTCAATATTTGTGAAGAAAAACCCAACTGAAGAGGGAATTGAATAACTAGCTGAAACATTGTGTTATGATTGATATTTCCGTAGTTGTCCCTTTATTTAATGAAGAAGAGTCGTTGTCTGAACTGGCAAAATGGATTGACAACGTTCTCACCAAAGAAAATTTATCGTACGAAGTCATTATGGTCGATGATGGCAGCACCGATGCGTCATGGCAGGTTATTAAGAATCTCAGGAAAACGAATCCACAGATCAAGGGAATAAAATTCAGGCGCAACTACGGGAAATCAGCTGCTTTGTATTCAGGATTCAACGCCGCCAAAGGCAAAGTTGTGATCACCATGGATGCCGACCTCCAGGACAGCCCCGAGGAGATCCCGGAGATGTACCGAATGGTCACCGAAGAAGGATATGACCTGGTTTCAGGTTGGAAAAAGAAGAGGTACGACCGATTTGTAAAAAATACAACCAGTAAATTTTACAATGCCACAGCCCGGTTGGTCTCAGGAATCAAACTTCATGATTTTAACTGCGGATTAAAAGCTTACAACATCACACTGGCTAAAAGCATTGAGGTGTATGGCGAGATGCATCGCTATATACCGATTCTGGCCAAACATGCAGGGTTCAGAAATATTGGCGAGAAAGTAGTGCAACACCAGGCCCGCAAATACGGCAAAACCAAATTCGGACTCGAACGGTTTATAAACGGATTCCTTGACCTTTTATCCATCACGTTTATTTCCCGTTTCGGGAAAAAACCGATGCACTTTTTCGGGCTGATGGGTACAATAGTATTCATCATGGGGCTTTTAGCCACTGTTGTCGTGGGCGTAAACAAACTGATCCTGATCTCAAAATCCATAGCAGCTCCCCGGGTTACCGAAAGCCCCTATTTCTATCTGGCCTTAACAGCCATGGTGATCGGAACACAACTGTTTCTGACCGGGTTTATTGCGGAACTGGTATCACGCAATTCTGCGGAACGAAATGTGTACGACATCGAAGAAGAAGCACTGGATAACGAATAATCCATTTTTGTACTAAGGATTAATTGATGGACGACAAAAAAATAGTATTTCAGAAGAAACGCAATCTGGGAGAGATCGTTTCCGATTCCTTTCATTTTTTTAAAAATGAATTTCCGGTTTTATCACGGATTATTCTTTATTACGCAATCCCTTTTTTTATTCTGTATGCGGTACTTCAGGTAAACGTACAACAAAAAATGTTGCATTCCGGCTTTCTGAATGATCCTGAGAACCTTCTGCAAAACATCCGTCCATTTTACCGGCTCATTTTTCTTTCTGTTTTGTTCAATGTTTTTGTTCAGTCGCTTTATATTGCAGTTGTTTATTCCTATATAGAGGCATATATAAGAAAAGGGAGTGTTGCTATTTCGGATGTTACCCCCCTGCTGTTTTCCAATTCGCTGCTTGCTTTGAAGGCAGGAATTCTGGTTGTTATCATTGTTTTTGCGGGAGCCATGCTCTGTTTTATTCCGGGTATCTATTTTGCCAACACCTTTTCACTGGTTTTTTTCATACTTATTTATGAAAAACAGGGAATGGGCCCTGCTTTCCGCCATTCATGGAACAGGGTCAACAGCCAATGGTGGAGTACCTTTCTGGTGAATCTTGTAGCCCTTCTTCTAGTTTTCGGCACCGGATATATCCTGTCGCTGCCTGCCACCCTGGCTGTAACGGCAACCAGTCTGTCCGGGCTGAATCAATCTGCCCCGGTGAACTATCCGCAATGGTACTGGATTGCTTCCGGTATTCAGGTAGTGATCTCCTCCCTGCTTTATATCATTCCTTATACCTTTCTGGCTTTTCAGTATTTCAATCTGAAGGAACATCGGGGCATAGAAAGCAACCCTCCGTTTGGGATGTGAAGGAGCTGGCTTTTATTCTTCCTGGTCGGGGATCAGAAATTTATAGAGCCGGTTGGATAGCTGCTTAGGGGATATATCTTCTTCAATTTTACCGTCATTCACAAAAGAGACAGCACCTCTTTCTTCAGAAATGACAATGGCTAAGGCATCGGTATTTTCGGTGATCCCGATGGCAGCCCTGTGCCGGAAGCCCAGTTTTGGATTTTTCATTTCATGCTGTGTGATCGGCAAGATGCATCGGGCGGCTACAATTCTGCCGGTTCGTATGATTACCGCGCCATCATGCAAGGGAGCATTTGTAAAAAATATCGATTGAAGCATCGCTGAAGAGATGCGGGCATCCAGTTTTTCGCCTGTCCCTGCCTGTTCCATAAGTTCTGAATGGATGCTGAAAACAATGATTGCCCCGATTTTCCGTTCGGACATAACCTTGCATGCATCGGTCACCTCTTCGATCTGTTCAGCAGAAATATAGGCCTGTCGGTTCAGATTGAACAGTTTATCCAGTGACAACAACTTGTTAACATTGTAATTGGTGCCAATAAACACGAGGAATTTTCGAATTTCGGGATGAAAAACAATGATCAGGGCGAGCACTCCTACTCCGATAAACTGTCCCATGATGGATCCCAGCAATTCCATATTCAGAGCTCGTACCACCAGCCATACCAGATAAAGGGAGAAGAGGCCGATGACAATGTTAAAAGCGACGGTCCCCTTAATAAGCCGGTAAACCTGGTAAAGAAGGAAGGCCACCAGAAGGATATCGAGAATATCCAGAAAGCGAATGGTTATAAATAAGGACATGCTCAGAGTGTAAGTTTAATGGCATGAAACAACAACACTGCTTCCATAGCCTCTTTGACATCGTGGACCCGTAAAATATCTGCCCCGCCTATCAACGCCAGGGTATTCAGGACGGTTGTGCCGTTTAACGACGCTTCCGGAGTTGTATTAAGGACCTTCCAGATCATCGATTTCCGACTCACTCCAACCATCACCGGCAGTTGAAATACTTTTAAGGAATCCAGGTGGTTGAGCAACTTATAATTATGTGCAATGTCTTTCCCAAAACCAAAACCCGGGTCAATCACAATGTCATTCACTCCCGCTTTGGTCAATCTTCTGACTTTTTCACTTAAATAAGATGACACCTCCCTTACGACATTTTCATAATGCGGATTTTCCTGCATATTCTGAGGGGTTCCCTGCATATGAGACAGGATGTAGGGCACCTTAAGCTTACCGATCGTTTCAAACATTTTGACATCAAGTTCTCCTCCTGAGACATCGTTTACGATCACCGGGCCGATTGTTTCCATCACCCGAAGGGCAACCCACGAACGGTAGGTGTCAATAGAGATAAGAGCTTCGGGAAATTCTTTGCGGATAGCAGAAACAGCCGGCAATAAGCGCTCCAGTTCTTCTTTGGTGGAAATAATCTCTGCTCCGGGACGGGTTGAAACGGCTCCAACGTCAAGGATCGTCGCTCCGTCCTTAAGCATCTCCCCTGCCCGACTGAGAAGTTCCTTCTCATCTGTTAATGCACCTCCGTCGTAAAAAGAATCAGGCGTAACGTTCAAAACACCCATAACTGCCGGTGACGATAAGTCAATCAACTCACCCCCAAGCTCAATGCTGTTTTTCCGTTTCAGAAATTTACTGGCCGAATGTGAAATAAGCATGATTTTACGCTATTTTATTAACGCATTAATTCTTTACAAATGTATAACAAAACCATTCAATTTCCTTAAAATTTAATATTTTTATCCCCCCGAAACGAGTCCTTCGGGATGAATACCGGAATCGGGATTACCAAGACACGGAACAAAGTAAACACAACCAAAAAGAAGGGTGCCGTTATGGAAAATACCAACCAGCAATACGACAAGGTAATACAAACCTGCACCGATGTATTTATACATAAAATGAAAGACTATGGTGCCTCATGGCGTATTCTGCGTCCCAGTTCCATAACGGATCAGATTTACATCAAAGCCAACCGGATACGGAATATTGAGGAAAAAGGGATTCACAAAGTGGGGGAAGGAATCCGGACCGAATTTATCGGAATCATCAATTATGCCATTATTGGACTGATCCAGCTTGAACTGGAGACTTCAGGAAACGAACTTTCGGAGGAAGAGACGTTAAAACTTCATACGAAATACTTCCGGAAAGCAAAAAAACTGATGCAGTCTAAAAACCACGATTACGGCGAAGCATGGCGAAATATGAGAATCAGCTCCTATACAGACCTGATCCTGATGAAAATCAAACGCACCAAACAAATTGAGGACAACCAGGGGAAAACCCTTATTTCGGAAGGAATTGACGCCAATTATTATGATATGATTAACTATTCAGTTTTTGCTTTAATCAAACTGGAGTCAGGAGTATAAAACACAGTACCATTTCATCGGGACCGCAAAAAAAATACAGACTATGAAGACAGTGAAAACCATTGCCAGGATACTTGTTGGGGTAATCTTTATTTTTTCAGGCTTTGTCAAAGGGATTGATCCCTGGGGTTCGGCATACAAATTCACCGATTATTACCTGGCCATGCATCTTGACTGGATGCTCTGGTCTGCCTTTCCCTTTGGGGTTTTGCTTGCTTTTACAGAAATTGTCATTGGGGTTTCCCTGTTGTTCAACCTTTGCATAAGATTCTTCTCCTGGCTTGCGTTCCTGTTTATGGTATTTTTCACCGGGCTGACTTTATGGGTAGCCCTGGCCGATCCGGTAGCTGACTGCGGCTGTTTTGGCGATGCCCTGGTTCTTTCCAACTGGGAAACCTTCTATAAGAATATTGTTCTGATCCTTCTTACCGTGTTTGTATTCAGGAACCGGAAATATTACGATTCAGGATCACCCCAACGGTCAGGATGGATTGCAGGAACCCTGGTGGTAATCGTGTACATCGGATTGGTGATCCATTCGTATCATCACCTTCCTGTAATTGATTTCAGACCCTATAAAACCGGGGTGAATATACCGGAAGCGATGCGTATTCCGGAAAATGCACCCCTTGCGGAGTACAAAAACACGTTTTATTACCGGAACAAGCAAACCGGAAAAGTCAAAAAATTTACTGAAAAGAATTATCCGTGGCAGGATACCGTAAACTGGGAATACGATCGCATGGAATCAAAACGGATCAAAGAAGGCTATGAACCGCCTATTCATGAATTTACGATCACCACCCGGGAAGGCAACGATGTCATGGATTTCTTCATCAGCGATGAAAATTTTGTTCTCATACTCATTGCGTATGACTTAGACAAAGCCGACACATCCGCAATGGACCGAATTGTTGACCTTGCAACCTGGGCTGAAAACAACTCCTTCTCGTTTATCGGATTAACGGCTACTCCCTTCGATATCAGCGATGAATGGATTGCCCGTTACGGGTTGCCCATGGAATTTTTCACCTGTGATGAGATCACCCTGAAAACAATTATCCGGTCAAATCCAGGGCTGATGGCTGTTGAAGACGGAACTATTGTGGGCAAATGGCACTATAACGACATCCCTTCCCCGGAAGAGTTCCGGAAAGAATTCCCGGAACTATTTCTGACTAAATAGTTAATAGTGAGAAATTCGGCTTTTGATTTTAAACCCGGGTACGGCTCCTTTTTTTACTTTTGTTAAAGACATAGATATTAACCATAAAATAATTGCATTATGAGAAAAAAGATTGTTGCCGGAAACTGGAAGTGCAACACGGATGTTCCGGAGGGGATTCAATTGGCCAAAGAGGTCAATGCCCTTGTTAAGGGAAAAGGAGCAGAGGATGTGACAGTGATCCTGGGTGTTCCGTTTACCCATCTTGTATCCGTCGTTGAGACGGTTGATTCCAAGCGGATCGGTGTATCGGCACAAAACTGTGCTGCAGAAGCCAAAGGGGCCTATACAGGGGAAGTTTCAGCCGCCATGGTCCAATCTACCGGAGCTGAATATGTGATTCTAGGACACTCCGAACGCAGGCAGTATTACGGGGAAACAAGTGAGACCCTGAATAAAAAGCTGGCTCTTGTTCTGGAGAACGGGCTAACCCCGATCTATTGCTGCGGGGAACCGCTTCATATCCGGGAAGCAAACCAACAAAGCGATTACGTGAAAAAACAATTCGAAGAAACGGTTTTTCAGCTTTCTGCTGATGATTTCAAAAAAATCATCCTTGCCTATGAACCGATCTGGGCGATTGGCACAGGGAGAACGGCCACTGCTGAACAGGCTCAGGAAATGCATGCCTTCCTGCGCAATGCCATTGCTGAAAAATTCGGTCCACAGGTAGCTGATGAAACGTCCATTCTCTACGGAGGAAGCTGCAATGCTAAAAATGCCCGGGAATTGTTTGCCAATCCCGATGTGGACGGAGGACTGATTGGCGGTGCTTCGTTGAAACCGGATGATTTTATTCAGATCATCCATGCATATTCCGGATAAAATCAGGCCTGTAGAGCCCGTCTTCATCGTGAAGTCCGAATCGCTATCCTATTCTATACCACCTGTCATAAGGAAACAACCAAAAGCGGTAACCGACAGGTGACAGGGTATGATAGCGTTTCATGCAACGAAATGTCGTTGACACAAACTAAAGGCCTATGCATTAAAAACAGATAGGATTTAAGATTATGTATGATTTAAAAAAATTACTCCATGATTTAACGGAAGTCAGCTAATTCGTTTTCACAAACACGTGTGAACAGACGACCTCTCCCGACACAACCTTCAACAGGTAGGCCCCTGGATTCAAATTTTCCACATTCAGGGCATTATCAACCTTTCCAACTCCCCTAGCCTTCAGAATCTCCGATCCCTGGAGATCGGTTACGGTAGCTATGTAAGCCTGTAAATACGGAACTCCGGAAAAATGAATCCGGGACGCTGCCGGATTGGGCCAGATCCTGATCCCTGGAGGTTGTGTATCGTTAAAAACAGCGTTAGTCTTTACCATCTGCAGGTCAATGATCGTATCTTTTCTCAGGTACAGTCCATCTTCAATGATCTTATAGCCGTCCTTTCTTATGGTATAAGAATAGGCAGAGTCTGTGGCTTTGTCTCTGAATGTGGCAACACCAATGGCACTCGTATACAAGGTATCTGTTAACAACGTGATCTGCGCTTTGTTTACCGGTGTAGTGCCTTCATACAGCCTGAAGCGTATATCAGCCTGAAGGATTTTTAAGACAATCCGGAAGGTAGTGTCGGAAACTATTTCTACCGATTCTTCAACCGGTGAATAGCCGGGATCATCAATCGCCAGTGTATGTACTCCATAGGGTATCCGGAAAAAAGCATTTCCCTGGCTGTTTGTTTCCATGCTTTCATCGCCCATGTTTACGCGAATACCCCAGATTGCCGTTTCAGAATACTTTTCTTTGATTTCACACGTCACATCATACAATATCTTTTCCGCATAAAGGGTCAGCAGGGTATCACCGGAAATATGAAAATTGGTGGTTCCGGCCAGCGAATAATGGGTTTTGTCAAAGGTCACACTAAAATCAGAAGGCAAATCAGTAAACAGGACATTTCCATCCGGACCGGTTGTTTTTGTTTCCCCGTTGATTGTCAGGCTGCATCCGTCCAGTGGGGTTTCGCTTTCCTGCTCTTTCACCTGAAAGGTAACGTCGTAAACCTGTTCCTGGAGCGTAAAGGCCAGCGATCTTGATTCATCGACGATCAGTTCTGAGGTATGGGGTTCATACCCGTTTTTTTGTATGATAAGTTCATAGGTTCCTTCCGGCACCGGAGTTTCCAGCATCCCAAGGCTGTCTGTCCGATAGGTGTTGCTTCCGATGGTCAGGATGGCATTTGCCAACGGATAGGGATCCTGGTTTTCAGCAGCTCCAAATATTTCAAAACCAAGGTCGTATACATTCCCGGGAGAGCCTGCTTCGCCTTCTATTAAAAGATAGCTTACAGAATAAGGCGTTGCATTGAACCGGATGCCTCCGTTTGTTTCCGACGCATACGCTTCCAGTTCGTTGTAATCTGAAGGGCCCCCTGCTACTCTGCCGGGACCATGACCATTAATGACCAGCTGCCTTGAGAACTCCCCTTCCAGCTCTCCTCCCTCCAGCGTGTACCGGTAATATTTCTCTCCGGATACAAAATTCACACTGTTGAGGGCTATTTGTCTGCTCTCTGTTCCTTTGTTTACCACCACAACGCCCAGCGGGCCGTTTTCAAAAGCCGAAGCATACACAACGACATCCGTATTCTCACCGGAGGTAGCAACCATTACATCGCCAAAGTAACGCTGCATATAGGTCAGGTAATAAAAAACCGGCCGGGGTTCAAAACGGTCCACTCCCGGTTCATCCCCCTGGGAGAAGGTTCCATGATCATCGCCATTGGCCCAGCCATTGGCCAGATCCCACCGGTTGGCCATGCCGTAGGCATCTTCAATCAGTTTTCCGGTCACCAGAACCGAATGAATGCCGTTGATGTGTGAAACCTGTTGCCTGGAGCCCACCGCAAATATATTCCACTCGGTTAAAGCCAATGGAGCCGGACCGTATCCTGCTTCTTCAAGATCCGTAAATACAGAGGCTTTAAACTCCGTAGATTTCTCATAGGTATTCAGGATCGTCTGTGCATCTGAATCCTCATCATAGGGTGTATAATAGTTATGGACGATGTAGAAATCCGCTTTATCAGCGATCACGGGCATCATCAACTCATTCCAGTCTGTTTGTACCGAATCCCATGAGGTTTCACTTTCCCAGGCCTGCACGCCGATATAAATGGTATGTCCCTTTTCGGCAGCGGCAGCTTGCATCGAATCGATGAATATCCGGCAGTGTTCACCGTACAACCTGCCGTTAATCATTTGTGGTTGCCCGTCTTTATTGAACGCTGTGTCAATTTCGTATCCCGACTGCCAGTTTCCATAGTTTTCATTTCCTATTTCCCAGAACCGGGTTCTCCCGTTATCGTAACGTAC
This sequence comes from uncultured Mariniphaga sp., assembly GCA_964575025.1. Lineage (GTDB taxonomy): Bacteria > Bacteroidota > Bacteroidia > Bacteroidales > Prolixibacteraceae > JABMQB01. The sequence continues at coordinate 13,589 of CAZNPV010000015.1, forward strand.
CCAGTCAGCTGCATAATGAGCTGCCTTTGCAACCGGATCTTCGCTTGTTCCATACCGGGCATAACTGTAATTCACGCAGATGGTACCTTCGCAGTTCACCGAATCCAGAAACCGGTAATAGTTGTCCACCGACATGGTCCAGGTGGCCGGATCACGACCTTCCCACAGCCCATGGTCGTCAATTACATACTGTGGCATATCTCCGGGGGTCTCGTTGGCCTCAAGATCCCAGAAAAAAACATTCGATAGGTTTCCGCCCGGATACCTTAAAACCCGGGGATTCATATCCCGGATATGATTCACCAGGGTTGGATTGTTATACATAATGGTAGACCATGTGTTGGCATTGTTCCCGAAAATGAAAGGGCTGACCCGGGCCAGGGTGTCCAGCGGATCTATAGAAAAAACAAGATCGGGAGCAGGTTCCGGTTTTTCTGTATCTACCGATTGGGGAACGATCGCCTGCCGGGGTACCCAGTCATTCAGAAAGAACCCCTGACTCCATTGAGCCTTGCAGAAAAAAGCAGAAAACAGAAAAGGAAGTATAAACAGTATTTTTTTTATTCGTTTCATTGTAATTAATCAGGCTAATGGTTTATTTTACGAGGTAAAGTAATAACATATAATGAAACCATAAAATTAAAAACTTAAAAATCGATCAGAAAATGTCCTAAGTGGAGCAGCTTATCCCCGGGAACTTCTTCGGGGATTTGTTGACTTACCTCTCGGTCAGCTATTTGGTTGAGAGCACTGTTTGAAAAAAAACAATTACAATCCTATGAAACCAAAAACCAAAAGAAACAACTGGCTGAGGTATGGATTCCAGTGGGTAGTCCTGTCCGTTATTATCATTCTGGTATTTTTCCCCGGCATTACAAAAATCGGTTCTCCCGATTTTGAAGCCTTTTGTCCATTTGGGGGTCTTCAGGCACTGGGCAGCTATTTTCTAAGCGGAGCTCTTTCCTGTACCATGACCAGTGCACAGATAGTAACAGGAATCCTGCTATTTGCAGGCATTCTGCTTTTCAGCAAACTTTTCTGTTCCTTTATCTGCCCTGTAGGCACTGTCAGTGAGTGGCTGGGAAAACTGGGGGATCAACTCAAGGTACGTTTTACGATAAAAGGCATGGCTGATAAAGTGTTGCGTTCGTTAAAATATATCCTGTTATTCGTTACATTCTATTTTACGTTTCAATCCAATGAATTATTCTGTAAAAAATACGATCCTTACTATGGCCCGGTAACCGGATTTGGAACCGATGTAGTATTGCTCTATGCTGTCATTTCCCTTGCTGTAGTAATTCTCGGTTCTGTATTCATTCGCTTATTCTGGTGTAAATACCTTTGTCCGCTGGGAGCTGTGTCCAATCTGTTCAAATTCACGTTATTCTTTGTAGCCGTATTGGGGAGTTACCTGGTATTGTTGCAGGCCGGAGTCACAATCAGCTATATCTGGCCTCTTGCGATTGCCTGTGCAGGGGGATATATCATTGAGCTGACCGGGCAAAGCCGGGTGTTCCCGGTAGCTAAAATTCAACGGAATACCGAAACCTGTACTTCCTGCCAGCTATGTTCAAAAAAATGTCCCCAGGGAATTGATGTTGCCAGGGTAACCACTGTAAAGCATGTGGATTGCAATTTGTGTGGTGACTGCCTGTTGGTCTGCCCGGAAGAAAACACGCTTACGATCAATAAAAGACCCTGGTTGCGCCGATCCCCGGTATGGATGGCCCTTATCCTGGTCATCCTGGCCTTAACATTAGGTTCGGTATGGGAAATTCCGACCATAGACCTTCAGTGGGCCGAACCTGAAGAGTTGGAGCATGCCCAGGAATTTTCCATGGCAGGTCTTCAAAACATTAAATGTTACGGCAGTTCCATGGCATTTGCCAATAAGATGAAAGCAGTGGAAGGGATCTACGGTGTAGCAACATTCGTTCAAAATCACCGGGTTAACATTCTTTATAACCCGGAAATACTCACAGATGAAGACATTCAAAAAGCCATGTTCACCCCACAAAAAGAGTCTTTAACCTCCCTTGCCGAAGGGATTGACACGATCTGCTATGTAACCCTGCAGATGGAGAACTTCTTCGACCCCTTTGATTTTAATTATCTGAGCGTGCTTCTGAAACAGCAAACAGAAGCGACAGGCCTGATCTCTGAGTTTGGCTGCCCGGTTATTGTCAGCATCTTTTTTCCTGAAAAAATCATGGAAGAAGAAAAACTTATCTCACTCCTTGAGTCAAAAACCCTGACCTACGAAACTACCAGCGGGAAAACCACTGTTAAACTTGGTTATCAGGTGATAGGAACTCCGGAATACCACTCAGTCAGCCGAAAGGATTATCTATCCCTGCTATTTACTCCCTATGTAAGCAGGTTCAATAACCGGGAGGACTATTCAGATGAGGTGGTCCGCTCTTTTGTCCTGCCATTGGGGAAAAACAGGAGTCTGAGCAACCAATTCCCGTATTTAGTCAGCCACCTTTCCAACGACAGCGGGGTTGTGGAATTCAGCACCAAACTGGACACTTCTCTTACTGAAGTAGCTGAAATATTCTATGTAGATACCCTGACCCATGTTGAAAACATAAAAAATGCCCTTTTAAACGATACGCTATGGATCACGTATACCAACGAAACTACCGGAAAAGTGAAGAATATGTTTGATTTCAGCAAAGAAATTAAGGGACATCCGGATCCTGTGGGACAGTAGATTTTCTTAAAAACCTGAATTAGCCATTCATCGATTTTTGAAGGAAATGGACTATATAAAAGTTACCATACAGATCAATCCATACGAACAGTGGATTTCAGACTCGCTTACGCATCAGCTTGGCAACCTCGGTTTTGAGGGTTTCATGGAAACCGGCTCCGGGCTGGAAGCTTACATTCCCGAGAAAGATTTCAGGGAACAGCCGCTTGAAGCATTGTTCTCAGCACAATCAGACACCGTTGAGATTTCGTGGCACAAGGAATACATGAAGGAACAAAACTGGAACGAAGAATGGGAACGGAACGATTTCAAGCCCCTGGTTGTGCAGGATCAGTGTGTGATCCGGGCACCTTTTCATTCCGGGTTTTCCCCCTGCAGGTATGAAATCATCATTGAACCCAACATGGCCTTTGGCACCGGAAGCCATGAAACAACCCACATGATGATTGAGTTTTTGCTGAACGAAGACCTCAACAGGCAGAAAGTACTGGACATGGGATGTGGAACCGGCATCCTTGCCATTCTTGCTTCACTGCGGGGAGCTGCAGAAGTTACAGCCATTGATACCGAAGAGCGGGCCTGCAGAACCACTGTTATAAATGCAGGGCTGAATCAGATTGCCAACCTGAAAACCCTGGAAGGAGATGCTTCACTGCTTGACGGAATGCATCTCGACCTGATCCTGGCCAATATCCACCGCAATGTATTGCTGGCCGATATGGACAAATATGTTGCTGCCCTCCAGCCGGGAGGAAAACTGGCAATGAGCGGTTTTTATATCTCCGACTTACCCGTGATCAGGAAAAAAACAGAAAGCCTGGGATTAACAGATATCGAATCATATGAGAAAAATAACTGGATCCTGTACACGTGTCAGAAAACTTCCTGATGTAAAATACCTGCTTGCCACAAACAAGAGAGAGAAAGTTATTGGCAAAATGTAATTTAAACAGACCCATGGAAAAAATTGTTCACTATTTTACCAGCCATTTTGAAGAGGTCTTGCAACTTAGGGTCAGCAAAGACATCGCTTTTCAGATCAGTCAGCTGAACAGGCAACACCGGGGTGAATTACGGGATGCCTTGTTTGAAGCAGCCAGATCCTTTCCCGGTATCAAAGACGAACCCCGGATGATCGACTGGCTTCAACACTGTTTTCAGCTGATTGACAAATACAGCTTCCGGTTTAATAACGTATTCTTCAGTCCCGGAAATGAAATTCAGGAATCGGTATATACCCTTTTAAAAGATTCCGGTTCATCGGTTTACCTGTGTGTTTTCACCATCACCGACGACAGGCTGGCTTCAGAGATTATGGCCTGTCACAATCGGGGTGTTAAGGTCAAACTTATTACTGACGACGAAAAAATCAACGACCGGGGATCCAATATCAACTCGTTAAACAAAGCAGGCATTCCTGTGAAAACCGACCGCTCGCGCTACCATATGCACAATAAATTCGGCATCATTGACGGACGGATTGTATTCACCGGAAGTTTTAACTGGACCTATACGGCCTCAAAGCACAATCAGGAAAACCTGCTGACAACCTCTAATTTTGATATTGTGCAGCAGTACCAGGTTGAATTCAACAGGCTCTGGAAAGAGATGTACTGGCTATAATTTGAGGCAAACCGAAGAAACTACCCGACACAGAGTGCCGGCAGGGTAAGGAAAACAAGCAGAATGATCTTTTGCATAGAATCTGGAATGGGTATTACGGATGTCAGATGCGAAATCAATGGATACGGTTGCGGATGCATTCAACGTTTCATTCCTTTCTCCTGGGGTATTCCCATATTTCCAGTCCGCTTATATCAGCACCCTCCACCTTAAAGCGAAGTGCCGTACAGGTCTTATGGAAGCCTTCCATTCCGGCAGCCCCCGGATTCATATGCAGGAGGTCCAGTTTTTTATCGAAAAAAACCTTCAGAATATGGGAATGTCCGGAGATGAACAATTTCGGAGGATTCCGGAAAATTCCGGGTTTTACCTTCGGATCGTACTTTCCCGGGTATCCTCCGATGTGAGTCATCCATACATCGAGTTCTTCGCACATAAACCGGTTATGCAGGGGATATAAGGCCCGTATATCCTGCCCGTCAATATTTCCGTACACTGCTTTCAACGGCTTAAACCGTTTCAGGGCATCCACCGTATCCATATTCCCTATATCCCCGGCATGCCAGATCTCATCCACCTTTTCAAAAAAAGAAAATAACCTGGGATGAATATAGCCATGGGTATCTGAGATCAATCCGATTCGTTTCATAGTTCAATAAAAAAGCTTATCTTGAATTACCAAAAGTAAAACATTTTAAACAATGGAAAGATGAAGCGAATTGTAATTGTAAGGCATGCCAAGTCAGTCCCTTACGGATATGATGATGATTTTAACCGGAATCTGAAGGAACCGCGGGGATTTACCGATCCCCAAAAAGTAAGCAGGGAACTGCAGAAGCAGCAGATCCTTCCAGACCTGATGGTATCGAGTCCGGCCCTGAGGGCACGTAAAACAGCCCATATTTTTGCTGAGACGTTTGCCTACCCGGCAGAAAAGATTCAACTGGAAGACGACCTGTATGAAGGGATATCCACCCATGAATTTTTGGAGCGGTTGCATTCCCTGCCGGATCAGCATACTACCGTTTATTTTTTCGGTCACAATCCGACCCTTTACTACCTGATCCGGGGTCTGGCTCCCTCTTTCAACGACTGTGTGCCGACCAGTTCTTCTGTGATCATTGATTTTAAGGAGGATACCTGGGAAACGATTTCCCTGGGAAGCGGATTGGTGACCTTACAGCTGATCCCGCGCATGCTGAACTAAACAGGCTGCCCCATTTTTATTATCTTTGGCCCGGTAAAAAAAGCTATGTGTCTATTTTTCAAACCCGATATTCCGGGCCCTACGATCCAACTGGATGAAGCAGAATCCCGGCACTGCATCCGGGTGCTCAGGCTTACGGAAGGAAGCCAGGTAATCCTCGTTGACGGCAGGGGCGGCTGGTATAAAGCAGCCATCATGGATCCTGATCCCAAAAAGTGCAGGCTCTCAATCATCCACCACCAGGAAAATATGGGCAAACGCAACTACCGGCTACACATTGCGATCGCTCCCCCGAAAAATCCCAGCCGCATGGAATGGTTCCTGGAAAAGGCAACCGAAATAGGAATTGATGAAATAACCCCTCTCCTCACCTCCCGTTCTGAACGGAAAAAAATAAACACCAGGAGAATGGAAAAGATACTCATCTCGGCAATGAAACAATCCCGCAAAGCTTTTTTGCCGGCATTGAATCCGCTGACTCCCTTTTTGACGGTTGTTAATCAACCCTTTGAGGGGCAGAAATTTGTTGCTACCTGCCTCACAGGAACAAATAAACATTTAAAAGATTCCGCAGGGAAAGGCAAAAATGTTCTAATTTTGATCGGCCCGGAAGGAGACTTTTCGGAAGAAGAGATCAGGGAAGCTGCAACCAACGGGTTTAAAGAAATATCCCTGGGCACTTCCCGGTTACGAACAGAAACAGCAGGAATTGCAGCCTGCCATACAGTGAACCTGATAAATGATTGATATGAAGAGATGGGTTACAATGATCGGGGTGTTATTACTAACCACCTGCCTCTCAGGGCAGAGCGGGTCCGTAAGAATTGCCCTGGTAAAATACAACGGAGGAGGTGACTGGTATTCAGACCCTACGGCTCTGCCGAACCTGATCGAATTCTGCAACCAGACATTAAACACCTCTATCGTGCCTACCCCGGCAACCGTAGAAGTGGGCAGCCAGGAACTTTTTAACTACCCCTTTGTGCACCTCACCGGACATGGAAACATTGTGCTCTCAGAAAGCGATGCCCGAAACCTGAGACTTTACCTGGAAGGCGGAGGTTTTCTTCATGTGGATGACAACTATGGCATCGATGAATATTTCCGAAGGGAAATAAAAAAAGTATTTCCCGAGAAAGAACTCATCGAGCTTCCTCCCGACCATCCGATCTTTAATCAACGCTTTACATTTCCACAGGGATTGCCTAAAATCCATGAACACGACAATAAACCGCCCCAGGCCTTCGGATTGTTTGTTGGGGAACGCCTGGTGTGCCTCTACACCTATGAATCAGACCTCGGCGATGGATGGGAAGACCCCGAGATACACAGCGACCCCGAAGAAGTGAGGCTAAAAGCCCTCCGGATGGGAGCCAACATAGTGGAGTACGTCTTTAAGCAGTAAATCATTTCATTGTCATACTGCTTCAATCGTCGAGGGTGGTTTTGTGGCAATGTTGTATGTTACGCTCACGACACCCGGCACTTCACGGATGATCTCCTGAGCCATTTTCTCCAGTTTCTCAAAGGGCAGCCGGGTTGGGGAAGCGGTTCTGGCGTCGATGCTGTCCCAGCAGCGTATTTCGATCTGCTGTCCGAAATCCCGTTTTCCTTCGCGCATACCTGTCACGCGGTCCTCATGGAGGATTCCCATATACTGAAAAGCCTTTGTATCCTTCAGGTTTCGTTCCACCACTGCGGTAGCTTTACGCACGGTATCGAGTTTTCCGGCCGTCACTTCACCGATGATGCGAGCTGACAGAGCCGGCCCCGGGAAGGGAATTCGGTTGAACAGTTCTTCGGGCAATCCCAGGGCGCGCCCCACAGCTCTGACTCCGTCTTTCCTCAGCTGTATCAGCGGTTCCAGGATGCGGTAGCCAAAGGTTTCCTGGGGATCAATCCCCAGTTGTTCAAACACGTTATGTTGTCGCTTGACACCAGCTACGGTTTCATCGATATCTGTGAGGATGGTTCCCTGGAGAAGAAAGGTTGCCCCGCTCTCGCGTACGATGCGTCCAAACACGTGGCGGTAAAAAGTCTGGGTTATAGCCTCGCGTTTTTCTTCAGGATCGGTAAGCCCCTTGAGGGCCTCAAGAAATTCACTGCGGGCATCCACGATGTCGATCGGGACTCCCAGCTTCTTGAAAAAGCCGGCCACCTCCTCAGGTTCTCCTTCCCGCATGAGGCCGTTGTCGATAAAAACGGTTTTCAGGCGATTGCCCAGGGCTTTGTGTCCCAGCAGGGTTACCACGGAAGAATCAACACCCCCTGAAAGGGCATTGATGGCTATCCCCGTTCCTACGGCTTTTTGAATCTCATCAACCTGTTTTTGAATGAATCCGGCAGGATCCAGATCCTGTATGGTAATCTCTTTCTTCATAATGATGGTTTTTTGTTTATGCCGGAAAGGTAAAAATTTTTAGCCGGATTTCATCGCCATGAGGAAGGTCCGTAGGGTTGGAAATAGATTGATCAGAGCAGAGGGCAGAGGGCAAAGGGCAGAGAGCAGAGAGCAGAGGGCAGAGGGCAAAGGGCAGAGAGCAGAGAGCAAAGGGCAGAGAGCAGAGAGCAGAGGGCAGAGCTCCGTGCTTAACCGATGTGGAGTTTAGCGCATTTTCTTTCTGTTTTGCATTTTTTACAAATAATTGCTAATTTGCCTGAAAATAAAAAAAAACCCATGACACATCATCCCCTGATACGATTGATTCCTGATATCCACAATAAAAAAAATACCATCAAAATTTACACCCATGTATCCAAATTAAATTTCGACAAGTTCATCAATCCGTTAGATGATTTATTTTTCAATGCAGGATAATCTTTGTTTATGGAGAACGTATGATATTTTCCCTAATAAAGGAGAATATATGAAAAGACAACAAACAAAATAAATTGGAGACCAGAAACCATCAAAAAACGGAGCGCTACCGAAAAACCAAATGAGTAGGACAACTAAAATTTAAACATTATGAATCAAATTTTAAATTTCATTTTACTTAGTTATATTGGACCGCAAGAAATAATAATCCTTCTAATAATTCCTGCCCTATTCGTAATCCCTTTAATTTTTTATTTATTAACTCTTCAAAACACATTTAATGCAATTAGTGCAGAAAACCGTAAGATGCAATCAGGTGAAGTTTGGCTTACTTTAATACCATTATTTGGACTTGTTTGGCAATTTATTATTGTAAATAGATTAGCGGATTCATTAAAAGCTGAATTTGATGTAAAAAATATTAAAGTATATGAAGAAAGACCCGGAGTTGGAATAGGTATAGCTTATTGCATTTTATTTTGTTGTAGTATAATCCCTTTCGTTAATTTCTTGACTGGAGTAGCTGGAATTATTTGTTGGATAATTTATTGGTCAAAAATAAACAACTACAGAATAAAACTTAAACAGTTATAGAAACTCCCAATATAAGAAAATTGATTTCTAAAAGACAATGCCAAAAGCAAAAATTATATATCAAGCTGACCAAGGAGTGATTGGGAAACATCTTGGTTCAAATGAGTGGGGAATGTATTCTGGACAGTTGACCATTTATGAAAGAAAGATAAATCCGATTGTTTTACGTTTGAAAAGCGAGATTTACGATACTTTCATCGGAGAATTTATGGAAGATAAAAAGGATTTTAAAGGTGATTCTTTATCTGATGTATATGGAAAAATCGTATTATAAAAACGGGATAATATTTCAGAACTAAAAATGCACGACGTCACAATTGAGTAGCCCGCCCCACTCCCGAAAAAACGGGACCAGGGATATACTCTCCCACCACTCCCGATGGACATCTGGATACGGTTCTTTCCGCTTGAAGCGGAACTGGCTGAACACGGCGGTTCGTTAAGTCTTCAGGAATCCAAGGGATAATGGTCCATCCCATTTAACTGGTTTTGTTTCCCTGTTCCGCTTAATGTAAGGCTTCCGCCAGCTGGCGGATCCTTACAGCATTTGGAACAACTTTTCATACCACCATCCGTCAGACTGTGCAAAAACCAACCAACCTTTGTCAATAACTTAAGTTGCTGCAAGCCAATATCCTGAAAGGTTTTTGATATCTTCCGGGTATCAATTACAAAAAAAATCAAAATCATGCCACACGTAATTGGCCAGCAACAAAACCAGATGATGATGTTCAACCTGGAAAGCTCTATTCCGCCGGATGCATTTGTAAGGGTTATCAATGGAAGGCAAAGAAAAAGTATTGGGTGAGGTTGGGCTTGAATTTATCGGCTACAACCTGAAGCGCTGTGCCTCGATACTTGGCCTGGAAGAACTGTGTAAAGCACTGAAATAGTGCTGTTTGCCTGTTTTTTACCTCCTTTTCAGTACAATTTTTAGCCTTTTTAAGCCAATAAATTTTGAAAACGGGTTTTTGCACAGACTCCCTTTGGCGGTAATTAAAAGAGACATCAACGCAACCTCAAATCATTGAGATTCATCTTGGATTAGAAAAGAAATATTAGATTGACATGAAAAAAATATTAACTCTAACATTGTTCTTCCTGATAGTTATCGCTTGTTCAAAAGATGACGACTTATTGATTCCTGCAGAATTTGATAATCCTAGCGTTATGATAGTATTCTGCCAAGCGTCAGTAGATGATACCTTAAGAATAGTGGAATACGAGTATAACAACGATAATTTGATAAAAGAAACTTCAATTCAAAACGGAAAAGTACAGAGCGAGATAAGTTTCGATTATAATTCAGGAAAACAGATTAATTCAAATTCAAGACGGAGAAAATATTATAGAGGAAAATGATTACATTGATAAAAAACTGATTGAGAAAAGAACTTACTATTTCGGTATTGACCCGGGATTTGATATTTGTTATGGAAACTATATTTATAGATATGAATATTAACTACCGGCGGCATCGTCCAACTCTATTTTATCCATTATTTATCCATACTGATTCTCATTCGCTTGTGATTGAAAATTTCAAGGCATTGTTGTATTTTTGCATGAACAATTATTATAATGGCATTCGATAGAATTCGCAAGCTCATTTCGATGGAACTTACGTTTCAACATTTTTTCAGAGCTTTCAGTAAAGTGTGCACATGCCCATGCTGGGCACACACAGCAATATAAGTAAGCTGGGAGTCAGTGGTTTAACAAAAGTTCGTACATTTAATAAAATTTTTAATGGTCTGATAGGAAAGTGGCTCGGAATCCCAGCCTACTCATATTGGCAAGTTAGGGTTAAGTGGTAGAGACACCCAATACAAATTATAAAAAATTCTGATTGATTTCTTATATTTGTATAAATGATTTAAAATGACAAATAATAAAGTTAAAATATTAAACGATTTAAAACATAGTCTTTCAAAACGACTAAGTGATAATTTGATTGATATTGTTTTATTTGGTTCTCAATTAGTGGATACAAATAAGCTAGACTCTGATTACGATATTCTTATTTTAGTTAAAAACAAGACTGATTGGAGATTGGAACGAGAGATATCAGATATTTGTTATGATATTGATTTAAAATATGGTATTTTGACAGATACCCATATATTAAGTGAAGCAGATTTAGACACACCAAGAGGTAAACAACCAATTTTTGTAAATGCCATTAACCAAGGATTTCACGCATGATAAACGAAAGTGATAGAAATTCTTTAGTTAAATATCGAATATTACAAGCCAAAGATACAATTGAATTGGCAAAATTTCTGATTGACTCAAATCGATTAACTGTTGCTGTAAATCGTATCTATTATGGACTATATTATTCGATAACAGCATTAGCGATTAAAAAACAATTTGAGACTTCAAAACATGCTCAACTTATTGGCTGGTTTAATAAAGAGTATATCGCAACAGACATTTTAGATAGGAGATTTGGGAAAATTCTTCGTAATGCATATCAAAATAGGACTAAGGGAGATTATGACGCATTTGTGACCTTTGAAAAAGATGAGGTTGTTGATATGTATTATGAAATGATTGATTTTATAAAAGAAATTGAAAAATTAATAGAAAAATAACCACCAAACCCTAGTCGAGTAGGCGGCCGGTGAGCCGTTAAGCCCACCGGAGCACCTCTCACACCACTCCCGATGGACATCGGGATACGGGTCTTTCCGCTTGCAGCGGAACAGGCTGTACACGGCCTCGAAGTATCGGGGCCAGATATCAGTATTTCGCTCTTTTCACCAAAATACCTTCTGCCGTTATTTATGATTTTGAGCGCAGTCATGTTTTTAATAGGTTACTTATGGTACTGCAACTCTGAAAAGTATTATAAACTTACGGATAACAATTAAGGTCATTAAACATTTGGATGTCAGTAGTTTGCCAAGGTTTCTGCCACGCATAAATCTTCTCCCTCGGTGGATACGAACGAAGCACGCACTCCCCAACCGTTTCATAGTGTGCCGGGAAGCAGAACATCGGCAACATAAAGTTCTGCATGCTGTAAATAAGATGGAGGAATCCGGCGGTTGCCGGATGAACCTCCGGTGCCGTCTTACAGGAGGGGGCTTCAAACTACCCAAAGGTGCTGTGATAAAGAGTTATGGAACTGAGCGTTTGGGAAAAATCATGCCATGAGCATGTACAGGTATGGATACAGGAGTTGATCCGTCAGCTGGCGGAGAACCATTGAAGAGGAGCCGGGAAGTTACAACCTCCGGTCAAAAGCCATAGAGTATGAACCGTGGTTATAAGTACAGCGGAAGTCTGCTTACTGGCTGTACGGCCGGCGTCATACAGATGGCAAGACCTGTAAGACGGGCTTATTGAGGTTCAACATAACCTACCTGAATCGATTGAAATAATTCTTTTTCTATATCTTTAATTTCCTGGGGCTTTTCGTTTTCGTGATGCTTGTTTTCATTCCCGTCATAAGAGCCTTGACAACATAATTAAACAGAAACCTTTCCGGGTCTCTTTCATATTCAATAACTCCCAGCCTCACTTCTTCCCCCGGCATCTGGTTCGATTCCAGCACAACCAAATTGGCAATCAAAGATTTTACCTGTTCTATAATTGCAGTGGTTTCGCCTGTTTGTTTATTCATAACAGCAAAATCCAATCCCTGGTATAGCAGCTTCAAATTACCGGTTGCTTTTGTGTTGTTCGCTGAAAAACTGAAATTGAGGGTGTTTATTTTCCCCGACGTGACAGATAAAAAAGCGTTTTCCTCCAGAATGGGGTTCAATTCCGAAACTTCCATTTCCGAAAGCATTCCATTTACTGCAAAGGTATTCTGGTTGTCATAAAGCCTGGCTTTCAATGCCAAATCTGAACGCGGTGTTGACTGCCTGTCCCGGTATTATCGGGAAACCCGGATTAGCACATGGATGTTGAGCTTCCGGTATGTAGACAGCACCTGGCCACCCTGTTAAACGGACGGAATCCCGAAAGTCGGGACAGGCAGTGGTAAACCTGTACATCTCCATCGTTGCAAATGGCAGGACTTCCGTAGGGTAGTTACAATAGTGTACAGGTATGGGAGGATGGATGAAGCAAAGGCCATCTTGTAATGAGGTGGATAGGGGTTCTGAATTTGCCCCCGGTAAAAACAATGGCAATGGGTTGGAGATCGGGCAGATCTGATCTTATTCGGAATAAAAAGTCACCGCGGTAATCATCTTTTTACAGACAATAGAGAGGTAACCGCTTATAAGCGTTAATTGGGTTTACGTAAAGATGATCTGGGTGTTTTCGCCACCACACATGGCATAGAAATCGCCCACCGTGAGGACTCCGCTGCATCCATCCCAGAGGTCTTTAGCCTCCAGTTTGAACATGTCCATGGCCAGTTTACAGGCATACACTTCGCCGCCGCCGGCGGTAATCATCTCCAGGAACTCATCCACAGACGGGATGTCGAGCTTGGCCATCTGGCTTTTCATCATCGCCGAAACACCCGCTTCTACCCCCGGCAGAATACCAAGGATCGACGGGAAAGGCAAACCACCTGGCATCCGCATGGCTGGGTTGCCCACCGTACCCGTATGGATCTTGTTCATCTGCTTTTTGGTAATGGCGTCTAAACCAAAGAAGGTGAAAAACAGCTTCACTTCAATCCCCTCCATCACAGCGCCATTGGCCAGGACCAGCGTGGCATAAACATCTTCAATCGTGCCTTTGGCGCATATAATACACACTTTCTTTAAAGGTCTTTCTTGCGTTTCTGTGTTCATGATTATATAGTTTTTAGTTAAACGCAACTAACAGGTTTGGGTATTCCGGCAATCTTAGCAGAATACTTAAGCGGCCCGCCTGGAAACAGGGTGTAAAGCCCTTTTATGTCAACGATACCGGAGTTTCCCACTTTTCGGATGGAGAGCTGTGTGCCGGCTTCATGCTCTTTACGAAGGAATTCAAGCACCTCAAAATGCAGTTCGGTAAGTTCAATGCCGATCTCGCCAGCGATTTCTATCGCAATCTCTTTGTTCCATTGTGCCGGATTTTCCAGGTACCCTTCGTTGGTTACATCTACGGTGATACCGGCGATTGTTTTCTGTGCCATGTTGTTTCAGATTTTTTGTGTTATTGAATGTTTTATTTCGACAAATTCTTCATAAATTCCACCATAAAGCCCAGCACCGATTTCATCTCGGGGCTTCTCATCTCCCGTAGCAGTTGCCACATCGAGGAGGGCTTGATGTTGTCAGCTTGTATGCTTCCGTAAACTTTAACGGCATTGTTTACTGCTACCAGCATTTCGGGTTGGGTCAGGTTTTTCATGGTTTGCAGCATAAGCACGATATTATCGGTCAGCTGCCGGATATCTTCCGCGGAGAAGTTGTTAACGATGTTGTCCATCACATTTCCGATCTCCCTGGCGAATTCGAAATACCCCTTCTGCTCCATGGTATGCAGCTTTTTGGTGAGTTCGATGATCATCTCATTCACAATGAGGCCGGCATCTTTCTTCAGGTCCGTCATACTCTCCAGCAAAGCGAATATCTCGTTGAAATTCTTTACATTCTTCACAAGGTTTATGGTGAGCTGCTTCAGCTCATCAGGATCAAGCTCCACCACTTGCTTCTCGAGTTCGACCACCGAGGAGTTATAGAAGTCTTTTCCGATGATCACCACATCAGACACCAGATCTTCCACCACTTCCGACTTGAGGCGTTGCTGATTCACGTAGTCGAGCACCAGGTCGAGCTTCTGCTCCAGGACATCCATCCTGGCTAAAATATTGGGATCATTCATGTTCTGCTCCTTTCGTTATTTGGGTCAACTTCAGAGGGAGATCTTCTGCTTTCCTGCCATGGTCATTTCCGACTCAACGGGCAACTCTTTGCCTTTTAACAGAATATGCCAGTAAATCCACCTGAAAATGATCTTTCCGTAATGGTTGATGCGTGTGTTGCGAAGCAGTCCGAACGGCCCGATACCCGGCAAAGGATAGGTGCCCGGCAGGGGTTCTGTATCGTAATTAAAATCGATGAGTGCCCCTTTGCCGTATCCGGTTTCGATGTAGCAATTGGCATGACCGTCGAACTTCGCCGTGAGGAGCCTCCCTTCGATGGCAAGCATCAGGTTTTCCATGAGCACATCGCTGGCAAAATGAGCAACAGACCCCGCTTTTGAGGTGGGCAGATTTGCAGCATCCCCAATCACAAAAATATTGGCATACTTTACCGACTGCAAGGTCTCTTTGTTGGTGTTCACATAGTTCATATCATCGCCCAAACCACTTTTGGCAATCACTTCGTCGCCCATATTCATTGGCACGATGGTCAGCAGGTCGAAGGGGATTTCGAGTCCGTTGTAGGAAACAAGACGACGGTTTTCATTGTCCACTTTCTCAATGTAAAAGTCGGTCACCACTTCGATGTTCTTCTCATGGAGCAGTTCATTCAGCATCTTGGTTGCCACTGGCCTGGTAAATGCCCCAGACATCGGTGTCACATAGGTGATCTTCACCTTATCACGCATGCCCTGTTCCGAGAAATAGGCTTCGGCAAGGAAGGCAAACTCCAGTGGCGCTACCGGGCACTTATAGGGCACTTCGGTAATGGCCACCACAAGGTTTCCACCCTCCCATGTTTTAAGAAACTTCCTGAGAGCCAAGGCACCTTCGAGTGTGTAAAAATCAAAAATCTGCTGGTACCAGAGGGGGCCGGTGAGTCCGGGCGTCTGATCGGGACGGATATGAGTTCCGGTAGCCACAATCAGAAAATCGTATTGCAGAACCCTGCCACCTGCCAGCAATACCTTGTTCTCTTCAGGATTTATCCTATCGATCTCAGAAAAGATCACGTTTACCCGTGGTGGAAAGAAATTGGTCTTGAGCTTCTCTACATCTCCCCGGGTATAAATGCCAAAAGGGATAAAAAGCAAACCGGGCTGATAGAAATGAGTCTTGTGTTTATCCACAATAGTGATGTCCCAGTCTTCCTTGTCGAGGGCATTGTGTAGCTTGTTGGCCATCAAGGTTCCGGCGGTTCCTCCACCGAGGATAAGTAGTTTCCTCATAATTCCGAATTTATTTTTGTATCTTTAACTCCGATTTGGTCGTTGATAAAACCGGGTCAAATGTAATCCAGGTTAAGGTTCATAGGCCATTGAACCATTATGACAATTATCAGTTTATGATAAATATCATAGTAATTGAATGAGGTACCTATGAGCATCAAGTGTGATTGTGAGAGATGTGAGTTAAGGTCAGCCTTCTTCGAAAGCTTCAGGGAGGATGAGGTGGAATCTTTTTGCCGTAACAAGCAGGAGACCTTTCATCACCGCGGAGATTTTATCTTTCGTGAAGGAGATGAGGTGGTAAGCTTCTCCTATCTGAAGAGTGGATTGCTGAAGCTCTTCAAAACGTTGCCAAATGGTAAGGATCAGATCATTACTATCGCAGGGCCCTTCGATTTCGTGAGTTTGCTGGGCGTCTTCACCATTTCGCATCAGACCTATTCAGTATCTGCGTTGGAGGATTCGGTGATATGTCATATAGACATTAAGGAGGTCAAGCATATCCTAAGGAACAACAGGCTGTTCAGTCTGAACCTCATGGAGCGGCTCGGGATGTTATCCAATAAGATCATTCAGGAATCGATGGAGATCAGGAGGAGGCACTCCCATGGGAAGGTGGCTTACATCCTTCTGAAGATGAGCAGGGAGTTATATATGAACCCGACGTTTGATCTTCCGGTTTCACGGCGTGAAATTGCCGAATACATCGGCATGACCACAGAAAATGTAATCAGGACGTTGTCGGAGTTCAGAAAGGATAAGATTATCAGGATCAACGGTCGTGAGATCGAAATCATGGATATGGAATCACTCGACCGGATTTCGAGTTTCGGATGAGGATGATATAATATATTACCCAATGCAATCAATAAATGAAACGCCGGTACATTTTCCAGGACATCACAACTGAAGAAATACAACCATTGGCATAAGGACTTTTTGTTGCAATTCAACAAAACGATTGCAGGATACTGTTTCAGGTTATTTGATGCAGGCACTTTTGTTACCAGAAATCAAAAATATATAAAAACGGGAACAGGAATACAGTGATGCATATTCCGGGGCAAAATTTACACCCCATTCCGTTAAAAGTGGACACCCGGTTCCGGAATAAGTTTCCTGACCCCTCAAACCCGTTTGGAACGGCTAAGCAGATTTATTGATTGTTTTGCCGGTCAGACGGCAGCATCGTCCGACGATATTTTATCCATCATTTTATTTGAAAGTTCTTTTGTTTTTATCATTTAAATTTTCAATGCATTGTTGTAATTTGCATGAACAATGGATAAAATACTATTACGTTGTTGCAGCAAGCAAACACCTGCATATGGATACAGATGATTTATTTTGGGGAAATCCACCAGACAAAGAAAAATTGGATTCTACACTACAAAAAATTATCGGTAATATTGAGAGAATTAAGAAAATTCCAAGTGAAAAATGACATTATGACTAAACAAGAGATAATACAAAAAGAGGAAAAACTACTTGAAATGATTGGAGCCTTTTGTGCTCAAAAATTAGATGATGATTATTTTCAATTATGTGAAAAGCTTATTAAGAAACTTGGGAGAAAAAGAGATGTTCCTTTTCAGAGAGGTAAACTTGAGATTTGGGCAGCAGCTGTAGTTTATGCTATTGGGTCTATTAATTTTTTGTTTGATAAGTCATTTGAGCCATATATGACAGCGGAACAGTTTAGTGAATATTTTGGGACAAAAAACTCGACTTTTTTTATAAACGTCTTGATTTCAACCAAACATTTTTCGTGCTTATGTGTTTTAATTTAATACATGATGAAAAAGGTTTTTTCCATATTAGTATCATTTATGCTACTGGCAAGCCACATGAATTTGGCCATAGGTACGCATTTTTGTGGTGGCGAAGCCGTGGAGACAAAGATAATGTTGGGTGATACGCACCTGGGCTGTGACATGCCTGATATGGAGGAACCATGCAATGATTCTGAAAAATCCAACACAAAAAAAGTCCGTTTTGAAAATATTCCATGCTGCAAAAACGAATACCAAATCGTTCAGGTTACTGATGAATTTGTAAAAGAGGTGGCTCCGCAATCCTTCAATATTGATTTTGCGGTAGCGTTTATTTACACAACCCTGAATTCAGACTTATTTCCAGAATCAACTCATCCGTTTTCTACTGAATACATTTCCCCGCCTCTTAAAAAAGACATTCAGGTGTTTTTTCAAACGTTCTTATTTTGATTTTATTATAAATTATTGATTCCATGTTAAGCTGGAAATATTGCTATTGGTGCATTGCACCATCGCAATGAGTCAGTATTCGTTTTAAAATCATTTTAGTATGCTAAATAAAATCATTCAATATTTTTTAGAGAATAAGCTGGTGACTTTACTTATTCTCGTTGTACTGATAACCTGGGGTATTGTTACCGCCCCCTTTGGCTGGCAAATTGGCGGTCTTCCGTCCGACCCGGTGCCGGTGGATGCCATACCGGACATTGGCGAAAACCAGCAAATTGTTTTTACGCCCTGGGACGGACGGTCGCCACAAGACATTGAAGACCAGATTTCATATCCCCTAACAACCTATCTTTTAGGTATTCCCGGTGTAAAAACCATCCGAAGTTCCTCTATTTTTGGTTTTTCAAGTATCTACATCATTTTCAATGAAGAGATTGAGTTTTACTGGTCGCGCTCCCGAATCCTGGAAAAGTTAAGTTCCCTTCCCTCAGGTCTTTTACCCGATGGGGTTCAACCTACTTTAGGCCCTGATGCAACCGCTTTGGGACAAGTGTACTGGTACACCCTGGAGGGACGTGATAAGGATGGAAACCCAACCGGGGGATGGGATTTGCACGAGATACGTACTGTTCAGGATTTTTATGTAAAATACGGCCTGAATGCAACCGAAGGGGTTTCAGAGGTAGCCTCAGTCGGGGGCTATGTCCAGGAATACCAAATAGATGTAAACCCTGATGCATTAAAAGCTTACCATATTCCTCTGCATAAGGTCATGCAGGCTGTCCGGGAATCGAACCGCGATGCGGGGGCAAAAACCATTGAAATCAACCAGGCCGAATATCTTGTACGCGGACTGGGCTATGTAAAAAAAACAGAAGATATCGGGAAAGCCGTAGTTTCCGTGCAGAATAATGTACCTGTGCGAATTAAGGATATTGCCGTGGTAACGCTTGGCCCTGCTTCCCGCAGGGGTATTCTCGATAAAGAGGGAGCCGAGGTTGTGGGCGGTGTGGTCGTGGCACGGTACGGGGCAAATCCCTTACAGGTTATAAACAATGTAAAAGAAAAAATTAAAGAGATTTCACCCGGTTTACCAAAAAAAATAGTGGCAAATGGCGTAGAAAGCCAACTTACCATTGTTCCCTTTTACGACCGTTCAGAGTTGATTTATGAGACGCTTGGCACTTTGGAAGAGGCCCTTTCGCTCCAGATTCTCATCACTATTTTGGTCATTATTGTGATGATCTATAATCTGCGGGCATCTGTGCTTATATCAAGCTTATTGCCCATTGCCGTGCTCATGGTGTTTATTGCCATGCGTTATTTTGGAGTAGATGCCAATATTGTGGCGCTTTCAGGCATTGCCATTGCCATAGGAACGATGGTCGATTTGGGGATTATCCTTTCAGAAAATATCATAAAACACCTCGATGAAGCTTCGCCCGGACAAAAGCTAATCACGATCATATATAATGGTTCGGCAGAAGTAAGTTCAGCAATTCTTACTGCCGTTTCAACCACAATCGTGAGTTTTATTCCTGTTTTTACCATGCAGGCCGCCGAAGGAAAATTATTTGGGCCCCTGGCATTTACAAAAACCTTTGCTTTAGTAGCAGCTTTGCTTGTTTCGCTATTTATTTTGCCCACGTTGGCATATTGGTTTTTGGGTTTTAAAATTAAAAACCCCCGCCACAATACATGGGTTAATATATTGCTTATTGTAGCAGGTATCATTGGATTCTTCGTCGGTGTTGCCTGGGCTGGCGTTTTGCTGATGTTATTTGGCAGTATCCCATTCATTAAACCGCTAATCAGAGACAAAAAGCTGTTTGAGAGACCTTTTTTCAGCAAAGCGTTGGAAAATATCGAGTTAATTATAGTGGTCACAGGAGTTATATGGGTATTGGCAAAATACTGGTTGCCGCTTGGAGCAGGTAAAAGCGTACTGCTCAACTTTATTTTTGTCGCCCTCCTGGTTGGTTTTATATTAGGGGCATTCAGCTTATTGAAATATTCCTATAAAAAGATTTTACGCTGGTGTTTGAACCACAAAGTGACGTTTTTACTGATTCCGGCCTTATTGATGCTTTTGGCAGTAAATATCTGGTTGGGTTTTACAAGCGTTTTCGGTTTTTTAGCCAATGGAGCAGACAAAACTGGATGGAACATCCGGACAACATCAGTATGGTCAGGGCTGGCTCATACATTCCCCGGAATCGGGAAAGAATTTATGCCTTCTCTGGATGAAGGCAGTTTTTTGCTCATGCCCACCTCCATGCCACATTCAGGGGTTGAATACAACCGGAAAGTAGTGGGGCAACTGGATATGTTGCTTACCAACATTCCCGAAGTGGAACTTGCCGTAGGAAAGTCAGGAAGGGTGGAATCAGCGCTCGACCCCGCACCGGTTTCCATGTACGAGAATGTTATCAATTACAAACCGGAATATGCACTCGATGAAAAAGGACACCGCAAAAGATTTAAAACAGATAAAAAGGACCGTTTCATTTTAAAGAATGGCGATACCCTGGCCAACCGGGAAATGCTGTCTCGTGGTATTTCATCAACAGAACTGATTGCAGATAAAGATGGAAGCTATTTCAGAAACTGGCGTGAACACATAAAATCATCCGATGATATTTGGAAAGAAATAGTCGCTGTAACCAGGATACCGGGTGTTACTTCGGCACCAAAACTGCAACCCATAGAAACCCGCCTGGTCATGTTGCAAACCGGAATGAGGGCACCCATGGGCATTAAAGTTTTCGGACCCGACCTTAAAACCATCGAGGAGTTTGGCTTGAGGTTGGAAAGTATTTTAAAGGAAGTGCCATCGGTAAAAGCCGAAGCTGCCTTTGCAGACCGTATCGTGGGGAAACCATATATTCACCTGAATATCAACCGGGATGAAATTTCCCGCTATGGATTAAACATTGAGGACGTGCAACAAACCATTGAAACAGCTGTTGGAGGCATTCAACTATCCTCAACCGTTGAAGGGCGTGAGCGTTTCCCCATCAGAGTCCGCTACCCCAGAGAATTACGTGACGACCCTCAGGC
The DNA here is from genome assembly GCA_964575025.1 of uncultured Mariniphaga sp. Classification (GTDB taxonomy): domain Bacteria; phylum Bacteroidota; class Bacteroidia; order Bacteroidales; family Prolixibacteraceae; genus JABMQB01. The sequence continues at coordinate 34,885 of CAZNPV010000015.1, forward strand.
ATTAGGGAATATCCTGATTCCAACACCCATGGGATCTCAAATTCCGATGAATCAGGTGGTAGATATTGAATATGTGCGCGGACCGCAGGCTATTAAAAGTGAAAACACGTTTTTGGTTGGCTATGTGCTTTTTGACAAACGGGAAGGCTTTGCCGAGGTAGAGGTAGTAAACAATGCACAGGAAATGATTCAACAAAAAATTGATGCCGGGGAATTAGTTGTGCCGGCTGGGGTGAATTATAAATTTTCAGGCAGTTACGAAAACCAGGTGCGTGCCGAAAAACGGCTACGCATTATTGTGCCGATTGTATTGTTAATCATCTTCCTCATTCTGTACTTCCAGTTTAAATCGGTAACTACTTCACTCATGATCTTCACGGGCGTAGCCATGGCTTTTAGTGGTGGTTTTATTATGCTTTGGCTATACGGGCAGGGTTGGTTTGCCGATTTTTCTGTTTTTGGTATGAATATGCGTGACCTTTTCCAAATGCATCCCGTTAACCTGAGTGTGGCTGTATGGGTCGGCTTTATTGCCCTCTTTGGACTTGCCACCGATGATGGTGTGTTGATGGGCACCTATCTTGACCAGAGTTTTAATCGAAACCTGACAAAAACGAAAAAGGAAATCAGGGTTGCTGTTGTGGAAGCCGGAGAACGAAGAATCAGGCCTGCCGTTATGACAACCACAACCACCATAATTGCCTTGCTGCCGGTACTCACTTCAACCGGACGTGGTGCTGACATTATGGTGCCTATGGCCATTCCGGCTTTTGGAGGAATGATAATAGCTGCAGTTACCTATTATATTGTTCCCACGCTCTATTGCATGCGTGAAGAGTACAAACTTGAAAAACAAAAATCATGAACAGATATATAACAACAATGATAATCGTACTAATGTGTAGTCCGTCGGGCTTTGCTCAATCACTGGACGACTATTTTAAAATTGCTGCTGAAAACAACCCGGGTTTGCAGGCAATCTATAAAGAATACGAGGCAGCCCTGCAAGAAGTGCCACAGGTGAATGCTCTACCCGACCCTCTGTTTTCGTTCGGATATTTTATTTCACCTGTGGAAACAAGGGTAGGCCCGCAACAGGCAAAGTTCTCGCTTACTCAAATGTTCCCCTGGTTTGGTACCTTAAAAACACAGGGAGATGCTGCGGCCTTAATGGCAGAAGCAAATTTTCAAAGTTTTATTGATGCACGGAACAAACTATATTTCCGGGTGGCTGCTGCCTATTATCCATTCTATGAATTGAAGGAGTGGATTCACATTGAACAGAAAAATATCACCATTCTTGAATCATACAAAACCATTGCAACCCAAAAATTTAAAAACGGAACCGGAACCATGATTGATGTATTGCGTGTGGACATGATGCTTAAAGATGCACAAACCAATCTGAGCATTCTCATGGATAAAGAAAAACCATGGGTAATCGCTTTCAACAAGCTGCTAAACAGGTCCGAAAACGAAATGGTTGCAATCGGCGACTCGTTGAAACCGGAAATCCTGTTGGAAAATTTCAGGAAAGATTCATTGATTGCTGCAAATCCAAAATTAAAAGCATTGGATTTAAAATTTCAGGCAAATAAAACCACAGAAGTTGTTGCCCGAAAGCAAGGCTTGCCTAAGTTGGGTGTAGGGTTAGATTATGTTATGGTTGGTGAGCGTAGTGATTTATCATTACCAGATAATGGGAAAGATGTACTCATGCCCATGGTAAGCGTTAGCATCCCTATTTTCAGGAGCAAATACAAAGCTTCGGTTAAAGAAGCTCAACTCATGCAGGAGAGTTATACGTATCGGAAGGAAGAAGTAGCCAACACGCTCATTTCAGATTATGAGACAGCCTGGTATGAAATTCAACAGCAGGAGCAACTAATTAAGCTCTACGAACAACAAATACAAACATCGCAACAATCGCTGAACTTGCTTTTCACTTCCTATGGAAATTCGGGCAGGGAATTCGAAGAGGTATTGAGAATGCAACAACAATTGTTGAAATACAGGAAATTGAAGGCTACGGCTTTAACTCAATACCAGGTTGCCGTAGCAAAAATCAATTATATAACCTCAAAAACGTATTAAAATGAAAAAGATAGATAAAAAAACAATAATAATAGCCGCAGCAACTCTTGTTGTTGGTTTGCTGGCAGGATGGTTAATTTTTGGAGGATCCGGTTCCGTAGAGACGCACGGCCGTGCGTCTCTACGAGAACCGGGCCGTGCGTCTCAACGAGAACCGGGCCGTG
>CAZNPV010000015.1:37242-62708 GCA_964575025.1 uncultured Mariniphaga sp.
GGCCGTGCGTCTCTACGAGAACCGGGCCGTGCGTCTCAACGAGAACCGGGCCGTGCGTCTCAACGAGATCAAACTGAAATAAACGGTGAAACTGTCTGGACTTGCTCCATGCACCCGCAAATTCGTCAAAACAAGCCGGGCAACTGCCCCATTTGCGGAATGGACTTAATCCCCCTGGAAGATGAGCCAAATAGTGAAGTGGACCCGATGGCCGTTTCAATGTCCCCAACTGCCATGCAATTAGCCAGTGTAAGCACTGCCTTTGTTGGGAAAATGAATCCCGTAAAACAAGTACGGCTGAATGGAAAAATACAAACCGATGAACGTTTGGTTTATTCGCAATCGTCGCATATTCCCGGAAGGATAGAAAAATTATTGGTGAATTTTACAGGTGAATTTGTAAACAGGGGACAAACCATTGCCTATGTATATTCCCCCGATTTGGTGACGGCCCAGGAAGAGTTATTGGAGGCACAAAAAATCTCAGAAACACAGCCACAATTATTTGCTGCTGCCAGAGAAAAATTGAAAAACTGGAAACTTTCCGATGATCAGGTTGAAGGAATACTGAATTCAGGAAAAATACAGGAAGAATTTCCCGTACATGCTGATGTTTCAGGTTATGTGACAATAAAAATGATAAACCTGGGCGATTATATTCGAGGAGGAGAAACTATTTATGAAATAGCCGACCTTTCTAAAGTCTGGGTTTTGTTTGATGTGTACGAATCGGATATGGCATGGGTAAAAAAAGGCGATAAAGTTGAATTTTCAATTTCTTCCCTGCCGGGAGAAAAATTTGAGGGTATAATTTCCTACCTCGATCCGGTGATCGACCCAAAAACAAGAGTGGCAAAAGCAAGGGTTGAATACAGCAATGCCAACGGGAAACTAAAGCCTGAAATGTTTGCTTCAGGCGTGGTTGAAGCCGGATTGACCGGGAAGTCAAATTCATTTGTGGTGCCAAAAACAGCCGTTATGTGGACCGGAAAACGCTCGGTTGTTTACGTTAAAATAAATTCAGACCAAGGAGTGAATTTTATCATGCGTGAAGTGACTTTGGGACCTGCTTTAGGAGATAGTTATATAATTGAAGATGGTTTAACGGAAGGTGAAGAAATTGCTGTAAACGGCACATTCAGTATAGATGCTGCGGCACAATTAGCAGGAAAACCCAGTATGATGAGTCCCTCCTCCGCTAAAACTTCGGAGGGTAAACCCGAGGGAGGACAGGTTATGACCGGCCACAATCATGCCAGCCTGCCGGACGGGCAGGGTGACATGGATAGGGGGGAAAGTGCATTACGCAAAGAGCCTGGGGAAAAACCAAAAACAGAAGTGTCAAAATCCTTATCTGTTGACAAACAGGCTAAAGAGGCTTTACAACCTTTATATGCAGCATACCTGCAATGGAAAGATGCTTTGACCAACGATCATTTTAAAGAAGCTCAGAAAATGGCTGCCAGCATGAAGTCTGCATTGGATAAAATCGACATGGGCCTGTTTAAAGGCGATGCCCATAATGCCTGGATGGATTATCAGGGTAAGCTAAACAACAGTTTAGAACACGTTCAACATTTTTCCGATATTGAGCAACTGCGAAAGGCCTTTCAAACTGTTTCTGCTCATATGATCGAAATGACAAACACATTCAATCCGCTTGACGAAACCATTTACGTGCAGCACTGCCCCATGGCAGATAACAACAAAGGGGCTGACTGGTTAAGCACGGAAAAGGAAATTAAAAACCCATACTTCGGAAGCTCGATGCTGACTTGTGGAGAGGTAACCAAAGAAATCAAATAAAATGAAGGACATGGAAATAGCAGCCGTTGACCCGGCAGCCTCGCTGATGGCCGTTAACAATAAAGAACTTACAGGTATTGCCGGTGTGACCTTAAGGCAAACCTTGAACGTTTTGTTTCATCGTTATAAAAAAGAAAGGAGTTAAAAATGCATGGATTTGGAGGAATGGATTTTGGTATGGGATGGTGGTGGATAATAGGTTTTATTTTTGTCGCCGCTATAATTTGGGCAATTGTCCGCTCACCCGGCCAAAGCAATAATTTGAATAACACAGCCAATCAAAAATCGGCACAGGATATCCTCAATGAACGATACGCCCGGGGCGAAATTGACAAAGAGGAATACGAAATAAAAAAAAGGGATCTCGGGGTTTAAAATAAATTTGGCAAAATGGAAAACCAAGAGCATAACAAATTTTATTGCCCCATGAAATGTGAGGGTAATAAAGTATATGACCAGCCGGGCAACTGCCCGGTCTGCAATATGCACCTCGTTCCGGTGGGTAGTGATGGCCATACCCATGAACCAGACCATCATGGGGAACCTGAACAGGAGCACAGCCATGAACAACACCAAAATGACCCTGGCCATAAAACCCATGTGGAAAGTAGCGGAAAGTATTACTGCCCCATGCGGTGTGAAGGGGATAAAACATACCATGAACCCGGCGATTGTCCGGTTTGTGGTATGCATTTGAAAAAAGAAGAGGCTAAACCGGTGCCGGGTAGCAAAAGTACTATCTACACCTGCCCCATGCACCCGGAAGTAAAGCAGGATCACCCGGGTAGTTGTCCGAAATGCGGAATGGATTTGGTGCCTGAAAAAGCAGAAGAAACCAGCGAGGAAGAAAAAGCCTACAAGAAAATGGCCAGGAAATTCTGGTTGGCGCTTGGGCTCAGTATTCCGGTTTTCTTTATTGCCATGTCAGATTTTTTTCCTTTTCTTAAGTTAGACGAAATAGCTTCCCGAAAAGTATGGGGATGGATTGAATTTGCCTTGGCTACGCCGGTAGTTTTCTATTCCAGCAGGGACTTTTTTAAGCGTGGATGGAGTTCCATTCGGCGCTGGTCCCCCAACATGTGGACATTAATATCCATTGGTGTTGGGGCTTCCTATCTTTTCAGTGTGTTTGCCTTAATCATTCCCGGAGCTTTTCCTGAGCAGTTTAAGGATGCATCAGGAAACGTCCACCTTTATTTTGAAGCAGCTGCAGTCATTCTAACGCTGGTATTGTTGGGCCAGGTACTCGAACTCAGGGCACACAGCAAAACGAATTCTTCCATAAAAGCCCTCCTGAATTTGGTGCCGCCGGTGGCAAGGGTTATCCGCAACGGGGAAGAAACAGAAATACCTCTTGAAGAAGTACAGGAAGGCAATATATTAAGGGTACGCCCCGGAGAAAAAATAGCGGTAGATGGTATGGTCACAAGCGGAAATGCTGTCGTTGACGAGAGCATGATTACCGGGGAACCCATACCAGTGGATAAATCCAAAAATGATAAGGTTACCGGAGGAACCATAAACGGAACCACCTCCTTTGAAATGAAGGCTGAAAAAGTGGGTGCCGACACGCTGTTGGCACAAATTATTGAAATGGTCAACCAGGCCAGCCGGTCGCGTGCGCCCATTCAAAAACTGGCCGATGTGGTAGCCAAATATTTTGTACAAATTGTGGTAAGCGTTGCCATCATCACTTTTGCCGTTTGGGCTGTTTTGGGGCCTGAGCCTGCTTACGTGTATGCATTTGTCAATGCAATCGCTGTACTTATCATAGCATGCCCCTGTGCATTGGGGTTGGCAACACCTATGTCCATTATGGTTGGCTCGGGAAGGATGGCACAGGCCGGAGTGCTGGTAAAAGATGCCCGTGCCATCGAAGAAATGAACAAAATAGATACACTAATTATCGACAAAACCGGAACCATTACCGAAGGAAAACCTGCGTTGAAATCGCACAAATCATTTGGAAAGTTGACTGATGACGAAATACTCCACCTTGCTGCGTCGGTTGACGCACACAGCGAACACCCGGTGGCTGAAGCCATTGTAGCCGGCGCAAAAGAAAAGGGAATTGAAATTTCCAACGTTGAAAATTTTGAGTCGGTGACAGGAAAAGGGGTAAAAAGTATTTACGGGGGAAAACAAATTGGACTGGGAAACAGCCGGTTGGTTGATGATTTTGGAGCAAGCCTTTCAAATGAACATCAGGAAATGGTGAAAGAATGGCAATTGACCGGTCAAACGGTGATGTATCTTTTAATTGATAACAAGGCAGAGGGAATCGTAAGCGTGGCTGATACCATTAAAGCATCTTCTGCCAAAGCAATCCGGGAATTACAAAGCATGGGTGTAAAAGTACACATGCTTACCGGCGATAATAAATATACAGCCAAATCAGTAGCCGAAGAATTAAAATTAGATGGCTATCAGGCAGACTGCCTTCCCGATGCTAAGTTTAAGAAAGTGAAAGAATTGCAGGCAAAAGGGCAAAAAGTTGCCATGGCGGGCGATGGGATCAATGATGCCCCGGCACTGGAACAAGCTGATGTGGGCATTGCCATAGGAACCGGTACCGATATAGCCATGCAAAGTGCTGAAGTTACCCTTGTGAAAGGAGACCTGGACGGTATTGTCCGGGCCCGGGAACTGAGCCATAAGGTCATGCGCAATATTAAGCAAAATCTGTTCTTTGCTTTTGGTTACAATGCGCTGGGCGTTCCGGTTGCTGCCGGAATCCTTTTTCCGTTCTTCGGAATTTTACTCAGCCCGATTATCGCTGCCGCCGCTATGAGCTTTAGCTCGGTTTCGGTTATTTCAAATGCATTACGATTAAGAAAAGCTTAGATAAGTATCATAATTATTGATTTTGAAAACTTTATTGAAATTCTCTGGTATTGCATACGCACAAGTTTGGTACAATCCGGAAAAGAAAATCACCTTGATTGTCAGTTAATAGCTGGAAACATGGATTCCTTTAAATGTACTACCGTTTTAAAATCAATCGATTTAAAATTTAAACCAGGAGAATGAATGGAGTAATTGAAATGGAAAGCCAGGTTGGTGTTGGAACCAAAGTTATTGTTGAATTCCCATTTGTGGAGTAAATTCAAGGGAAACGGTACAGAAGTTTATTCATCTGATTGTTCTGCCGAATATTGAGAAAAGCGCGATAAAACTTTAGGTGCATACGTTTTAGAGACCGGAATATCGGCAACCTGTTCATGATTAAGACTCAGGAATATGCCTGTTTGCTCCCTGCGGAGCATTTTTACCTGGTCGAAGTTGACAATGGCCGAGCGGTTGCATCGGACGAGGGAGCTTTTAGTAAAATTGGTTTCGATGTTTTTCAGTGTATTTCTGATCATGAATGATGCAATTTTACCTTTGTTCAGGTAGTGAATATTCACGTAATTGTCTGCCGCTTCAATCCAATAAACCTGATCGCTTCTCACAGAGAACCTGAGTTCATTCTTTTCATCCCTAAAATTCAACATAGGGATTGCCTGTGACTCCGTTTTGTTGTCACTACAGGTCAGATTGGCCAGTTTGATGCTTTTGTCTCTTAATGCAAAATAAAGCCACAAAATAGAATAAGGGAGCAGCAGAACCAGGGCAGTATTGATGACAGACTGTTGAAGCATATCCCTGAACGAACGGGTGTCATCCAGCACTAAGCTTTGGAAGAGGGTATAAAACATTGCCATGGCACCAATTTCTCCGGCAATCCACAGCACATATTGCCAGAAAAGAATTCCCTTTCGGCGGGCATAAAAGTACATCATGATCCTGCTTAAAACCACTACAAGTACCCCGATAAGGATCACCAGACTGGAAAAGAGCAGAAACATCGATTCAGATATCGGAAACCAGTTTCTGCAATCAAAAGGCTGATAAATGTTGATAAATACCAAAGCAAAAAGAGCCGTGAAAAGGATCAGCCGGGTGATGTTTCTTTTTTCATACAGATATTCCGGAATTTTTTGGTTCATATTTTTTCATCCATTTAGTATCTCGGAACGATGCTTTTGATTCATACAAAGGTAACGGTTTCCTTATTTTATTTTGCAATCATTTTTTTCTTTGGGGTAATTTCATCCCAAATAAAGAATTTTCGTCCCTTGCAGAACACTTTTCTCCCCTGTAAGACGGACTAATCCCAATTATTTGCATCGCCCTGTTTCATGAATTTTCTTTGCATTATAAAGATATAATTCGGGATTTAATTACTACCCAGATTATGCCATCAGGAAATTTTCAGCAACGACAAAAAGAGTTGCTCCTTCTACTTCGGAACGGAGTAAACCAGCAATCTGATAACAGTCAGGTCCACATCGAACGATTTGAATTTTCTTCGGTGATTACCGATCGGGATGGCAATGATGGAAATTTCTTTCTACAGCAGGATTCAGAAATTCAGGAAAACCTTCGTTTTACTTACGATGTATTTGTTCCAAACCAACGAAAAGATCATCAGTCTGCCATTCTGCTACTTCATGGATTGAACGAACGAAGTTGGGATAAGTACCTGCAGTGGGCCGACTATCTTGCCGGGAACACCATGAAACCGGTGATTCTTTTTCCCATCGCCTTTCACATGAACCGGAGTCCCTCTTTATGGACTAATCCACGGATTATGAAATTTTGGATGGAAAGAAGAAAAAGAAGCTTTGGCATTATTAAAGCTCTCAGCTTTGCCAACGTAGCCCTCAGCAATCGTTTATCCGATGAGCCTTACCGTTTTTATTATGCCGGAAGGCAAACCATAAACGATTTGGTTTCACTTGCCGGGCAAATCCGGGATGGTCAGCATCCACTTTTTGGAAAGGGAGCTAAACTGGATATTTTTGGTTATTCCATTGGCTCTTTTCTTGCTGAAATTTTGCTGATGGCCAATCCTGAAAATCTCTTTGCTTCCTCTCGTCTTTTTGTTTTTTGTGGTGGTTCTATTTTTCGACAGATGTACGGAACGTCGCGTTATATTATGGATGAAAAAGCGTATGAACGACTTTTAAGCTACTATTGCAATGAGTGGTTCACTCCTCCGAAGAATGCTTCCGCTAAAAATATCGCAGCTGCCGATAATCTTAAACGGGCATTTAATGCGATGATCTCTCCGGATATCTACCAGGATGAGCGGGAGTCTTTTTTCAGATCCTGGAGAAACAGAATCGCCGGAATTTCGCTACAAAAAGACAGGGTAATGCCCTATAGTGGGGTTGAGGCATGCATGGGGCATCAAACGGCAAAAGCATGCTTCGAAGTGATGGATTTTCCTTTCGATTATACCCATGAAACTCCTTTCCCTCTGAACGACAGGATGAATGTTCATGCCCTTGAAATTTCCTTCCTGAAGGTATTCAGAAAATGTGCAGCATTTCTGGCCTGATCCAATGAAAAATCCTGGCTGTCATTTCCAACCAATGCCGGAACCCAACCGGAAAGCCCCGTTTTTAATGCTTTAAAAATTTGTTCCAATGCTATTTAAGACAGATACTTTAAGATTAAATCATTTAATTGGGGTTGGATTTTTATCCTGGCAGTTTATTTTTCAAAAAAGGAATAAATCTTTATGATTCCGACAAAACATGTATCTTAGTTGACGAAAGAGGAAAACAAACACAACAGCAAAACTGCTCAAATTGTGATTCCTCATCATGAAATGTGGGTGACTGTTTTGTGCTAACTGTAAAAACCAGACGGGAATCCCGATTGTTACCATTTGGATTTAAAAAGCCTGATATGATCATCTCCATACTTTTAGTAATAACCGGATTTGCGTGTCTGATTTTTGGAGCAAACTGGCTTGTAGATGGGGCTGCTGCATTGGCAAAAAAATACAAGGTATCCGATCTGGCAATCGGATTGACCATTGTTGCCTTTGGCACTTCGGCTCCGGAATTAGTGGTGAACATAGTTGCATCCTGGAAAGGTTATTCAGATATCATACTGGGCAATGTAATTGGCAGCAACAATTTTAATTTATTCATAATCCTTGGGCTATCCGGAATCATTCTGCCAATCGCCGTTCAATCTTCAACTGCATGGAAAGAGATTCCAATATCCTTAGTTGTAGCGGTATTTCTTTTTTTTCTGCTAAACGATTTTAAATTCTCTGAACACAGTTATTTGAGCAGAATGGACGGAATCATACTGCTCGTATTTTTCTTTCTGTTCCTGTATTATGTTTTTGTTCAAATGAAAAACGATCCGGATATCCAGACAGGGATTGCACCAAAATCACTACGTAAGATTGGAGGGTTAATAGGAATCGGATTATCCGGATTGATTATCGGAGGGCAACTCGTTGTAATTCATAGTGTGCGTATCGCAGACAGCTTAGGTGTAAGTGAAAAAATAATTGGATTAACCATTGTCGCAACAGGAACATCCCTACCGGAATTGGTTACCTCAATGGTAGCAGCGGCAAAAAAGAATAGTGACCTGGCAATTGGAAACATTATCGGCTCGAATGTATTTAATATTCTGTTGATTTTATCCATAGCCAGTATAATACGACCTATTTCGTACAATCCAAAATTTAATACAGACCTCTGTATTTTAATTGGAGGAACAATTTTTTTGTTATCATCCATGCTTACCGGACAAAGAAAAAAGCTGGACCGCTGGGAAGCCGGAATATTGCTTGGTTTTTATCTGCTCTACACCGTGTATCTGGTAATGAAAGAAATATAAAAAGGAATTTAAAGTTGATGGCGAGATTGGCAAAATGAAGTTAGAAAGCGACAAATATGCTGTCGGTCATTTTGAAATTGATGAGAAAGGATTTGAAAAAGCGTGGAATACAATGTGTTTATGGTTTACAGAAAATGGATATCAACCAAGGGATGGTTATCCATATGAGTTATATTATAATTCGCCGGATGAAGACTCTAAACGCAGATTTGTCTTAGATATATGTATCCCAGTGAAAACCTTATAGTTTTTTATCCGAGGAACATAATATAGAATCCACCATCAAAGAAGGTGGTATTATTTAGACATTTCAACATTTTTTCAGAGCTTTCAGTAAAGTGTGTTTTTTATACCTCCCAATCAGCTGGATATTAACAATAAAATATAAATTATGTTTCGAAAATAATTAGCTTTGTCAATAACAACCTAAACTTTGAATTTTATGAAAACAAATTGTTTTAGAACCGGATTTTTTTGTTTTTTCTTATTCTCCACCGCGAATCTAATGTCTCAAACCATTTGGAATGGTCCGCCGATGACATTTACCAAAGCAAATTTTGCCGATTGGACGCTTCCCGAAAATCAGGACAAAATCAGCGATGACATCTGGATAACAAGGGGAAACAGCATGCCTATTTTTAATATTGCAGTAGAAAACTTCGATAGAAGTCCCCTGGATACAAGATGGGCATTTGGAAGCATTGCTGATGGCATTGAAAACCTGAAATTTAATTATTGGGTGAATACGATATATTATGATCCACCCTCCATGGTAGGGGAAAAGATGGTTCTGTATTTAGTTACAGATCAGGCATATATCGACATCACGTTCACTTCCTGGACTTCGGGTGGAAAAGGCGGTGGATTTAGTTATGTCCGTTCTACAGGGAACCTTTCAGAGACCTTGTGGACCGGGCCTGAAATAACGTTTACCAAAGCCGACAGCACCGATTGGACTCTGGAGGAAAATCAGGACCGGATAACCGACAATGTATGGCTTACAAGAGCGAACGAGGAAGGAATTTTTAATCCCGCACGTGAAGAATCCTATGATTGGAATATTTCTTCCTTGTATGCATCAAGCCCTTCCGATACCCGATGGGCATTTGGCCGTATATCGGACGGTATTGAGAATCTGTATTTTGATCACTGGATATCTGCTATTGACAAATTTCCTCCCGGAATGGTAGATACCAATATGGTGCTGTTTTTGGTTACAGACAGTATTTATATTGATATTACGTTCACCTCCTGGACATCGGAAAGCGAAGGAGGAGGGTTCAGTTACAAACGTTCAACAGGCGACCTTTCAGAGACTTTGTGGACCGGACCGGAGATAACGTTTATCAAGGCCGATAGCGCCGACTGGACCCTGGAAGCAAATCAGGATCGCATAACCAACAATGTGTGGCTGACACGAGCTGATAACGAAGGAATTTTTAATATAGCCCTGGAAAAATCCTTTTCCCATACCCTTGCAGTTCCTGCAAAAACGCTGTGGGCGTATGGTACTACGAATGATGGAATTGAAAACCTTGATTTTGATTATTTTCTAAACACGATTCATTACAATCCACCTGCAATGGTGGATAGCAATATGGTCTTAAAACTGATTCCGTATGATATTTATATCGATATTGTCTTCACTTCATGGACCAGTGGGGAGGATTCGTATGCTCCTTCCGATACCCGGTGGGCATTTGGCAGCCTTTCAGACGGTATTGAAAATCTGAACTTTGATTACTGGTCAACTACCATCAATCACTATCCGCCCGGTATGGTGGATAGCAGTATGGTGCTGTACCTCGTTACAGACAGCATTTATATGGATATCACCTTTACATCCTGGACATCGGAAAGCAAAGGCGGTGGGTTCAGTTACATACGTTCGACGGGCAACCTTTCAGAGACCTTGTGGACCGGGCCGGAAATAACCTTTACCAAAGCCGACAGCACTGACTGGACCCTGGAAGCAAATCAGGACCGGATAACCAGCAATGTATGGCTGACAAGAGCAAACAGAGAAGGAATTTTCAATATTGCAAGCGAACAATCCTACGCCGAAACATTGGGTGGCGGAGGGTTTTCCTATATCCGGTCAACCAATCCGGGCTCATACACGAATGAACTGCCTAATCAAAAAAATACGATGATTTGTTATCCCAATCCTGCATCAGAGAAGGTTTATATTGACCATATTTTCAGGGGTTCCGAAACATTGTTTGAATTATACGATTTGCAAGGCAAAATGGTATTAAGAAAACGGTTGGAAGAAAACAAACAAATTTCCGTATCGCATCTTAAAAGTGGATTATACCTGTACAAAATAAACGATACAAAAACCTGCTACAGCGGAAAATTGATCATTGAGTAAAATAATCCTGCACAGATCCCTGGCTCACAGTGCAGTGTCGGGGGTGCAAATCTTTCATCAACCCGGGATTTCGAGCGATACGTTGGTCGATGTAAACGTATATACCCTCTGTATACAATGATTGGAAACATATTTATGGACGCAAAAATAGGTAGATAAAGAAATATTTTACTGAAAAAAATGTATTTTTGGTTAATCAGAAGTCAGAACAGAATTTTATATAACCAAAAAAAGTATGAGCAATTATCACGAACCAACCAATCAATTGAGTGAAAAAGCCAGATCGTTGACCCGGGCATTGAACAGCCTGAAAGAAGAAATTGAAGCGGTTGACTGGTATAATCAGCGTGCTGATGTTGAACAGGACGAATCACTGAAAAGCATCCTGGTGCACAACATGAAAGAAGAGATAGAGCATGCCTGCATGACTCTTGAATGGTTGCGCCGTAACATGGATGGGTGGGACGATCAGCTTAAAGAATTTATTTTTTCGAAAGGCGAAATTTCGCACTAAACGATAAAGAATTTTAACGAATGAAACATATCCTGTATATCTCTCTTTTTTTATTGTCTGTTTCTACAGGGAGTTGTACTTCAAAAAACGACAACACGGTGAATCAAACAACTGTTAAAGAACTGGACATCGAAAAATACATGGGAACGTGGTACGAAATTGCCCGGTACGACCATTCTTTTGAACGGGGCCTGGTTGGCGTAACTGCAGATTATTCGCTTCGTCCGGACGGGAAAATAACGGTCATCAACCAGGGGTATAAAAACTCCCTCGACGGTAAATTTAGCCGTGCCAAAGGCAAAGCAAAACGACCCGATCCCAACGAACCAGGAAAACTGAAAGTTGCTTTTTTCCTTTTCTTTTATGCCGATTATTTCGTGCTGGAACTGGAAAAAGAGTATCAATGGGCACTCATCGGGAGTTCATCCGACAAGTACCTCTGGATACTAAGCCGCACGCCACATCTTTCGCCGGAAACCCTGGAGAAAATTCTGAACCTGGCACGACAACGCGGATACGACACCGATAAACTCATCATGGTTGAACAGAAATAATTTTCTGCCCAATGCAATTGGCCCTGAAATCTTTCCATGAACTGGATATCAATAGTCTTTACAATCTTCTGAAAAATATATATACCTCTTCCGGGAGCATGAGTGAGTCGTTCGACGATAAATTCCGGGATCAGGCTGCCTGCAGGGATTATTTTAAAGAATTGTCGGAACTCCCCGGAGCCATTACCGTCTTTGCAGAAGCAGAGGGGCAGCTGGCAGGTTTCCTGACAATCAGACCCCGGCATCAGGCCCACATCCGACACACTTCAGAACTGAACATGGGAGTCCATTCAACATTCCGGGGCAAGGGCATCGGGAAATTTCTTATGAATGAAGCGCTGAAGAGGGCCGAAGAAACAGCAACTATCGAAATTATCTACCTCATGGTCAGGGAAGACAACCTACCTGCTATCCGGCTCTACACAAAGGTTGGTTTTGAAAAACTGGCCATCCTCGAAAAGGACACTAAGATCGGTGATGCTTACTACAACGGCATCCTGATGCGGCGATTTACCCTATTTTCCCGTTGACGGTTTCCAGGATCTTTTCTTCGAGGGCTTTTGCTTTTGACTGGATGCTTCCGGCTTCAGAAAGGGCTTTTTCAGCAAAGGCTTTATCCTCCAATCCAACGGCATTTATTTTCACGTTCAGGAAGGCTCCTTCCACAGCCGTCCGGGCACACAAAGCCCCCACCCCGGCATCCGACACCGAATTGGGATTTCCTTTTTCAGCCATGGCTTGTATCACTTCCATGGATTCATAGGCAAGATTCATTACCTTCAGGGGAACCTCAATGGCTTTGCATGTAGCATCGGCAATGGTTTTTTTCCGCAGGGCTTTCTCCTGGTTATTGGATTTCGGAAGTCCGTATGCATCCATAATCCGGTGAAAAGCCAGGGTATCCTCATCCACACATTTCAGCAGTTCGACATGGTAGTATTTTCCCTTTTCAGCCCATTCTGAGAATTCTTCCCAGCGGTTGTCCCATCCCCGTTTGTGAGCCGACAGGTTCGCCACCATGGTACCCAGAGCGGCTCCCAGGGAACCGGTATAAGCAGCTACAGACCCTCCCCCCGGAGCCGGACTTTCCGAAGCTGTTTCCCCGATGAATTGTTTCAGGTTCATCCCGGCCAGTTTGTCTCCTGCATTCTCTTCTATCATGTATTCAATGATCTTCCTTTCCGGATCAAAAGGCTTCAGTTCATCCAGTCCCAGCGACTTAACCGCAATTTTAATGATCTCAGCATCGGGAATACCGGCTGAGCGTTGTTGTTTACGCAGGAAATATTTCCCTGCATCCAGCATAGCCTTCAGGGGAATTACACCCACCAGTTCCGAACCGGTCACCCGGAGGCCTCTTTCGCGGGCTTTCTCACACACCTCATCAAAAGCCACATGCACCGGAGTAACCGTTATATCCGTGAGATTCATTGATATCTGGGCCATTCCGTACTCTTTGATATACCATCCTATGGCACGCACCTTTTTCAGTGAACCCGGAATACGCACCGATTCTCCGTTTTCATCCCTGACAATTTTTCCGTGCAGGGTGTTGCCTTCCCGTTTTACCCTTCCGGCTTCCCGGACATCAAAAGCAATGGCATTGGCCCGTCGTGTAGAAGTCGTATTCAGGTTTATATTGTAGGCTACCAGGAAATTTCTTGCTCCGATTGCAGTCGCTCCGGATGCTGCAATGCGGCCGGACCATTCCGCGGGTCCAAAATCGGGTTTCCACTCGTTGGAAACCATGCGTTCACGCAGGGCTTCGTATTCTCCTGCCCGGCAATTGGCCAGGCTACGGCGCTTCTCCGAGGCAGCAGCAAATTCATAACAATAGACCGGAATCCCCAGCTCTTGTCCAACCCTCTCAGCCAGTTTACGCGCATATTCCACGATTTCCTCCATGGTAATGTTTGCCACCGGAACCAGGGGGCATACATCCGTAGCTCCAAACCGCGGGTGTTCCCCTTTGTGCTTTTTCATGTCGATCAGGGAAGCTGCCTTTTTTATGGCCCGAAAAGCTGCTTCCACAACAACTTCAGGCGTCCCAACAAAGGTTACCACCGTTCGGTTGGTCGCTTTGCCCGGATCTACATCCAGCAACTTTATGCCTTCAACTCCCTCTATGACATCGGTAATCTCCCGGATTACCTTGCTGTTTCTCCCTTCTGAGAAATTGGGCACGCACTCCAGAATCTGTTTCATCTTTTCATCATTTTTTAATAAAAATCACAATTAGAACGATTCATTGCTTATTGCGCATTTTTCATTTTTCATTATTCATTTCTTTATTTAACCAGATCCCATCCTTCCCGATCACCACCTCTCTTTTTTTATATAATCCACCGACCGCTTTTTTAAAATTTTTCTTGCTGATCCCGAAAGCAGCATAAATCACCTCGGGCGAACTGCTGTCTGTGATTTCTGTTTTACCCCCGTTCGCTTTTATGTATTCAAGGATTTTCTCTGCAAAGACATCCACTTTTTTATGCCCCGGACGATGGATCATCAAATCGATTTTATTGTCCTCTCTGACTTTTTTAATATACCCTTTCAGTTTCATGCCGGGAGCCAGTTCCTGAAATACTTCATTTTTATAAAGGATCCCTGAACGAACCTCATCAATGATCGCTTTATAACCGATATCTGTTTCATCGTACAGGATCAGGTCTACCTCTTCGCCCGGTTCAAATTCCACGGGCAGGTAATCCAGAAACTTATCCACTTTTTCAGAAGCCACTATTCGCTGTGTAACCAGATCGATATAAAGATAAACCACATAATTTTTCCCCTTCTGCATTTTTTCCCGTTGTTCACGGAAGGGTACCAAAAGGTCTTTAGGCAGTCCCCAATCGAGGAATGCCCCCACACCGGTTACCGCCACACATTGCAGGACAGCAAACTGTCCCACCTCAGCCAGCGGTTTTTTGGGCGTGGCTATCAGCCGATCTTCTGAATCGTAATAAACAAATACTTCCAGCTCGTCACCTACAGAAACCCCTTCGGGGAGATACTGCTGCGGAAGCAACAGTTCACCCGATTCGCCCCCATCGAGGTAAACACCAAAATCTACTGTTTTTTTAACCTTTAACAGGTTTCTTTTTCCCGGTTCAATCATTTTTTTTTGTTTACCTGTCATTAGTTACAACCACTCCTGCCTGTAATACTCCGTTTTTTCAATCCTATCCTTTTCTTTTTACACGAAAACCTTCCTTACGCAGTATGTCCATTACCTTATTGCAAAGCTCACCCTGGATAATGATTTCTCCGTCCTTCACGGATCCACCGGTACCGCATTTTGTTTTTAGTATTTTACCCAGTTCCCGGAGTTCCTCGCCGGACCCCTGGAATCCGGTAACCAGCGTTACGGTTTTTCCTTTCCGTTTCTTCCGGTCTGTTGTTACCTGCAGGTTCTGTTGTTGGGGAGGGATTGATTCCTGAGACTCCTCTTCCTCCTGGCGGTATTGAAAACCAGAATCTGTAGAATAAACCACTCCCACCCTCTTTTTCCAACTCTCTGACATGATCATACTTTTGCCACAAAGATAATGAATCGTACCCAGTTTTTCCTTCCGGCTTCTTTGATAACATTATGATAATTTTTATCTTGTTCTCTCTTTCCGTAGAAATACAGATAAGAAAAGAATATGGAACTGATTCTGCCACCTGTTTATATATTCCAACGATGCACTATTCGGTTATAGATTTTCTTAAACTACTGGGTTCCCTGGTCTTGTTCCTTTTCGGGATGAAACTCATGAGTGAATCCTTGCAGAAAGCAGCTGGTGACCGGATGCGGAATATTCTGTCGGCCATGACGTCAAACCGGTTCAAAGGGATCTTTACAGGGTTTCTGATCACAGCGCTTATTCAATCCTCCTCGGGAACAACCGTCATGTTGGTAAGTTTTGTCAATGCAGGCCTGATAACATTCAGTGAATCCATAGGAGTTATAATGGGTTCCAATATCGGAACCACGGTTACAGCCTGGCTCATATCTGTTCTGGGGTTTAAGATTGAAATCACTATGTTGGTGTTGCCTTTGATGGGATTATCCATACCGCTGATTTTTTCAAAGAATGTAAACTGTAAGAATTGGGGAGGGGTCATTATTGGATTTGCCATCCTGTTCATAGGCATTGATTTTCTGAATCATTCTGCTCCGGATATTCATAACAATCCCCAAATGCTTACCTTTCTGACCCGGTATTCCAATTACGGGTATTTCTCTGTTCTGATCTTTCTTTTGCTGGGGGGGTTGTTAACCATGCTTATTCAATCGTCAAGTGCAGTGATGGCCCTTACCCTGGTTATGTGTTTTAACGGTCTGATTTCGTATGACATGGCAGCGGCAATGGTCCTGGGACAAAATATCGGCACGACCATCACAGCCAATCTGGCAGCTCTTGTTGCCAACACTTCAGCCAAACGTACCGCACTGGCCCATCTGTTTTTTAATGTCATTGGTGTACTCCTCATCCTTCCATTTTTTTATCCTTTTTTACGCTTAATAGCAAATATCGCTTTGGAAGCAGGATTTCACTCTCCTTTTGTACTTCCGGGACAATCTGCCAAAGAAACTGCCGAAGCAATACCTATCGCACTCTCTATATACCATACGATATTTAATACCCTGAATACCCTGATTTTAGTATGGTTTGTAAAGCCACTTGAAAGAATTATCATTAAAATAGTGAAGCAGAAAGATGAGGAGGAAGAATTCAGGCTGCAATTTATCAGTACAGGCCTTCTTTCTACAGCTGAACTCTCGATTCTTCAGGCAAAAAAAGAAATGAACGTATATGCACAGCGCGTTCGAAGGATGCTTTCTTATACCCAAGAAATGATCCAATCAAATTCCTCAAAGAAAATTGCAAAACTGAAGCAGAAAATTGAAAGAGCGGAAGAAATATCCGATCAGATGGAAGTTGAAATATCCGCTTACCTGACAAAGGTTGCCGAACAGGCTATCAGCCATCAGGTAACTGAGAACATCAACAAAATGATGCTTATAACCACGCATATTGAAAGCATCGCCGATTCCTGTTTTTTCATCTCAGGCACCATCAATCGCATCAATACCCATAAAATTACTCTTACTGATAAAATGCAGGAAAACCTTGCAGATTATGCTGAAAAAATACAAAAATTATTCTCCCTGTTCACAGAAAGCATCCATAACATTAAAGGGAAGCCTGATTACAAAGAAATAAAAGCCCATATGCAGAAGGTTTACAAATATCACAACAAACTACAGGAAGAGCATTTTAAGAATCTGAAAAAAGGCAGTATAAACCAAAAGCCGGAGTTGTCTATGTTGATATCTATTCAGAACTGACTAAAATAGGAGAATTTACCTATCGGTCCATGAAGTTATTGTACAGCCTTTCCTGAACGGAAAAAACAAGGGATCGTCATCTTCGGTCTCCGGACCTACCCTATTTAAATTTTGCTGGAATTGATTTTCCAACGATGCAAATATCAGAGTAGTAACTCATTTATTCCGATAGCAGAGCGTATCGAAGTTCATTCAACCTACCGTTTTCAATTCACTTCATTCCTGAAATCTGAGTTTCACAAAAAAATCTTTTCAATAGCTACCTGTTGAAAAGTAAATTCTATTTATCAAAAAATATAACAGGAACCAATGGAATGTTTTTTATATTCGTGCATTTATAACCGGAACCCGATTTGAAACAACTCTTCAGAAATAAGCATAGAAAAGTCCTCGTTTTAGCCCCTTTTCTTTTCCTGGGATTCATGATTCTTCAATTTAAAGGAACTCCCACGAAAATTCCCGAAGCAACTTTTCCTGCCCCGGTTGTTGTTGACTCTGCGTTGATTCAACTCAAATACGATCTGCAGGCATTCCGTTCGCTCTTTGAACAAGGCATAACCGACTGCAGATGCCCGGGAGCAGCGCTTGTGATCGTGAAAGATACATCCATCGTATTCGTGGAAGGATTTGGAACCAGAAATGTTCGAAACAACGATCCGATAGATGAACACACGGTTTTCAGGCTGGGCAGTTTATCAAAAGGATTTGCTGCAGTTACAGCCGGCATGTTGGTTGAACAGGGGTACTTTGATTGGGACGATAAGGTGAAAAATTTTTATCCGGAATTTAAGCTTAAATCACAGGAACAAACCGAACGCATTGAGATCCGGCATATTTTATCCCATACAACCGGCCTGATCCGGCATGCCTATACCAACCTGATTGAAGAAGGATGGAGCATAGATAAAATAGCTGCTATCCTTAATGAAGTAGACCTGGTCAGTGAGGAAGGCAAAACATTTGCGTATCAGAATGCTACCTATTCCCTGATAGAAAAAGTGATTGGGGAATCCACCGGAAAAGAATACCAGGAAATCCTTGAGAATGAGGTTTTCAGAAAATGTGGCATGACCGATGCCTCCTGTACCTATGAGGGGATGAAAGAGACTTACGACAAATCGATGCCCCATGCCCTGGTATCCCGGAATTATGTATACAATAATACGCGCATAACCCGGAAATATTACAACTCCATATCTTCAGGAGGCGTCAATGCTTCGGCGTACGATATGGGACAATGGTTGAAGGTCCTTCTTGGCAACCGCCCCGACATCATCCGCAACGAAACCCTGAGTCATATTTTTCAACCGGTAATAAAAACCCATGAACGGCGGTTTTACGATTCCTGGAAGGAAACATCCGGTTCCTGGTATGCAATGGGATGGCGGATCCTTGCTTTTCACAACCGCCAGATAGCCTATCACGGAGGCTATGTGAACGGGTACCGGAGTGAGATTGCCCTTGACAGGGAGAACGGCATTGGTATTTGTGTGCTCTTTAATGCTTCCTGTGATTATGCCAAATGGACCATCCGCGATTTTTTTAATTTTTACGACACACAAATTGCCGCCCCGGGAAAAATGCTGATCGCCGGCAAGGAATCAGCAACCCTCCCTTCATCGAACGGAACCTGATTTGAGCCAATCAGATACTTGCATAGAAATCATTCCCTTTATCATCCACAATAATAAAAGCAGGGAAGTTTTCCACCCTGATTCTCCGTACGGCTTCCATTCCCAGTTCCGGAAAGTCCACCACTTCAACGGATTTAATGCTGTTTTTGGCAAGGATCGCTGCCGGCCCTCCTATGGAGCCCAGATAAAAACCCCCGTATTTTTTACAGGCATCGGTTACCTGTTGGGATCGATTTCCCTTGGCCAACATAACCATCGAGCCTCCATGGCTCTGAAACGGATCCACATAGGGATCCATTCTTCCGGCTGTTGTAGGGCCGAAACTTCCTGAGGCCATCCCCGGAGGAGTCTTTGCCGGACCGGCATAATAAACAGGATGGTCTTTAAAATAACCGGGCATGGGTTTGCCCTCATCCAACATTTTTTTTATCCGGGCATGGGCAATATCCCGGGCTACAATCAGCGTACCTTTCAGGTTTAGACGGGTTTTTACCGGATATTGGGAAAGTTCTTTCCGGATATTCTCCATCGGCTGGTCCAGGTCAATCTCTACAGCCGGCTCCAGGTGGGGTGCCTTTTCAGGCAGGAAACGGGCCGGATTCTTTTCCAGTTCTTCGAGGAAAATCCCCTCTTCCGTGATTTTTGCTTTTATGTTCCTGTCGGCACTGCAACTAACGCCCATGCCCACAGGACAGGAAGCGGCATGCCTCGGTAGCCGGATCACCCGCACATCATGAACAAAATACTTGCCTCCAAACTGGGCCCCAACCCCCATTTCCTGGCATATTTTTTCTATTCTGGCTTCCCATTCCGGATCCCGAAATGCCTGCCCTCCTTCATTGCCCTCGGTAGGCAGGGAATCGTAATAACCAGCGGAAGCTTTTTTCACGGCTGCCAGGGTTGCTTCCGCAGAGGTTCCCCCGATGACCAAAGCCAGGTGGTAGGGCGGACAGGCCGCAGCCCCAAGGTCTTTAACCTTCTCGCGGACAAATCTTGTCAGATTCTCTTCTGTGAGCAATGACTTGGTCTGCTGGTACAAATAGGTTTTGTTCGCTGAACCTCCTCCTTTGGTAATAAATAAAAATTCATAGCTGTTTCCCGGTACTGCATAGATATCAATCTGGGCCGGCAAATTGGTACCGCTGTTTTTCTCGTCGAACAGGGTAAAAGGTACAACCTGTGAATAACGGAGATTTTTATCCCGGTAGGTCGTAAAAATACCTTTTGAAAGATGGCTGGCATCCAACACACCGGTATACACATCCTCTCCTTTTCTTCCTATGACAATTGCCGTTCCTGTGTCCTGGCATGTCGGCAGTTCTCCTTCAGCAGCCACTACCTGGTTCATAAGCATGGTATAGGCCACAAATTTATCGTTATCGGTAGCTTCCGGATCCTCCAGAATATGAGCCAGCTTCTCCAGGTGTGACGACCTGAGATAAAACGACACATCACAAACCGCTTCACGAGCCAGAAACTCCAGGCCTTCAGGCTGTACCTGCAGAATTCTTCTTCCATCCAGTTCCCTGACAGAAGTATACGCTTTGGTTAACAACCGGTACCTGGTTTCATCATGTGTGATCGGATAGGGTTCCTGATAACTGAATTCAGCCATTTTAAAGATGTTTTATGTTTAACTTTCCAAACAAATATAAAACAATCGAAGCAGGCATTTTATGACATTTGAACTGTTTCTTTACAAGGATACCGGTTCAGCTTTATAAACTCCCAGTTCCCGGATCACCGGGCAGGCTTTTGAAGCTGTTATGCTGAACCGGAGTTTTGTGGCTGTCACATCCGGAAATCGTACAATTCGTTTATTCCCGATGGTTGTTGCTGTGGTGATCTTGTGCCATTCATTCTCTGAAAAGGCTTCCAGGGTAAACGCCTGAACCCGCTGTCCGAGGGATATATCTTCCTGAACCATAAAGCGGTTGAAGAGAGTAGGTTTTTCAAAATCTATGGTCAGGGAACCGGTTGTTTGTCCGTCAGGAGTAGCCCAGTAAGTTTCTTTATTCCTGTCAAGCACATTTTCTGCTCCGAAGGTTGATCTCCTGCCACGAATTTCTGAGGCGGTTATTTTTGCTCCGGAAGCCAGATTAACTGCAAAATCTGCCCGTAGGGTCTCTGCCAGTTTCAAAACCTGTTCCACATCCTTCTCATGAATCAATCCCCGTGGATCTACAGGAAAATTGAGAAGCAGGTTGGCATTTCTTCCTATCGATGCATAATAAATATTGAGCAATGTCTCCAGTGTTTTCACCTGGTTGTCTTCCTCAGGATGGTAATACCATCCCGGGCGTATGGATACATCCACTTCCGCAGGAACCCAGTGGGTCCCATCCTCCTGACCCTGCTGAAGAAACTTCAGGTCGGGAACCACACCTGGAGCAAAATCCTTGCGGTTCAGTGTACACCAGTTGGTTTCCCCGGCATACCCTTTCTCATTGCCGACCCACCGCACATCCGGTCCTCCGTCGCTGAATATACAGGCACCGGGTTGTAGTTCACGGACCATTTTCCAGGTATTCTCCCAGTCGTAATAGGTACGGTTATCAATTTTACGGTTTTCATCTGCTCCGCCATACCATCCAGTCCCTCCGTTTGCTCCGTCGAACCATACTTCGAAGATATCGCCGTAATTTGTCAGCAGTTCACGCAACTGGTTCCGGTAGTAGGTCAGATATTCCGGTTTCCCGTAATCGGGATGATTGCGGTCCCACGGGGAGAGGTAGATACCCATTTTCAGTCCGTAGTCCCTGCAGGCTTCCGAAAGTTCCCGTACCACATCTCCCTTTCCGTTCTTCCAGGGTGAATTTTTTACGGAATGCCTGGTGTATTGGGAAGGCCACAGACAAAAACCATCGTGGTGTTTGGCTGTGAGGATGATCCCGTGCATGCCTGCCTCCTTACAGACCCGGGCCCACTGCCGGCAATCAAGTTGAGTGGGATTAAACTGTGTTGGTTTTTCATCGCCATACCCCCACTCTTTGTTCGTGAAGGTGTTCATATTAAAATGAACAAAAGCATAAAACTCCGCTTCGTGCCATGCCAGCTGCCTTGCACCGGGCACTGCACCCATGGGTTCCGGAGGGGGTGTTTGACTGCAGCCAGCCAAAAGAATAGCTGAAAGAAAGAAATACAGAATTCGTCTCATCGTATGTATGGTTTATTTTTTTAGCAGATCCGCGAATGATCATATTCGGAACTCCCCGGGATTCACTCTTTCCCGGTTTCCAGCAGCGTAACGACCACATTCCGTTTACTACGGGGGCCGTCAAATTCACACAGAAAGATGTTCTGCCAGGTCGACAGGCCCATTTTACCGTTTATCACTGGAATGGTTTCTCCCGGCCCTACGATACCGGCTTTCAGGTGGGCATCTCCATTGTTGTCCTGCATGTCGTGTTCCCACACCCCGGAAGGGATCAGCTTTCTGAAAAGCGTTACCACATCGTTCTGAACGGATTCATCCCAGTTTTCCTGGATCATGATCCCGGCTGTTGCTCCCTGAACATACACATTCACCAACCCGCTTTGGATGCCTGACGATGCAACAATACCCTCAACCTGCCGGGTAATATCATATAATCCGTTGTGCTTATCGGTAGCTATCTGAAAAGATTTTTGCATCAGGAAGAAATATGGTTTTCAATGTGTATTTTAATATCCCGGTAAAACTCTATCACCACTTCCGATTTAGGCAGGTACTGGTAAATCCTTTCGATGTATCGTTTCCTGTTCAGCATCTGAAAGGAAGCCCTGAAGTTGATGTCATAGACCCACGACATCTGAAGCGCCTTACTGTCGTGTTTGTTTTTTACGGCTTCTTTTGGTACCTGTTTGTGCTTTTTCAGGTATTTTGCCACCTCATCCGATATTTTATGACCGTCCGGCATTCCCCAGGTCAGGGTATGATTGGGGTCCTCCTCTTTGTTCTCATAGTACGTGCATAGTACGTCCAGTATATCCAGCTTATCGGCATCTCGCAAAAGATGGGTGAGCAAGGTTTCCTCAGGAGAAAGACCTTTGGGAACCTCGTACTTATTGTGATTAAAAATCGCCTTTTCTGCTGTTTCAGCAAGGGAACTGCTGATCATATCGGTCCACCTGTGTTTATGAAGTTCCTCCACAGAAAGAGCCGCATGGTCGT
Organism: uncultured Mariniphaga sp.; assembly: GCA_964575025.1. Taxonomy (GTDB): domain Bacteria; phylum Bacteroidota; class Bacteroidia; order Bacteroidales; family Prolixibacteraceae; genus JABMQB01. Next base: position 60,309 of record CAZNPV010000015.1, read on the forward strand.
CTGTGGGGGTTGTAAAAGTACTATGTCGGATGATCTGCGGAAACCAGCCTATATCATGAAACAAACCAGTGGCATAGGCCATTGATTTTATCGTTTCAGGCAGACATTGTTCGTTGGCAATATCCTGCATCAGTGAGGCTACACGATAGGAATGCCCTTTTTTAATTTCGAAATTCCTTCGCTGTTCGGCATTAAGTCCCCTGAACGTATCACAGTACGACTCAAAAAAAGAACGGTATTTCTCCAGGTTTTGTTTTGTTTCCATACACGCATTAATAATGCAAAAATAACCATTTGATTCACTCGGTAAACGAGTTGTTGAAAAAAATATTGACCATCTTAAAAGGGTTTCTGTTAATAAATCTACGGTATATTGTTCGCTTAAACAAAGATTTTCATATTTTTGTGGCCTTTGAGGGAAGGCCCCATAGTTCAATGGACAGAATACAAGATTCCGGTTCTTGCGATCTGGGTTCGAATCCCGGTGGGGTCACCAATCTTCCGGGGGAGTAAAGAAGTTGATAATAACGTTGTACTCATAGCCCGTAGAATATGAACAAATTCCAGCCATGAGGCAGGAGACACACAGCATAACTACCACTATACCTGCAAACTAAAGCCCGGAGGAATAGTACATTTCCATCGTTAGCCCGGACGGCTGAGGTTAAATTCTGTTAATTAAGAGGAATTCTGGTATATTTTTTGTACATTCACGCCCGGCTATCCAAAATCTATGCTGAAAGGATTCAGGGTTTGACTTTTTTAAATCACTGAAAATAGTTTCGGAGGATAAATAATCCTCTGACGGATTTAATTTTTGAAGAAAGGCCTTGAGGATTACAAAAGTCAGCAAACTGTAATTTCACGTACAGATTGCAGGATGGAAGCCAGTCCATGTTTAAGGACAAATAAAGAAAAGGAGTTTAGTATGATGCATGCAAGGAAACAAACAAATTTTAAGTCCCCTGATCTGTCAAAGATGCAGGAAGTCATCATTGATTTTAAAACAAGAATCTATATTGATGCCGATGCAGACCCTGAAGAGGCAAAAAAACGATACCGTTCCCGCCTTGAGATGAACCGAAGGTAAATGTCTGAAGAAAGAAATTTCACCCCCGAATTTGTATTCACAACCTCCCGTAGCAGCGGGCCGGGAGGACAGAATGTGAATAAGGTGAATACCCGGGTAGAATTACGTTTTTCTGTCAATTCATCCCTGTTGCTTACGGAGGAGGAAAAAAAACAGATCCACACCGTTCTTGGGAACCGGATCAATACCGAAGGAGAGCTTTTGCTGGTTAGCCAGTCGGAACGTACCCAGCTTAAAAACAAGGAAGTGGTGATACATCGTTTTTACGAACTCCTGACAAAGGCCCTGACTCCCCGTAAAAAACGTAAAAAAACCCGGCCAACCATCGCATCGCAACTAAAACGGCTGGAAGAAAAAAAGAAGATCGCTCAGAAAAAGAAAAACCGAAGAACCCCGGAATCTTAACAGGATCATGTTGTTGTTTAGTGTTCACAATATTATTTAATTATTCTGTAAAAGGTTTAGCTTAATGAATTCTTAAATTGTATGAGGGTGATGATATTCACCCCGAGCTTTGATGCTTCAGTGATGAGTTGTTTATCGCCAGTTACCAGTATTGTTGCATTTGATGCTTTGTAAAGATCCAGTAAGTAATTGTCTTTTATGTCGGTTAATTTTTTTGCCTTCAATTCGAGTTGAATGAATTTACATATTTTTAAATGTATTTTAACAGCTTCATCAACTTCGTTTTTCCCGATGTATTTTTTAAATTTTTTTCGTTGAAGTACTTGCGTAAATTCTGTAACCAGATATTTGCATGTTACTATTTCAAGATGATTATCCAGGATTAATTTAATCAGATGATGGTATTTTTTTGATAAAAGGTAACTGATCCAGATATTCGTATCAAGAATAATGACTTCCTGTTTCATTTTTTTTCTGACCTGTATTCTGAGATTTCAGCTACAATATTTTCCATAGTAAGCGAATTTTCTTTTATTTTTTTTGAGAGCCGCTGTGACCGGTAATGCAAAGTTTCTTTTTCCAATTCTTTTTCTATTTTTAGCTTATCCTGGATAGGTAACGACTTTATAAGCTTAAGCAAGTCATTGAAATAAAATGGAATATTGTATGTTCTGTTGTATTGTTGTGTTTTCATTTTTTATTTTTCTTCAAATTTATTAAAACAGCAATTAATATCAAAGAGATTAGGTCTGAAATCAAATGACACACTTAATTGAACAAAACCCCCAGTAACCATTAACCAGCATCCAGTATCCAGTATCAAGTATCAAGTATCAAGTATCCAGTATCAAGTATCCAGTATCAAGTATCCAGTATCCAGTATCAAGTATCAAGTATCAAGTATC
>CAZNPV010000015.1:62808-73480 GCA_964575025.1 uncultured Mariniphaga sp.
AGTATCAAGTATCAAGTATCCAGTATCCAGTATCAAGTATCCAGCATCCAGTATCAAGTATCAAGTATCAAGTATCCAGTATCAAGTATCCAGTATCAATTATCCAGTATCAAGTATCCAACGCGAGCGCAGCGAGTGGATAACCACGACAACTCAATCCCATTGATCCATATCTATATTGATCTTTATTGATCCCGCTGATTGAAATGAAGCGGGACTGATCCATTGATCCATTTCTTCTCTGCTTATAAACAATTCCCCTCTCATCCCTGTTTGAAAGGTATACCTGGCAGAAGAACGGACGCTCCGATGTAACCAAAAAACGGGAATCCGGGTATACAGAATTAATCGTGGTTAGAAACTGAAGAATATGGAAAGATTAATCATCGCTTCAAACAGGCTGCCGCTGAACATTCAGGCAGAAAAAGACAATATTCAGGTAATTCCAAGTGTCGGAGGATTGGCAACCGGCATGAAATCGGTATATAAAAAATACCGGAGCAAATGGTTCGGGTGGCCCGGCTTTGAAAAATCAGAAACCGATGATCAAACCCGAAAGGAAATTGAGAAAATTCTTAAAAAGGAGAAATGCCATCCGGTCTATTTTTCCAGGCAGGAAAAGGAGTTGTATTACTCAGGGTTCAGCAACAAAACAATCTGGCCTCTGTTTCACTATTTCCTGGAGTATGTCCATTACGAAGACCGGTACTGGGATGCATACATTAAAGTCAATCAGAAGTTTGCAGATGAAATTATCCAATATGTGAAGCCGGGAGATAAGATATGGATCCATGATTACCATCTGATGCTTCTTCCACAGATGATCCGGGACAAGGTTCCCGATGCGTTGATTGGATTTTTTCTGCATATCCCCTTCCCCTCCTACGAGTTATTCCGTGTGTTACCCTGGCGGAGAGAGATCCTTGGGGGGTTGTTGGGAGCTGACCTTATCGGTTTTCATACCTACGATTATGAAAGGCACTTTTTAAGTTCGGTACGCCGGTTATTTGGGTACAATACCTATATAAACCAGATCCGGATGGTCAACCGGATTGCTAAAACGGAGTCTTTCCCCATGGGAATTGATTACGAAAAATTTTATCAGGCTTCCCTGGAAAGCAGGCAAAAACCACTGGACAAACGATCTGAACTAAAAACCGAGATTGATAAATATTACCAGGAAGGGCCTGACAGGAAGCTGATCCTTAGCATTGACCGTCTCGACTATTCCAAGGGGATTCCTCACCGCCTGAGGGCCTATGAACACTTTCTGAATAAATATCCGGAATACCAGGGAAAAGTGACCCTGATCTTGCTGGCAGTACCTTCACGCATCAATGTGGAGCAATATCAGGTGATGAAAAGCGAGATTGATGAACTTGTGGGGAGAATAAACGGGAAATACTCGTTTGTCAACTGGACTCCGGTATGGTATTTTTACCGGTCTCTGCCCTTCGAGAATCTTATTGAATTATATCATTCCTGTGATGTAGCGTTAATTACCCCGGTTCGCGATGGCATGAACCTGGTAGCCAAAGAATTTATTGCTACACGGTCTGATGGGTCCGGGGTACTCATCCTGAGCCAGATGGCAGGAGCTTTTAAAGAGATGAGTGAAACCCTCAATATTAATCCCCACAATAAAAACGAGATTGCCGATGCAATTAAACAGGCATTGGAGATGCCGGCTGATGAACAAAAAGAAACCATAACCCTTCTTCAGAATCGAATCAAGCGGTATGATGTAAAACGATGGGCTTCGGAATTTATCAATGCCCTTGAAGCCATGTCCCTTGTTCAGAAAAAGTATGTATCCAGGGAGGTTACCCCGGCAGTTCAGGACCGGATCCTCAAAGCCTATAAAAAAGCCGAAAAAAGGGTGCTTTTTCTGGATTACGACGGCACCCTGGTAAACCTGGAAAAAAATCATCTTAAAACCCGTCCTGACCAGGAACTTTATCAGATCCTTGATAAACTGGCTCACACCGATCATACGGATGTCGTTCTTGTAACAGGCAGGAATAAGAATTATTTTGATAAATGGTTCTCGTCGCAGAACTACATCCTGATAGCAGAGCATGGGATCTGGATCAAAAAACCGGGCAACAACTGGCAGTTTACGGAGAACACGTACCTGAACAATGAGTGGAAAAAACAGGTGCTCCCTATTGTTCAGGCGTATACCGACCGGACACCGGCCAGCCGGTTCGAGGAAAAAACCAATTCGCTTGCCTGGCATTACGGCAATACGGACCCGGACCTGGCATTGTCAAGGGCTGTGGAATTAAAAGATGAACTCAGCTCCATGACCGCAAACCTCCAGTTGGTGGTATTTGACGGAAACAAATGCCTGGAAATAAGAAATATAAACCTGAATAAAGGAACTGCTGCGAGAGAATACCTGCATGAAAATCCTGCAGATTTTGTTTTGGCCATAGGCGATGACTATACCGATGAACATTTGTATGAAGAACTTCCTGATTCAGCTGTAACCCTAAAGGTGGGAATTGATAAAACCATGGCAAAATATCATCTGACAACCTTCCGGGAAGCAAGAAACCTTTTAAAGAAATTGTCCGGCTAACCTTTTGCGGAGATCGTTTTACCTGAATGGATCAAAATGGACAGATATCATTTCCTTGATATTTTTTTTGTGGTCTTTCATCTGGTGGTTATTGTGTTTAACCTGTTTGGATGGATCTTCCGGCCGCTGCGCAAATGGAACCTTGCTTTGTTGACCTTAACGGGACTATCGTGGCTGGTACTTGGTTTTTTTTATGGATACGGGTACTGTCCTCTTACGGACTGGCATTGGAATGTTCTTGCACACCTGGGCAACCCGCCTGTGGAAACCTCCTACACCCAATACCTGGTTAACAGAACGTTCGGGTTGGAAGTAACCAGCCGGATGGCAGACCAGGCAACCCTGGTCTGTTACCTGGCAGCCCTCGCATTATCAGCATGGGTTAACATAAAAGATCTCATCCGGAAGCAAAAATAATTTCCGGAAATTATGTACAACGGGGATGTATTTTGTACCTTTGGCTGATTCTATACATGCCATGAAAAGAATTTTAGCCTTCATAAGCATCATCTTCCTGATTACACCCTTTGTTTGTGCACAAAAGGTGGGGCTTGTATTGAGCGGAGGAGGATCCAAAGGGCTGGCCCACATCGGGGTAATAAGGGTGCTTGAAGAGAATGGAATCCCCATTGATTATATTACCGGAACTTCCATAGGAGCAATTATCGGAGGCTTATATGCTGCAGGCTATTCTCCCGATGAGATGGAAGACCTCTTTCGTTCAGAAGATTTTTATTTCTGGTCTACCGGACAGATTCAGGAAGAATACCGTTACTTCTTCAAAAAGGAGGTTCCGGCACCTGACTGGCTGGAAATCAAGTTCCAGTTAAATAAAGAAAAGCTCAAGATCCTTCCCCCCTCCCACATGATTCCTCAGGAACAGATGGATTTTGCTTTTATGGAACTGCTTGCTTCAACCAATGCCGTATGCAATTACAACTTCGACAATCTGCTGGTGCCTTTCCGTTGTGTCGCCGCCGATGTATACAATAACCAGCAGATCATTATGGAAAAGGGAGACCTCGGAGAAGCAATCAGGGCATCCATGACGGTTCCGCTCTATTTCAAACCCATTACCGTGGAGGGGACCTTGCTTTTTGACGGAGGCATCTACAATAACTTTCCTGTGGATGTGATGAAGGAGGTATTTAATCCGGATATCATTATCGGACATAAGGTAGCCAAAGAAAACAGAAAACCGGCATCAGACGATCTGGTGGAACAACTCACCAATCTGATCATGAGCCCGACCAACTACCAGGTATTACCCGAAGAAGGAATTTTCATGGAAACAAAATTAGAAAACATTGACCTGCTGGATTTTCAAAAATTAGACTTCATACAGGGACAGGGAACCCGCACTGCTTTTGCCTTGATCGACAGCATTAAAAAAAGGATCAGCCGACGGGTTCCCAAAGAAGAAGTTGACCTCAGAAGAACAGAGTTTAACAACCGGAAGCCCGAACTTCTCTTCAGAAATATTCAGGTCGAAGGAGTGGAAGACGCTACCCAACGAAAATATATTATTCAGTCCATAAAACACCGGCAGGATTTGATTACACTGAAAGAGCTGAAAAAAGAATATTTCAAACTGGTGGCTGATGAACAGATAAAATCCATGCGTCCCATTGCTTATTTCAATGAAGTCACAGGAAATTTTGACATCCACCTGAAAGTAGAACCGGAAAAAAAACTGAAAGTTAAAATCGGAGGCAACATTTCAACCAGGCCAACCAACCAGGGATATTTTAACCTGGATTACCGGTTATTCAAGAACCGTTCGTATACATTCAGCTCAAATCTTTTTTTCGGGCGTTTTTACAGCTCCTTTAAATTCGGTGGCCGGATTGATTTTCCCACCAAACTCCCCTTCTATCTCTCTGCCTATTCAACCCTGAACCGGTGGGATTTCTTTTCAACCAGCGGAGAATTGTTCTTTGAGGATGTCAGACCTCCCTATATTATCCAGGATGAAAACAATGTCCGCCTGGAAATTGGACTCCCCGTGGGCGTTCATAATAAACTGAGTGCAGGAGTTGCTTTTGCCCGGTCCAACGATGAATATTACCAGACCAAAATATTCCTGAAAGAGGATATTCCGGATGAAACAACCTTCAATTCCTTTGTTTCTCAAATAGAATTTGAAAGCAACTCCTTGAATTACAAACAATATGCAACCGAAGGAATCTTTCAGTCCTTTTCATTCAAATACATCGATGGCAAAGAGAAGAATGTTCCGGGGAGTACCTCAGCTGTTACGGTAGAGACATCACAGAACCACCGTTATTTCCTGTTTCATGGAATCCACGATAAATACTATACCCTTACGAGGTTTCTGACGTTAGGAACCAGAGTTGAGGGTGTTTTCAGCAATAAAAAACCTTTTACGAACTATACGTCCACCATGCTGGCTGCTCCCGGGTTTTATCCGACTCCGCAAAGCAAATCCATGTTTATCGGCGCATTTCATGCCAATAAATACCTTGCCGGAGGGGTAAAAACCATCCTCAATTTTACCGACCAGATCCATCTGCGAATGGAAGGGTATTATTTCGCACCAATCAATCAGTTAACAGCGAATGAAGAAAATAAGGTTGTTAAAGGCAGAAAAGTGATTGACAAGCTCTATTTCCAGGGGATGGGAGCACTGGTATACCAAACCGGTGTCGGACCGGTCAGTATCGTCGCCAGTTATTATGAAAAGCCCGATACCAAATTTTACCTGACCCTGAATTTCGGATACATTCTTTTTAATAAACGGGGATTCTGATCCGTCAGGCTGTCCTTTTTTCCCTGTAACAGGTTACCCGGCTGATTTCAAAATCCACCGGCAAAGCTGATCCCGGAATCTCGTGGAGTACAATGGTTGCAAAGTTCAGATAGCCGGAAAACTGAAATCCCTCAGAAGGCATTTTATAAACCACCTTTTCATTGATTGTAAATGAAATGGTATGAGAATCCCGTCTGATTCCAAAAAGATAGTATTTACCTCTCTTCAGGACGGAAAGGGAGATCCCCTCAAAATCTACTGATCCGTTTTTCAACCTCAATGCTCCGATCCGGTTCCCCGATCCCATTTCCAACAGACTGATCTGAGGAGATGCTTTTTCTCCAACCAGGTATACGGAGCTAATTACTTCCTTTACAGGATTAAATTTGATTTTTACCTCAATCCATCCCTGATCAAACCAGTAGCTGCCGGCCGAACATAACAAACCAGAGGTATATGCAAATTCTTCTGGAACAAAACCAACTGCCGGATTCCAACGTTTACCGGGAGCATTCTCCTTACGAACCTGAATGATACATCCCGGTTTCCCAGTCTTTATATTTTTACCGTTCGTAAAACACTGCAGATCTCCGGGTTGCGAAAAATTCTCCATTACCAGCTTTTGGGCCCAATAGCTCAGAGGAGACCATCTGTTTTTATCCCAGTCCGTTTTTTCAAACTTTTCATCCAAAACAACTTCCCATTTTTTGAAAATATCAAAGGCTTTTCCGTCTTTATACGAAAAATAACGAACCAGATGCGGGAGTTCTTTTTTTCTCATATACTCCTGCTCTTTTGCATACTCCTCTGATTTTTCCCATTTCTTCTTATCCTCAAGATATTCCCTGCGTTTCTTAAATTCCCCGGTACCAGTCAGCTCCTTCAGTTCCCGGTACCTTATCAGATCAAATGAATCTTTTACATCCAGGTAGTTCTTGTAGGCCTTTGAATTACTCCATGAAAGAAAAAATTTTACATCCCCGTCAGCTGCCAGTTGTTTACAGCGTACATATTTTTTATGGGCTTCACTCCGTTCATATTTTTTCCTGTCTTCAAGCCAGGCTTTTTTTTGCCTGAAATCTTCCGAATGAACCAGTTCGTTTAATTCGTTGAACCTTTTCAATTGATACCTTCCACTGGTTTCATGGTAAAGTTTCAGTTTCTTTGATTTTTCAAACCTGAAATACTTTCTTATCCGGGGATCTTTTCTGAGTCTTCTGTATTCTTTTTCCTGTTCTTTCGTTTTACCGTAAACATCTCTGAGTTCCAGGTATTTTTTCATTATTTCCGATCTGGAAAAAGCCTCATGGTCTTTCAGTTCCTGTGATGCTTCCAGTTCCAGCCAGGCTTTGATCCCTTTTGACCTTTCCAGTTTTTTAAACTCCCGGGAATGTTTCTGCTCCAACGATCCTTTAAACACCTGTTTTTTTATTTCATCTCTTTCTCTACGGTACACTCCGTCTTCCACATAATCCTTCAGCCTGAAATATTCGGTCAGTTTTTCTGAATCCTTTACGTTCTCATACCTTTTTAATTCGGCCGAGCCTTCCACTGCAAGATACCTTCTAATGTGTTTTGTTTTTGACAATTTTAAAAACTCGTGCAGCTGGTTATACTCCGTAGTTCCTTTAAACCGGAGTCCTTTCATCTTTTTCTTCTTCTGCCTGAATTCCTCTGAATGAATGTATTTTTCAAGCTCCAGAAAATCTTTCAGCTCCTGTGATTCTCTGACCCTTTGAAATTCGTGGTAATCGTTCAGGAGTTTCCGGCGTCCGGCTTCGATTTTTTCCGTAGGATGAATCCGGCCCAGGAACTGCAACATAAATATTTTAAATGACATGTACCTGTTTTTTTCGATAGATAGCAATTTACATAAAAAATAAAAAACTATATCCTTCGAAAAGAAAAATTATTGCAAATAACCTCAATGAAACCAGATCGTATCCCTGAAAAATGAGTAATTTTAACCGGACACCTCAATACAGAGCTGAGGTACCCATTGCAGGTAAAGTATATAAATAAGGATTCATTAACACCGCAGGTTATTCCAATGAAACGAACAGGGTTGCTTCTATTTATCTTTTTTGTCGCGATATCCAGTATTGCACAGAATTTTTTCCGTGAAGATTTTGACACACAAAGCCGGTATGTTATTCTTACCAATCCAACGGTGAAGAACATTCTGGCGATTCAGTTTTTTCTTACCAATAAGATTCTGGATATCAATCAGAAAAAAGTAAAATTTGTAGGGGTATATCACGAAGGGCAGAATTACGACTTTTCGAAAACCCGGGATTATCTTATTGAAAACAGGGTGGAGAACTTTTACCTGCATGAAGTACGCGGTTTGTTGCAGCCAGACAACCTGTTTACTGTGAATGCAGCCACAAATGATTTTAAAACCATTTTCACCCACTCGACCGGCATCCTTTTTTTTGGAGGGCCGGATCTGCCCCCGGCAGTTTACGGGGAGGAAAACCGGTATGCGCTGGTTACAGATCCGGTGAGGCACTATTTTGAAGTTTCCTTTCTGTTTCATCTGCTGGGTGGTTATCAGGATGAAACCTATGCTCCTCTTTTGGAAAACAATCCCGGCTATCTAATCACCGGATTTTGCCTGGGGATGCAAACCCTTAATGTTGCCACCGGAGGAACGCTGGTCCAGGATATTCCGGCAGAAATATACGGTATAGAAGGGCCGCAAGAAATTCTGAAATCAGAGAGAGACAATCTGCACCGGAATTACTGGCAGGAACTTGTTAAAGATTCCTTGCTGATGGGCATCAACTTTCACTGCATTCAATTCACGAACCACCCTTTTTTCGGTAGCACCCTAAAGCTGAACAAAAAACAGCACCCCCGGGTGTACAGCAGCCACCACCAGGCGGTTGAGAAAATGGGTAGAAATCTGGAAATAACGGCCTTATCAATGGATGGAAAAATTATCGAAGGGATAGCCCATTCGAAATACCCCCATGTTTTTGGGATTCAGTTCCACCCCGAAGTGCCGGCATTATATGAAGACAGGGAGAAAAGAAAATTTCACCCGGACGACACCCCTGAGACGTACAACAACCTGATCGGGAAACAAAGCGTACGGTTTCACAAACGATTCTGGAAACATATTTCCAGGATTCTGCAGACAGCAGAATAAGCCTGTCGAACCAGGATGGCACATTTCGTCGGATGAATCAATGATTTTCCTTTTCAGCAGAGTCCCGGAGCTTCACTTGTTCATCGCTTCTTCTTTTTTTCTTTCTTTTTCAGCAACTCCTGCAACCTGTACATTTCGTCGCGCAGACGGGTCGCTTCAATAAAGTCCAGTTCTTTAGCGGCAACCTGCATCTGTTTTTTTGTGTTTTCAATTGCTTTTTCCAGGGCTCCGGTGTCCATGTATTGAACCACAGGATCAGCTGCGATATCGGGATTTTCCATTCCCCCTGTATAGTTCTTTTGTTTATCACTCCGCCATTCGTAACCGATAATTTCCCGTGTAGGTTTTATGATCTGAGCAGGTATAATATGGTTTTCTTCGTTGTATTTCATCTGTTTTTCGCGCCGGTAGTTTGCTGCATCGATAGCTTTTTTCATGGATTCAGTAATTTTATCTGCATACATGATAACCTGACCGTTCAGATTACGCGCTGCCCTCCCGGCCGTTTGTGTCAGGGAGCGCTCGGATCGCAGGAATCCTTCTTTATCGGCATCGAGGATTGCTACCAGTGACACCTCGGGTAAATCGAGGCCTTCACGCAGCAGATTGATCCCAACCAACACATCAAAATCGCCTCTGCGCAAACCTTCCATGATCTCGATCCGATCCATGGTATCAACATCCGAATGAATATACCGGTTCACCACCCCCATGTCTGCAAGGTATTTGCTCAGTTCCTCAGCCATGCGTTTTGTGAGGGTTGTCACCAATACGCGTTCATTTTTTTCTGTCCGCTGATTTATCTCATACAGAAGATCATCGATCTGGTTTCCTGAGGGGCGTACATCAATTTTAGGGTCAAGCAATCCGGTAGGGCGGATCAGTTGTTCCACCACCACCCCCCCGGAACGTGCCAACTCATAATCGGCAGGTGTAGCACTCACATAGATACACTGGCTAACCAGGTTTTCAAATTCTTCAAATCTCAAAGGGCGGTTATCAATCGCAGCAGGCAGACGGAATCCATACTCCACGAGGGTCACTTTCCGGGAATGATCGCCTCCATGCATTGCCCGTACCTGCGGCAGGGTTACATGGCTTTCATCAATGATGCATAAAAAATCACCGGGAAAATAATCAAGCAGGCAAAAGGGTCTGGTTCCGGGTGATCTGCCGTCAAAATATCGTGAATAATTCTCTATTCCCGGGCAATAACCCAGTTCTTTCATCATTTCCATATCATACTCAACCCTTTCCTGAATGCGTTTTGCTTCCGGGAATTTTCCTGTCTCTTTGAAATAATCAATCTGTGCGACCAGATCATCCTGGATCTGACGTATAGCCCCATGCATCCGCTTCGGGGTAGTCACAAAAATATTGGCCGGATAGATTGTGATGCTTTTAAAACTTTCCATTTTATGCCCTGATACCGGATCAAACGAATAGAGTTCTTCAATTTCCTCGCCCCAGAAGAGGATACGGTAAGCAATATCTCCATAGGCCAGGAAGACATCCACGGTATCGCCTGTTACTCTGAAATTTCCCCGCTGAAAATCGACCTCACTACGGGAATACAACGCATCCACAAGGCTCCGAAGAAGAGCGTTCCTCGCAATAACCTGTCCCACAGAAACCTCCGTAACATTGGCATGAAAATCCTCCGGATTGCCTATTCCGTAGAGGCACGACACCGAGGAGACGACGATCACATCCCGCCTGCCTGACAACAGAGCTGAAGTGGAGCTCAGCCTTAATTTTTCTATATCCTTGTTTATAGAAAGATCCTTTTCGATATAGGTGTCGGTAACCGGAAGGTATGCTTCAGGCTGGTAATAATCATAATAGGAAACAAAATACTCCACTGCATTATCAGGGAAAAACTGTTTCATTTCGCTGTACAACTGGGCAGCCAGGGTTTTGTTATGGCTCAGGATCAGCGTTGGACGTTGTATTTTCTCAATCACATTGGCCATGGTAAACGTCTTCCCTGAGCCGGTTACCCCCAACAACACCTGATAACGGTCCCCCCGGTTGATCCCTTCAACCAATTGCTCTATAGCTTCAGGCTGGTCTCCCGTTGGCTTATAATCTGAAACCAGTGTAAAATCCATCGCTTCCTTCCCTTTTACATCCGTAACAATAATACAAAAACATCTTCAGAAAA
>CAZNPV010000016.1:0-71602 GCA_964575025.1 uncultured Mariniphaga sp.
GGATGTCGATGCTTTCAATATCAGCAGGGTTAATGTCAAGTGCGCGGTTGGCAATGTCTGCTCCCGTCACACTGTTTCCGGTTGAGTAAGGTGAAGTTGAGGCAATAGGCATTCCATCCACTACATAAAGCGGGGTATTGTTTCCGGTAAAAGACCGGGCTCCCCTGATAACCATTTGAGCAGAGGCACCGGGCATACCGCTGGAGGGCTTAATGTCCACCCCGGCAATTTTTCCCTGCATAGCTCCCAGTAAACTGGAATTACCTGTTCTCACAAGCTCTTCTTCATCTACCGCCTGAACAGAATAGCCCAGGGCCTTTTTGTCTTTCCGGATACCCAATGCGGTCACCACAACCTCATCCACACCAATCATCTGAGGCTGCAAAACAACATTGATGACCGATCTTCCGTTGATAGCCACTTCCTGTGTTTCCATCCCTACAAAAGAAAAAATCAGAGTTTGAGCACTTGCAGGAACCTCCAGGGAATAATTGCCGTTAACGTCGGTAACTGATCCCAGGGTGGTTCCCTGCACCAAAATCGAAACTCCGGGGATAGGAACATTGTCTTCAGACGAGGTTACCTTACCGGTAATACCCCTCGTCTGAGCATTTGCTGCCATGCACCCCATGAAAAGGAGAATCGATAAAAAATACGCAATTTTTTTCATAGAAATAAATTTAAATTACTAACTAAAGTTTGCACATAAAATTAAATTTGTATAAATCAGATCATTAAAAAAATTTTAGATTCATTAACTGTATTACACTCAATATATGTAATTATGTAGCATGTTTTTTGTCTCAATCCGTTCGCAGTACTTCAAATATAAAGAAACATGCTGCTTTTCTTCAATACTACCCTTGTTAATTATCTACTGTATACTTATTATAGTGTAAAATTCTTTGTCTGTTAATCAGAAAGCATGGTTTGTCTCTTCACTGATTAACCCTATTGACATATTTTACAAAAGTAAAAAAAGAATTTAATTACAAAATCATTATGAGGGTTATTTGCATCCACAAACAGAATAAATAAAAAATCATCAAAAAGGGAATGTATCAACTTACCCGTTCACACATTGCACCCAACATTCTTTTTTACAACTGGTTATAAAGCTTCTTTCAAGGCATGCAAAGAGTTAATGCGAAAAGTCTTGGTTTTGGTTTTGTTTTGTACCAACAATTTACGTTCTGCAGGGTTAAAAGTAACCCTTCCGTTTTTTACATAATGTACCTGATCCATACCGGCTTTCATGGCCCCCAGGATATCAACCTCCCAGGAATCGCCAACCATGAGACTGTTTCTCTTTTTGGAATTGGTGGATTTCAGGGCATACTCAAAAATTTCCACCGCCGGTTTGGGAGCTTTGACTGTTTCAGAAATAATGATCTTCCCGAAGTATTCTGAAAGCCTTGATTTTTGAAGTTTTCTCAGCTGTACTTCCTTAAAGCCGTTGGTAATAATATGAAGGGAATAATTTTTCGACTGCAGGTAATCCAGCAGATCCCGGGCTCCTTCGGTAAGAATGGTATGTTCCGGCATATCGTTGAGGTAGGTTTCATTAAAATCCAGCGGATCCACATTTCTGACATTGCTATCGCTGAAGGTCAATTCGAATCGTTTGCAGATCAATTCCTGTTTGGTAATTTCTTTGTTCCTGTACTTTTCCCACATCCGGGCATTGTTGGTAGCATAGGATTCATAAAAAGCAGAAAAGCCGGTCCCTGAATTACCGATTTTCCAGATCGTGTAGGCGGTGAACAATGCTTTCCTTGAATTTTTATCAAAATCCCATAAAGTATTATCCAAGTCAAAAAACAGGGTTTGATATTTTCTCATGCCAGCAACGGTTTTTCCATCATGACGCGAAGATACATAAAAGCCGGCAGAAGGCAGTAAGCTTTTTCATATCCATCAATGAGCATTGGATCATTTGTTTCCTGCCACCACCACTACAATTTCGCCTTTCACGGATTTTTCGCCAAAGTGGTTGAAAGCAGCCTGTAAAGTTCCCCGGTAGCATTCTTCATGTATTTTGGATATTTCGCGGCACACACAACAGGCCCGTTCGCTTCCGAAATGGGTTGCCATTTGCTCCAGGGTCCGGAGCAGACGGTGAGGAGACTCATAAAACACCATGGTCCGGGTTTCACTTGCCAGGGTTGTCAGGTTCTTCTGCCTCCCTTTTTTCGGGGGCAGGAATCCTTCAAAAACAAATTTTTCAGCCGGCAATCCCGATATTACAAGCGCCGGAATAAGAGCTGTCGCTCCCGGTAAACATTCCACCTGGATCTGTTCTTCGATGCATTTCCTGACCAGCAGAAAACCGGGATCGGATATTCCGGGGGTGCCGGCATCGGAAATAAGCGCTACGGATTTACCTGCTTTTAGGGTGCGGGCAATTCCCGAAACCGCTTTATGCTCATTAAAGACATGATGAGAAATCAACCGGTTGCTGATCTCATAATGCTTCAGTAACCGGGATGAGGTACGGGTATCTTCCGCCAGAATCATATCCACTTCACGCAGAATCCGGATCGCCCGAAGGGTTATATCCTCCAGGTTTCCTATGGGAGTTGGAACCAGGTATAATATGCCGGATTTAATCATTCAGAAAACGCCGTTTTACCAGGTCAATAAACTTTAAACTGGTTTCATTCTTTTTCCATTTAAAATTTTCACGCAGATAGACTACGGCTTCATTAATATTCCGCAGGCTGTCCAGTTTGGTTACAGCCTGTGTATACCTTTCCGGATTGCCGTCAAACAGTTCCCGGGTAAATAAAAAACGATCGTTTATGCCAATGGCTGCCCGGATGCTGCTAAACGGCCTGTCCGACAATTTGTATTCAAATTTGCCGTTCCCGGATATCAGGTCGTTTACCGATTTACTCTTCGTAAACTTTTCACCCAGCACTTTTCCGTTTTTCTCATCTTCTTCAGGTTCCTCAAGTTCCACGGAATCATTCTTCTCCCCGGATAAATCCCTTTCCGGTTCCTCCTGTTCAGGATGATTCTCCGGCTCCGGGGAAACATCCTTATCCGTATTCGTATTGCCGGGGTTTTCTGTTTCGGGAATGCCAACAGCCACCGGGGATGGGTCCTCCTTTTTTTCTTCTGTTTCCGGCTTCTCTTTTCTCAGATTCTGATCCCCTTCCGGGATTCTCACCTGTTCCGGATCTTCCTCCATCCTTCCTTTCAGAATATCCAGCAATTGGTTTATTCCCTTTGCCTTTGTTTGCAAAATCTCCATTTCAAGATAGTTAAACTCGCCACCCTCCCGGATCTCTGCAATGAATTTTTCCAACTCATGCATATCGTTTACCACAATGTTGATTAGTTTTTTAATTTCCATAACAAACCTTCGTAATTATTCTCTGGTTATCCGTATTTTTGTAAAAATAGCAATTAATTATGCAAGTATAACGTAGAATGTTTATAGAACGAGATGTAAAAGGGAATAAAAAAGTTGGGGCTGTAGAAGTAATCGCCGGATCCATGTTTTCAGGAAAAACCGAAGAACTGTTGAGAAGGCTGAGGCGTGCAAGGATTGCCAGGCAATCGGTGGAAATTTTCAAACCCCGCATGGATGTCCGGTATTCCGATGAAGAGATTGTTTCACACGATGAAAATGCCATTCGTTCCACACCGGTTGATAATTCTGCCAATATTTTGCTTCTTGCAGGGGATGTGGATGTGGTAGGAATTGATGAAGCCCAGTTTTTTGACAAAGGGCTGCCTGATGTAGCCGTAACACTGGCTAATTTAGGGATTCGTGTTATCATTGCCGGCCTGGATATGGACTTTAAAGGAAAGCCCTTTGGTCCGATGCCCAACCTGATGGCCATTGCCGATTATGTTACCAAGGTTCACGCTATTTGTGTACGCTGCGGAAATATCGCCCAGTTTTCACACCGGACCAATGCAACAGAAAAGGTCATCCTTCTGGGTGAAAGAGAAAACTATGAACCCCTCTGCCGCAGCTGTTACCTGAAAGCTTTCTGAACATGACCCCATATACCATCGAAAAGATCGCAAAAATTGTTCAGGGAGAGATCCTCTCCAATCCCCATCCGGGAGCAGAAATTAAAAACCTGGCTACCGACAGCCGTACGGTTGTCGAAGGCAAGGAAACGCTGTTCTTTGCTTTGTCCGGGATCCGGAATGACGGACATCTTTACCTTGAAGAACTCATAAAAAAAGGCATTGAATCTGTCGTGGTATCCCGGCTACCGATGAATTCCGCGATAACCGGAAAAACAGCGGTTATTAAAGTAGTCAATACCCTGCACGCTTTGCAGAAACTGGCTGCTTCACGAAGAAATGAAATCACCTGCCCGGTGGTTGGAATCACCGGAAGCAATGGCAAAACCATTGTTAAAGAGTGGCTTTATGAACTTCTGGGAGAACAGTTTTCATTGATCCGAAGCCCTAAAAGTTACAACTCACAAATCGGAGTCCCTTTGTCGGTGTGGCTCCTGCAACCAAACCACAACCTGGCAATCTTTGAAGCAGGAATTTCCAAACCGGGTGAAATGGAAAAACTGGAGGAGATCATCCTGCCGGATGTAGGTGTCCTGACGAATATTGGCTCAGCCCATCAGGAAAATTTCAGTTCCCTGAAGCAAAAAACCGAAGAGAAGCTCACGCTTTTCAGAAAATCAAAAAAACTGGTTTTCTGTGCCGACCAGGGAGATGCATCCTCCCTGGCTGAAACTTTCTGTACACGACATGAAGTGGAAAAAATAAACTGGTCGTTGAAGCATGAACCAGCTTTCATACAATTTTCCGCCGCAACCGGAAATTCCACCCGCATAACCGCTTGCGTGAACCAGACAGAAGTTGCTTTTTCCATTCCCTTTACAGACCCGTCTTCTCTTGAGAATGCCTGTCACTGTTTTGCGGTGCTTTATGCACTGGAAGTCCCCATAAAAAAAGTCATTCAGAATTTCAGCAGGCTGACCGCAATAGCCATGCGGCTGGAAATAAAAAAAGGCAAAAACCATTGTATCCTGATCAACGATTCGTACAATTCCGACATCAATGCCCTCTCCATAGCCCTGGCGACTCTTGAGAACCAGGCCTCAAAGGAACACTCCCGGAAGATCCTGATTATTTCAGACATCAAACAATCGGGGATAGATCCAACCGGATTGTATGCTACGGTCAGGGAAATGGCAAGGAAAGCCGGTGTTGATAAGGTCATCGGCATCGGACCGGATCTTCATTCCGTTTCCGGGATATTTGACGTCCAGGATGAATTTTACCTGGATACAGGATCCTTCCTGCGCAGTTCTTCGTTCGCAGACTGGAAAAATGCAACCATTCTTATCAAAGGAGCCAGGGATTTCCATTTTGAGAGAATCTCCGAGGTGTTGCAGGAAAAAGCGCATCAGACCGTCCTGGAAATTGACATGAATGCCCTGGTTGAAAATCTGAATACCTTCCGGTCTATGCTTCACCCCGGCACAAAACTGATGGCCATGGTGAAAGCTTTTTCTTACGGAAGCGGAATCGTAGAAATTGCCAGATTACTGGAATTTCACGGCGTCGAATCCCTGGCTGTAGCCGTAGCCGATGAAGGAATGGAATTACGGGAAGCCGGAATCAGCATTCCGATTGTGGTGATGAACCCTGAAGTACACAGTTTTCAAAATATGCTGGATTTTAAGCTAGAACCCAATCTATACAGCAGGGAACTCCTGACGGATTTCAACCAGGCCGCCCGGAGAAATGCACTGATTGATTTTCCTGTACATATCAAGGTCGATACCGGAATGAACCGGCTGGGCTTCAAAACAGAAAAGGAAATAAAAGAGATTGCAGTTTTCATAAAAAAGTCAGGTACCCTGAAAATACGTTCGGTATTCTCGCACCTGGCAGGAAGTGATGATCCGGAGCTGGATCCTTTCACCGAACAACAGATCCGCAAATTTGATCTCCTCAGCTCCCTGCTTCTTGATGCTTTTGCTTATCCGATCCACAGGCATATCCTTAACTCTGCAGGCATTGAACGTTTCAGTCAACATCAATACGATATGGTCCGGCTCGGCATCGGTTTGTACGGGGTCAGTTCCACTCAATCACCCCTTAAAAGCATCGGTACCTTAAAAACCACGGTTTCGCAGGTTAAAAAGGCAGGTCCGGATGAAAGCATTGGTTACGGCAGACAAGGCCGGGTAACCCGGCCCTCGAAGATTGCCGTAATCCCGATCGGCTATGCCGATGGCCTGGCGAGGAGGCTGGGAAACGGAACAGGCAGAGCCTGGGTAAACAATACCTATGTACCGCTGATCGGAAATATCTGCATGGATATGTGTATGCTTGATGTAACAGAAACAGAAGTGAAAGCGGGCGACGAGGTAGAACTCCTGGGTCCCCATATTCCGGTTACCGAACTGGCAGAAAAAACCGGAACCATACCCTATGAAATATTTACCGGAATTTCACAGCGGGTAAAAAGGGTCTATCTGCAGGAATAAAATCTCCCTGCCGGTTTTATATGTTCCACAACTATATCAGATACTGATGAAAATCCTGCTTTCCGGAGCGTAATTTTTTTATATTTCGCCTGATAACCAATCTATGAATCGATGCCAAAAACATTAATGGAAGATGCCCTTGCGTATCACAGCTCCGGGAAGCCCGGAAAAATCGAGGTAGTCCCTACCAAACCGCACCACACACAGTACGATCTGTCTCTGGCCTACACACCGGGGGTAGCCCAGCCCTGCCTGAAAATTAAAGAAGATAAATCACTGGTATACAAATATACAACCAAAGGCAACCTGGTAGCCGTTATTTCCAATGGTACCGCTGTGCTCGGATTGGGTGACATCGGACCCCTTGCCGGCAAACCGGTCATGGAAGGAAAAGGATTGCTTTTCAAAATATTTGCCGATATCGATGTGTTTGATATTGAAATCGATGAAAAGGATCCCCAAAAATTTGTCGAGGTTGTCAAGGCGATATCTCCCACCTTCGGAGCCATTAACCTGGAGGATATCAAGGCTCCGGAATGTTTTGAAATTGAAGAAAAATTAAAGAAAATCCTTGATATTCCGGTTTTCCATGACGATCAGCACGGAACGGCCATTATCACCGGAGCTGCCCTGTTGAATTGCCTTGAGCTGGTGGGGAAAGACATTCATAAAATCAAACTGTTTATCAGTGGTGCCGGGGCTGCCGGATGTGCCTGTGCAAAGATGTTTGTCAGCCTGGGCGTAAATCCGGACAACATTCTTATGTATGACATTAACGGAATCCTCACCAAAGACAGAAAAGACCTTACCTCAGGAAACAAACAGTTTGCCACGGACAAGGAGATCCATACCAAAGAAGAAGCCATTAAGGGAGCGGATGTTTTTCTGGGAGTTTCCGCACCGGGTGTTCTCACCAAAGAGATGCTCCTGACGATGGCAGATAATCCCATTGTTTTTGCCATGGCCAACCCGGTACCTGAAATTACCTATGAAGAAGCTACCAGCACCCGGAAGGATATCATAATGGCCACCGGGCGGAGTGATTATCCGAACCAGGTGAATAACGTCCTGGGATTCCCGTTTATATTCCGGGGAGCACTCGATGTGGGAGCCACAACCATCAATGAAGAGATGAAAATTGCTGCCGCTCATGCCCTTGCCAGGCTTGCCAAGGAGTATGTCCCCGAAATCGTTCACAAAGCCTATAACATGGAGAGCATCATTTTTGGCAGGGATTACATCATCCCCAAACCCCTGGATCCCCGGTTAATCAGTGTTGTATCCCCGGCCGTAGCCAAAGCAGCCATAAAAAGCAGAGTAGCCAGAAAAACCATTACCGACTGGAAAGCCTACGAACGGGAACTGAACAACAGGCTTGGACTGGACAACAAACTGATCATGGCAATCCGGAATAAAGCCACCCAAAATCCGAAACGGGTTGTTTTTGCCGACGGGAACAACCTTAAAATATTGAAAGCAGCCCAGTTTGTATGCAAACATAAAATTGCCAGACCGATTCTTTTGGGTGACCGGAAAGAAATTGAAGGATTGATAAAAAAGAACCAACTTGCATTGCCTAAAGTCCCTGTTATTGACCTGAACCGGGATGTTTCAAAAAGGAAAATGGAAAAAATGGCAAAGATCCTCTATGATAAACGTGCAAGGAAAGGAATGACCTTTGATGAAGCCCTTGAAAAGATGTACAACCGCGACTACTATGGCTCCATGATGGTTGAAACCGGTGAAGCCGATGCCTTTGTTACCGGATTTTCGCGTAAATATGCCGATATTATCCGGCCTGCCATTCATGTGGTTGGCACAAACAAACGGTTTAACCATATTGCCGGGATGTATATCATGCTCACGAAAAAAGGACCGTTGTTCCTGGCTGATACTACCGTTAACAGCGATCCCAGCCCCGAAACCCTTGCCGATACAACCCTGCTGGTCGCCAATGAGGTCAGAAAATTCAATATGGAACCCCGGGTAGCTATTCTCAGCTACTCCAATTTCGGGGCATTCAAAGGAAAAGGAAGCCCCATAAGGGCCAGAACAGCCGTGAGTATCCTGCACCGCAACCATCCTGAACTATTGGTTGATGGAGAGATGCAAGCCAATTATGCCTTAAACGGGGAACTGCGAATGAAAAAATACCCCTTCAACAAACTGGGAAACCTCGATGCCAATGTATTGATCTTCCCGAACCTTAGTTCCGGAAATATTCTATACAAAGTGCTCCAGGAAATCGGAACAGCTAAAGCCCTGGGACCCATCCTGCTTGGAATGAACAAACCGATCCATATTCTGCAGATGGAATGTTCAGTGAGTGAAATCGTCAATATGGCTGCCATTGCAGTTATCGATGCCCAGGCTATGGATAAATAGATACATGAATACCTGGAGCCTCCTGAAACCCGGTTTCTTTCCAGGTTTTTTTTAATTTAAAAGGCAAACGGTACTCCTTGTTTCAATTTTATTATTTTTGTGGTCATCTGAAACAAAAAAATTATTTGACCATGGCGAGCCAGGCGTATAAAACCTCCTATAAACTACAATCGGTTAAAACAGGAAAAATATTTGAAGATGCCGGATGGCAGCTCGAGCCGGTTGACGAAAAAGAACCAACGCTGATCCGGGCTGTCTATGAAAAGAAACAGATTGAGGTCAAAGACAACACGTACGGGTTGTACAAATTTGCAGACTGGCTGCCGATAAACCGTATGCTGAAAGGCTCTTCAGCACCTGTTACCTATAAAAGCCAGGGACTGGCCAAAAAGCTTGGTTTATCGAATCTCTGGATTACCTTCAGCGGCTACTGGCCCGAAAAAAATGCCGGCATGAAAACCTGTTCATTCAAAGAAACAGAAGCATACTCGGTATGTGCCAGAATGAACCACGGAATGGATAAAACCCTGGTAGTAGCTTCGGCAGGCAATACTTCCAGGTCCTTTGCCCAGGTGTGTTCCGACAACAAAATACCCTTGCTTTTATGTGTTCCGGAAGACTATATAGACACCTTGTGGTTTGAAAAAGAACCCGATCAATGCGTGAAACTCGTCTGCAGCAAATCAGGAAGTGACTATTTCGACGCCATCCACCTGTCGAATATTGTGGCCGGCATGGATGGATTCATTGCTGAAGGAGGAGCAAAGAATGTGGCCCGGCGCGACGGCATGGGCACAACCGTTTTATCGGCTGTAACCACCATCGGTCAGATTCCGGATTACTATTTCCAGGCTGTCGGCAGTGGTACCGGTGCAATTTCAGCCTGGGAAGCCAACCTGCGTTTCATTGAAGACGGAAGGTTTGGAACCCATAAAATGAAACTGATGGTCTCGCAGAATTATCCTTTCAAACCCTTGCAGGATGCATGGAGAGTCAGATCAAGAAACCTCCTGCCCATGGATGAAAAAACGGCCAGAAAACAGGTGGAAGAAATCGATTGCAAGGTACTTTCAAACCGCAAACCTCCCTATTCTGTTTTTGGTGGTTTATTCGACGCTTTGTCTGATACCGGCGGCGATGTATTGACAGCTACCAATCAGGAGGCCAGGGAAGCAGCCCTCCTTTTTAAAAATACCGAAGGCATCGATATCTATCCGGCAGCGGGTGTGGCTGCTGCAACCCTGATAAAATCAGTGAACAACAGATCAGTAGAAAAAGATGCGTTGATCATGCTGAATATTACCGGTGGCGGAGAAACACTTTTCAAACAAGAGAAAAAACTACATTACCTCAGACCAGACCTGATTTTTGATATAAACCCGGATAGCGAAGAAGTAAGAGAAAAAATAGCTTCCCTGTTTTAAGGAACAGAAAAAATTGTTGTCAGTTATCAGTTATCAGTTGTCAGTGTAATTTTTTATGCTTCCGGCACGATAATCTCCAAATTCCCGTTAATTTTACGATTGAAATTTAATCGGATGAATACAGAAAAATACCCGTCACAACTGCTGGAGAATGCCGTAAATGAATTTGCCAAACTTCCGGGGATCGGACGAAAAAGTGCCTTACGGCTGGTTTTACACCTGCTGAGGCAGGAACGTGAAGAGGTGGAAGCCTTCGGGAACAGCCTGATACAACTAAAAAAAGAGATCAAACATTGCAAGATATGTCATAACATTTCGGACAGTGAAATTTGCCACATCTGTTCGGATCCCTCCCGAAACAAATCGGTTATCTGCGTGGTAGAAAATATCAGGGATGTAATGGCCATTGAAAATACCCTCCAGTATAACGGGCTGTATCATGTATTGGGAGGGATCATATCCCCAATGGATGGAATCGGGCCTTCTGACCTGGAAATCGACTCCCTGATTGAACGAACGGAAAAAGAAGACATTGCAGAAATAATCCTGGCCCTGAGTACTACAATGGAAGGAGATACAACGAATTTTTATATCTTCAGGAAATTAAAAGATAAAAAAATAAAAATATCAACCCTGGCGCGAGGCGTATCGATTGGGGATGAACTGGAATATACCGATGAAATAACCCTGGGTCGCTCGCTGGTAAACCGGGTTGCTTACGAAAATTCCCTGGGAAAATAAACAGATCCGTATGAAGCTTTCGGTAGTCATTGTCAGCTATAATGTAAAATACTTTCTTGAACAATGCCTCTACTCTGTTCAGGTAGCACTACAAAATATACCGGCTGAAATATTTGTGGTTGACAACAATTCCGTTGACGGATCCACCAGCCTGGTCAAAGAAAAATTTCCGGAAGTCATCCTGATCGAAAACAAAAAAAATTACGGTTTTTCGCATGCCAATAACCAGGCCATACGCATTTCCAAAGGGGAATATGTACTGCTGTTAAATCCGGATACCGTCGTAGAGGAAGATACGTTCAGAAAAGTGCTGGCTTTTATGGAAAAAACGGCAGATGCCGGAGGATTGGGAGTAAAAATGATCGATGGCAAAGGAAATTTCCTTCCCGAATCCAAACGCGGGTTGCCGTCGCCCTGGGTCGCTTTCTATAAAATCTTTGGAATTTCCAGGTTATTTCCCAGGTCAAAACGGTTTGGAAGGTACCATCTCTCCTACCTCAATGAAAATGAAATTCATGAAGTAGATGTCCTTGCAGGAGCATTCATGCTTCTGCGCAAATCGACCCTGGAAAAAACCGGGCTTCTGGATGAGACCTTTTTTATGTACGGAGAAGATATCGACCTTTCATACCGGATTCTCCAGGCAGGCTTTAAAAACTACTATTACCCTGAAACCACCATCATCCATTATAAAGGCGAAAGCACCAAAAAAAGTTCGGTTAACTATGTGCGGATGTTTTATAATGCCATGATCATTTTTGCTCAGAAACATTTCTCAGAAGGCAAAGCAAAAGCATTTTCTTTTCTGATCCATATGGCCATCTACCTTCGTGCGTTAATCGCTCTTTTCAGCCGGTTCTTTTCAAAGATTTACCTGCCGGTTCTGGATGCTGTCCTGGTTTTTGCCGGTTTTCTTCTGATCGTTCCGGTCTGGGAAAGAATCAATTATGAACCGGGATATTACCCCCCGGAGTTTCTGCATTATGGGGTTCCGGCTTATATTTTTTTCTGGCTGGGAGGGATTCTTTTTTCCAGGGGCTATAAAAAACCGGTCAGGCTTTTTGCCGTAATCCGTGGGCTCTTCTGGGGAACCATTGCAATCTTGCTGGCTTACTCCCTGATTGATGAAGAATACCGGTTCTCAAGGGCTTTAATCCTTTTAGGATCCCTCTGGGCAATGCTTATCCTGCCCCTCTCAAGGATCCTGTTAAGCCGGCTGCCCATCAGGGATCTGAAACTGGATCTGAAAGTGCCCAAACGAATCGCCATAGTTGGGCATCCCAACGAAGTGAAGCGGGTTAGAAACCTCCTTGAAGAAACCCGGATAACCACCGAAATAATCGGAACCATCTCCATTGATGCGTCTGATTCGGGAAGAGATTATATCGGAGACATCAACCAGCTGGAAGATATCATCCGGATCAACCGAATCAATGAACTGATATTTTGTGCCGAAGACCTCAGTTCAGGAAAAATCATCCGGGCTATGCTCGATTTGTCAAAACTGGAAATTGAATACAAAATAGCTCCTCCCGAAAGCGCCAGTATCATCGGGAGTAGCTCGGTACACACTTCAGGAGATTTCTATGTGCTCAATGTGAATGCCATTTCCAGGAAAAAGAACCAACGACTGAAACGGACTCTGGATTTCACAGGAAGCCTGCTTGTTTTGATCCTGTCCCCTCTTCTTTTGGGGTTCTTTAAAAGCCGGAGATCCTTGTTCCGGAATATCTTCAGCGTCCTTACCGGGAAAAAATCCTGGGTCGGATATGTGCCAGGAACCCATACCCACGATGATTTACCTACCCTAAAACCTGGCATTCTGTATCCTTCTGACCTTTTCAGAGACCTGATACTGGATCCTGCAAAAAAAACACGCCTTAATTTTAATTATGCAAAGGATTACAGCATTCTGAACGATCTGGAGATTCTGGTAAAAAACCTGGCTTTTCTTTCCAGAAAAAAGGACCCGGAATAAATCACAAAAAAAACCTACCTTGCGCAAAAGAGCATTCCGAAATGGAAAACTATTTACAATACGGAAAAATCAACCTTCGTCCCCTGGAACCAGAAGACATTGACCTGTTGTATCAATGGGAAAACACCACCTCTTTGTGGAAAGTCAGCAATACCAAAGCCCCGTTTTCGATGCATATTCTGGCCCGGTACATCCAGGAATCAACCAACGATATCTACGCAGCCAAACAGCTGCGGCTGATCATTCAGACCACAGAAAATAAACCGGTGGGCATGATAGACCTGTTTGATTTTGATCCGTACCACCAAAGGGCCGGTATTGGGATCCTGATCCATGGGAACGAAAACCGGCAGAAAGGGTATGCCACCGATGCCATCCGGGCAATGGCCAACTATGGACTGCATGTGATCGGGTTATACCAGCTGTATGCCAATATTGCTGAAGAGAACACCGTCAGCCTGAAACTATTTGAAAAAGCGGGCTTCGAAGCCTCCGGAATAAAAAAAGAATGGCTCCAAACCCCTGAAGGAAGAAAAAATGTCGTGTTCATGCAAAAAATACTTGCTCCCTGAGCTTTAACGAATCATTTCATTCCGGACCTCTTCAATCAATAAGGCAATCTCTTCCAGTTCAGCTTCAGTAATTACCTCATTGGTTTTAAACAGACCGGCAACACGAGCCAGGTTATCATAGTATGGCTGGATGTTTTGATCTGCTGCAATGAACCCGATCAGGGAGAGAAAATCCGACAGATCTTCCCGTTGCTGGTTGACAATGTCCAGCAGTTTTGTATTGTCACTGGCCAGCAAAGTAAGCTGACTCAGAACATACAAAGCTTCCACGTTGTTCCCGACAAAAGAGTAAACAAGTACATTGAAATGATCGGATGACATATCGTTCAACCAGGTTTCTGTTGCTTCTTCAAAGAGAATATTCAGAGAATCCACATTGTTTTTGTTCTGTTGTATTCTTTCATTGTAGTGTTCCGCTTTTTTCAGTTCTTCCTCCAGTCCCAGATCCATTTTGAACCGGTATTCCAGGTCAGAAACTTCTGCAAGCCTGTCCTGCCGGTTATAGACTTTCGCATAGATCATGTCAAACACCAGCATACCCCAGAAGAAACTCAGTTTATCACGGGTCATCAATCTTTCTGTATTTTCTATGGGTACGGTAAGGTCTATGATATACGATGCACCTGCTTCATTGATCAAAGGGACAATGTCGGGCGATTCATGCAACCTGGCAATCCTTTCCAGGATCTCCTCTTTCCTGTCAGCCAGGTTAAAGGAATCGGTTGTCGCAAAAGTTTTCTCCGGCCCTGTCTGATCTGTTTTTTTCTTCTTCGATTGGTTGCATCCCGATGCAGTGATCAACAAGGCCATCACCAGGACTGCAAATTGAACCATTTTCTTCATTTTTATATGATTGTAATTGTTTATTTTTAAAGGCATTTCCGTCCCGATAAATATCGGGATCGGGATAACTCGCCCGTTCCTTTTCTTCTGTTCTCCCCTTTTGAGGGGAGATCCCGCGCAGCGGGAGAGGGTTGTCCCCGTCGGGGCTCGTTTCATAAAATCCACTTTAAATATTGGTTGCATTGATTAACATACAGAACAATCCAGATCCCGGAACATCCACGTCACATACTTTTCAGTATCAGCTCATCGAGGGATCTTTTTGGAACATGATGTACGCCCTGTTCATCTCTCCAGTACTCAATGCGATTTTTTTCACACCTTTCGAGGACCACTTTTTCAGCTGGTTTTCCCAGCGCCAGGACCCATAATATCTCCAGGCCGGTCTTCAGATTGAGGATTTCTGCCAGTTTGTTTTTATCTACCGATCCAATGATGCATCCTCCGAATCCCTCTTCCACAGCCCCCAGTAAAATACTCTGGACAGCAATCCCGTCGTCGCAGAAACGGGCATCGGAAATATTCCTGTCGTGCAGTATAACAATATAAGCTACAGGCCTCTCCCCTTCTTCAGGTCCGTCCCAATCCGGAAGATAACCGGCCCATCCCAGGCAGGGAAATATTTTTCCTGCGATATCCTCCGAAGTACAAAGAACATATTTTAAAGGCTGGATGTTTCGAGCCGATGCTGAAAACCGGGCTAATTCAATCCATCTTCTCAGAATGCTGTCGTCAATTTTTACAGACGGGTCAAACCGGCGGTAACTGCGGTTTTTTAAAATCAATTCACGAATCATCTGTTTTTTGCTGTAAAAATATCAAAATCTGATCTGAATAAAAACCTTCAGAAAATAAAAAGAAAATAAAAGAGATTATTGTACCTTAGCAAAGAAAAAGGATAATGGAGAAATTGTAGGAAATATAATGCTGACCAAACTTAACCACTATGATAAGATTTCTCCATATCCTTTTTTACTAAACGCAAACTGCAGGGGAGTATTGCAACCGGTCAGAAAAAATAACAGTATTTAACATTTAAAAAACAGAAACCCGCATTGCAGAGCAGAAGGACAAAAATCAGTTAGAAAACAAATGGCCTCACTTAAATTTACGGTTGACAACAATTCGAACATTCTAAAATACCATCAGTTGGTGGATGCAATTATCGACTCCATCAGCAGAAATGAACTGACCGTGGGAGAAATGCTTCCTTCTGTTAATCAATTGATGAAAGAGAGCCATCTTTCACGCGATACGGTTTTTAAAGCATATGCCGAGCTGAAACAACGCGGAATCGTGGAATCGGTACCCAACAGAGGGTATTTTGTGGCGAAAAAAATTACCCGGGTCTTTCTTTTTCTCGATACCTTCAAAGCATACAAGGAAGTGTTGTACGGCTCATTCCGGAAGCATCTTTCAAAAGATATAAATCTCGATCTGAACTTCCATCATTACAACATCCGGGTGTTTGAAACCATTATTAATGATGCGGTAGGCAAATACACCCGCTATGTAGTCATGAACTTCGATCACATGCGTGTTCCGGAGATCATCCGCAGGATACCCACGGAACAGTTGCTGATTATCGACTGGAAGATCCATTCCCTGCCGGAACATTCCTATATAGCACAGGATTTCGGGAAATCCGTGTATCATTGTCTTTCCAAAAGCATAACGAAAATCAGGAAGTACCAACGTTTTATTTATTACTATCCTTCCTTTACCTACCACCCGAAGGAATCGATCGACTATTTTAAAAAGTTCTGCGTTGAGATGTCCATTCCCTGTAAAATTATTTATGAACAAGCTGATTTCAGAATTAAAAAAGGCGATCTCTATTTCCTGGTCAGTGACCGCACGCTGGTCATGTTTCTCGATCAGTGCCATAAAAAAAACCTTACTCCGGGAGAAGACGTGGGGGTTATTTCCTACAACGAAACCCCGATGAAAAAATATGTGGAAAGTGGAATCAGCGTGATATCCACCGATTTTGAATTAATGGGGCAAAAAGCAGCTGAATTTGTCAACTCAGGCAAAAAAATAAAATATATAGTTCCTACAACACTAAAAATTAGATCCTCTCTATAAGATGTTTTATAACATTTTTTTCGATTTTGAAAAATCTGATTGAAACCCTAATTTTGAGAACACAACAGAACAGAACAGTTTGTATTATAAACCTGATAAATTACAGATGTATTTACTTGGATTCGATGTAGGAAGCTCATCCGTAAAAGCTTCGTTAATAGATGGAACCAGTGGCGTTTGCCTGGCTACCGCCTATTATCCTGAACAGGAGATGAAAATCACGGCCCGGGAGGTGGGCTGGGCCGAACAGGAACCGGAACGCTGGTGGAATAACCTGAAGCTTGCACTGGGCGATGTCCTAAAACAGTCAGGCGTAGCAGCTGAGATGATAAAGGCTGTGGGTATTTCATACCAGATGCACGGATTGGTAGTGGTTGATAAGCACCAACAGGTGCTGCGTCCGTCCATTATTTGGTGCGACAGCCGGGCAACCGAAATCGGCGAAAACGCTTTTCAAAAGATCGGTGAGCAACGATGCCTGACCAACCTCCTCAATTCACCAGGAAATTTTACCGCATCCAAATTAAAGTGGGTCCGGGACAATGAACCCCAGGTGTACGAAAAAATCGATAAGATCATGCTGCCCGGCGATTACATTGCCATGAAAATGAGCGGTGAGATCAAAACCACAATCAGTGGCCTTTCGGAAGGAATCATGTGGAACTTTAAGGAAAACAAATTAGCCACCCTTCTGTTGGATCATTACGGAATTGATGAGCGTCTAGTTCCGGAGGTTGTTCCAACCTTTGGAATTCAGGGTGAGGTCAGTAAAAAAGCAGCAAAAGAACTGGGCCTTGCACCCGGAACAGCAATCAGTTACCGTGCGGGCGATCAGCCCAACAATGCCTTGTCTCTGAACGTTCTGAATCCGGGTGAGATTGCCACAACAGCCGGAACATCAGGCGTTGTATATGGGGTAAGTGACGAAATAAAATACGATCCCTTCTCAAGGGTAAACACATTTGCCCATGTAAACCATACCAGCAAACAAAACCGTTTAGGGGTTTTATTGTGCATAAACGGAACCGGAATTCTCAATTCATGGTTGAAAAAAAATACCGGAAACGATCTCTCCTATGACGATATGAACCGCCTGGCCGCAACTGTAGACACAGGATCAGACGGATTAACGGTTTTGCCGTTTGGAAACGGTGCCGAACGGGTCCTTGGAAATGCCAATCCGGGAGCGCATATTGCCGGCCTGAGTTTTAATGTCCATTCCAATGCCCATCTGTTCAGGGCGGCTCAGGAAGGAATCGTTTTCTCCTTTAAATATGGAATGGATATCATGAAAGAGATCGGAATCGAAGCATCCGTCATCCGTGCCGGCAGGGCCAATATGTTTCTGAGCCCAGTTTTCAGGGAGACACTCGCCGGAATTAGCGGAGCAGTCATCGAACTATACAACACCGACGGATCAACCGGAGCAGCACGGGGAGCCGGCATCGGATCGGGGTATTACAACTCTCCGGTTGAAGCGTTTGCAAACCTGAAAAAACTGGAAACCGTGGAACCCCGGCTTTCAAAAAAAGCCGAATTCGAAGCTGCCTACACCAACTGGCTGGATCAGCTGAATAAAGTACTGAATAAATAAATTGCGATGAAACGAGCCCCGTCCCGACAGGTAACGGGATCGGAGCGAGAACCATGAGTCACCTTTAATTATTTAAAAATTTTAACGAATGAAAAACCTACCGAAAAATCTTCTTTTTCTGCTCCTTGTTGGAACAGTGGGTGGCCTCCTCTTTTCCTGCAGCACGAAGAAATCGTCAGAAAATGACACCGATAAGCTAAAACTGGTTCTGATCCAGTACAATGATTCTCCCCTTTCTGAATTATCACATGAGGGCATACTGAAAGGAATGAAACAGGCCGGATACACTGTTGGAGAGGATTTTACCCTGAAAGAAGAAAATGCACAGGGGGATATAGCAACCTTAAACCTGATTGTTGACGGAGTGCTTAACGCCCGGCCCGATCTGATTTTTGTCACGTCCACACCTACCTTGCAGATGGTGGCAAAAAAAATCAAAAACATACCGGTTGTTTTCACCGTTGTAGCTGACCCGATTGCAGCCGGCGCAGGCACAAGTTTTACCGAACACCTGCCGAACATTACCGGTATATCTACACTGGGCGACTATGAAGGAATGATTAAACAGCTGAAAACAATCCTGCCGGATGTAAAAAAAATCGGAACGCTTTTTACTCCCGGTGAGGTCAATTCTGTGAACAACATGAATGACCTGAAGAAATATGCCAATGCAGCAGGTATTGAGCTGATAACGGTTCCTGTAAACGCAACATCCGAGATTACGGATGCAACCCTGGCATTGGCAGGAAAACGTCCTGAAGTAATCTGTCAGGTTATTGACAACCTTACTTCGGCTGCTTTCAGTGGAATTGCCAAAATTGCTGAGGAACAGAAAATTCCTGTTTTTGGTTTTGTAAGCGAACAGGCCAATCAGGGGGCCATTCTGGTTGTCTCACGAAATTATTCCCAGGCAGGAATGGATGCAGTAAGGCTCGCTGAAAAAATATTCAAGGGAGCAGATCCGGACACGATCCCGTTTGAATTTGTAAGCAAAACCGATGTGCTGATCAATACCGAAGCGGCTGCAAAATACGGATTAACACTACCGGGAGAATTGCTTGACGATCCCGATGTAATAAAAGTCCATTCGGGGGAAAATGCAAAATAGATCCACAAGACAATATACGGGATGACAAATTTTGAAAGACTTACAAATAATTCTTATATGTATTACGAAAATTAAAAATCATGGATGTATTAAAAGGAAACAAAGAGTACTTTCCGGGAATCAGCAAGATAAAATATGAAGGCCCGGAATCAAGAAATCCACTTGCTTTCAAGTGGTATGACGAAAACAAAGTAGTAGCCGGAAAAACCCTGAAAGAGCACCTTCGGTTTGCTGTGGCTTACTGGCACACTTTCTGCGGCGCAGGCAATGATCCTTTTGGCAATGGAACAAAGGAATTTCCCTGGGATACTTCGGATGACAAACTGGATGCAGCCAAAGAGAGGATCGATGCAGCTTTTGAATTCATAACCAAACTGGGAGCCCCCTTTTACTGTTTTCACGATGTGGATATCGCCGGCGACGGGAGCGTTTTCGAAATTGAGAAGCGTCTTGAAAAGATGGTGGAAATAGCCAAATCCAAACAGGAAGCTTCGGGAGTTAAACTGCTCTGGGGTACTGCCAATGTTTTCTCCGATCCGCGCTATATGAACGGAGCATCTACCAATCCCGATTTTAATGTGGTTGCCAACGCAGCGGTTCAGATTAAAAATGCCATCAATGCTACTGTAGCCCTGGGCGGCACCAATTATGTTTTCTGGGGAGGCCGCGAAGGCTATATGAGCCTGCACAATACCGATACCAAAAGAGAACTGGAACATATGGGACAATTTCTTCGTATGGCCCGCGATTACGGACGCAAACAAGGATTTAAAGGAACCTTCCTGGTGGAACCCAAACCCATGGAACCCACCAAACATCAGTACGATCATGATTCACAAACGGTTATCGGATTCCTGAGAGCCAATGGTCTGGACAAAGACTTTAAGCTGAACATTGAGGTGAACCATGCAACATTAGCCGGCCATACCTTTGCACATGACCTGCGCATGGCTGCGGATGCCGGCCTGCTGGGTTCAATCGATGCCAATAAGGGAGATTACCAGAACGGATGGGATACCGATGAATTCCCAACCAACATCTATGAGATTACCGAAGCCATGCTTGAAATCTTTCAGGCCGGGGGATTCACAAACGGAGGGATTAATTTCGATGCCAAAACACGCAGGAATTCAACAGACCTGGAAGATATTTTTATCGCCCACGTCTCGGGAATGGATGTTTTTGCCCGCGGACTCTGTATTGCCGACAAAATTTTAAAGGAATCGGAATACCTGGAAATGCGAACAAACAGATATGCTTCCTTCGACAGCGGGAAAGGCGCTGCATTTGAGACAGGCAAGTTATCTCTGGAAGACCTCTATGCCATTGCCAAAGAGGTAGGTGAACCTAAAAAAATCAGCGGAAAACAGGAACTGCTCGAGCAGTTAATCAACTGGTACATTTAATATGAAAGGACGAAATTCCTTTTACATTGTTGGCATTACCCTGGTAGCTACCCTTGGAGGTCTCCTGTTTGGTTACGACACAGCCGTTATCTCAGGAGCTGAAAAATCAATTCAGGAATACCTGATCAACGGACTGGGATTAAATACGTTTGTTCATGGAGCCACAACCTCAAGTGCCCTGATCGGATGCATCATCGGAGCAGTTATCTCCGGCCTGTTGTCTTCAAAATTCGGCCGCAAGAACACCCTTTTCGTCGCATCCGCTTTATTCTTTTTATCGGCCCTTGGATCCGGAAATCCTGAATTTTTATTTTTCACAAAAGGGGAACCCACCCTGGGGCTCCTCTATATGTTCAATTTTTACAGGATCATGGGAGGCATTGGTGTCGGGCTGGCTTCGGCCGTATGTCCAATGTACATCGGAGAAATAGCTCCTGCTGATATCCGGGGCCGGCTGGTATCCTTAAACCAGTTTGCCATAATCTTTGGAATGCTCGTGGTTTACTTTGTAAACTGGGGCATTGCCAACGGAAAACCCCTCGAATGGATCAATACGATCGGCTGGAGAAGAATGTTTACTTCAGAGGCAATTCCTGCAGGATTGTTTGGACTGCTTCTGTTCTTTGTTCCGGAGACACCGCGTTATATGGCCCTGAACCATAAGGATCAGAAAGCCCTGGGCATATTGACAAAAATCAACGGAGCTGAGCAGGCAAGAATAATCCTAAAGGAAATCAAAGCCACCATCGAAAGATCTTCAGGGAAACTTTTCTCCTATGGAAAATTAATCATTGTAATTGGTGTTTTGCTTTCCATATTTCAACAATTTGTAGGAATTAATGTAGCCCTCTACTATGCTCCCCGTATCTTTGAAAGCATGGGGGCCGCTAAGGATGCCTCTATGATGCAAACGGTGATCATGGGACTCGTAAATGTTGTTTTTACAGTAATTGCCATCCTTACCGTTGACAACTGGGGACGAAAACCCTTGCTGATAGTAGGTTCCGCAGGAATGGCATTTGGAATGTTCGCGATCGGAACCCTTGCTTTTTTCAAAATTATTGGTATCAGCACATTGATTTTTATCATTATCTATACCGCATCCTTTATGATGTCCTGGGGACCAATAACCTGGGTACTGATCTCGGAAATATTCCCCAACAAAATCAGGGGAAAGGCGGTGGCTGTAGCTGTGGCTGCCCAGTGGGCTGCCAACTACTTCATATCATCCACCTACCCGGCTATGATGGAATTGAGTAGCGGGGGAGCTTACTATTTCTACGGTATCATGAGTGTGCTTTCCCTGATCTTCGTATGGAGAATGGTGCCCGAAACCAAAGGGAAAACTCTGGAAGAGATGCAAAAACTCTGGAAAAAATAAAGCAGTTCTGAGTTAGTTAGTATAAAAAGGCTGCTTCCTGATGGAAGCGGCTTTTTTTTTGAATATACACACAGATTTTTTTTGAACGAAAAAGAGACTTCTTTGCGGATCCTTTGCTGCCAATGACTCTTAGATGCAGGATTCCGCGAGCATAAACATGAGAACCATGACAACACGAGCGAAGCGGGTGGACAACCATGACAACGATGACAACTTCTTACACTCTGATCCCATTGATCCATTGAACTGATCTATATTGATCCATATTGATCCATTGATCTCTCTGATCTATCTTATTGATCTTTCCCCCATAGCAATCGTCAAACCGTCAAACCGACAAACCGTCAACCGACAACTGTTCCACCGTTCCACTATTCCACTTTTCCACTATTCATCTTTCCACCCAATCTATTTGTACCAACTCGTTCATCAGGGAATCCTTCAGGTGAAAATAATCGTTCAGGTTTTCTGTTCGGATCGAATCCCCCGGAGGTGCTTCCACTTTCAGGGGATCCACCGGACTTCCGTTTTTTGAGATACGAAAATCAAGGTGAGGTCCGGTAGCCAGTCCGGAGGAACCGACATAGCCGATCACGTCCCCCTGATTAACCCGTGTTCCGGTAGTGATCCCTTTGGCATATCCTGAAAGATGCATATAGGTAGTGGTATATACTGAATTGTGTTTTATTTTGAGATAATAGCCACCGCCTCCCTGCTGATATGCCTTTTCGGTCACTATTCCATCCCCGATGCTTTGAACCGGTGTTCCCCGGGGAGCTGCATAATCCACTCCCAAATGCGGCCGGCGATACCGCAGAATGGGATGCATCCGGCTGTAAGAAAACCGTGAGCTGATACGTGAAAACGGCAGCGGAGACTTTAAGAAAGCCTTCCGGAGATTCTTCCCCTCTTCATCGAAATAATCCGGCTTATCACCCTGGTTAAAGCGGAATGCAAAGTAGTCCTGCCCCCTATGGTTAAACTGAACCGCATGGATCTTCCCGATGCCAAGGGGAAACTCCTCAACAAATTCTTCTTCAAAAATAATCCGGAACTTATCTCCCTTCTGAATACCGTAAAAATCCAGGGTCCATTGATAAATATCCGACATAGCAAGAGCCAGAATGGGACTCAGGTTTTGATCGTTCATGGCATCCCACAGGGAAGTTTCAATCCTGCCGGTTCCTTTTCTTATCCGGACCTGTACCTTTTTTTTTCCGTTATATGCTTTGAGGCTATCCCTGAGTGTAAAAACCACGTAATCGGTTCCGGAACTTTCATAGATAAAATATTCCGGGGTCAGTAAAGAATCGGATGACCGGAACACATAATATTTCCGTCCTGTTTTGATTTTTCTTACATCGAAGGTGTCGCGTGATAAGCGGGCCAACTGGTCAATTGTGCCCAGGGTAACCCCATAACCGGTCAGTAGTTGGCTCAGGTTCTGATTCCTCTGAACGACACCCTCTGAGACAACAAATGAATCAACAGGCAATCCGAATCTAAGCAACGGTTTGGGAAGAATTTCCGGTTCCGGAGCTTTCTCAGCTTCCGGTATGGATTTATCAGGCTTTGGGAGGTTCAGAACTCCAATAATAACAGCTGCTGCAGCCAAAAGAAAAATGATTTCAACCCGGTATTTTTTATGCATCTTACAATTTAGATTTGCCTGTTGTATTACAGTTTGATTTTTTCAAAACCTTTTCCGTAGACTCCCATAACACTGCCCATAGTGATAAAGGCATCCGGGTCAATCTCTTTAATTTCACGGAAAATCATGCTGGTTTCGCTTTTTTTAACAACGGAGATAACCACCTTAATATTATCTTTCGAATACCACCCGGTTCCATCCATTACCGTTACTCCTCTGCCAGCCTGTTCCGTAATTACATCGGCAATCTCACGGTATTTCGTGGAAAAAATAAACATCTGTGCAGATCGGTTCACACCGGTCAGAAATGCATCGAGCGCATAGGAGAAAACCCACATCGAGACATATCCGTAAACCAATTTCTCGAGCGAACGAAAAACAATATAGGAGGTAGCGATAATGATTACATCGCTGTACAGGATGACCCGTCCCGGGCTGATATTCCGGTATTTATTAATGATCAGGGCAATGATATCGGTCCCACCGGTGCTCCCACCCCGTGAAAAAACAACGCCCAGCCCGACCCCTCCGAGGATACCGCCCAGGACAGCAGACAGAAACATATCGTCAATGACCGGCTCGCTGAAAACCTCCTGGAAGATGGTTAAAAGGACACTGATCATCGCCATACTGTAAAGGGTCTTTATCCCGAAGCTGGCACCAAGGATCTTCAACGCAACCAGCACCAGAAAAATGTTCACAACAAAATAGGTGACTCCCACCGGAATCTTAGAGGCATAAAAAATAGTGGCAGCCAGCCCGCTGATGCCGCCTCCTGTAATTTCAGCAGGCAAAAGGAACAGAGTCCACGAAACCGAAAACAGCAGCAAACCCAGGGTGATGATCACATAATCCCGGATGATGCCCGGTATTTTTTTCTTCATAGCATGCAATTCTTTGTTCTGCAAAATAAACGATTCCTGATCAAAAAGACACCGATAGAAGGAGAGAAATGAAACGAGACCCATCTGAGGAATTAAAAAACCATCAAAGGCCAATGTCCAGGGCTTTGTCAATCAGGAATGCTTTGAGCTCGTTTTCGGGCGGAGTGGGGACAAGAATTTCTGCCGGCTCAGAATAATCAATATCAATGAAAAATCTCCCCTGCCAGGTATTTATACCACTACATTGATAATTCTCTTCGGGACAAAAATTACTTTTTTGGGGGCTTCCCCCTGAAGCCATTTTTCCGATTTTTCGTGGCCGAGGATGATTCTTTCAACCTCCTGTTGTGCGATCCCGACAGAAAGCTCAAGTTTGAACCGCATTTTCCCGTTAAATGATACCGGATATTCGAATGTATCTTCTTTCAGAAGGGATTCATCCACTTCAGGCCAGGGTTCATAAGCCAGCGTATTTGGGTTTCCGTATAATGACCACAATTCTTCGCCCATATGGGGGGCAAATGGCGACAGGATTCTGGCAAATATTTCAGCAGAGGATTTGGTAACTTTTCCCTTTTTAATGGCCAGGTTATTGAAAACCATTAAGGCTGAAATCGCGGTATTAAATTTCAGGTTCTCGATGTCCGATTCCACCTTCTGTATGGTCTTGTGCAACTGTTTCAATACTTCAGTGTCTTCGGCTCCATCCACGATATTTTTCCGGTCAGCAAAAAACCGGTACACACGATTCAAAAAATTAAATACTCCTTTGACTCCGGTTTCGGTCCATGGTTTCCGCTCTTCGAGGGGCCCCATAAACATTTCGTATAACCGCAGGGAATCGGCTCCGTACCGTTTTACCACATCATCGGGGTTAATGACATTCTTCAGCGATTTTGACATTTTAGCCACAATTTGCGTCAGTTCCTCCCCGGTCTCTTTATGGAAGTATCTATCGTCTTTTTCCTCCACCTGGTCGGTCGGAACCTTTGCTCCGGAAGCAGTCTCATAGGCAAACGCCAGGATCATTCCCTGGTTAAAAAGTTTCAGATAGGGTTCATCGGTTGAAACCACACCCAGGTCGAAAAGCACTTTATGCCAGAATCGTGAGTACAGGAGATGCAGTACGGCATGTTCCGCACCACCGATATACAGATCAACGGGCATCCAGTATTTTTCTTTGGCAGGATCAACGATCCGGTGGTTGCTGTGGGGATCTGTAAAACGCAGGTAGTACCAGCAGGATCCGGCCCATTGGGGCATCGTATTGGTTTCCCGTACTCCTTTTCTGCCGTTCTTATCCGTTACATGCAGCCAATCGGTTGAACGGGCCAGGGGAGATTCCCCGGTATCACCCGGGGTATATTCTTCCAGTTCCGGAAGTTCAAGGGGCAGCTCTTTTTCATCCAGGACCGTTAGTTCTCCGTCTTCCCAGTGGATTACCGGAAAGGGCTCGCCCCAGTAACGCTGCCTGCTGAACAACCAGTCACGCATTTTATAATTGACAGAGAAATTTCCGAGGTTATTCTTTTCAAGCCAGTTGATAACCGTTTGAATGCCTTCCTCCTGGGTCATCCCGTTTATATCAAGGCCTGTTTCTGAATTGGACGAATGGATGTATACACCGTCTTCGGTCCAGCATTCTTTCCCGGTAACCACGCGCTCTCTTGTTTCAGAGGATTCATCTACCGGATCCAGGATGCACACCACCGGGATATTGAAAGTTTCAGCAAATTCAAAGTCACGGGTATCGTGTGCCGGTACTGCCATGATGGCTCCGGTCCCGTACCCCATTAAAACATAATCAGCAATCCAGATCGGGATTCTTTTCTTATTGACCGGATTGATGGCATACCGGCCTGTAAAAACCCCGGTTTTTTCTTTCGCCAGGTCGGTACGTTCCAGGTCTGATTTCAAAGCAGCCGATTTCCGGTACGCTTCCACCTCGGCTGTTTTTTTAGCGGTTGGTATAACCTCCACCAACGCATGTTCCGGGGCGATCACCATGTAGGTAGCTCCGAACAAAGTATCCGGGCGTGTCGTATAAACCCGCAACTTTTCATCCAGTCCTTCGATGGCAAAATCCACCTCCGCCCCGGTTGATTTACCGATCCAGTTTTTCTGCATATCCTTAATGCCCGGAGGCCAATCCAGCTCTTCGAGGCCTTCCAGCAAACGTTCGGCATAATGCGGGATCCTGAGCAACCATTGTTTCAGATTCTTTTTCCTCACCTTGCTACCGCATTTCTCATGTGATCCATCGGTCATCACCTCTTCGTTGGCACAAACAATCCTGCAATGGTCGCACCACCAAACCTGGGCGTTATCGTAATAAGCCAGCCTCCTGGAATCGATATACTCCCTTACTGCCTTTTTCCCGGCTCTCTTTACCTCTTCCGGGATGGTTAATTCACGGACAGGTCTTCCCTTATTTAATTCCTTATCAAACCAGGTATCGTACAATTTGGTAAAAATCCATTGGGTCCATTTAAAATACGCCGGATCGGTGGTATTGATTTCACGATCCCAGTCGTAGCTCAACCCCAGCGATTTAATCTGCCTCCTGAAGGTATCACAGTTTTTTCCTGTCGTTACAGCCGGATGGGTCCCGGTCTGCATGGCATATTGTTCTGCCGGCAGTCCAAAGGCATCATACCCCATCGGGTGGAGAACATTAAAGCCTTTCATCCTTTTATACCGGCTTACAATATCCGTGGCTGTATACCCCTCCGGATGGCCAACATGCAATCCTGCCCCGGACGGATAGGGAAACATATCCAGTACATAATATTTGGGTTTTGAAAAATCATCTTCCGTTTTAAAAGTTTTGTTTCCCTCCCAGTACCGTTGCCATTTCGGTTCAATCTGGTTAAATCTGTATTCCATTTTAACCTGCTTGATAGATTAATCCTGATTTTTAAAGCCGCAAAGTTAGGTATTTTGCCGAATAAACAAACACAGGTTCCCTTGTCCGGGCAAATACCTCCCCTCCCATACCTGCAAAGCAATTTTTTGTTCCCCTCCTGTTTTACAACGCCTGCTCCCAAATCCCGGATCTTCGCATTTCGCTAATAAAACAAGATCCCTGAAAAAGCAGGTTAATAAATATAATTAGATACAAAATGCCTGAAAAAGTAATAATTTGTTAAATTTTCAGCATTGTTGCTTTAAAATTAAACAATAAAGGGGAAATTATTATACATTTGCGCAATCTATGCAGTCCGGGTGTTTTGCACCTGTATTCCGGGAGGTCATACCAAAAAAATAACATATACCATCAATATAACCAACAAAAAAAATGATGCATGAATTATAACGATCCAAAACAATTTACAGAGGATTTCATGGCCTGGGTAAAGGCGAAAAATCCCGGAGAACCGGAATTTCACCAGGCTGTGCTGGAGGTAGTTGAATCCCTTTCTGAGTTTTTAATTTCAAATCCACGGTATCTACAGTCAAAAATTATGGAGCGTATGGTGGAACCGGAACGGGTGATTCAGTTCCGGGTTCCATGGACGGATGATGCAGGCAACATCCAGATCAACCGGGGATACCGTATAGAGATGAACAGCGCCATAGGCCCTTATAAAGGAGGACTGCGGTTTCACCCTACGGTGAATTTCAGTATTTTTAAATTCCTGGCTTTTGAGCAGGTTCTGAAAAACAGCCTGACTACGTTGCCTATGGGAGGCGGAAAAGGAGGTTCCGATTTCAATCCGAAAGGCAAATCCGACAATGAAGTAATGCAATTCTGCCAGAGTTTTATGACGGAGTTAGCTCGCCATATCGGGCCCGATACCGATATTCCTGCAGGAGACATTGGTGTAGGCGGACGGGAAATCGGGTTTCTGTTCGGCCAGTATAAAAGGTTACGCAATGAATTTACAGGGGTGTTAACCGGGAAAGGTATTGGGTGGGGCGGTTCCCTTATCCGTCCGGAAGCTACAGGCTACGGAACCGTTTATTTTGCCGAAGAAATGCTTAAAACCCATGGCGATAGCATCAAAGGTAAAACAACGACCATCTCCGGTTCAGGGAATGTCGCTCAGTTTGCCGTGGAAAAAGTACTCGACATGGGAGGGAAACCGGTAAGTTTATCCGATTCAAACGGGACCATTTACGACCCTGAGGGCATTGACCGGGATAAACTGGAGTACGTCAAACTGCTGAAAAATATTTACCGTGGCAGAATCAAAGAATATGCTGAAAAATACAACGTACCCTATTATGAAGGCCAGCGACCATGGAGCATTAAATGCGATGTAGCCCTTCCCTGCGCCACCCAGAACGAAATCAGCGGAAGCGAAGCGGAAACATTGCTTAAAAACGGCTGTTTTGTTGTGGCCGAAGGAGCCAATATGCCCTCTACCTATGAAGCAGAACACGCTTTCCTGAAGGCAAAAATCCTTTATGCCCCGGGCAAAGCAGCCAATGCCGGCGGCGTGGCTGTATCAGGACTCGAAATGGCCCAAAACAGCATGCGCATATGCTGGACCCGAGAGGAAGTGGATGCCAAACTCCATTCCATCA
Organism: uncultured Mariniphaga sp.; assembly: GCA_964575025.1. Lineage (GTDB taxonomy): Bacteria > Bacteroidota > Bacteroidia > Bacteroidales > Prolixibacteraceae > JABMQB01. Next base: position 29,071 of record CAZNPV010000016.1, read on the forward strand.
TGAAAAATATACACCAAATGTGTATTCAATACGGCAAGGAAAAGGATGGAACGATAAATTATGTGAAAGGGGCCAACATCGGGGGATTCGTAAAAGTAGCCAATGCCATGTTGGCGCAGGGGCTGGTGTAGAATAATATTGTTGTACGGATTCCATCTTTTACGAGAGTTGAAATTCATTTCCTTTACTGAACCTTTAAATTAACATTCTGTTCCATTCCTGAGAATTTAAATTGCGGTTTCAATGAAATGACTACTTTTGCCGCGCATTTAAAAAAACAGGAAATAGAAAAGATAAGAAATATAGCTATAATCGCCCACGTCGACCATGGGAAAACTACACTGGTCGACCGTATTTTACACCAGGTTAAACTATTCAGGGCCAATCAAAAAGTTGACGACCTGATCCTTGATTCAAACGACCTGGAACGGGAAAGAGGGATTACCATTCTTTCAAAGAATGTTTCAGTCCGGTATAACGGGATTAAAATTAATATCATCGATACTCCCGGGCACTCTGATTTTGGGGGAGAAGTTGAACGGGTCTTAAACATGGCCGATGGGGTACTTTTACTTGTCGATGCTTTTGAAGGCCCTATGCCACAAACAAGGTTTGTTTTACAAAAAGCGCTCAACCTCAACCTGAAGCCGATTGTTGTTATCAATAAAGTCGACAAACCAAACTGCCACCCTGAAGTTGTCCAGGAAGATGTTTTTGATTTAATGCTCAATATGGGAGCCAACGACGAACAATTGGATTTCCACACGGTTTTTGGTTCCTCCAAAGAAGGGTGGATGGCTGAAGACTGGCGTGAACCAACCGACAACATCCGATATTTGCTTGATACAATTATCGGTCAGATTCCCCCACCTGAAATAAAAGAAGGAAACCTCCAGATGCAGATCACATCGCTCGATTATTCATCGTACCTTGGTAGGATTGCCGTTGGAAGAATCACACGGGGAACCATAAAAGCTGGGATGCAGGTTGGCGTAGTGAAAAAAGACGGTTCAGTTGAAAAAGCTACGATTAAAGAATTATACCGTTTTGAAGGATTAGGTAAAGAGAAAATTAAAACCAAACTGGAGGCAGGTGAAATTTGTGCCGTATTGGGACCGGAAAATTTCGAAATTGGGGATACCATTGCCGACCTGGAAAATCCGGAGCCACTAAAACGGATTTCGGTAGATGAACCCACAATGAGCATGCTTTTTACCATCAATAATTCTCCGTTTTTCGGAAAAGAAGGCGAATATGTAACCTCGCGGCACCTGCGCGACCGGTTGTACAGGGAGCTTGAAAAAAACCTGGCTATGCGAATCAAAGAATCTGATTCTCCTGAAAAATTGCAGGTTTTCGGAAGGGGTATTCTTCACCTGTCTATTTTAGTTGAAACCATGCGCCGCGAAGGGTATGAATTTCAGTTGGGACAGCCTCAGGTAATCATTAAAGAAATTGGGGGTGTAAAACACGAACCTGTTGAATCGCTGACTATCCTTGTTCCGGAAGAATTTTCAGGGAAAGCCATTGAAATTGTTACCGGCCGTAAGGGGAATATTTTAAACATCGAACATAAAAACGACCGCCTGGTACTGGAATTTGAAATCCCGTCACGCGGATTAATCGGATTATCAAACCAGGTACTTACTGCCACTGAAGGGGAAGCAGTGATTGCCCACCGGTTTAAAGAATTCCAGGCATGGAAAGGTCCGATCAACACAAAAAGAAACGGAGCTTTGATTGCCAGGGAAACCGGCACTGCCATCGCCTATTCGATTGATAAACTTCAGGACAGAGGCAGATTCTTTATCGATCCGAATGAAAAAATTTATGCCGGACAGGTAATCGGGGAAAATTCCCGCCAGGATGACCTGGAAGTCAATATCGTAAAAACAAAAAAACTTACAAACGTGCGTGCAGCCGGTTCTGATGATAAAGCAATGATTGTCCCGGCTGTAAAGTTTTCACTGGAGCAAGCCATGGAATACATCCGTGAAAATGAATACATCGAGATCACGCCCAAATCGATGCGCCTACGGAAAATACTTCTGAACGAACATGACCGGAAGAAGCAGAAAAAGGGGGTAGAGTAAACAATTTATTAAACCGGTTAAAACCACGACCTGCCTCCGGTAAACCGGCAAACGGGTTCCATCGTATTGGACAGATGGAATGTTTTTATTTTTTCAACTATGTTTTTCTTTCAGTCGTTTGTATACATTTTCAAGCGTATCGTTAAACGGGCCGGGTATTTCCATTTTGATTGAAACAAGAGCAGCCGCAAACTTCAGCGATTCTGCAACATCGTGATCCAACCGGTGCGACATGTAAGCAGCGAAGGTTGTATCACCCCTGCCGGTCCTGCCGGAAATATTGCTGTTCGAGAATTTTTCATAGTACGTCTTGCCATTTACCCTTGCCAGGACACCCTCTGATTGTGTAATCATCACTTCGGGACATCCCCAGGATTCGATAAGGATAGCTGCTTTCTCCAAATCATCAGTGCCGGTCAGAAGCCTGGCTTCCACGATATCGAGCTTCAACTTATTCATCATAGCTGCAATTTCTTTTTTATCTGCAACATCGATAAACTCATGGTTTTTGGTCACCGGGTCTACATGACGGACGAAGCTTTGCATATCAACCGACAGGCTTGGGTAATTTCTGGCCTTCAATCCCTGCATAAGTGCCATGTCGAATTCGGTATCGGAAATCCCGGCCAGGTGGACACAAGTAGAATCCAGATCGGGAACATCCTTAATATCGATTATTCCGGCCGATTTGATGAGGGTCATTTCCCGTTCATCGACATTTTCGGAGAAATGCACTACCCTGTTGTACGATGTTTCTTCGCTCGGAATGAGATAGGTATCCACTCCGAGGTCTTTCATCGGTTGAAGAATATGCTCATCTTTTGGGGACATTTTCACAACAGCAGCAACCTTTTTACCCACTCTTGCCGCAACCATGGCTCCGCATAAAACAGCGCTTCCGGGAGCAACTTGCGCTTTACCCCCAAATGGAACAATCTCGTCGTAACACATGTGCCCCACAAAAGTGATGTCGTATTTTTTGCTCATACTAATTTTCTATAGGATAATTTTTATGTGATCTAAGTTAGAGAACGAATTTACTCCTGTTCACTCATCAACCAGGGATAGAATGGAATCAGGTCTTTGGGCTCAATTGTATTGGTATTCTTTTTCGCCTGTAATTCTTTGACATGATTCATTACCAAATGAGTCCACACAGCGCCTGGCCTTGGATAGGCTGCTACAATGTAATGCGGTCCTGGTTCTGTTTCACCCATTTCCATTTCCAGTTCAGCCCTGAGATTGTCAGGAGTTGTCAATGTATTTGCGTACCCGAAAACAACCCGGTCCATGTGTTTGTACACCTCTTTGCTTTCCTCAACCATTCCGTAATAATCCAACAACTGGGCAAAAACATAATTGGATGTGGTGTAAACATCCTGTCCCTGTTCCGATTCAACCATTTCACCATCCTTTGTTTTACACATCGCCCAGCCCATGAAAGCTTTGTTCGTGTTATAGATTGTTTTCAGAATTTTCTTGACACGTTCTTCCGGAATGGAAGGAGCTTCTCCGATAGCCGTCAGGTACCACAAGGCGTCAAGCTGGTTGGTCCAGACATCGGTATTTGAATTACCGGTTTCCGGATCAAAACAGGTGATGTAATACTCGAGTTTTTCACCCTTCTTATTTGTATCTTCCCGCCACAGTTGCTCAAAACTTTTCCAGGCTTTATCGTATATTTTTTGGATCTGTTCCTCATCGTCCTTCCTGCCGAGCATCTGTGCCATTTTAATCAATGCCTGACAGCCACCAAGAAATTGGGTGGCATCATACGCATCTGCTCCGAAAAGAACCAGGTTATCAAAGGTATTTTTCACATCATCGGGATTGCCTTCAGGAATTCCATCGCCGTCAAAATCAAGTTTTAACAGGGATTCCAATCCAAATTTCATGGTTTCCCAATTCGATCTCAGAAATTCCATATCGCCGGTGAATTTCACATTTCTGAGCACGCGCATCATCAGTTTTGGATAAAGGTCAACCCAGTAATTGTTGTTGTACCAGGCATAATCGCTGACATTGCGCAGAGGATGCCCCTTTGACAACATGCAAACATCATGGGCCACGCTACCCAGGGTCTTGAAATCATCCCGTATCTGGGTTAACTTTTTGCCTTCGTATTCTTCCGGATTTTCTTCAAAATGCATCCTTGCTTCAACAAACGAGGCATGATGATGATACCACCTCGGAGTCGGATCGACCGCATTAATTGAATCAATAAACGCCTGGCACAAATCTTTTTCCACTTTTGGAAACATCATCAGCAGCACCATGGAGTACCAATCCACGTCCGAAGGATCAATGTAGGAATAGTCGAAACATTCAAGAAAACGGGCCTGTTCTTTGCCCTTTTCTTCAATCCAGACACAGGCATTCGAAAGGGGGAAATGAAGTTCATTCAGCATAAGTCTCGTTAAACGCATCGCTCCTTCAAAATCATCCTTATAGGAAGGCGTGGAGTATATTGAATTGAAGATCCGTTCCTGAATGGTTAATGTCGCTTTCCACCACTGCGGATAGTTTTCCAAAGCGATCTTTACCATTTCAGACTCTCTGGTTTCGGGATTTTCAAAATTCTGAATGTATTTTCTGTCAAATGTCTTCCCATCGATGTATTCCTGAACAGGGAAGTCCATTACAACAGCAAAAGGAATGACCTTCGATTCGCCCGGTCTGAGCGTCATGGTTAAACTTACAGCTGCACCATAATCTCTTCTGCTAATGGGTTCGCATTTTTCATAAAAGGTGCCTTCTTCTGTTATAAGAAGATCGCCGGAGTATTTGTTCAATAAGAAATAGGGTTGCGTATCCACTGCAACACCGGGGACATCTGATACGGCAATGATCATCTTGTTTTCCGTTTCCGTGCTGCCCATAACGACTCCATGAATGCCATTCATTTCAAATGCTTCATGTTTTTGTCCGTCAATGGCTGCACTGCTTACGAAAACACTATCCTGATCGGTAGGCTTAAGCTCTTTTTCCTGTAAATTAACCAGGGAAGGCCGGGGTATCACCAAGGTATAATCCTGTTCTTCATCCGTGTTATTTTCCACTATAAATTCCTCAACGCCAATCGGCATAAGCGTTTGTTCATTGCCTGATAATAAGGGTGAAATCAGTCTTCTTGTTACCTTCACATCTTCCAGGGTATATTCGATTTCCAAAGAAGGGGTGGCAATGGTCATTTTGATATTTTCTTTGTCGATTGCCTCGGGATAGTAATTTTTCATCGCCGGAATGTCATCAGACTCCGTTTCGCCGGGCTGAAGCTGCGTTAACAAAGTATTTCCCTCGTAAGTGCTGATATAAGGTGCAGAGCCAAATTGAACCGCCTTCTGGTTTAACAAAATAAGACGGCCGGCATCGTTGAACCGGTTATACAGGCCGTAAGGGGAAATTCCGATCGAACAGGTCGGAGCACCTTGCAGTGCTACAGTATGCGGAAACTGCAAACATTTGGACATTCCCTGAAAATGTACCGTCATTTTATTGTTTTCATAAATATCGGTAATCCGGGATCCTGTAATGGTGTAGATATCTTTAATATTGAATGAATTGGATTGAGTCATTTTTTTCTTGTTTATTGATTATTACATGGCTGGCTTCAATTGGCTCCAGCATTCTGATGAAAATCCGAGCGTCAGCAAGAAAATAAAAACCTTAGCTGACGCCCGGAATATGTATTAATTTATATTGTATGATAAGGTTGCGGTATTAGCACTTTCCTTTCCATACATTGACATTTTTCCTCTTTTTCTTCTTTAGCGGTTCAGCATCAGGTTCTTCAGGAAGATCTTTTTCAGCACTCAAATCAATGGGCATCTTTGTTGTAGGAAAAGGTTTAATTTTGCCAAATAGCAGATCCGCAGAAACCCTGATTGAATCGGGCGTACCGGAGAAGTTACATACCACCGCATCGGCTGCCGTTGTTGTGCCCTTGCGATAAGGAAAGTTCGTAACGACAACCACATCATGGCCGGCCGCTTTCAATGCTTTCACCAGGTGTGTGTTATTCCCCCTTTTTTCAATGCGTGCATAGTAGTTGGTCATCACAACCAAATCGGCTTCTTTCGCCAGCTTCAACGCTTCTTCGACTTCATCCTCTTCGGCATGAAATGAAGTATCGTCCAGAATCAGCCTGGTAGAATGTTTCGTCATCTGTTCACAGAACATATGGGCATGGCTGTACATATCCTTTCCAAGAAACTCATAGGGGATGCATTGTTCAATCACCAGGATTTTCTTGTCTTTGCTCAGAGGGAGTAATTTTTTATCATCGCGAACAACCAGCAATGCTTTGTGAGCTACTTCCCATGAGAAGTCGATATTTTCTTTCTTTCTGACAATCGCTGTTGTTTCCTTTGGATCCATTTTCCCTGCTTTCTCAAACTGACCCTGGTCATACTTCCGGTTGAGCAGACGACGAACTGCATCATCCACACGTTCTTCAGGAAGCTCGCCATTTTCAACAGCCATTTTAATACCAAACAAGCATTGTGAACGGGATTCATCGTCAGCCTTGAGCAGAATGTGGTCCACACCCGCTTTAACCGCCATAGCACATGCCTGGGGAAGGGGCCATTTTTTCAGGATCGCAGCCATACCGATCGCATCGGAAACAATGATGCCATCAAATCCCATTTCACCCCTCAGAAGATCGGTGAGGATTTTTTTCGAAAGGGTAGCCGGATATTCTTCATCATAAGCCGGGAAAATGGTATGGGCTGTCATAAGTGCTGAGGCACCTGCGTCAACACCTGCCTGAAATGCAGCTAACTCAACCTCTTGCATTCTTTTTTTATCCCCACGGCAGACGTCGAGTACATCATGTGCATCCGTTGCGGAATCACCCCGGCCAGCAAAATGCTTGATGGTTGCAGTAATTCCTGCATCCTCATAGCCCCGGACTGTTGCATCAATGAATTTTGAGATTACCTTGACATCGTCTCCGAATGAACGGACACCGATTTCAGGGTTTAAAGGATTAATATTCACGTCACAGACCGGATGATAGAACTGAGTTACCCCTATAGCAGCCATTTGCCGACCCATCAGATTGGCTATTTTGTATGCCAGATCAACATCACCTATCGCCGTAATACCCATTGGAGGCGGAAACTGCAAAACCCGCCCGGCGGTATAGTCGTTCTTAAAATCTCCCTCCATGTCAATGGTAACATGAAGCGGAATTCCGGATTCCCTGTTCATGGCGATTTGCTGAAGATGGTTGAGTGCTTCGGTGAGCTCTTCAGGGGTTACACTCACGCCAAAGGCTCGGGAGTCAAACCAGGTATGCGCAATGTCGAAATAATCTGCAGGTGCCTTGAAATTGGGATCGATCTGCGAACGTCCCCAATACAAATTTTTGCATGTTTCCATTGCGTAGGGTTCAAGACAGATACCTCCTGCCTGTAGTTTGGTAATCTGTTCAATACCGGAGGGTGTCGGAATGGCACCACGCCAGGTAAATGTGAGTAGCTGGCCGCATTTCTCCAGCAGACTCATTTTAGCGATTTTCGCTGACACAAAATCATCTCTTCTTTTTGACATAGGTTTTCTCTTTAAAATTTATTGTTTTCTGTTTTAATACAAAGCATAGTCATCGGATAGATCCGGAATCTCATATTATAACTCTGGCTGTGAAATTAAAAAAATATTTCTTCATTCATAAGAAAATTCACATGGTTTCCGGAATTCATTTTAGATAATTTGAAATCATCTATTCATTTTATTCCTAAAGAATCCACCCTTAAAGAAGGAGGGGTTCCATTGATTCCATAGGATTATGAAATCCAATACACTAATTTACTAAAGTTTTATAGGCAAATCATATTTTGATAACATATTGAACTTGTGTTGTTTAAATTTCTACCTTTTGTGTTATTTCGTGTTTTTGTGCCTTGGTGGCAATAATTTTAATGCCACTAAAACACGAATTCACTAACATTCACAAAAAAATATAGAAATGGAATCTATAAAACCCGGATTTCATCTACTTGTTTTATCTTTGCCTCAAATTTTACTGTTTGGAAACCACGGAGTTTCTGAAATATTTTGAAGGGCATCCTCAGTATGCTGTTACGACAGCAACCCTGAGTTCCCCCCCGGGTGAAAAGATTCATCTGAAGGGGCTTGTTGGCTCTTCAAAAACCGTTCTCCTTGCCACCCTCTTCAAAAAAGCCAACCGCGATTGGTTGGTTCTTCTTGCGGACCGTGAGGAAGCAGCCTATGTTTTTGATGACCTGAACAACCTGGGTTTACGCGAGCAAACCCTTTTTTTCCCAACGTCATACAAACGTTCGGTTGAATTCGGGCAGCCTGTACAGGAGCAACTTGTTCTGCGTGCTGAAGTGCTTCACAAGTTGACTTCAGGAAATCTGAAATATATCATTGTAACCTATCCGGAAGCATTGGCAGAAAAAGTGATCGCCCGGGACACGCTTGCACATAACACCCTTAGCGTTTCCAGAAGCGATAAACTCTCCATCGGCTTTCTCAACGAAGTCCTCTTTGCCTATGGATTTGAACGGGTCGATTTTGTCTATGAGCCCGGACAGTTCTCCGTTCGGGGAAGCATCGTCGATGTCTTCTCTTTCTCCAACGAGGATCCCTACCGGATCGATTTTTTTGGCGATGAAGTGGATTCGATCCGCAGTTTTTTTATCGACAACCAGGTCTCCAGATCGGTACTGGAAACGATATCCATCATCCCCGATATTCAGCAAAAAACTGACGATGCGAAAAGGATCTCCTTTGGTGAATTCCTGTCATCCGACACGTTTGTGTTTGCGAACGACATCCGTCTCTTTACGGATCAGGTAAACCACCTGTACCAGCGGGCACTACAGACAGAAGAGGAACAGGATACAGCACTCCATAAAAAAGTGGTTTCCGGAGATGCCCTTCTCCTGCAGTTTGAAAAGTTTTCAGTGGTTGAAATGGGGCCATCGCCCGTTTTTCAGCCCCGGAAAAGAGTGGAATTCCACATTTCCAAACAGCCGGTCTTCAACAAAAATTTCACCCTGCTGGGCGAAAACCTGATCCAGTCACAAGAAAAAGGGTATTCAATGTTGATCCTGTCGAACCAGGAAAAACAGATCGAAAGGTTGCAGGATATCTTTACGGACACAGGGATCAACGTGAGGTTCACACCGGTTCCTTTTATACTGCACGAAGGATTTATAGACCATGACATCCGGGTTTGTTGCTATACCGATCATCAGATCTTTGAACGGTATCACCGGTTTACGCTACGAAACCGGAAACCTCAGCGGGAAGCCGTTTCGTTAAAAGAACTGAAAAAACTTCATCAGGGTGACTATGTGGTCCATGTAGACCATGGAATTGGCCGGTTTGCCGGGCTGGTAAAAACCGAAATGAACGGCAGGGTGCAGGAAGCGATCCGGCTGGTGTATAAAAACAACGACTCGTTGCTTGTCAGCATTCATTCGCTGCACCGGATATCCAAATACAAAGCCAAAGAGGGAACCGAACCCACCCTTCACAGGTTGGGCAGCGGTGTCTGGCAACAGTTGAAAAACCGCACCAAATCAAAAGTCAAGGATATTGCCCGGGAGCTAATTGCCCTCTACGCCCGGAGGCTCGCAGAAAAAGGATTTGCCTTCTCTGCCGATTCATACCTGCAAACCGAGCTGGAAGCATCCTTTATGTATGAAGATACACCCGACCAGCAAAAAGCTACCCTAGCGGTAAAAGAGGATATGGAGAAAAAGGTCCCAATGGACCGGCTGGTATGCGGCGATGTGGGGTTCGGAAAAACAGAAGTGGCCATACGGGCTGCCTTCAAAGCAGCCGCCGACAACAAACAGGTGGCTATACTGGTCCCAACCACGATCCTGGCCCTTCAGCATTTTAAAACATTTACAGAACGACTGGAAGGATTTCCTGTAAATATCGGCTATGTGAGCCGGCTCAAGAGCACAGCCGAAATAAAAAAAATACTCTCCGAAGTGGAAACGGGAAAAATTGATATAACAATCGGAACCCACAGGCTGGTGAGCAAAGATGTAAAATTCAAAAACCTCGGATTGCTCATCATCGATGAGGAACAAAAATTTGGGGTAGCTGTGAAAGAAAAATTAAAACACCTGAAAGTCAATGTCGACACCCTGACCCTGACCGCTACCCCCATTCCGCGAACCCTTCAGTTTTCGTTAATGGGAGCCCGGGATCTCTCCATCATACAAACCCCTCCACCTAACCGCTACCCGATCATAACCGAAGTACACGGATTTAATGAACAGATCATCCGGGATGCTATTCTGTATGAAATTGAACGAAACGGCCAGGTGTTTTTTATACACAACAGAATTCAGAACATTTATGATATTGAAATCCTTCTGAACAAGATTGTTCCGGATGTCAAAACCAGGATTGCCTACGGCAGAATGGAGGGGCGTAAGCTGGAACAAGTCATGCTTGATTTCATCAACGGAAAATTTGAGGTCCTGATCGCCACTACCATTATCGAATCGGGGCTCGATATTCCCAATGCCAATACGATGATCATTAACCATGCCCAGAATTTCGGGCTCAGTGACCTGCACCAGCTTCGGGGGCGTGTAGGCCGCTCCAATAAAAAGGCATTCTGCTACCTTCTTGCTCCCCCGTTGTCTACCGTAAGCTCCGAAGCCGCAAGACGGTTAAAAGCCATTGAAGAATTTTCAGACCTGGGAAGCGGTTTTAATATCGCCATGCAGGACCTCGATATCCGGGGTGCCGGAAACCTCCTGGGTTCCGAACAAAGCGGATTCATCGCAGATATCGGATTCGAAACCTACCACCGGATATTGCATGAAGCCATTCGCGAACTCAAACAGGAGGAGTTCAAACAAATCTTTGAGACTTCCGGGGACCAGATCGCCCGTACATTCCTCAAAGCAACCTGGATCAACGACTGCCAGATCGATACCGACCTGGAACTCCTCTTCCCCGAAGAATACATCCCCGGGGTGTCCGAACGGATGTGGCTTTACCGTGAACTGGATAATGTGGAAAATGAAAAGGAACTGGATGAATATATCCACACCCTGACCGACCGGTTCGGAAAGATCCCTCCCCAAAGTGCCGAACTAATCGATGTGGTGCGCTTGCGCTGGCAGGCCATAAAACTGGGCATAGAAAAAATAATCATCAAGGAACATCAAATGATCTGCTTTTTTATTTCAGACCCGGAATCCTCCTTTTACAGATCTCCTGAATTTAAAAGACTCATCGAAGCCATCCAGAACAATGCGGTCCCATGCCGGATTAAAGAAGCCAGGAAAAAACTTTCCCTTGTTTTTAAAGCTATTCCGGATATATCCACTGCACGGAATATACTGACAAAACTGAACGAGGCAGTTTTTCCGGATAAAAAGTAATACCACAACGCAACTATTTAGTAATTTTGAACATCTTACATGTTAAAGAGGAACTTTTAAAATGACAAAAATGAATTCAATGCGAATACTCATTCATACCCTGGCTGCAGGGCTACTTCTGACGCTTTTTTCATGCGATTTCGGCGATGACGAAAAAAGGGAATTTACATTCACTCCTGATGTGATCCTGATGAAAAAAGAACAAAACGGAACCATTCATTATGCACTGGCCTACTATGTCTATTCAAATCAGAAAATCGAATCGGCCCACGTACAAACTCCCGAAGGAGAAACCATACCCCTGACTGCCCTTGGCACACCCTTAATTACGTATGCCAGGGTTCCCGATGACAACGATTTTTCCCCGGACGTTTCGTTCGGACCCTACACGTTTATCGCCACAAACAGCGATGGAACAGAAAAAACCGAACAGGATATTCTGAGCGATAACTCATTAACGATACCGGAAATAACGGATATTACCTATCATCCAAACAATTTATCTCTTGAGGTAACCTGGACCCCAACAGCCGGAGCAGAAAATTATTTTGTAAAGATCGTCAATGCCGGGGATAAAAAAACAACGTATACCGGCTACCAGGTGGATCCGGACTCAACAAGCTATACCGTTAACAGGAATGATCAGGGATGGGAATCTGCCCCGGTATCCGGAATTTCCTATATTCTTCAGTTAAATGCCATTTTATACGAAGAGAACAGCAACCTGAAGGAGCGTTATTACCATGTCAATGCCATTTCAATTGACGAAGAAACATTCATCTGGGGCCAGTAAATCGCAGGTATAGAATTATGCATTAGCTGCGCTTACAACTCGCAACTCGTGACTCAAATCTGTTCCCATCCTTCCCGGTAGGTATGGCGGATCCATTCCTCAACGGTTTCGGAAGCCGGAAGGGTTTTGTATTCTTTATTAAACCGGGGATCTCCATCCACTATTTCGAAATGGTCTTTGGTCAATACCCTGATCTGTTCGTTCAGGCCAATGTTTGTAAAACGCATGTTTACGGGATCCCAGGTCAATTTACGTTTCAGGCTCTGAAGCCTGATTGCCAGCACCCCCAACAATACGGTTTCGGTTAAGGGGCCGGAATAGCTAAAACCGGAAGAAGCCGCGAGGCGGTATTCCTTCTCCTCTTTGCAGGCCCTTATCCAATCCTGTTCATGTCCGCCCTGCAAAGCGTTGTATATCCGGCGGATCGACTTTTCCGGTGGCCGGAAACTGTTCATTTCTGAAGAGGGAAGCAGGGATGGATTTTTCCCGTAGGCAAAGCACATAATTTTTCCTCTGGTACCATAAAAGATGCATCCTCCATCGTCATCCCCCATTGGTTCGCCATCTTTGAGTTCCTCGGGACGGGGTGGTTGTAAACCGCCATCGTACCAATGCAGGGTCACTTCAGGCATGGCCACTTTCGGAAGATTATCGCGCCTTGGGAATGTATATTCAATAAACTCTGTACCTGGGGGTGATTCCAGATTCACCGGTGAGGAGGTCCCTTGAATGGACACAGGGTATTCCAGTTTAAGTGCTTTGAATACCGGATCGATAATATGGCAGGCCATATCTCCGAGGGCGCCGGTGCCAAAATCCCACCATCCCCTCCAGTTCCACGGGTGGTACACCGGATTGTATTCACGCCAGGGCGCTGTGCCAATAAACAGGTCCCAGTCGAGGGTCCGGGGAACCCGTTTTGATTTTTCGGGCCGTTGCAGACCCTGAGGCCATAGAGGACGGTTGGTCCAGGTATCCACATGGGTTACTTCCCCGATGACACCCGCCCAGATCCATTCACAGATATCCCTGATGCCGTCCCCGGAATTTCCCTGATTGCCCATTTGTGTGGCCACTCCGTAATGCTTAGCTGCCTCGGCCAGAATCCTCGCTTCATAAACCGAATGGGACAAAGGTTTCTGAACGTATACATGGTACCCGCTTTTTATCGCCATAAGAGCCGGCAACGCATGCGAATGATCGGGCGTCGCAACCAGCACGGCATCAATATCCTTTTGCCGGTCGAACATAATCCGGTAATCGGAATATATCTTTGCCCGGTCCCAGGTCCTGAACGCATTTTTTCCGGCATACTCCTCATCGACATCACACAAAGCCACAATATTCTCTGTGTTCATATGCTGAAGGTTACGGAAACCCATCCCCCCTACGCCAATTCCGGCAATGTTTAATTTATCGCTGGGAGGCCGGTGTCCCAACCCGGCAATAACCCGGGAGGGTAAAAGGGTTATTCCGGTTCCTGCAACCCCGGCAATGTGAAGAAAATTCCTCCTGCTGACCTTTCGTTTCGTATTATCCTTCATCCTTTTTAAATTAGGTGATTCTCATCGGATCAAATTAAGCGGTGTAAATTATAAAAAATATCAGGTTTTACCTACTGGGACCTGTCCGATCGCTTTTAATTAACAAATTTTGTATGATTTGTTTTCTAACCTGTTTAATTCATGCGTTTAAACAGGCTAAAAGGTCGTTACAAAACGACAACCCATAAGCCCCTCGTTACAAACGAGGGGCAGGAGGTTCTGTAAGATATCTATGAAAATAAACAATTGCAATCCTATAAAAAGGCACCTGTTTTGGCAGGTGCCTTCCTATGTAGGGTTAAAAAAATACGATCCCAACGAGGACTTACGCGGGCATATCCGGCAAACTCCAGGGTTTGCGATAGGTATGCTTAACCAGTTCGGCGGCAAATTCTTTTGCCGGTATAGGATCGGTGAAGGTTTTTGCGAAGGATGGATGCCCGTCTTTAATGGTGAAGCCGTCTTTAATGACGGTTCTGATGGTTTCCTCATCAGTAAGGTTTGTAAACTCCATCTTTTCGCCATCCCAGTCCAGTTCTTTGTATAAGGATTGGAGGCGGACAGCCAGTACGCCCATAACCACCATTTCGTTAAACGGTCCGGCTTCCATAAAGTCGGAGGCTGTAGGCACGCGGTTTTCCGGGCTTTCCTTGCATGCACGTACCCAGTCCTGTTCGTGGCCGCCCTGGGTTGCATTTTCAATTCTTCTCCGGAACTTGGGTGCATCAGGTACTCTTCCGGAAAGCAACCATGGATTTACACCATAACATCCACAAATGAGTTTGTCTTTGGTTCCGTGGAAACATACATATCCTCCGGCGTTGTTCGGATCTTTGCCATCTGGCCATCCCTCGGGAAGTTCCGGTTTGATCCCGCCGTCATGCCAATATACATCCACCTGAGGAAGTTTCATTTTCATTTTTTTCTTTGGTTCTCTTTCCGGGAATGTGATTTTTACGGATTGTGCGACGGGAGCACAGTCGTTTAACAGAAGGCTGGAACTTGCCTGTGCATGGATCGGGTATCCCAGGTCAAGCCCGACAAATACCGGATGCAGGATATGGCAGGCCATATCGCCTAGGGCGCCGGTTCCGTAATCCCACCAGCCACGCCAGTTCCAGGGATGATAGATATGGTTAAAAGGCCGCATCTTTGCCGGTCCGATGAAAAGATCCCAATCCAGGGTTTCCGGAACCCAGTCGCCCTGTTCAGGGGTGTTTAATCCCTGGGGCCAGATCGGACGGTCGGTAAAGGAATCCACCCGGGTTACCTCCCCGATTTCCCCATTGGCCAGCCATTCAGTCGTCAGGTTCACCCCTTCACCGGAGGAGCCCTGGTTCCCCATCTGGGTTGCTACTTTGTATTTGGCTGCAAGTTTGGTTAACAAACGGGATTCGTACACCGAATGCGTTAACGGTTTCTGAACAAAAACATGTTTCCCCATCGTCATAGCAGTGCCCGCAATGATCGCATGCGTATGGTCGGCGGTAGCCACGATCACCCCATCTATGCTCCTGCCCATCTCATCGTACATCCTACGCCAGTCTTTGTACCGTTTGGCATCCGGATAAGCCTCAAAAACATTCGCACTGTACTTCCAGTCTACATCACATAGCGCCACAATGTTTTCGGTTTGCAGGTTTCTCAGGTTGGTTGCCCCCATACCTCCAATGCCGACAGCAGCAATGTTTAACGTGTCGCTGGGAGCTTGATGCCCTAAACCGGCAACAGCATGCCTCGGAATAACCGTTATTCCTGCAGCTACTGCAGCCGTAGTCCCCAGAAACGACCTCCTGGAAACATTCTTTTTGTCTGATTTATTTTCCATGATACTAGTTTAAATCGGATAAGGTTATTATTCACAATAAAAATTCAGAAAAACATCTAAATATAAGGATTATAAATTATTTTCTCAAAGGGTTAAAAACACTTTCTTTCCCTACCTTAACCAATTTAACCCGGATGAAGGTGCAGGCACCCGCCCGGTTGCCTTTCTCAATGGATTAATTATCAGCAGCTTCCGCAGAAAAACGAACGCTATTTCAACTGAGTAAAATTGTTTGCATTTTAAAGGGTACAAATGCCTGCCTGTTCGGCTTTGCTCCGCTGAAGCTATGCGAAAGCGATGCAGACAGGGAGCTCCCATAATTGGAATCATCTTCCCGGGCGATACGATGTACCCTACCCGTTTCGTTCGCTTAAAATTAGTAGGATATAAAGTAACGCATAGAAGTCCGTTAAGAAAGACCGGTCCTAATAAAATTTAGAACGCTTGTCTTCAATTTCAGCTGCCTCTTTAATGGCTTCATAGGCCTGCATGTCAGCCCGGTATGCCAGATTCCGGGTCAGTGTCTGTCGTTCGGCAGCCAGGCTTGTGTTCCCGCCTTCTGATATTTCAGTGACCTGAACAATGTATACTCCGTTGTTTCCCTTCACCGGACCGGATAGTTGACCTTCCTCAAGGGTTGTTGCTTTTCCGGTTAATTTGGGTTCCATGCCTACTCCCGGGATTGATGCCGAAGCAAAGTTTATATTCTCAGCCTTCAGCACCTCTGATCCCAGTTCCTGGGCTATTACCACCATGTCGTCTTCATCAGCCAATGCTTCCGAAGCTTTTTCCATCAGGTATTCTGCTTTCTTCTCTTTCAGAACCGCCAGTTCTAAGCGGTCTCTGACATCTTCAAAGGGGCTGACTCCTTCTTCCTGTACATTCACAACGGTTCCAAGAACAAATTGATCGCCCAGTTCAAAAATAGTAGATTCCCGGTAATCTTTCAGCATATCTCCCTCTTCCGCTTCATAGGCAGCTCTGATGAGCGCGCGGGAATTAGCCAGTCCCGGCACAGTCCGGTCCTTTTCCCCCACAACGGCCGACCTTTTGTTCAGTTTCTGTTCTGCCACAGCTTCATCAAATTTCTCTTTGGTGGTATTTTCGCTGGCAAAACGGCTTACTTCAGCATATACCTTCTGATACGTTTCATCACTGGGGACCAATTGCCGCACCAGATAGGCAATTTGATATTTCCTGACCTCCCTGCCACGATCGGTTGTTTGTACAACATGAATACCATACTGAGAGGTAAGGATGGAAATTTCGTTTTTTTCGTTGTTAAAGGCAGCATCGGCAAACGGTTTAACCATCTGTTCGTGGGTAAAGAATCCCACATCACCGCCATTGATTGCGGATCCCTGGTCTTCAGAAAATTCACGGGCCAGCTCGGCAAAGCTGCTGCCGCTTTCAACCGCTGTCTTTAAACTGTCGGCCAACGCCTGTTTAGACTCCAGTTCGGCTGTACTGTTTACAGTCAGCAGAATATGGCGGGCTCTGACTGAATCAGGTCGCATTTCCGAAGCATGGAATTTAGCCAGATAAAAGGACTCCCCGGAAAAATACGGCCCCATTACATCGTTCAGTTCCGCATTCTCCTCTTCAATCCAGTTTACAATATTCAGAGGCAATTCTTCCAATTTAAACCAGGTATCATTAAAACTTTCATCCGAATTGGAATTGACAAATTGCACATTATCTTCTGCTTCGATAAAGTCCGGCTTAATCTCATTCATCCATTCCTCTGTTTCCTTCCTGTCCTGCTCTGAAGGGGTTACTGAAAAAATGATGTATTCAATTTTTCTTGAACTTTCCTGTTTGTATTCCTTCTGATGCACATCGTAATAATCCCGGAGGTCTTTCTCTGTAACTGAAACCATGCTGTCGGGAACCGAAGCATACGGTAAGGAAGCATAGCTGAAGGTCACCGTTCGGTTTTTGCTGTCCAGGCTTCTTTGAGCCTCTTCATTGGTGGCATACAGTCCCTTCTTAACCAGGTTATTGTATTTGCTCATAATCCTGTTTTCTGCAATTTCCTGTTCAAGGTACAACCAGTAGGCCCGTTGTTCAGGTGTAGCTCCGGCTTCGAGATTCTTAAGAAACCGGATGATCGCTGCCCTGTCGGTCTGGCCGGTATTGGGATTCTGAAAAATTTGCTGCACAATGGGGTGAATATTGCTTCCCTGTATCATATCGTACAACTCTTCAGAACTTATCGTAAGCCCCAGGTCTTTGTAAATATCATTCATCAGAACATCACGGACCAGGTTTTGCCAGGTCTGTTCCCGGAGCTGAACCAGGGTGTTTTCGTCAATCTGTGTTTCCCCCGTATTGAGTTTATAAATCTCACTCAATTCTTCCACTTCCTTCTGAAAATCCATGTATTGAAAAGATTCTCCTTCTATTTCAGCAATCTCAAGTCGCCTTCTCTGAAAAAGGGAATTCCCTGAACGAAATATGTCTCCCAGGATAAATGCAAGAAGCGCTAACCCGATGACCACTGCCACCAGGACCCCTGCCTGATTTCTAATCTTTTGTAGTGTAGCCATTTAGTCTTTAATTAGTATACAAAATCCTCATTTTTTTCGAGCTACGAAGATAATAAAATTCAATAGCATACATAAAATTTCTTTTCTGTTTATTTTTCCAGGATCTTCAGGTGGACCAACTCGATTTTTGTATTGGTAGCTTTCAGGATTTTAAAACGAAACGAACCAATGTCAATCAGGGTATGGATCTTTGGAATGCTCTTATAATACGAAAGAATATAGCCGGCCAGGGTTTCAAAATCTTCCGTATCCGGTAGGTTGAGTTTGTATTTCTCATTCAGGAAATCAATTTCAAAACGTCCGGAAAAAATGTATTCTCTGTCGTTAATCTTTTTTTCAATAAAATCACTTGTGTCGTGTTCATCTTCAATTTCGCCAAATATTTCTTCCAGGATATCTTCGCCGGTTACCATTCCCGCGGTTCCCCCAAACTCATCCACTACAATGGCCACACTCCGGTGTTCTGTAATAAATGTACTTAAGAGTTTATTGGCGGGCATAGTATCCGGCACAATGATACTATCTTTCAGAAAAGGCTTTATAGACGTGGGATCTTCGAAAATAATCGAAGAGTGAACATAGCCGATAATGTTGTCGATGTTCCCCTCATAGATCAGAATCCTGGAAAATCCGGTTTCTACAAATTTCGAACGCAACTCCTCAATGGACACGTTGCATTCCAGCGCTTCCATTTCTGTCCTTGGCACCATAATCTCCCTTAACCGTACTTTCGAGAAATCCAGGGCGTTCCTGAACAGTTTGACTTCGTGTGCTTCCTCCTCTTCTGTCTGGTTGAACTCTGTATGGGATTCATTGATGAAATGATCGAGATCAACGAGGCTGAAAACAGGATTGTTAATCCCTTCGTTCATTTTTGTTTTAAATACATCTTTAATCAGAAAATTTGTTATCCCCAAAAAAAAGAGGGTAAGCGGATAAAAGAGCGTATAAAAAAATGCCAGGGGCATGGAAAAGATATTCAACAACGTATTCGGGAAAATCCGGAACAGCGTTTTAGGCAGAAATTCGGCCAGAACCAGTATAACCAGGGTTGATATGATCGTCTGTATCAATAAAGCCAGAAATTGTGATTCAACATAGGGATTAATAAGGGGACTAAGGAGCGTGGCAAAAGCGATACCATAAATCACCAGGGCAATGTTATTTCCGATAAGCATGGTAGCTATATACTTGCCTGAATCTTTGGTCACAAAGCCAAGAATACCGGATACCAGAGGGTCAGACTTTTTATCCAGTTCCAGCCGGAGCTTGTTTGCCGATACAAAAGCTATCTCCATACCGGAAAAAAAGGCGGATAAAAGAATCGTCACTAAAATAATCAGCAGTGGGTGGTTCATGGTTCTGAGCCAATTATCCGGTTATAGCAGCTTCACCTTATTATTTACGGTTAACCTGTTCATTCTCGTTCTGATTCACTGTTACGTAAATGGTCCCTTTAGGGTTCCTGATCTTCCAGTTCTGAAAGTTCTGGTCAGCTTCAAAGCCTATACCGGTAATGATCTGATCGGGCCGAATGATTTTTACATAGCTGTCTGAATAGATCTTCCCGGTTTGTTCTTCCCAGATTAAATATTCAGTTTTCAAGGTATCTCCCTGTTCATTGACTGCCACGACGTTATTTTTTGCTTCCCATTTTTTTTCTTCTTCGTAATTGCGGGCATAATCCGATGTAATCCGGGAAATCGTATTCCCCTGTTCATCGTACTTCATCAGCAGGATTCCTTTGGGAAATTCCACAAAAGGTTGCGATCCGGTTTCAAATTTCTGTAATACCGGAGCTTTCATATAAAACTGAACCTGAAAAGAATCGATAAATGTTGTTTCGAAGTCTTCGGCAACCATAACCGGCAGGGATTCGCTCGTTGCGAAAGCCTCGATTTTCTCCACTTCAGCTTCACAGCCCAAACAGGCTATTGCAGCCCCTAAAAACAGAACTGCAATACCCGGATGAATATGTTTATGCCGTAATGGGTTAAAATCTGACGGTTGTCGTTTCATTGATCCAGTCTCCGATAGAATACCGATCGCCCTCTGATAATCCCTGAAAGAAAGCTTCTTCTTTGTTTGGGAAATACTCCTTATACCGGGAAGCCTTTTCCGATGCTTCGGCAATACACGCTTCGCCCGCCCTGGCAGCGCGGTTAAAATAATCCACAGCCAGCCAGAACACGGTTGCTTGTTCAAAATCACTTTCCCCGTAATTGCGGCTTGCAGCCACGTAAATATCCCCTATCAGCATCAGGGCTTCACAATAGGTTGGATCGATATCCAGTGCTTTTCTTGCATAGGTTCGGGCTTCCTGCAGGGCATTCTCCCTGGCATATACAAACAGCCCGTATTCATAATAGTAAGTAGCCAACAGTTCCTTGTCGGTCTCCTGTTCCATGGCTTGTTTGTAATACGCTTTGGCTTTTTCTGTATTTCCCTTTCTCAGGTATCTTCGGGCCATATTGAATGCTGCTTCCGCCGAAGGATCCAGTTCATACAGTTTTTCTGTGGCATTGTTATACAATTCACTTTCATCGCATCGGGCCCGTCTCAGTTTCCGAAGCATTCCTATGATAAATTCCCGATCTTCACTTTTTTCCTCAAACTGGGGGGTGTAGATACTGATCAATGCCTCGCAGTCGGCTGCCCCGGAAACCATGAATACATCATCGACATATTTAAGTGCAAGATTGATGTCTTCAACATGCTCCTGATCCTCTTCTTCGAGCATCTGGTTCAGGAGGTTATTGCAGAAATCGTAATTCTGAACCACGGTTTCCCTGGGAAGTTCCCCAAACTTAAACAACTGGGTTGAAATATTCATGATCAGTACCAGCACAGGGATTTCTGTTTTTGTACCCTGCAACTGTGCCGATTCATAAAGCCATTCATACCCCTTCCTGAAGGCTTTTTTTCTGTCTTCCAGTTCCACGTCTTCATTCTGAAGGTAAAACTCAAACCAGGATACGCTCTTCCGTCCCAGCACGTATCCTTTATCGTTAAAATGCTTGATCCGCTTGTCATAAATTTCCATTATTTTCTGAAGGTGTTCAAGCTTCTCCTCGAGGGATGACGCTTTTTCCAGGAAGAATTTGAACATGATACAACCATGAATATACAGGTTGCTTGTTGATTTCGGATATCCTTTATAGAGTTTCTCCCAGTGAGGCAAAGCAGAAGCATAATCTTTCTGCCTGAAGAATTCATGATACAACGTGTATTCATTCATGAAAGTCAGATCCTTGTCTTCAATCAACTCGTCCTTGGATTTATTGTTCACTCCGGTTTCCTCTTTTTCTTTGGGTTCAATGCCATCGAAACAGAATTCAATTTCATTGTCTGAATTCTCATCGATATCCAGTCTTTGGGATTCATCAATGTATGTAAATCTTAGCCATTTGGTTTTTTCATGGGCTTCCACCATAAATTTTCCATCAAAGCTGGTCATCATAGCCCCCCCCCTGTGTGCTTCAACCGTAATACCGGCAGCGGGTTCTCCTTCCCGGTAAACAGTCCCTTTTATTATTCTTTGCCCGGTAGCACCTGAAACAATCAGAAGTACCAAAGCAACAAAAAACGATCTTAAAACTATAGATTTCATAGTGGTTATTAGTTTGTTGTCAATTAATCATATTTTCTTTTTATAAACCACATATCGTACAAATTAACGCTTACGGCCAGTCGTGCATAATATTCACGTACAAGGTTATTGCTTATTTTACCCCGTTTGCCCAGCTGGGCCGATACATTCACCATCGATAAAGAACGATATATTGGTAATCCTACTCCAAAACTTATGCCAAGGTCATTCAGCTGCTGGTCACCAAAGGTAAGATAATAATTCTCGTAGGTGAAACCCGCTCTGTAAGCCACTCTATCAAAGTAACTTCTGATAGAATGCCGGTCCGGGATATATTCCCCACCCACCGAAAAACGATTCAGGTCGGTTAAAAAGGGATTTGGTTCTCCGAAAAAAGTCGCCTCCGACCATTTCTGGTGGAAATAATCGGCATTTATTTCCAGTTTTTCCTGGCTGGTAAAGGAAAGGCCTACTCCCAGGCTGAGGGGCATCTTTATAATGTCTTTGATTTCATCAATAAACACTACGGTATCGATATCGGTTGTGGTTCCGTCTGATAAGATCTTCCGGGTGAGATCGGAATGAAATGCAGTAAATTCAGGCCGGGTTTCCAGGATCACACCCAGCGTTATCTGACTCGTCGGATTCACAGGCAGGGTTGCCTGTAAGCCGTAGGAAAGTCCGAAATCACGAAGTCTGATCTGTTCATATTTTTCATCGCTGTAAGAGTCCAGGTTATCCAGAAAAGTAACATAGGCATTGCGCGTAAGCCTTCCGAAGAAATAGTACAGATTAACCCCAAGCGATATATTCTTCACCGGTTCAACTCCTATTCCCAGGGTAGCCCGTGAAAGGGAACCTTCCCCGTTATACCGGTGCCATACCGTACCAAAGTTCTCTTCTTCTTCGGTCATCTGAACTTCATAACCGGTATCGGAATAGGGTGTCAGTCCCACACCTGTCCCAAGCCATGAAGTCACCGGAAAACTGAACGCAAAATAATTGAAATTAATGTTGTTCGTGCTGAACCCGGAAAGATCGTTTTTATACCGGGCAAATCCTGCCTGAAAACCAAAATCTGCAAGAAAAGCCAACGAGTCCACCGAAGTATAGGAAGCCGGATTTGCCAGGTTGATCTGCTGGTTGCTCCTGCTGCCCAGAATGGCTCCCCCCATAGCTGCCGACCGGCCAAGCGATCCCCGCTGAAGATCTCCAAGCCCAAACCGTGAATACGGCGATGTGGTGTTGTTATTGAATTGTGCAAAAAGCACAACCGGAAAAAATAAAATAATAGCCAGTAAACTAACCCCTGTATGTTTCCCCATTATAGTCTAAAATGCGGTTTAATCCGATTCCTGTTAAATTGAAATGTACAAAGAAAGAACTTTTTAAATTTTTAGCAAAAAAATTGGCATCCCCACCGGTAATAATAACTATTAATTTTTTATAAATTTCCTTAAATAAGGATATTGTTTTATCGGCCTCATACACAATCCCGTTTTGCACTCCTGCCCGGATTGCCGTTTCCGTGGTAGTGCCATACAACTCAGAACACGCTTTCACACCTATCAGGGGAAGATGCCCGGTAAAATGATGCAACGCCTTGTACCGCATAGCCAGGCCCGGTGAAATGTTGCCCCCCAGATAAACTCCCCGGTCGGTAATCAAATCATACGTTATTGCCGAGCCGGCATCCACGACCACAATGTTTTCCTCCGGATAAAGGCTGTGGGCACCTACCACCGCAGCTATCCGGTCATACCCCAGTGTATCCCTGCTCTGATAATGGTTCGTTATGGGCAGGGGAGTTTCTGCATTCAACTCCATAAAAACAGGAAAACAGTCCCTCAAAATACGTTTTATTTCCTCAGAATAGTTCCCTACCGATGATACAATCGCTTTATTCAGATCCGGATATTCCTTTAATACGACCTCCACATCCCTGACACTGAATTCGTTCAACGGGATCACTCTGACAAGTTCTTCCCCGTTAAAGAGATACACTTTTGTCCTGGTATTTCCTATATCAATTACCAGATTCATCTTAGTCAATAATTTTCTGACTGATATCGAGAGCTTTCACCGAATGGGTCAATGCTCCGATAGAAATATAATCGACTCCGGTTTCAGCCACTTTCCGGATCCTCTTCAGGGTCATGTTTCCAGAAGCTTCGGTTTTAGACCTGCCGTTGATCATCTGAACAGCCCGGGCCATCACTTTCGACTTCATATTATCAAGCATAATGATATCGACTTCCGCTTCGAGTGCTTCCCTCACCTGTTCCAGGTTTGTTGTTTCCACCTCTATTTTTATGCTTTTGGGTATGTGAGCCCGGATTTCATCCACTGCTTTTTTAATCCCCCCGGCCACCTGAATATGGTTGTCTTTAATCAGAACCATATCATAGAGTCCGAAACGGTGATTGGAAGCACCTCCCATCTTAACGGCATATTTATCCAGGAGCCGGTATCCGGGAAGGGTTTTCCGGGTATCCAGTATTTCCACGTCATACCCTTTGATGGTTTCCATACACCGGTTGGCATAGGAAGCAATGCCTGAAAGCCGTTGCAGGAAATTCAGGGCTTTTCGTTCGCCCGTCAACAGGGCCCTGAAGTTTGCCCTGTACGTTGCAATCACCTCGCCGGAGACCACTTTGCTGCCATCCGGTTTTTTTTCTTCCCACTCCAAGTTTGGGTCAAAACGACGGAAAACATATTCAGCCACCGGAAGACCGGCTATTACACCGTATTCCTTTGCCACAAGTACGGCCCTGCGTATCACGTTGGGCGAAATGAGGTTGTTGGTCGTTATATCCCCATCCCCGATATCTTCTGCATAGGCAAGGTCGAAAAGAACCTCAGCCGATTTTAATACTTTTTCATCCATAACCTAGTCTCTGACTTTTTCAAAATGTAAAGGAACCCCCTTTTGCTGTATCGTATGAATCCTGAAATCAGAATTTTGTTCCTTAAAATCTTCTCTGATGTGGCTTCCCCGGCTTTCCTTCCGGATCAGGGCTCCCCGGGCAAGCAACCACCCTACTGTTGTTATATGCTTGGTTTTTAATAAATTATACTCATTTTGGTGTTCGGCATATTTCTCTGACAACCCGGCAAGTTTCACCAGTGTCTTTTCCAGCCCCTCCCCGCTTCGTACGATGCCTGCATGGGCCAGAAGAATTCCGGCAATCTCATTTTTTACGTCGATAAAGATTTTCTCGTTTTCGGGATCGATCCGGATGGATTCCGGGAGCGAGGGGATCCCTTCCAAAGGCTCCTGTTCAGCAGCCATTTCGCTGGCCCGTTTACCGAACACCAGGCATTCGGTGAGGGAATTGCTTGCCAGCCGGTTGGCGCCCATGACTCCTGTAGAGGCAGCTTCCCCGCAAACAAACAATCCGTTGATATTGGTTTCCCCATGCAATCCGGTTCGTATGCCGCCAATCATATAATGCGCTGCCGGAGCTACCGGCAAAAGATCGTTGATCATATCAAAACCCAGGCCCGCCAGCTTATCATAAATGGTGTGAAACCTCGTTTTTATGGCTTCGGCATTCAGATGCTTCAGCGACAGATAAACCCTTTTTTCTTCCGATTGCTGAATCTGCTGATAGATGGAGTAAGCGACCACATCGCGGGGAGCCAGCTCTGCCAGGGGATGAATTTTTTTCATAAACCGTTCCCCCTGTTCGTTTAACAGCCAGGCTCCTTCCCCTCTGACGGCTTCGCTGATCAGAAAAGCATCCTCTCCGGGCACCATCAGCGCCGAGGGATGAAACTGTACAAATTCAACATCTGCAATTTTGGCCCCGGCATCCCAGGCCAGGGCTATCCCATCACCGGTAGCGGTGTGTGGATTGGTCGACCGGGCATAGATCCTTGAAAAACCTCCGGTTGCCAGAATAACCGCTTTCGCCCGGAAAAACAGGTTCTTCCGGGAAACAAAATCAAAAGCTTGAATTCCGGTTACCCGGTTGTTGTGTTTGATAAGCGATACAACAGCGGTATATTCAAAAGATTGAATGGTTTTCCGGCTTTTCACCTGCCCCAGCATAAAAGAGGTAAGTTTTTTACCGGTAGCATCCCCGTCGGCATGAAGAATCCTTCGCCGGGTGTGGCCTCCCTCAAGGCCCAACGTGTAGCCTGATCCTTCCTTATCAAACTCCATCCCCATCTCCATGAGTTCCAAAATCCTCTCCCGCCCTTCATAGGCAAGGATTCGTACGGCATCGTAATCGCATAATCCCCGGCCTGCGTTGAGGGTATCCTGCAGATGCTGTTCCGGTGAATCACCGGGATCCATGGCGGCAGCTATCCCTCCCTGTGCATAATAGGAATTGCTGGTATCCAGTTCCGACTTGGTTACTATCGCTACCTTCCCATACTGCGAGGAATAATAGGCCGCAGCCAACCCGGCCAACCCACTGCCAACTACAACAATATCAAAATCAAATGTCTGCATCTGCAACCTTCCTTCTGTGCAGCAAAGGTACGATTTATCGCCATCATTCCGTCACGATTTATCCGGGAAGATGGGGAAATGGAAAATTGTTGTCGGTTCCCGATAGGAAATCGGGACTCCGCTTCGCTTCGTGTCAGTTGACGGTTGTCAGTTGCTGGTTCTGGTTGCTGGTTGCTGGTACTACAAAACCGGAATTGGATTCAATGGTCTTCAGGGGATATTCCCCTTCAAAGTATAAACCTGAATCTTCCCCCAAGAACAGGTATTACAGGCATATTGATATCCAGGGAACCAAACCATCCCGGTTTATAATCCGGCTTTGAATACCGGTCTTTGAAGAGTTGAAAAGCGACTCCCACTTCAGGCTGAAAGATGACATTTCCCGTCAGGAAGAGATCATACGATAGCGAATTATCAAAATAGAGGTATCTCCACACCGCTGCAGCACTTTCACTTTTTAAAAATGTCAATCCGCTATTTACCGCCCATTTTTTTGCTTTGTATTTTTCTGATTCTTTCCCAAAATAGATGCTGACATCCGAACCGACGGTGTAGTTTCTAAAAAAACCAAATTCGCGTTGAAAGCCGTTTCCCAGTTTAACATTCAACACTACATTTCTGTCTACGCAAAATCCGATGCCGGCATGAAACAGATCGGGTATGGAAGCGCCGGCAATAAGGATCATATTTTTACCCTGTCCGCATGCAATGGTTTGCATCCACAGAAACACGGGAAGGATCAGGATCCATTTTTCAAGACCGCTTCGTACACGTTTTCCCGGATGATTCATATTTTGTTGAAGTCTGATTTTCATAAATAAACAGGATGAATGGTACATTAATAACTCAGCTTAATGCATAATCAACAGCTGCCCTGGCATGAATTTCCGTGGTATTGAAAAGAGGAAGCGTTGTATCTTCCGGGTAGATCAGGATGGGTATCTCGGTACATCCGAGGATGATTCCTTCGGCCCCCTTTAAAGCCAGGTTATCCATAATTTCCAGAAACCGTTTTTTTGTTTCCGGCAAAAACTGTTCTTTCAGCAATTCATTGAATATTGCGTCATGGACAAAGTCGCGGTTCTCTTTATCCGGCACCAGGGAAACAATTCCCTGTTTCCGAAGTTCTTCATGGTAAAAATCCATTTCCATGGTATAGCGGGTTCCCAGCAGCCCCACCTTTTTCAGTTCTTTTTTGCGAACCGCTCTGGCTGTTTCCTCCCCGATGTGGATCAGGGGCAATCCGGTTTCCTCCCGGATTTGTGTTGCAAACCGGTGCATGGTATTGGCACAAAGCAGGATACAATCGACACCGGCCTGTTTCACAGCCCTGGCTGCCGGCTGAATCACCGGCCAGGCATCCTCAAGGGTACCCCGGCTAATGGCCGCATCAACCTCCCCATAGTTCACCGAATAAAGAACCATCCGCGCAGCATGCAATCCTCCCAGTCGTTCATTCATGTACTGGTTTATGATCCGGTAGTAATCCACCGTGGAGACCCAACTGGTCCCTCCCACCAAACCGATTGTTTTCATTTGATTAAAAGTGTTAAATTTATAAATGGTGTGATACATAGAATCCCTGACCTCTTTTTTGTCTCCCCTGAAACAGGGGGATGTCATCTGCCCGTTGGCGGCTGACAGACGGGTGAAGAAGTGTTCGTTCATTTACGTTTAAAGGAACTGGGTATTAAAACAAACTCTTTGCTGATTCAATGACCACTTCCTTAATCCTTGTTTGAGGGGAAAGGTGAAGCAACCAATGGATGGTTTTAAAAACATCCGACGGCTGGATCATTTCAGATCCTTCCAGGGGTGTTCCCGAGTTATACGCCATCTCGGTAGCTACCCATCCTGGACAGATCGCCGTAGCACTGACACCATACTCCGCGAGTTCACGGACCAGTGAATGGGTGAATCCCACCAATCCGAATTTTGAAGCACAGTATCCGCCACTCTCAGCAAAACCCACTTTCCCGGAACGTGATGCGATATTGAAGATATAACCGGATCGTTGTTTTTTCATCACAGGAACGACCTCTTTTACCAGACTGAAAGCTGCTGTCAGGTTGGTTACCAGTTGTTGCTCAAATTTTTCCATCGAAAGGGTGGATGTCCCTTTGTGGTATATACCGGCATTGTTCACCAATACATCCATCCTCCCAAACCGGTCCATGACTGTGTTGATTCCCGCAACCACCTTCTCCCGGTTGGTAACATCCATAGCCAGCTGAAAGGGTTTAGGAGGTCCTCCCGCATCCTGGGTGTCCATTATTTCCCGGGCTACTGTGGCAAGGGCGGACTGGCTTCTGCCGGTCAGTATGGTCTGGTATCCCAGGTCAGCAAGCCCAAAGGCACAGGCTCTACCGATGCCACTGCCAGCCCCTGTGATCATCGCTGTTTTTCCCCTTCCGGTTTTTTCGTATGATTCCATAATCCATCGTTTTAAATCTTCCTTTCCTGTGGAGCTAAGGTACAAATCGGACGGCGAATTATCCGTTTACGGAAAGAAAAAAACCGCTTCCATGGATGTTTTTGATTTCTATCGAAGGATCTTCGGAGAGGTATTTTCTCAGACGGGTGATAAATACATCCATGCTTCGGGCTGTGAAGTAATCCTCTGTTCCCCAGATTTTGTTCAATGCGAGCTCCCTGGGAAGAAGCTTATTCCGGTGTTCGCATAACAATTTCAGGAGATCGGCCTCCTTGGGGGATAATTTTCGTATCTCCTTCTTAAAGGTTATCTGACGAAGGGTGGAATCAAACCGGTAGGCTCCGACCTGAAAAATCCGTGATTCAGGGTTTTCATTGTCGCCCTGCCTTTTGATCACTGCTTCTATCTTGCATAAAAGCACGTCGGTATCAAACGGTTTGGTAATGTAGTCGTCGGCTCCGATGCGGTACCCCCGGAGAATATCCTCTTTCAAGGTTTTGGCCGTAAGAAAAATCAAAGGAACACTACCGTCTGATTTCCGTATTTCCGCAGCCAGGGTAAATCCATCCACATTGGGAAGCATAACATCAAGAACGCACAGGGTATAAACCCCGTTCCTGAAATGTTTCAGAGCATATTTGCCGTCATCCACCCAGGTAACCCGGTAGTTGTTGATCTCGAGGTACGATTTCAGCACCGCCCCGAAACTCAGGTCATCTTCCACCAGAAAAATATGGGATTGATCGGGCATAATCTATCTGTTTTCCCGTATATAGGGTAAAAATACACAAAATATACTTCCCTTTCCGGGTTCACTCTGGACGCTAATATTCCCCTGGTTGGCTTCCACCACGGCTTTCACATAACTCAGGCCCAATCCGAACCCTTTCACATTGTGAATATTGCCTCCTGAAAGCCGGTAGAATTTTTCAAAAATCTTCCCCTGAACGGCTTTGGTCATTCCCATTCCTTGATCCCTGACACATAGGGTAACTCCTTTTGCTGACTCTTTGGTCGTTAGGGTAATTTCCGGAGGGTCCACGGAATATTTAATGGCATTGTCCAACAGATTATAAATGATGTTGGCGCCATGGGTTTTATCGGTCATCACCACCGAATGGGATGCCTCCAGAAAGGTCTGTATCTTCCCGGAACGTTTTTCGACCTGCAGGGAAATTCCCTCTATTACCCGGTTAATCAAAGCATGCAGATCAACAGGTTCCCAAGCAAAATCAAACTCCTTTTTGTCGAGTCGTGCGATGGTCAGAATATCCTCAACCTGCCGGTTCATCCGGGTGTTTTCTTTTTTAATCATGCCGAGAAAATAGCGGACTCTCTCAGGATCACCGATCACTTTTTCATTGGTTGCCGAATCGGCAGCCAACGAAATGGTGGCAATGGGTGTTTTAAACTCATGGGTCATGTTGTTGATGAAATCCGATTTCATTTCCGAGATCTTTTTTTGCCTCAGTATGTAATGAATACTTAGAGCAAAGGTCAGCAGGATAATCAGGGAAAAAACAAACGATAGGATAAGCAGCCAGTTGACAGAACGAAAAATAAAGCTTTCCTGCCGGGGAAAATAGACCGAAAGGATAAGGTTCCGGGCAAACAGGTTGCTCGGATAAAGGGATGCCTGAAACGGGGAATGAACCAAGAGGAGAGAATCGGCCGATTCCGATTGTTCCACGGGAATGGAATCACGCAACACCCCAAATTCATACGCAATGGGAATCTGCTGTTCTGCAAGCGCCTTTTTCAGCGTTTCATTGATTCGTTGAGGGTCTGCCTCAAAGGCATCCCAGGAAACCACTTCGGTCACCACCCGGGAGGCAATGTTTTTCAGCTTTTTTGTTTTGACTTTGATGCTTTTTGAAAAATCAGGAGCTACCTCAAAGAGCGTATCCAGATCTGTCTCCAGTGAATCGATCCGTTCCACACTGAGGGTGATCAATGAATCCACATCACCCTGAAGGGTATCCCGGAACCATATCAGATCCCCGACGGTATCCGGGGGGTTGTGAAGAACAAGCAAATTGCTGTCGTCAGCAAATACGGAATGTACGGATTCATATTCGTATTGTATCATTCCGTTCTCCGAACTGTCTGTATTCATGCTGAACCCGATGGTTGTTTTCCGGTTACCGGGACGGGTTTGCCGGATGATGGTCACAGGGTTACGTTTAAGCGAGTCGGGAAACCCTGAAAAAACGTGTGCTCCGGAAGCTGGGTGCGGGCTCCTGCCGGCCGATTCGCTAAACATCAGCTCATTCACCACTCCCATGTTGTGCATCCGGTCCAACTGTTCCACCGTAGTGATCAATGCCCGGGTAACCCCCCGCTCAAACAGTTCGTTTTTAACCTTCAGGGCATTGCGCATCCAGATCAACTGTACCCCAATGATCCCAAGGAGTGAAATGCCCATGAGTATGACCAGCCCGATGAACCGTTTTCTATTCATAACATGCCAAATATACGCAATTGAAAAACCTGAACTGCACCTTTAACTTTTCCTTAACAGATTTTAACCCGGCTTTAACGGGTTGATAAACCGCACATAAACTATATTTGTCTGGAAACATAAAAAAACGAATGTCATGAAGAAAAAAGAAGGATTAACCGGATTGTGGATTGTTATGGCACTGTTGCTCCAGACCGGTCTGGCTGGTGCGCAGGAAAAAGAGGCTGAATCAAAAAAACACATTCAGCTGATCATGGAAACCGATGGGAAAATAACCGAACTCGATACGGTCATAGAGGGAGATAAACTATTTGTCTGGCACGGGAATACCATCGGGAAAGACCGGAAATGGATCACCGTGGAAAGCAGGCAGGTCGATTCGGATTCCCTGCTCAAAGAGGGGAAGAAGTTTCTCTTTATCAGCGAAGACGATGAAACCGTGATCCCGGAAGGTCCATTGAATGTGAAAGCCCTGGCTGCTCCCCGAGAGATCAGCGTAATGCGTAGAAAAGCCGGTGGCAACGTCATTGACCTGAGCGATCCGGGAATCATCTCCTACAAAAAGAAAAAAATACGCGACGGACGGGAGAAAATTACCATCGTCCGGGAAGAACCAACCGGGGAAGAACCCGAAATGAATGTGCTGATTCATGCGATAAAAACCCCGTCAGACATCCGGGAATTTCACCCCGAAAGAAACAACCATGTCCGGATCATGACAAAAAAAGCCCATGAAGAGAGCCCGGAGACCGAAACGGAAGTATATGAATTCCTGGATGAAGAAGGAAACCGGGTAAAAATCCGGAAAATCATCAAAAACAAGGAAAGCTCCATACAGGTAGAAGAAACAGAGGAAAAAAAGAGCAATGACGAGCGATGAGATCGGTTGTTAATGACACCCCGCATTTCAGAGTGTAGCGAATGACATGAAGCGGGAGAGGTTCCCGATGGGAAATCGGGACTCCGCTTCGCTTCGTGTCAGTTGACTGTTGACGGTTATCGGTTGTCGGTTATCAGTTCCCGATGGGAAATCGGGAACAGTCCCTGGCCTGGCTCTTGGCTCTTGGTTCCTGGTTCTTGGCTCTTGGTTCCTGGTTCTTTCCGTTTTCCCCCTTTTCACTCTTCCTGGTTCCTGGTTCTTTCCCTTCTTTCCCAAAAAAATCCTAATTTTATGCAGAAGTAATGAACAGAGAATAGATCCAATGAGGCCTTATGCTTTTATTTTATCCTTTGTTTTTATTGTCCTGGCCGGGCATGCTCAACCGTACCATCTGAAAATCGTCCTGGACAACCATCCCCATGCCACCATTGCCATGGGCAAGGTCCGGGGCGACCGGTTTATCTTCCTCGACAGCCTGAGAAGCATGGAAGGTCTCCCGGGGGTAGCCCTCACCAGGGAATTCACCTTTACCTTCCCCCAACACGCCAATCCGGGCATGTACCGTCTCCTTCCGGGACAAACACGGGTGGCAGAACTGATGGGTGAACCTCAGGCATCACTCGATCTGATTTATAACCGGGAAGATATCTTTGTGGAAACCGATTTTAATAACCCGGAGGAGCAACTGATCATCCATCAATCGGAGGAAAACAAAGCCTGGTTTGCTTTTAAGAAGAAGGAAAAAATGTACCGCCAGGGATTGAACCAACTCCGGCAGCAGATGAACAATGCCCGGAACAGTCCTGAAGATCAAAACCGCAAAAGGGATGCCTACAACCTGGCGATGATGGAACGAGAGACCTTCATTCGTCAATCGGTTGAGGAATACCAACACCTTTTTGCTTCCCGGATCATGCGTATGTACCATGAACCGGTGGTGGATGCTTACCTGTCTGAAGAGGAAGGACACAGATTCTATATCGAGAACTACTTTCGGAACCTGGATTTTACCGATCAAGCACTGATCAACACCTCCATTTACACCGATAAGGTGATCCACTATATCCAGTCATACGGCCAGTACGGGCTCTCCCGGGAACAACAGGAAGAGGAGTTCATCAAAGCGGTGGATGTGGTGTTCTCAGAGGTCCGTGAAAACCCGGCGGTGTATGAATTGATCCTCGATTATATTGTCCGGGGCTTTGAAAAGTTACAACTGAACAGAGCCCTGACCCACATTGCCGGGAAATATGGAACCACCAGCTGTCTGACCGACGAGAAAACCACCCTGGAACGAAGACTGGATTTCCATCAGATGGTTCCCGGCACCCGGGTTCCCCACTTCACCCTTCCCGACATCAACGGGAATCCGGTATCCCTGTCTGACCTTGCTGAAGGGCCTACCCTCCTCATGTTCTGGGCCTCCTGGTGTCCCCATTGCCTGGAGGTGATCCCGGAACTAAAAGAGTGGCTGGACTCACCGGAATCCACCAACCTGAAAGTTGTAACTATATCGTTGGATACCATGGCTACCGACTGGTGGAAAGCAGTCTCTGAAACAGGCATCGAAGCATGGGTTAACCTCTCCGACCTGAAAGGGTGGGACGGAGAAGTAACCGAAACCTACAACGTGTACGCTACCCCCACCCTCTTCCTGATCGACGAAAACCTCGCCATCCGCGCCAAACCGTACGGAATCTATGAGCTGAAGGAGGAATTGGAGCGATAGAACCAGCATTTGAGAAAAGTGGGAAGGTGGGAAGGGGGAATAGTGGAAGGGTTGACAGTTGTCGGTTGTCGGTTCCCGATAGGAAATCGGGACTCCGCTTCGCTTCGTGTCGGTTGTCAGTTGCTTATCCCGTGGCAGAGCCAACGGTGAATGCGCTCACCGGAATTCATAGCTTGCCAAAAACTTTATCCGGTGTATTTACCATCTCAAGTATCCTTTTTTTAATTCTGTTCCAATTAAATTCCTGACCTCCTGTCAGTTTTATGGGAACATTGAAATGAATATCGTCAAAATAAACCAATGCTTTCAGGGGTACTACAGGGTTATTGTCATACTTTTTCCGGTATCCCATTACCATTTGGTTGAGTGATATTTCGGATGATAAATAGGCAATATCAATAAAATCCTTTAAACGTGTTCCATCTCCTGAAATGGCATTCAGTTTCATAGCTGCGATATCAGAAAGTCCGGCCAACCTTATTCCCATCACTACTTCGGGACTTTCATTCCAGGGGTATTGATGCGAAAGAAGGTCAATAGCAATACCATTAATTTCACCCTTGATTGTGTTTTCAGCCATAAAATCGATTTGCATATCAAATTGCAACTGCAAATGGTTGGCCATTTGACTGGATATGATTGGCAGACGGGTAAACAAATCAATGTCAACACTTATCCGGTGACCGAGCCTTAATGCCAATGCAGTGCCGCCAACAAGCAAAAAACTGTTCATCTTGCTGTCACTCATCAATTTCTTCAGGAGTTCCAATGTTGATCTTTCAACCGTTTCGAAGTAGTACATTTTAATTCGTTCTTTTCGAGCTGAAAAACAGTACAAACAAAAGCGATATCCCTGGGATTCAAATAAGCAATTCGTTTTATGGACTCTTTAATTTCCGGCAATGCGTATTTATTCAGGATAGCATAAAAATCATCCGGCCGGCCCCGTTCAATTACCCGTTGCACAATGATATCGCGCATGGCCTGCCAATCAATATGCGAGCTATCAAACTCCCATAGCAATGATTTTCGCAGTTTTGCATCCTTATGCAATTGATAATCACCAAATAACATAGTTATTCATTTATATACAAATATACGTATTTTAAAGGGCTTATCTGTATTATTCATCTTCAAAATGATCATACATGATCTTTTATTTTACCATATTTTCTCCTTTTTGTTAAGTTACCGGAACCCTAACCGTTCCCTTTTTTTTCCAGTTATGTTATCTCTGTTTTTGTGTAGCAAAGTAGCAATTTTTACTAAAGCCGGAAAATTTGCCCGTAACCAGTCTGGTATGGATGGTTTTAGTTTCTTCCACAATACCATTGTCATAACCATTTTAAAAAACGATCACGAATCAATAGATAAATCAAGATCAGAGGGATCAAGGGCATTCAGTTGTCGAAGTTGTCCACTCGCTTCGCTCGCGTTGTTAGGGGTCTTGATCATTAATAACAACGACAACTCCTCTTCATTTCCCCCTATTCCTGGTTCTATTAATCCAAATATCCGATTCGTAACGCGCAATTCCCCTTGTTGATCGTTTGTTTTGGGGCGTTGCCCCAAGCCCCATTTGTCCTGCCGGACGGGCTTTCATTTCTTTTCCTTAGATGAAAAGAAATGAAACAAAGAAAAATCAAGGCTGAAAATCTTTTTCGGACGGGTGCCCCTCTTTTTGTCCCTTCACGCGATTCTAAATCCGAATCGCTTAATTTCCCTGTGAAATTTGTTCATAATTTCACAGGGCAAGCCCCTCGCACGGACAAAAAGCTGACCCGTTCACCGAAAAACCTTTTAGGCCATTTTAACCCGAATAATTCATGAATTATTCCTGTCTCCGACAACGAAATTGAGCTTTTAGTATTTTTATCTGCGGGCCAGCACATTTTTTCTTAGGCAGAAGAATATCCGACTTCGTCGGAATTCCTGGTTCCTGGCTCTTGGCTCTTTCCCTTTTCCACTTTTCCTGGTTCCTGGCTCTTGGTTCCTGGTTCTTTCCCTTTCACTTTTCCACTTTTCCACTTTATCACTCTTCCTGGTTCTTGGCTCTTTCCCTTTCCCACTTATTTTTCCCTGTTTGAAAAAATAATTCCCAGAATGGGACAAAACCCGTAGGAAAGGAGTCGTGTAACTTATTGATTATCTGTGGAATTAACTATACTGGCATTGTTATTGTTTTGAAACAATCGGAAACAAAATGATTGACAATAAAAATAAATGGTTAACACAAAACTTTAAAGGTATGAAAAAATTAGTTTTCTTATTCGCAAGCATTTTTATGCTGGTACTGGCTGCTGAAAAAGTCAGTGCACAGGGTGATGTTACAGCAAAAATAACCACGGAGATTGGCATTGAACAGAATACAGCTCTCTCATTTGGTAGCATTGCCCCCGGAGATCAGGCATCAGTTGTTACAATTTCCACAACTGGAACTCTCCGCACTCTTACAAGCGGAAATGCAACATTAAATGTGACCGACGGGGGAGCATACGGAGCATTTACTGTAGGTGGAACTCCTAGCGCAGGTTTTGACATTACCCTACCCACTGACCCAGTAACGTTAGATGCTACAACAGGAGAAGGAGCAGGTACTGCCACGATGACTGTTAATACTTTTACATCCAATCCTTCAGGGAGTGGAACAATTGGTGCTACTGGGTCAACACCTCTTAACATTGGTGCCTCTTTAAATATAGCAGTCAATCAGGTTTCCGGTGACTATTCAGGAACTTATGATGTTACTGTTGTATACAACTAAAAACACGAATAAACAAACACAATTACGAATACGAAAAGAAAAAGACGATGAAAAAAATAATTTTATTAACAACCGCATTGGTTCTGATGGTTTTTGCAGCAGAAAATGCAGCAGCTCAAGCTACCGCAACGGAATCGGATGTACCTGCTGCAGCGCGTATAATGACTATTTTAGCTATTGACAATACGACAACCCTGCATTTTGGGGATATTGTTCCTTCCGGGACTGAAGGTACTGTTACCGTAACTCCTGCTGGCGTAAGGTCCTCTACAGGGGGAGTAACGTTGCTTGAACAGGTGACAACCCACACTGCTGCTGTTTTTGATGTAGATGGTGAAGAGAATCTGTATTATACAGTTTCCCTTCCTGCTGATGCTGTGGTATCATTAACAGGTGCCGGAGATCCTATGGCTGTAAATACCTTTACACACAATTCAACCGAACAATTAGACGCTTCAGGGGAAGAGACATTCAATGTAGGAGCTACTTTATCAGTAGGTATCAACCAGGATCCAGGTCTATATGAAGGCACTTTTGATGTGACAGTAACCTACGATTAACCATTTGAATTAACAAGAATAAAAAAACTGATTATGCACCGCCGTACGATTCTGATTTTGACGTTATGCCTGTTCATGGCCGTCACCGTAAGGGGACAAGCCACCCTTACAGCCAGCGTCTATGCAGAAGTAACCGAGATACTCACTGCCAGCGAAACCGACCAATTGAATTTCGGCCGTTTTGCACCCGAAGATGAAGGGGGAAAAGTGATTATCACTCCCGAAGGGATGCGTACGGCCCAGGGGAGAGTATACCTGGCACACGGAGATTTTCACAGCCCCGGACGGTTTAAGGTCGTTGGCATACCAAATGCCAACATATCCATTGAATTACCCGTTGGAGACGTGATGCTTTCCAATCAGAACAGCGGTCAGTATATGCTGGTGCACGAATGGGTAACAATGCCCCCGGCCAGTGAAAATGTAAAAATAAAAGAAAACGGATCCCTGGAAATCAGCCTGGGCGCCACCCTCACGGTGGGCCCCATCGATAAAAATCCGGTGGGAATGTATGCCGGAACTTTTTCCCTTACGTTTGCCTATAACTGATTTTTTCGAATAATAAAACGATGAAGAGGCTGCAACATAAGAAGTTAAGCCTCTTTTGTATTTTGTGATAATGCATTGTTGGGATGCAAACTGCCTGACAATCATCTTTCCGGGGTAGTAAAATGTTGCCACATACGTGTTTTTTATAAGTTTTTTTGTAGATTTGAAAAAATCATTGTTAAATGAACAACAGAATGTAATTCAAACCAGGTGAGATCCGTGAATTGGATGGGAACCACCGGTGAACAGATAATCAAGGTTTCAATTGCATCCGATACCCTTAAAAATACTAAATCATTAACAAATGAAAAATTCAGGTAGTTTACAGCGTTATTTAACAGGTCTGATTGGGGGAATCTTTTTTTCAATGATCTTTTCCCCGGTATGCACTCTTGCCCAGGGGGATCTTATGATTACACCCCGCAGGATCGTCTTTGAAGGCAACAAACAACGCCAGGAGATCACCCTGGCCAACACGGGGCAGGATACTTCCACCTATACGATCTCTTTTGTTCAGTACAACATGACGGAAGAGGGTCGTTTTGAAGAGATCACAGAGCCCCTTCCGGGGCAGATGTTTGCGGATCCGTATCTCCGGTTTTTTCCGCGTACCGTAACCCTGATGCCCGATGAATCGCAGGTGATCCGCATGCAACTGCGGCGTTCAGGAAACATGCCTGAAGGGGAATACCGTTCCCACATCTATTTCAGGGCCACGCCCAAGGTCAGGCCCCTGGGGGAAGAGGAACTCCTGGCCGACAGCACCGCCATCGGAATCCGCCTCACCCCGATCTTCGGAATTACCATTCCGGTGATCATCCGCGTGGGCAACACCTCCTGCCAGGTTTCCCTAAGCGACCTGTCGCTGGAAACCACTGAAGATACCACACAGGTGTTGCACATGGTGATCAACCGCCAGGGCAACCAATCGGTATACGGAGACCTTACGGTCGATTACCTGGCCCCGGGAGAAGATCCGGTTCAGGTGGGTCTCGTCAGGGGAATCGCAGTATATACTCCAAACAACCGGCGCCAGTTTGGCCTGACGCTTTCAGTACCGGAAGAAACAACCCTGGACCAGGGAAAACTGATCGTACGGTATACCAGTGCCGGCGATGTAAACACTGAAGTATATGCAGATACCGAATATATATTGCCTTAATCGCTTTAAGACCCTTCTATGCCATAAAAAAAAATACACCTTTTTTTCCGGTAAACCGATCTTTTTGTACGCTTTCCTCACCGGATCTCTGTTGTTTGGGATATTCCTGAAATCAGGGGCTCAGAATATGCCGTTTCCT
Organism: uncultured Mariniphaga sp.; assembly: GCA_964575025.1. Taxonomy (GTDB): domain Bacteria; phylum Bacteroidota; class Bacteroidia; order Bacteroidales; family Prolixibacteraceae; genus JABMQB01. The sequence continues at coordinate 67,996 of CAZNPV010000016.1, forward strand.
CCCCCCCGGAACATCGTCGTCTATCAGGCCCAGGGACTGAATTTTGGTGAATTTTACCCAGCTTCCGGAGGAACCGTTGTTGTAACCCCTTCGGGAGGTTGTTCTACCACAGGAGGGGTCATTCATTCGGGGGGAAATTGTTATCCGGCCTGCCTGATTGTGGAGCTCTTACCGGGGCGAATGGTTCACATCAATTATTCGGCTACCGCCACCCTGACCCGTGTAGGGGGAGGAGGTTCCATGACCATGGTGATCGGGCCTACCGACAAATCGGAAGACCAGTTTGTTACCAATGCCAGCCATCCGTTCCACACCTGGGTCTATATCGGGGGAACCCTGCAGGTAGGATCGCCTTCGTCCAATCCGGCCGGGGATTATTCCGGATCGTTTGAGGTTACTTTTATACAGGAATAGATGTCCCGGACTGAAACAACAAAGTATATAATCCTTTCCCATCAGTTTTGCACATCCGGATGAAGCATCTTAAAAAAAAAATAATCCTGGTCCTTCTGCTTTTGCCTCTCTTCCTGGCATCCAAAGGCCAGGAACCCGCATTTGAGGAGATCCTGATCTATGTCCGGGTAGAAGGAGTCGGAGGGTTTGATGTCGATGCGCTGTACGAATATGAAAGCAACCAGCTTTATCTACCGGTAACCGACCTGTTTCAGTTCATCCGGATCAAATACGAAGTATCCCCCCCCAATGATTCTCTTTCCGGTTTTTTTGTTCAGGAGAGCCAACCCTATCTGATTGATTATGTCAGGAAAGAGATCCGGTACCAGGGAAGAACCATCCAACTCAAAGATTCCCAGATCACGCGCAGTGCAACAAGCCTTTATCTTGCCACAGAGGTCTTTGGGGATGTTTTCGGATTGCACAGCACCTTTCATTTTAATTCCCTTTCTGTAGAGGTAAAACCGGAGATGGAGCTTCCTGTGATCCGGGAAATGAAGCTTGAACAGTTTCGCAGAAACATCGACCAGTTCAGCGATAAAGCCGGGGAAGAGGCCGATACAACCCTTCATCGTGCCTACCACCTGCTTCGTTTTGGGATGGTCGACTGGGCCCTTAATGCCACGCAATATTCCCGGAGTCCGAATGACATCCGGGGTTCTCTGGCGGTAGGTGCGGAAGTACTGGGGGGTGAAACCAACCTGGTCCTCAACTACTCCACACGCGATGGCTTTAAGATGCGAAACCAGCAATACAACTGGCGGTGGGCCAACAACCAATCCTCATTATTCAGGCAGGCCAGGCTGGGTAAAGTCAATCCCCAATCCATTGCCTCTATCTACGACCCGATGAACGGATTCCAGATCACCAATGCACCCACCACCTACCGCCGTTCTTTCGGATCCTACACCCTCAGCGACTATACCGAACCCGAATGGTCGGTGGAACTCTATATAAACAACACGCTTGTGGATTACCAGACGGCCGATGCCTCGGGTTTTTACAGCTTCGAAATTCCCATGTCCTATGGAAGTTCAGAAATTCAGCTGAAATTTTATGGTCCCTACGGGGAAGAGCGTTCCCGGAAAGAAACCATCAATGTACCCTTTAGTTTTCTGCCTTCCGGAGAGCTGGAATATACCGTCTCGGGAGGAATTGTAAGTGACAACAACCATTCACAGTTTGGACGGGCTCAGGTATTATACGGATTAAGCCGGTTTGCCACCCTGGGAGGAGGCATGGAATACCTCACATCCATAGAAGATGGAAAGGGAATTCCTTTTCTGTCTGCCCAGGTTACCCCGCTGACCAACGTCTTCCTTGAGGTGGAGTACGCATACGGAGTGCGTACCAAAGGAGTTGCCACCTACCATCCCACATGGATGATGGCAGAAATCAATTATACCCGCTATGTTCCCGGACAGAAAGCCATCCGGTTCAATTACCTGGAAGAGAGGGAGGCTACATTGTCTATGCCGCTACGGCTCTCTTTCCTGAGGGGAAATACCCGCCTCTCGTTTAAACAGAATGTGTACGACAGGTTAACCTATAACAAGGCCGACATGACCTTTTCCACCTATATAGGGAAAGTCAATGCCAATCTGACCACCTTTGCCAACTGGGTGAGCGAGGGAAAACCTCTTATTTACGGAAATTACGGAATGGGAATCCGGTTTGGCCGCGGGATCTCTCTCCGCACCCAAAGCCAGTTTAATTTTTCCTCCTTTTCCTTCATATCCCTGAATACCCAGATCGAAAAAAGGATTTCCCGTTCGGGGCTTGTTGCGCTGTCGTATGATGAGAACCTGGTGGCCTCAGCCCGGAGTGTGAACCTATCATTCCGCTGGGATCTCTCCTTTGCCCAGTCCAGCTTCTCCACGCGCTTTGGCACGGACGAGTTTTCGTCCAATCAGGGCTTGCGCGGAAGCCTGGCTTTCGGAAGCGGAAACGGCCATATCCATGCAACCAACCGTTCCGCCATAGGCAGAGGGGGACTCACGATCATCCCGTTTATCGACCTGAACCACAACGCGGTGAAAGAAGAAGGCGAACCCCTGGCCCCCGGAGTAAGTACCCGGATCAGCGGAGGCAGGATGCTGGAGCATATCCAGGATTCACTTATACGGGTAACGGAACTGGAGCCGTATACAAGCTATCTTCTTACCCTCGATGAGTCCAGCCTGGAACAGATCTCCTGGCAATTGGAAACCAGTACCTTCCGGATTTTTTTCGATCCAAACCAGTTCAAAAAGGTATACATCCCGGTATTGCCCATGGGGGAAGTCAATGGAATGGTTTTCGTGGAAGATGAACAGGGAATAATGGGTCAGGATCGTATTGTGGTGAATTTTTATCAGGAAGACGGAACGCTTGTACATTCAACCCTGAGCGAAGCCGGAGGCTATTTCACCTACCTGGGATTACCCCCCGGAAAATACTTCTCCGAAGTGGATAAAACCCAGCTGGAAAGGCTGTCCTTCACATCGGAACCGGAAAAAACAACTTTCGAGATCAAACCTTCCTATTACGGCGACATCGTGGATGACCTGGAATTTGTCCTGAGAAAAATAACGGCTTTTGAAGGGGAAGAATAAAGAATCAGGAAAAGTGGGAAGGTTATCAGTTGTCGGTTGTCGGTTGTCGATAGGAAATCGGGACTCCGCTTCGCTTCGTGACGGTTGACGGTTGCTTGCCCCGTGAAATTCGACGAAGGAGAATATTTCAACGGGGTCAGTTGTCGGTTATCAGTTGTCAGTTGACGGTTGTTAGTGACACCCCTTGCTGGCGCAGATTTGTAATCTGTGCCATTGCTGAAAGCAATACGATTTTAATATTCATGTTTTTTTTCAGACTTAATGCTGAGGCACGGATTGCAAATCCGCGCCAACAAAAGGAATTAAAAGATCAATGGATCAATAGATCAGAAGGTCACTTGTTGCCCGATTTGCATACTATTACACAGTGATACACTGTGTTTTTCTTATTCCTCTGAGCGATTCTGTGTAATACAGCACGAATCCGGCATCCGGAAATAGTTCCTTATCATTGCCCGCTCAGTAGTAACAACGACAACCATAACAACGGAATACTATTGATCCTTACTGATCTATACTGATCTATACTGATCTATACTGATCTATACTGATCTATACTG
>CAZNPV010000017.1:0-6712 GCA_964575025.1 uncultured Mariniphaga sp.
TAAGCCCGTCAGCGCCGATGGTACTGCAGCAATGTGGGAGAGTAGGCCGCCGCCATCCTTATAAAAGGCCGATGCCTGTGGGCACCGGCCCTTTTTTTTTATGGAAAAAACAGATAACCTTTTTTCCTGTTCCCGCAATAATCATTCATGCATTGGCGTTTCCTAAAAAAAGCGCTTTATGCAGAAACTTTCCTTTCAGAACGGGAAAATAAATTTTTTTTTCCTGGCCCTGATCTTGTTTGTTTGTTGTCTCCCCTTATCCGAATTTCTGGTATCTGCTTCGGGAGGAATCCTTTTCATTACAGCCTGGATCGAAGATAAATGGACGGATAAAATGAAAAGGCTGAAAGAACGGAAACTGCTATTCTTTCTTCCTGCCATTTTTCTGATCTATGTAGTTAGCGCATGCACTACCAAACAGGGAGAGATGGTTTTATACGATTTCAGGAAAGCCCTGTTTTTTGTTGTTTTACCCCTGGCATTTCTTGTTGGCAAAGAGATTTCATCCAACCAAAAACGGTATGTCCTCCTGTTTTTTACAGGCTCAGTGATCGTAGCTTCTTTGTATGCCCTTGCCAACTGGAAAATCAGGGGGGAATCGCATGCTTTGTCTATCCATAATGCAAGCCTGATTACTCATATCCGGTTTAGTTTTCAATTAGTTCTGGCGATCTGGTTTCTCTTTCTGCTTTGTTATAAGAACTTCCGGACGACAAACCGAAAAATTGGGATTGGTTTGTTTCTTGCAGCTGTCCTGTTGCTCTCTTTTTTATTTATTCAACAATCCTTAACCGGACTGGCTGCCTTTTTTGCTTCTTTTTTGTTTGTTCTCTTTTTATTCCTCTTCAGACTTAAAGGGTCCCTTCGGATTGTGTTGCTGGTATTAACCCTTGGTCTGCTGGTATTCCCGGTTGTGTATATTATGCGGATTGCCTATCCGTTCTATTTTCCGGAGGAAGTAAATCCTGCAACCCTTCCTGAAAAAACAAAAAAAGGAAATCCCTATTTTCATGATCCGGATAACCGGATGATGGAAAACGGCAGCTATGTCTATCTTTATGTCTGCGAACCGGAAATGAGAGAAGAATGGAATAAGCGGTCGGAACTGAAATATGATTCGCTGGATCAATACGGCTATCGGGTTAGCAGTACCTTGATTCGTTATTTAACATCCCTGGGATTGAAGAAAGATGCGGAAGGAATTAATGCTTTGTCTGCACAGGATATGGAAAATATCCGGAACGGAGTGAGCAACTACCTTTTTATTAAGAAGAAATGGTCCTTATTCCCACGTATTTATAAATCGGTGTGGGAATTCTATGTGTACACCAACCTGGGCTATGTAAACAATCAATCTCTTTCGCAGCGGATTGAATTTTCAAAAGCAGCGTTGCGCATTATCAAGGATCATCCCTGGATCGGTGTTGGAACGGGAAACTGGAAACAGGCGTTCTATGATGCCTACAAGGCGATGAATTCATCTCTTCAGGAACAGTATTATGCATCTTCGCACAATCAATATTTGAATTACCTGGTCAAATTTGGCATCGTTGGATTTTTGTGTATTATGTTTTTCCTGGTTTACCCGGTGGTCCGGACAAAACGGTATCGGGATCCGTTGTTTCTGATTTTTTTGGTGGTTATGTTTATTGTCAATTTTGCCGATTCCAATTTTGAATCGCATATGGGCAGTTCTTTATTTGTTTTTTTCTATTGTTTTTTCCTGGTAACCGATGGGATTGCTTATTTTACGTTAAAACCGGGTAACCGGGATCCCGTACAGAAAAAAGGGGTCTGACAGGGGATTAAACTTTTTTATGTATTGTTTTGTTATTCCTTATGAAACAATACTAAAAAGATCATCCTATGAAACGAAGAAATTTTGTAAGTCTTGTAGGCACTTCGGTGCTGGCAGCTCCCTTTATAGGGGTAGGAGCATGTGCTTCCGGCAAGGGGAATTTTGAAGGCCATGTATTCCCGGATTTGGGTTTTGCTTACAATGCTCTTGAACCGTATATAGATGCCCGGACCATGGAGCTTCATTACGACAAGCACCACCGGGGGTATTTCACGAAGTTTATGGCTGCTGCTGAAGGTACAGATGCAGTAAACCTGCCTATGCCTGAGATTTTTGCATCGGTGAGCAAATACAGCGACAGCATCCGGAACAATGGAGGTGGGTATTACAACCATACCCTGTTCTGGGAAAACCTGACGCCTTCCCAGGGGCCTGTACCGGAATCGCTGAGAAAGGCGCTGGAAGATAATTTTGGGTCCCTGGATGAATTTCAAGAGACCTTTGGCAACGCAGCAAAAACCCATTTTGGAAGTGGCTGGGCATGGCTGGTCTTGTCGCAGGATGGGAAACTTTTTGTCTCCTCGACACCCAACCAGGATAATCCACTCATGGATCTGGCTGCGGAAAAAGGCACTCCCCTGCTCACACTCGATGTGTGGGAACATGCTTACTACCTGAATTATCAGAATAAAAGAGCCGATTATGTGGATGCCTTCTGGAATGTGGTGAACTGGGAAGTGGTTCATAAAAGATTAACCAACGCCACAGCTTAAATAACTCTTTTATTTGATACAATCAAAAAGGCTCACTATTTTTGAATAAATTTTCAGAATGAGCCTTTCATATGTTTTAATTGGTGCAGGGAATCTGGCTACCTGTCTGGGAACTGAACTTAACAGGAAAGGATTTGAGATACGCCAGGTTTACAGCCGCACCCGGCAGTCGGCAAAAAGACTGGCCAGCAAACTAAATACCTCCTGGACCAACAACCCGGGCCAGGTAACAGGTGATTGCGACTTTTACACAGTAGCGTTAAAAGACGATGCAGTCTCTGAAGTGCTTTCCTCCATAGATTTCGGGAACCGATTGTTAATTCATTGTTCCGGAAGTCTGCCTTTGAGTGTGCTGGAAGAATTTTCAACGAACGCAGGGGTAGTGTATCCGCTTCAGACTTTTTCAAAGAACCGTACGGTAAATTTTTCAGAAATACCCCTGTTCATTGAAGCCAATTCAGAGAATAATCTGGAACGTGTACGACGTATTGCCCGCCAATTGTCGGGAAAGGTTATAGAAGCCAATTCAGAGGAGCGAAAGATATTGCATATCGCAGCCGTTTTTTCCTGCAATTTTGTGAATCATCTGTATGTCCTGTCCGAATCCCTTTTGAAGGATAGCGGATTTGATTTTGAGATACTTAAACCATTGATAAAGGAGACAACCGATAAAATTCAGGATTTCTCACCGGCGGAAGTACAAACCGGGCCAGCTGTACGTTACGACAGGTCGGTAATCGATAAGCACCTGGAGGCGCTATCCGGGAACAAAGAACTGGCAGGTTTGTATAAATCAATTTCTGAGAGTATTTTTGCCTTTCATCAAAAAGGAGATTAATGGCAATTAACAAGGAAGAGTTTAAAAAGGTGAAGACCTTTATTTTTGATGTGGATGGGGTTTTATCAGAAGAAACCACGCCGCTGGATCCCGAAGGGGATCCGATGCGTACAGCCAATGTAAAAGACGGATTTGCCATACGGGTAGCCCTGAGAAAGGGATTCGGGATGGCCATCATGACGGGTGGTTGTTCGGAACGTGTACGACACAGATACCGCAAACTGGGAGTTACCTGGTATTACGATGATGTAAATGATAAAATGCAATGCCTTCGCGATTTTATCCGTAAAACAAATACAGATCCCGGGACCATTCTTTTTATGGGTGATGACCTGGTTGATCTTGAGGTGATGAGAATCATCGGAATACCGGCCTGCCCGTGTGATGCTGTCCCGGAAGTCCTGGAAACAGCAAAATATATATCCACAAAAAAAGGGGGCAAAGGGTGTGTCCGCGATGTGATTGAACAGGTTTTAAGGGCCCAGGGGAAATGGATGAATTCAGACACTTTTTATCTTCGCTCGGGCTGATGAACCGAATGGGAAAGTACCATATTATCCTTGCCTCCCAATCCCCGCGCCGGCAACAACTGCTAAAACAACTGGGTTTTGATTTTACGATCCAATCCGTTGAAGTGGATGAGACCTATCCGCCAGGTCTTTCTATGGAAGAGATCCCGGTATTCCTGGCTGAACGCAAAGCCAGCCCGATAACCGGATTATTAAAAGAAAACGATCTGCTTATTACGGCGGATACCATTGTGTGGCATAACAACAGGGTGTTGGGTAAACCTGACAATAAGCAGGAAGCCGTTGCTATGCTTACTTTACTCAGCAACTCAAAACACCAGGTAGTAACCGGTGTATGCCTGACATCTGAAAAAAAACAGAAATCGTTCTATGCGGTATCCAGTGTATATTTTACCTCCCTGACTCCGGAAGAGATACATTGGTACATCGACCGGTATCAACCTTTTGATAAAGCAGGTGCCTATGGCATCCAGGAGTGGATCGGTTTCATCGGGATCTCCCGGATTGAAGGTTCGTTTTACAACGTGATGGGCCTGCCGGTTCAGAAATTATACCATGAAATTATGCATTTCTGACTTTTCATTCTGCATAAAATTATTCAGTAAATAAAAACAAATATTTCCGTAACCCGTAAAAGCTACAAAAAAGCACATATCCTGCATGTTTTAACAATCTAAATAAACTGATTATGCAAAATGCTAAAATTTTCTTTGTATGTGTTTTCCTTGTAGTTTTTATTGGAATGGGATGTACCGATGATGAGCCTGTAAAGGTTGGTTTTTTGTTGCATGCTCTTGATAAAGAACGATGGGAAAACGATCGTGACTATTTAACGGAAAAAGTCAAGGAACTGGGGGGCACTCTACGGGTTGAAGTTGCCGGAAACGATGCTGATAAACAATTGGAACAGGCCAGAAAATTGTTAGCCGAAGGTGTGGATATTCTGGTAGTGGTTCCGGTGGATCAGTTTGCTGCAGCGGAAATTGTTTCCGCAGCAAGGGAAAAGGAGGTGAAAGTGATCTCATACGACAGGCTGATCCTGAACAGCCGGCTGGATTTTTATGTATCGACCGATAACGTGAAGATCGGTGAACTGCAAGCCGGGTATTTAACTACTATCAAGCCTGCGGGCAACTATGCATTGATTGGAGGGGCACAAAACGATCACAACAGCCAATTTCTGTATCTGGGCCAGTTGAATATTTTACAACCTTTGATTGAAAGAGGCGATATAAAGTTGATATACAATGAATTAACTGACTCATGGTCCGAAAAGGAAGGGTATAACCATACCCTGCGAATTCTGGAATTGCCTGAAAAGGTGGATGTTATTATTGCAGGAAACGATGCCATTGCCATGGGAGTTTTAAATGCCCTGAAAGATAACGGAATAGACAGGGAAGTCCTGGTGGCCGGGATGGATGCTGACCTCAGGAACCTTCAGGAAATCGTGAAAGGGACACAAGAAATAACTGTGTATAAACCCATCGAAAAGATGGCTGCCACTACTGCCCAAATTGCATTTAAACTGGCTAATGGTGAAAAATTTGAAAATACCTACCAAACCGTAAGCAACGGCGAAATGCTCGTTCCGGCTGTCCTGCACGATGCTGTGATTGTGAATAAGGAGAACCTTAAACTAACCGTAATCTCTGAAGGATACCAAACGGAAGAAGAGGTTTACAAATAAAGAAGAATGGTCTTTATAAAGGCAAAAAAACCGCTAAACCCGGATCAATTTCCGGGTTTTTTTTATGTTCCCTTTTCCCGGTTTTGTATCTTTGGCATGATCTGATTGGATGAGAAGAGTCCCGGGGGAATAGTTATTCCAATGTGCCTCGGGAATACATTTAAGAATGAACAATTTTTATCGTATGAAGAAATTCATCGTACCGACCTTGCTGGTTTTTGGGATGGCTTCAGGGTTGTTTGCCAGAGAGGGGATGTGGATCCCGATCCTACTGGAGAAATACAACATCGAAGAGATGCAACAGATGGGTTTTAAACTTACTGCCCGGGATATATATGATATCAATCATTCGAGTATGAAGGATGCAGTTGTGTTGTTTGGAGGTGGCTGTACCGGAGAGATTATTTCGGAAGAGGGGCTGTTGCTGACCAATTATCATTGCGGATTGGGGAGTATTCAGTCTCACAGTTCGATGGAGCATGATTACCTTACCGACGGGTTCTGGGCTCAGGACCGCAGCGAAGAACTTCCAAACGACAGGCTTTCGGTGCGTATCATGGAATCCATGGAAGATGTAACGGAAAAAGTCCTGAAAGGCACGGAAGAGTGTGCCACAAAGGAAGAAAGGGAAGCGCTTATTGAGTCGAACATCCTGGAAATCAACCAGGAAGCCTCCTGTGAGGAGAAATTTGCAACTTCAGTGAGGCCGCTGTTTTATGGCAATCAGTATTTTCTGTATGTCTATAAGGTATTCCGGGATGTCCGTCTGGTAGGCGCTCCTCCGTCCTCCATCGGGCAGTTTGGCGGGGATACGGATAACTGGATGTGGCCCCGCCATACGGGTGATTTTGCCCTTTTTCGTATCTATGCCGATCAAAACAACGAACCGGCTTCCTATTCAGAAGAGAATGTTCCCTATAGCCCCAAAAAATATTTCCCGATCTCTATGAAGGGAATTCAACCTGAAGATTTTACCCTGGTTTTTGGTTTTCCCGGAAGCACACAACAATACATTCCCTCGCATGCTGTGGAGCTGATCCTTACCCGGCGGAATCCGGACCGGATCCGTATCCGCGATAAAAA
>CAZNPV010000017.1:6812-11397 GCA_964575025.1 uncultured Mariniphaga sp.
TACGACCATGAAAAATTGATCCGGAAGGTATATCAGAAGTCCATTCTTGGCGATAGCCTGCAGTTGAAAGCCCTCCTGGGGTCGGGGAAAATGAATAAAATTGAAAAGCTCAGGAAAGATCCTCTGATGGAATTGTACCTGCCTCTGCGCGATTTGTATGAAACCGGAATAAGGCCTGTGGTTGACAGCCTGGAGAAGGAGATCAATGACGCCATGAAAACCTATATGGCAGGAATCATGAAGATGAAAGAGGGGGAATCCCTGTATGCCGATGCCAATCTGACGCTGCGGGTAGCCTATGGAAAAGTGGAAGGCTATGAACCCCGCGACGGAGTGAAGTATACCTATTATACCACCCTGAAAGGGATCATGGAAAAAGAAAATCCGGAGGTGTATGATTACCAGGTGCCGGATCAGTTAAAGGAGATCTATGCATCGGAAGATTTCGGGCCGTATGCCGTGAATGGGGAAGTACCCGTATGTTTTCTTGCATCGAATCATACAACAGGCGGTAATTCAGGGAGTCCGGTGATCAATGGCGAAGGCCACCTCATCGGGGTGAATTTCGACCGCTGCTGGGAAGGCACCATGAGCGACATCATGTTCGACCCGGAACGCTGCCGTAACATCATCCTCGACATCCGTTATGCCCTGTTCATCATCGATAAATTTGCCGGAGCCGGGTATTTGCTCGATGAAATGGATCTGATCTGGTAAGCGGGAACCCGAAGGAACATGAAAGAGCCCTCAATAGGTTTTGCCCATAGTAGCCCACCTGTTGAATCGTATTTTACTACAAACAACTCGCCCCCTAACCAGGTATCCCCAAACCAAATCCCGGCAGTCATTTTACCCGTAATGTAAACATTCGAATTTACATCGGTGCATATCCCTCGTACTGTGGTCCTCCCTATGTTGTCGCCGGCATAGCGTTCCCACGCTACTGCACCCCCGGGGGTAAATTTTGCTGTTACCAACTGTTTTAGGTATTGGCAATTCCCCATAAAAGAGGCAGTAATTAGCGAAAGGGAAAATAGCAGGGTTGCTACTTTTTTATACATCGTTTTTTATATTAAATTCTATTTATGACAGCTCACACATGACTTATCACGAAGTCATGGCTAACTGCAATTTTATTATTTCGCTACTACCAGTTTCCTGTTTATTATGGTTTCACCGATTTTTACCCGTACAAGGTACATTCCTTCTGCCCAATCTTGCGTGTTTATTACTGTTTCTGATGATTTTAAACCTGGCTTTTTATATTGTTTTAAGAGAGTCCATTTAAAATGGAAGGGTCGGTATTTGGTTATTAATACAGAATTTATCTGTGAGCAATTAGGAGCTTTTACAGGCCAGTAGGAAATTACCTGGCCTTTTCAGGGACAAATAATATGTGCCCGGATTTTCATTTAAAAAGTTTTTGAGTTTTTTTCAAATTAATGAGTTTAAGGTGAATAATTAATTGGTTTTTTAGAAAAAATATTTGAGTTATCAATAGTCTGTACGGAAAAAAAGTTAAAGGGTTAAGAAAATTTTAATCACACAACATATACATATCCTTTCGGGGATTGATTAAAAGGACAGGAAGCTCTCCCGCATCTTTAATAATCTTGTTCTCAGGTAACCCGACTATTAAATCGATAATCGAAATATAAGAACTTCCTAAAATTATAATCAGATCGGCCTTTGATGATTTTGCCAGGTCAAGTGCCTCAAAATGAATTTCCAGGCTGTTTGTCGACCCTTTGAATACTTTTATTCCGAGGTTGAATGTTGAAAAGAGTTTTTTCAACCAAAGGATGTTTTTCTGTATACTTTTTTTGTTCTCCCTGGCCTTGTCACTGGCTGCTATTGCATTGATTCCGGAACGGTTGAACCGTGCAAAATAGGAAGCCCATAAAATGGCATCCCTGGATTCTTTGCGCAGATCAACGGGGAGGATTACTTTTTTATAATCGGATATTGTTGTTTGTTTTTCGTTGATAAAGAGAAAAGGGACCGGACTGTGGCGGACAGCGCGTGACCATTTGCGGTACAAAGCCTGACGGGCGATGATCAGGATCGCTTCCTGTTCGTCCACCAGGGGATGGATTGCCTTCACAGGATCTTCATTCAGAAATACAGTATGCACGCGCAGAGAGGGAATATCCCGGTTTACGATTTTCCGGTATCCTTCCAGGACGGTTTTGGCCAGTTCGGAGTCGTCATGTCTCTTTTTTTGCTGAACAAAAACAAAGCATACCTCCTTCTGAAAGGCAGCTGCCAGTTTTATCCCGTGCAGGATGAGGTTTTTATCTGAATCGGCATTCTCTGTTAAAACGGCTATTTTCTGTTCTTTACTTTCCGTCATGTACGATTTCTTGAAGCAAGGTGCTTTTAAAAGTAGGTATAATTTTTTACCCTGTGAAAAATCATCATGGGAGTCCCGGGGATTTTTTATTTTTATAAAACAGAAAAACTGAATTTGTATGTTGCATCCAATGTTGATACATCCGGAGCGTATTGTGGTGGTGGGAGCCTCGAACAATACGGCCAAGCCGGGGGGGAAGATGGTGAAAAACCTGTTGGATAACCGCTTTCCGGGCTTGCTTTACGGAGTCAATCCCAAAGAGGATACGATCCAGGGTGTGCCCTCCTTTCGTTCGGTTGAGATGTTGCCTGAGGTAGACCTGGCTATTCTGGCCATACCGGCCCGGTTTTGTCCCGATGCGGTTGCTGTGTTAGCTCATCAGAAGGGCACCAGAGCATTCATCATTATCTCGGCCGGATTCAGTGAAGAGAGTGAGGAGGGCCGAATACTCGAGGAGCAGATTGTTGATACGGTGGATGAAGTGGGCGGAACATTGATCGGCCCGAATTGTATCGGGATCATGACCCCTTTTCATACCAGTGTTTTCACCACCCCGGTACAGGCGCTTTCTGCTGACGGGTGCGATTTTATTTCCGGTTCAGGCGGTACAGCTGTATTCATTATGGAGTCAGGAATTCCCAAGGGGTTGCGTTTTGCGAGTGTTTTTTCCGTGGGAAACAGTGCCCAGGTGGGCGTGGAGGATGTCCTCAGCCATATGGACGAAACTTTCGATCCGGCATCCAGTCCGCGTGTAAAGCTGTTGTATATAGAGAATATCGAAGATCCCGATAAATTGCTTTTACATGCTACCTCACTGATCCACAAAGGATGTAAGATTGCGGCTATCAAAGCGGGCAGTTCAGAAGCAGGTAGCCGGGCTGCGCTCTCGCATACCGGAGCGCTGACAAGCACCGATTCAGCGGTGGAAGCTCTTTTCAGGAAAGCAGGGATTGTTCGCTGCTACGGGCGCGAAGAGCTGACAACCGTGGCCAGCGTGTTTATGTGCAAAGAGTTAAAAGGTAAAAATATCGCCATCATAACCCATGCCGGCGGGCCCGGGGTAATGCTTACCGATGCCCTGGAAACAGGAGGATTGAAAATTCCGCAGATCAAAGAATCCCCTGCCAGGGAGAGGCTGAAAGAAAAACTGCACCCCGGTTCTTCGGTGGAAAATCCGATTGACTTCCTGGCTACAGGAACGGCTGAACACCTGGGCTATGTGATCGATGCCTGCGAAAAGGATTTTGAGGAAGTGGATGGAATGGCTGTTATTTATGGCAGCTCAGGACTTTTTCCAGTCCGCGACGTGTATACCATACTGAATGAGAAAATGCATGCCTGCAAGAAGCCGATCTATCCTGTTTTACCCTCTTTTATTGATGTGAAAGAGGATGTTTCCTATTTCCTGTCACATGGGAATGTCAACTTCCCCGATGAAGTGTTGCTGGGACGGGCCCTTACGAAGGTGATCCGTACGCCAAAACCTTCCGATGGCACGATATTTAACAAAGGGATTTCTATAGAAAGGATCCGGGAGATCATTGAAAAAGCTCCTTCAGGGAACCAGAAACCGGAGGTTATTCATGACCTGTTTGATGCCGCCGGGATTCCCCGGGTAAAAGAAACCGTGGTAACCAATGAACAGGAAGCTGTACTGGCTGCTTCGAAAATGGGGTTTCCTGTAGTTATGAAGGTTATTGGACCGGTGCACAAAACCGACGTGGGGGGAGTGATCCTGAATGTCAGAAATGTACAGCAGGTGAAAAATGAGTACCACCACCTCAAAGGGATCCCGGGAACAGAAGCAGTCCTCGTGGCTGAAATGGCAAAAGGAACAGAATTGTTCCTGGGAGCAACCTATGAGTATAAATTCGGACATGTGGTGGTCTGCGGAATGGGGGGAATTTATGTGGAAGTAATGAAAGATATCGCTTCAGGATTGGCCCCTCTTACGTTCGATGAGGCTTTTTCAATGATCAAAAGCCTGAAATCGTACCGGATCCTGAAGGGCTACCGGGGACAGCCGGGTATCGATATCAACCGGTTTGCGGAAATTATAGTCCGCCTGTCCACCTTACTGCGATATGCCGTGGAAATCAAAGAAATGGATATCAATCCGTTGCTGGGAACCGGAAAAGATATCCTGGCCGTGGATGCACGGATGCGAATGGAGAAAGACGAATAAACTGAAGGGCTGAAGGGCTGAATTACTGAAGGGCTGAATTACTGAAG
>CAZNPV010000017.1:11497-69498 GCA_964575025.1 uncultured Mariniphaga sp.
CTGAAGGGCTGAATTACTGAAGGGCTGAATTACTGAAGAGCTGAATAAACTGAATGAACTGAGAGGAATCAAGAGCCAGGAACCAGGAACCAGGAACCATGAGAACGCGAGCAGACAACCAGGATCAGTGATAAGGTGATAAGGTTATCAGTTCCCGATAGGAAATCGGGACTCCGCTTTGCTTCGTGTCGGTTGACAGTTATCGGTTGTCATTGTTATCGCAGTTTTATTTGTTCTTTAACGCGAAGGTAGTGAGCCAACAACTACGACAACGCGAGCGAAGCGAGTGGACAAAATCATTCGGGGGAAGCGCCAGCAAAGGGGCTGAAGCCCCGATTCTTTTAGTTGCCTTTGATCCGTCCGCTAAAGCGGACGGCAAAGGATAATTACATTTTTATACAGTCTGTTTAGCTAACGGTATCCAAAATCCAGAATCCAACACGAAGCGGACACCCTTACAACAAAATGTCTTTGATCTTTACTGATCTTTTTTTTGATCTATATTGATCCTATAATCTTAGCCTCTGTGTCCAATAGTTTTCTAATCAGGAACCAGTTCTTCTTCGTAGACAGTTGCCGTGCCGTATGTTTTTTCTCTTTCGCGGGCTGCTTTTTTCCATTGCGGAACGATTGTTTCCAGGAATGTCTTTTTTTCGGCATTCAGTTGGTTCATATCGAGTCCGATGAATTCCTGCGCTTTGGCTTTGGTATCAATATTGGGGTAGGGTATTGGTTTGTTGTGTCCCATAGACGCCAGCAGTCTGGCCAGTTTGATCCGGGTTTCCTGGACTTCGATGATTCCTGTGGCGATGACCCGGCTGATTTCGGTAGGGGCATGGAAGGATCCTCCGTGGCTTGCTGCGGCATAGTCCCAGCGCCACTGGGCATGTCTGATTCCTGTGAGGATCTCTTTCATTTGAGGTTCGGTAGCGCCCAGCTGCCAGGCTTTCTGTGCTTCCACATGGGCATGGACCAACAGTTTTTCCAGCTGGTCGCGGTTATCAATGATCTGATCCTGCCGTTGGTAGACATTGCGGACCAGTTCTTCTGTTTCTTCACGGTGGCATAC
Source organism: uncultured Mariniphaga sp. (assembly GCA_964575025.1). GTDB lineage: Bacteria > Bacteroidota > Bacteroidia > Bacteroidales > Prolixibacteraceae > JABMQB01. The sequence goes on from CAZNPV010000017.1 coordinate 12,567, forward strand.
CTGGCAGGAGCTGGCTACATTATTCAGGGGTGATTGCATTTGATGGTTTGTGAATTTTTGTCCACCCTCACTGATGTATGGCATGTGGCAGTCGGCACAGGCTACGCCGCGTTGTGCATGAATGCCGGTATTGAAGATTTCATATCCCGGGTGCTGGGCTTTCAACATTGGGGCTTTGCTCAGGGCATGGGTCCAGTCACTGAATTCCAATTCATCGTAATATTCTTCCATGGCTTCCACGGACAATCCTTTGTCCCAGGGGAAAACAAGGTACTCGGCTTCTTCCACGATATTATTATTGAAATAGTATTCCACATGGCATTGAGCGCACACCAAGCTTCGCATTTCCTGATAACTAACGCTGGTAATATCGCGTCCTTGACGTTCAAAGGCTTCGATCAGGGCAGGCCGGGTGATCACGAGGTTCATGGTTTCCGGGGTATGGCAGTCGGCACATCCTATGTGATTGACGATTTCCTCCCCCAGGGCAGCCCAACGGCCGGTATAGAACGGTGCCACCCCAGATTGATTCATCAGCCGGGGGACGTCGGGACTTTTGCAGGTCCAGCAGGTGGTGGGCATGGGCCCTTCTGTGGGTGAAAGGGGCCCCCCTGTGCGCAATGTATTCAGCATATCGGTAATGGCATAATAGTGGCCGCGCCCCTGGTTGTAATCCTTTGAAAAACTGTACCCTGCCCACAGTACTACCATCCGGGGATCTACTTCCAGCATGTCAATCATCGCATTTCCGTTGTATTTGCTTCGGAAGGAGGTGTCGGCCGTTCCAAGATACGACTGGTATTCACGGGGATAGTTTTCTCCCCACACCTCATTTCGTGGTTCAAACCCGCTGATCTGGATTTTGGGAACATTGACCAGCAGGGCTTCGGCTCTGCGTTCGATAATCGACGAAGCCAGCAGTCCCAGCAGGAATACCACCAGAATGGTTGCTCCAAAGAGGAGCCAGGCCAGCCACGGGTGTTTTTCTGTGTGCTTAATAATGCGTTTCATGGCGTTGTATTGAATGTTTGCATGAATTCTTCCATCCATTCCGGAACCGGACTCTCCGGCAGAGGAACCCGGGCAAAGGGCACACTGGAGAGGCTGTTAACCCTTCCATGGGGCACTTCCCGGTGGCACTCGATGCACGTCCTGCTCTCCATATTTTCTGTGTGAAAAGAAGCATCCCGCACCAGTTTGGGATCGTTTAACAAATCGGTATGGCAACGGATACAATTGTTGCGGACTACCTCAGCACCCTCTTCCTTAATGAAAATTACCTGGGGTTCCTTCCTGAGGGTAAAAATGGTGGCATGCCGCAATCCATCCTTTGCTTTAAAATAATATTTTGCGGTAACACTGGTATGCGGCACATGGCAGTCGTTGCAGTGGGTAACTTCCCGGTGCGAACTATGGTTCCAGGTGGCATACTGGGGAGCCATAATGTGGCAGTTGGTACAGGTGGCCGGTTTGTCGGAAAGATAGGAGTGCGCTTTGGATACGTAAACAAGAAACAAAACCGTACCCGTCATTACAGCAACAAGAATCATCACCGGGAATCTCCATTTTTCTGGAGGCAGAAATCGTCGGATCATATTTGTTTCTTTTCGGTTTCTGTTATGCGATCCTATCCTTTGTTTGTTGCCTTCCGGAAAGGCATGCCTATGCAATATAAGATTTCCTTTTCGTATTTTTTTATCTTCCAATTAATTTAAAATCAAAATAAATTAGCCTTCCAGGCTTTTCAGGTATCGCATTGAAATGTTGAATTGACACGAATATGTTATTTTTGACAGGTCGGGATAGCAAATAATGGTTATTTAAAAAACATAAAAATTAATTTACTGCTGTTATGAAAAAAACGGGTTTCGTACTATGTATTTTTCTTTCGCTGACAGGTTACTCACAGGGTTTTTTATCTTCAAAGAACATTCAGGTTGATCTGTCCGGATTTGTCCGCAACGATTTTATTTTTGATGCAAGGCGCAACTTAGGAGCTGCGGATGATTTGTTCGAATTGTATCCCTTGAAGCCGGATTATGATGAGAATGGCAAAGACCTGAATGCCGTATCGAGTGCCAAGTTTCTGAATACTTTTTCAAGGTTTGGCGCCCGTTTTTCAGGGCTGGAAATGGGAAAAGCCAAAATCAGTGGGTTCATTGAATTTGATTTCACGGGAGGAAGCCAGACACCGAACTTGCGTTTACGGCACGCCAATACGCAGATTGAATGGTCAAAATCGAAACTGCTCATTGGTAGGGCCTGGCATCCTCTGTTTATTGAGAAGGTGTATCCGGCCACGTTAAATGAAAATACCGGCCTGCCGTTCCAGGTCTTTAACCGGAGTCCACAGGTGAGGTTTACCCATACCCTTACCAAAAATATGGATCTTATTCTTGCTGCGGTTTACCAGTTTGATTACAGCAACCGGGGGCCTCAGGGGAAGAGCTATCAGTATCAACGCGACGCCCTGATCCCCGATGTAAGCGGACAACTTCAGTTTTACAATGAAAACTGGGTTCTTGGGGCAGCCATCGGCTGGAAATCCATTCAACCACGAACCTCAACATCCGGAACCAACGGAACCTTTAAAACCTCTGAAAAACTGAACACTTTATCTGCCCTGGCTTATCTGAAATATTCAAAAGGGAAGGTTACTCTTATGGCCAAATCGATGTTCGGACAGAATGTGAGTGAAAGTTTGCTTCCGGGAGGCTACGCCGTTGCCAGTCGTGACGAGGCAACGGGTGCAGAAACATACACACCCCAGAACCATGTTTACAACTGGGTAAACCTGGTCTATGGCGAGGCATGGAAATTCGGCTTGTATGCCGGTTATTTAAAGAACCTCGGTACCACGGATACCCCGGCAGGACCTTTTTATGGAATGGGCACCGATATCGACAGGATCTATAAGATATCTCCTCAGTTGATCTATACGTATAAAAACTTTATGTTTGGGTGGGAGATCAGTATGACAACTGCAGCTTACGGCGATATCGATTATTCCGGTAAAGGAAAAATTATCAATACAGAAGATGTTACCAATCTAAGGAATATGGTTTCCATAGCGTACCTGTTTTAAATAAAATAGGTTAATTTTAGGGTATCATTATTTTTTAAGGTTGGGTGGAATAAAAAGGTGCCAGCCAGCCATAATATTTTAAAAATGTGAACAAATGGCATACGAAATTTCAGTATTCCTCGAGAATAAAATCGGGCATTTTGAACAAATAACAGCTATCCTCAGGGATGCAGGGGTTAACATCAGGTCGATTACTCTGAACAATATTTCGCATGGCTGGGCTGTTTTGAATCTGTTGGCCGACCAGCCTGAGAAAGCCTATCGGTTGTTGTCGGAGAAAGGCCATTCGGTTGCTCTGCGGGAGGTTCTTGCGCTGGAGATGAAAGATGAAGCCGGAGGCCTGGATGAGTTGCTTCTGAAGTTGTCCAGGGCCGGTGTTCATTTCGATAATGCCTACAGTCGTCTTCTTTCCGGGAAAAATATGGCTATCCTGATTCTTGAGGTTCCCGATGTGATTGAAGCCAGGGAAAGGCTTGCGAAAGCAGGGATTGTTATTCTCGATGATTCAGTTGTTTACGGCTATTAAACAATCGCAGCACATCCTGTTATGCGAAACCCCGGAACCATCTAGGAACAGGCAATTTTTGATGTATGATCTGGAATGAAAACATAGAGTGCTCCGGCCGGGAGCAGATGAGGCAGCTTCAGAGCGAAAGGTTGCTGGAAACGGTGAAAAGAGTGTATTCAAATGTTTCCAGCTACAGGAAAAAAATGCAGGAAACGGAGCTGGTCCCGGAAGATATCAGAAGCATCGATGATTTGCCGTTACTTCCTTTCACCGATAAATCGGATTTACGTGATCATTATCCGTTCGGGATGTTTACCGTTCCGATGAGTGAGATTGTGAGGCTTCATGCCAGTTCAGGGACTACCGGCAAGCCGGTTGTTGTGGGGTATACACGCAGGGATCTGAACATGTGGGCTGAGGTAGTAACCCGGGCCTTATGCATGGCCGGGGCTCATAAAAACGACATCGTCCAGGTTGCTTATGGGTACGGGTTGTTTACAGGAGGCCTCGGTTTGCATTACGGTACCGAAAACCTGGGTGCTACTGTAATCCCCATATCAGGAGGGAACACAAAAAAGCAAATTCAGTTAATGCAGGATTTCGGGTCGACCGTGATTTCCTGTACGCCTTCGTATGCTTTGCACCTGGCAGAAGCATTTAACGACCTGGGAATCGATCCTGCGGAAATGAAGCTGCGGATCGGCCTGTTTGGGGCGGAACCCTGGAGCGAGAATATGCGCAAAGAGATTGAAGAGAAACTGAAGATTAAAGCGATCGATATTTATGGATTAAGCGAAATAGTAGGCCCGGGGGTTTCCTGTGAATGTGAAGCACAAAACGGGATGCATGTGAATGAAGACCATTTTATCCCTGAAATTATTGACCCGGAAACGTTACAGCCTTTGCAGGCCGGGGAACTCGGCGAACTGGTTTTTACGACCCTTACCAAGGAGGGGATTCCCCTGATCCGGTACCGTACGCGCGACCTTACCCGGCTCAATTACGCGAAGTGTGCCTGCGGGCGGACGCTGGTGCGAATGGATAAATGCCTCGGCCGGAGCGACGACATGCTCATCATCCGGGGTGTGAATGTTTTTCCGTCGCAGATTGAAAGCATCCTGCTCGAAATGAGCGAAACCGAACCCCACTACCTGCTCGTCGTGGATCGGGAAGGAACCCTGGATACCCTTCATGTGATGGTGGAAGTGCAGGAGCAGTTTTTCTCCGATGAAATAAAACAACTTCAGGCACTGAGAACGAAAATTACGGATGCGATGCAAAGTACCCTGGGCCTTTCGGTTCATGTGAAACTGGTGGAACCTAAAACCATCGAACGTACATCGGGAAAAGCAAAAAGAGTAATCGACAACAGAAAAATGTAAGGAAATGATAAAAAAGCAAGTATCGGTATTCCTCGAAAATAAAATCGGGCGGCTGAATGAAGTGACCCATATCCTCGGTAAAAACGGGATTAACATTTCAGCATTCAGCATTGCTGACACATCGGACTTTGGCATCCTGCGGATCATTGTCCCCGATCCGGAAAAAGCGCTGAAGGTGCTGAAAGAAAATAACTTCTCGGCCAAAACAACCGATGTGGTATTTATGAATTCGCCCAATAAACCGGGGGCGCTGGCAAAAGCCCTTCAGGTATTAAATTCCGAAGAAGTATCCATTGAATACATGTATGCTTTCTCCATGAATGAAGAAACCGCAGTGATTGTGATCAAACCTTCCGATCTTTCTTTATGCATGGAAAAACTCAAAAAGCATCAGGATGCATTCATATCAGACGGAGAACATTATATTATTTAGTCTGCTCTACATTCGAGCCACCATTCAAAGTGGTAGCATGACTGTTTTAGTGTTTTAGCTGTATTCATCCGATGACTCCAGGTCATCGGATGAATAGGTTAGAAGCATGTAAGCAGTACTGAAAGATACCCGTTGAATCATCTGGATAACCTGCAGAAGAAATTGGAGAATTTTCATACGCTGAGCAGAAACCAAATATGAATATTAATTGTTATTTTTGTAGGAGATCAAACAATGGAAGTTATGAATGTCATTGAAAAAAGAGACTTTATACACAGTTATTTGCACCGTGCCAATGAAAAGACTATCAATGAGTTTTACGAAAAACTTCGTAAAGAGGAAGTTTTGGTAACCAAATTGGAAAGCAGGGCACAAAAAGCTGAAGCTGACATCCGGTCCGGGAAAGTCTTTTCAAGAGAAGAAATCGAGCAAAGAACAGTAAACATAGGCCGCTGATGAAACTTGTTTACACAGAACAGTCACTTGTCAGCCTTGAAGAAGCATTAAATTCTATTGTCCCAAAAGTAAGCCATAAGAAACTGATTGAAATCAGAAATGAAATTTTAGATGCAGCAGACACCCTGCTATTACAGCCTTTGCAAGGAGGAACAGAACCCTATTTAGAGCATTTGAATTTAGGGCACCGCCGTTTAATTGTTAGTCATTATAAAATCATCTACCGGGTTATCGGGGAAGCAATTTACATTACTGATATCTTTGATTCCAGGCAAGATCCTGCCAAAATGAAAGGGTAAATCCCCGCCATTACCTCCAACCCTTCTGCACAAATTTTTCGTTGTGTTCTTTGCCCTTTTCCATTGTACAGCGCGGAGCAAAAGAAACACAGTTTATCCCGATACGGTCGGGACCCAAAAATTTATGCCCCAGGCTAAGTTACATCATCAATTTCCATACTTTTAGGCAAAAAGAATCAGGAACAGCGTAATCCAACTCTAATAAAGCGAAATTTAAAATATCTGATAACCAACATTAAAATCTACCATAAAATGATAATTATGGTCATTTAAAGTTACTGTCCCTCCAGGATGTTGCTCTGCATAAGACTGTTTTATTAATATAATCCGAGTCAAAATAAATTTTATCCTTTGTTAAAAGACTAATACCTAAACCAACATAGGCTTTCTGTGCATTCCCTTTTGCAGTAAACAATATTACGGGAATAGCAAGTAATAGAAACAATCTGTATGACATTCGATATTCATTTTAATCGTTTAAAATAAATCTCTAGTTGATTCTTATCTATCATTTGATTAATTAAGGTTGTATCACTTATGCTATAAAATGCAGGAGAGTTTGAATCTGTATAAAATTCCACAAAAGGATCCCTGTCGATAATATGTTCCTCTAATTCTTTTATAGAAGGAAGAGACGGGTTTACAGGGTTGTTTTCCATAGTATAATATTCTTCCATAGTATAGCTTAAGAATACGGTATGATTATAGCTTTCTGCCGTTCCTAAAATAAATCCGTCGTGTAATTTTACACGATATTTGTAGTGGGGTTTCCCTGCCTTATCAAAATCGACCAAACTGTGCAAGGAAGGTTTGCTTTTTACTTCACCACCTATCAGGTTTAAATGTACATTATTGAAATAATCATTTCTGGTTTTATAGATGTTTACATGAAGGGAGCCATCGAGAGGTTCTGGGTCATCATTGCATCCTGGCCCCAAAATGACTACACAAAGCGGCAACAGGAGCAGGAAAATAGGTAGCAGGTTTATTCTTTTTGATTTCATATGATTATTGCATAAATATAAGCAAGTTAAATTTATAAAATGGTTTCGTGGGGAGCAATGATTTTTTGAATTTATATTCGACCTGGGGGGTATTGTTTGCACCTGCACCAATTGGTTTATTCATCCGATGACTCTAGGTCATCGGATGAATAGTTACATGCCAGTTAAACCATTTGGATAACCTGTAACGGAAGATTGAAAAATAGCACCCATTAAAATAAAAAACAAAAAAGTTACCCTATTTGGTAACTTTTGCTATCTTTGTACTGTATGAGATTAATAAAGGAAAAGACACTTTCGGATTATTGCAGGCTGGGTAAATACAAGCAGGCTGAAGAACCTTTAAAAGCCTGGATTTATGAAGTAAAATACTCGACCTGGAATAATGCAAATGAATTGAAAGTAAAATACCGGAATGCCAGTATAATCAGTTCAAAACGGGTAGTGTTCAATATAAAAGGCAATGATTACCGGTTAATCGTTGATGTTGAATACAAACTCAAAATTGTTTTTATAGTGTGGTTTGGCACACATAAGGAATATGATAAAATAGATGCAAAAACAGTAAGTTATGAAAACTAAAATATTAAAAACAGAAGAAGAATATAACGAAGCATGCGAAAGGATTTATTTCCTGATGAATAGTTTTGAAGATGCAATAGAACCTAATAGCCCCGAAGGGGAAGAAATGGAACTTCTTTCCTTGCTTATTGAAAAATATGAACAGGAAAATTACCGGATGAAAGCACCATCGCCGATAGAGGCTATTAAGTTCAGGATGGAGCAAATGAACCTGAAACAAGCTGACGTGGCACCACTGTTTGGAGGGAAAACAAGGGTTTCAGAAGTTTTGAACGGAAGAAGGGCACTGACGTTAAAAATGATCACTTTATTAAACCGCTACCTGGGAATACCCCTGGAATCACTAATCAGCGGAAACAAGGAAGTGAAGTTGGAGCCTGAAAAGAAAGAGAGATTGTTGCATATATCTTCTATTAAAGATTATTTAAGCAGTGAAGGGGCATCAGTAATTTAATCCCAACCGTTTATCCCAATTAAAATGTAAAAAAATGGGATCCTGTACCCGTCGCTTCCACACAACCTTTCCGTCCTTTTTCTTTGCAGTCTCCATTTCTACTCAATTTTTTGTGAATTTTGGTGAATTCGTGTTTTTGTGGCATTAAAATTTTTGCCACCAAGGCACAAAAACACGAAATAACACAAAAGGTAAAAATTTTTATAACTCAAATTCAACACTTTACAATACTCGATTGAACTGCGAAACGTTAGTAAATTAAACGATGCAATTCATTCGGAAAGCATTTGGATTGGTGAGTACAACTGATTATTTGTATCTTTGATTCCTTAAATTAGATATGAAAATGAAGAAACGGGTTTCACGGGCCCATGGAGTCTGTTGAACACGGATGCTTATTATGAATTGAATACCAATGTTTAACGTAATTTTATGCCAGTGAAGAAAGTTGCCATCCAGGGGATTGCCGGTTCGTTTCATGAAGATGCAGCCCGGAGTTATTTCGACGAGGAAATTGACGTCGTCGAATGCAAATCTTTCCGTAAAGTTTGCGAGTTGATCGATGCCGATAAAGTTGATATTGCCGTTATGGCGATTGAAAACTCTATTGCCGGAAGTTTGTTGAACAATTACGCCTTGATCAGGGATTTTCATCTGAGGATTATTGGTGAGATCTATATTCATATCCAGTTGAACCTGATGGTACTTGAAAACGTCGAAAAGAAGGATATTCAAGAAATTTATTCCCATCCGGTATCGTTTCAGCAGTGCAGTGAGTACCTGGAGCAGAATTTCCCGGGTGTGAAAACCGTTGAGCTGGGGGATAATGCTGCCGTAGCTCAATACATTGCCGAAGGGAAAATCCGGAACGCGGCAGCGATCAGCAACAACCGGTCGGCAGAGATTTACGGATTGCAACTTCTTGAAACCGGAATTGAATCCAACAAGAAAAATTATACCCGTTTTCTGATTCTGGCAAAACATGGAAATCCGTCAAAGGATACCAACAAGGCTTCGATCTGTTTTGAGGTAGGTCATTATTACGGGTCATTGGCAGGGGTACTGAATATTTTTGCAAAAAATGAAATTAACCTGGCTAAAATTCAATCGGTACCCATTGTTGGGAAACCAAATGAATACACCATTCATGTAGATATTGAGTGGAATTCAATTGAAAAATATGAGCGGGCCATTCATCAGGTACTTAAAAAAGTATCCAGTTTATCGATCCTGGGGGAATATTGCAAAGGGGAAATAGCGGTTCAGAATAACCATATGCATTGAAAGGATCGTTGTTTGGTTGCAGGGAAAAAAATCGTGCAGATAAAATGACTTTAATACGTATAATCAAAACCTGACGACGGATCAAACTTTCAATTTCAAAAGGAAGGAAGGCATTTGATTCTAATTTGTAAAAACCTGTTACTAAATACATTAATAGGGGTTGCCAAATACCTGCAGCTTTGTTTATTTTATATTGTAATTCAGGTAACATGAAAAACACTCCGGTTAACAGTGAGGTTGTAAAAGAGAAAATCAGGCAGTTGAGGGTGCCTGATATTGGGAATGGGACGATTCGCGAGATTGTTGCGTTGGTTAACATGGTGGAAGAAGCAACAGGATTTCAATACATTCGAATGGAAATGGGTGTTCCGGGTCTTTCGCCGGCAAAGATTGGCACGGAAGCAGAAATTGAAGCCCTGAACAGGGGGGTAGCTGCTATCTATCCGATGATCGAAGGAATAAAACCATTAAAGCAGGAGGCCTCACGGTTCATTCAAAATTTTATGGATGTGGAAGTAAGTCCACGAGGATGCATTCCTACGGTTGGTGTGATGCAGGGGACGTATGCAACCTTTATGGCCGTCAGTACCCTTGATGAAAACAGGGACACCATTCTTTTTATTGATCCGGGATTTCCGGTCCAGAAACAGCAACTCCTGGTTCTCGGGCAGAAATATGAAACCTTTGATGTTTTTAATTTCCGTGGCAAAAAACTAAGGCAGAAACTGGAATTCTATCTGGCAAAAGGGAATATCTGCTCGATTGTCTATTCCAATCCGAACAATCCTACCTGGATCTGTCTGACGGAAGAGGAGTTACAGATCATCGGGGAACTGGCCAATCAATATGAGGTGATTGTACTGGAAGACCTGGCTTATTTTGCCATGGATTTCAGGAAAGATCTTTCAAAACCGGGGGAACCTCCCTACCAACCGACAGTGGCTCATTATACGGATCGTTATATCTTGTTTATTTCAGGTTCCAAGATTTTTTCATACGCTGGCCAACGCATCGGTCTTATGGCCATTTCAGATGCATTGTTTGATTATGAATCTCCCATGCTTCAGGCCCGGTTTCAAAGCACTACTTTTGGGAGTACCCTCACCTTACGCCTTTTGTATGCCTTGTCATCGGGAACATGCCATTCGGCTCAGTGGGCCCTGGCAGCTATGCTGAAAGCCGCAAATGAGGGGCATTTTAATTTTGTGGAGGCGGTTAAGGAATACGGCGAAAGAGCAAAGATCATTAAACAGCTTTTTCTGAAAAATGGATTTGAACTGGTGTACGACAGGGACCTGGATGAACCGATCGCTGATGGGTTCTATTTTTCAGTAGGCTACCCGGGCATGAAAGGCAATGAATTGGTGAGGAACCTTCTCTTTTATGGTATCAGTGCGATCGGACTATCCCGGTCAGGAAGCGAAGAAGAAGGAATAAGGGCCTGTGTATCCTTTGTTCAGCGCGATCGGTTTGAAGAACTGGACAGAAGATTGAGACTTTTTAATGAGAATTTCAGATAATCCGAATGGATAAAAACAGTACCGTAAAACATAAAAATCAAAAATATGGCAAAAGTTCAAGGAGCGGTGGTAGTTGATAAAGAGTGTTGCAAGGGGTGTGGTATTTGTATTGAAGCCTGCCCGCTGGATGTATTGGCTCTCCACAAAGAAGTAAACAGCAAAGGGTATAATTATGCCTACATGAAAAATCCGGAATACTGCAACGGATGTACCAACTGTGCCATTGTATGCCCCGACACATGCATTACCGTTTACCGTGTAAAAACAAGGTAAGGTTATTTTAAAATCAAATGTTGAAAATTAAAAATTGATAATATGGGCGAATTAAGATTAATGAAAGGGAACGAAGTAATTGCTGAAGCAGCGATTCGTTGCGGATGTGACGGTTATTTTGGTTATCCCATCACACCCCAGTCGGAGGTGATGGAGACCCTCATGCAAAGGGCTCCCTGGAATGAAACCGGGATGGTGGTTTTACAGGCTGAGAGCGAGGTGGCGGCCATAAACATGGTGTATGGTGCTGCTGCAACAGGCAAAAAAGTCATGACTACTTCCTCGAGTCCAGGGATCAGCCTCATGACCGAAGGCATTTCCTATATAGCAGGAGCTGAATTGCCGTGTCTGCTTGTGAATGTGCAACGCGGAGGACCTGGTCTGGGAACCATCCAGCCTTCCCAGGCCGATTACAACCAGGCGGTCAAGGGAGGTGGCCACGGCGATTATAAATTGATTGTTCTGGCCCCTTCATCGGTTCAGGAGATGAACGATTTTGTGGGGCTGGCTTTCGACCTGGCCTTTGCATACCGTAATCCGGCCATGATTCTCACAGATGGAGCCATTGGACAGATGATGGAAAAGGTGGAGCTTTCGGAGTATGTCCCCCGCTGGACCCCTGAGGAAATTGCTGCTAAATGGGGAGATTGGGCTACCACCGGAAAACCCAAAACCAGAAATAAAAATATTATTACTTCCCTGGAACTTGATCCGGACAAAATGGAAAGGAATAACCTTCGTTTTCAGGAAAAATACAGGGAAATTGAGGCCAGGGAACAGCGGGCAGAAAACATTATGTGCGACGATGCCGAATATCTGTTCGTTGCTTTCGGAACCTCCGCAAGGGTATGCCAGAAAGCAGTTGAAGTGGCCAGGGATAAGGGCCTGAAAGTTGGCCTTTTACGGCCGATCACCCTCTATCCTTTCCCGAAAAATGTCTTCAAAGAATTATGTGGACATGTAAAAGGATTCCTCACGGTAGAGATGAATGCCGGCCAGATGATCGAAGATGTGAAACTTACAGTGCACGAAGCTGGTTATGCCGTGCCGGTTGAACATTTTGGCCGCATGGGCGGCATTATACCTTCGCCGTCAGAAGTGTTGGATGCAATGGTAAAAACGTTTATAAAAAGGTAAACTATGGATAGTAAAGATATAATAAAACCGGAAAACCTGGTATATGGAAAGACTCCGCTTCTGAACGATGTGGTGATGCATTATTGTCCCGGTTGTTCTCACGGGACCGCTCATAAAGTTCTTGCGGAAGTGATTGATGAAATGGGGATACAGGAAAAAACCATTGGCATTGCCCCGGTTGGGTGTGCGGTGTTTGCGTATAACTATATCGACATCGACTGGCAGGAGGCAGCCCACGGCCGTGCACCTGCCCTGGCTACCGGTGTGGCAAGACTGAATCCTGATAAGTTTGTATTTACGTATCAGGGCGATGGGGACCTGGCATCCATTGGTACCAGCGAAATCATCCACGCCTGCAACCGCGGCGAAAACATGATGGTGGTTTTTATTAATAACGGGATCTATGGGATGACCGGAGGACAAATGGCACCTACAACCCTTTCGGGGATGGTGACCTCAACGACTCCCGGTGGCCGCAACATCGACCTGAACGGATTCCCCCTGAGAATCACAGATATCGTGGCTCAACTGCCCGGAACATCCTACGTAACACGCCAGTCGGTGCATACTCCGGGAGCCGTCAGGAAAATTAAAAGAGCCATGAAAAAAGCAGTTCAGAATGTACTGGATAAAAAAGGGACAACCTTTATTGAGGTGGTTTCTACCTGTAATTCAGGCTGGAAAATGACGCCTGTGGAAGCCAATGAATGGATGGAGAAAAATATGATTTCCTATTATCCGATTGGCGACCTGAAAGATAGTGTGAAAGGGGAAAAAGTATCGAACCATTAAAAGCAAAACAATGACCGAAGAAATTATCATAGCCGGATTTGGCGGACAGGGTGTTCTTTCCATGGGTAAAATTATTGCCTATTCAGGAATTATGGAAGATAAGGAAGTTACCTGGTTCCCGTCTTACGGACCCGAGATGCGGGGTGGTACCGCAAACGTAACAGTGATTGTCAGCGACAGCAGGATCAGTTCACCGGTGGTGCAGGAATTTGATACCGCGATTGTTCTGAACCAGCCATCGCTGGATAAATTCGAAAAAGCTGTAAAACCAGGGGGTACGCTGATATACGACCCTAACGGAATTGTCCATCCGCCTACCCGTACCGATATTGCCATTTATAAAGTGGAAGCGACACATACCGCACTGGAAATGGGGAATCCAAAGGTTTTTAATATGATCGTTTTCGGAAGTTTTCTCAAGGTAAAACCCATTCTTTCCCTCAATAACGTGGAGAAAGGACTTGAAAAATCATTGCCCGAACGATACCATAAACTGATCCCTCTCAACCTTGAAGCCATCAAAAAAGGACAGGAGATCGTGGAAGCAGTTGCCAAATTATAATACATTTTATCTTATCTTATTTACCATGAAGACAATTTTATATTTTGTTTTTTTTCTTTTCCCATTTTTCCTGAATGCGCAAACAGGAACAAAAAACTTTATCGATGTGAATTATATTGAGGTAACCGGGCAGGCGGAGAGGGAAGTAACGCCTGATGAAATTTACCTTAAAATCAGAATCGATGAAAAAGACAACAAAGGCAGGGAAAGTCTTGAATCGCAGGAGAAACAGATGATTAAAAAGCTTGAGGAAATGGGCATTGATGTCTCTAAGGATTTGTCTATCAAAGACTTTGTCAGCAACTTTAAGAATTACTGGTTGCGTGAAAATAAAATTTTTACCAGCAAGGAATACCAGTTGGTCACCCACGATGGAGCGATCACAGGAAAAGTTTTTCAGGAACTGGAAAAACTGGGGATTTCCAATATTACCATCGAAAAAGTAGATCACTCAAAAATTGAGGATTTCAAAAAGGAGGTAAAAGTAAAAGCCATGGTAGCTGCCAAAGAAAAAGCCGTTTCATTAGCTGAAGCAATTGGTCAGGAGGCTGGTAAAGCCATTTATATTCAGGAGTTGAATATCAATATTTATCCGGGAAGGATGGAAGCGGTCTCGAATATTGTAATTCGAGGCACATCATCTTTATCAAAAGACTCGGACCTTCCGGATATCGAATTTGAAAAGATTCATTTGGAGTATTCTATTCTGGCACGATTTGCGTTGGAATAAATATTTCCGTTTCCTTTTGTGAAACCCTCCCGTAGGCGCACATTTCTTAATGTGTACCCCGGGGTTTTTCACTCATCAAATAAAACCAGGACAATCATTCAGCCCTTTACCTGTTTGTAATTCCGGTATTCAAAGGGCCGGATTCCGGTTCGCTTCTCAAATCCATACAGGATTTTATCCTTCCAATTCATGGTTGTTTGTGAGGCATCGTAGGCAAATTCCCACTTTTTCTTTTCCATTATTTCTTTCATGTATTTAGGATGCGTTCCTTCAAATATCTCCAGTTTATCTACATGGTTGTAGTTAAAATCCGTACTGTCGGTGTTTTTTTTCAACCAGGTATCGTCATGCCAGAACCGGTGGAAGTAGTTTGCTTTTCTGGCCATTAACCGGGGATTTCTGGTGTATGAATAGTGGTAGATGGGGGTATCGGTTTTCACAACCTTCAGTTTTTCCCCGTTGGATTTTTTCCCATAGTTCCTGAATCCCTGTGAATCTTTGTATGCCCTGATATTTCCTGTATTTTTAAACGCTCTGATTTCGAAACGATGGGTTCTTCTGGTATTCCGGATGTGCTGGTAATCTCCCCAGAAGTGCAGGAAAGGAAAAAGCAGTCCGTCCACTTTTTTATTTGAATTTACCGTTTTTATTGTATCTGCTATTTTTTGCTGATCGTTTTCGTGCAAAACTTCATCTACCTGGAGATGGAAGGCCCAGTCGCCGGAGATGTTTGCCAGTGCCAAATCCGATTGTTCGGCAAATATTTTTCCGTTTTCACGGAGGGACTCGTCCCAGACCGTATCGATTATTCTTATTTTCGGATTTTTCAGGGTTGAGACAGCCTCCCGGGTTCCGTCTTCGGAATCCCCTACGACCACCACCAGTTCATCCACCAGCGGGAGGAGGGAATGTATGGAAGCCAGGAATGGATATCCGTAGGCGAATCCGTTACGAACGTATGTAAAACCACTGATTTGCATTTTTCGCAAAATCTGCTGTAAAAATAGCAAGCTCTTTTTTAAAAAAGGAGAAGATCCCCGGAAACTGTTCATTTTTTTTTTCTGTTTGTTGTTTTGTATTAATTTCGTTCAGAAATAATTTAACTTGAATCCATCTAAACTAAGATTATTATGAAGAAAGAAAACCATCTGCGCAGTTCCGAATGGTTTGGTAAGAATGACAAAATGGGTTTTGTTCATCGGAGCTGGTTTCGTAACCAGGGGCATCCCGACCAGATGTTCCGTGGGAAGCCTGTTATAGGTATTTGTAACACGTGGTCGGATCTAACTCCGTGCAACGGTCATTTGCGTGAATTTGCAGAGATTGTGAAGCGGGGTGTTTACGAAGCTGGCGGATTTCCATTGGAATTTCCGGTTATGTCGCTTGGTGAGACCGTTATGAAACCAACCACCATGCTTTGGAGGAATCTGGTCAGCATCGATGTGGAAGAGTCGATCCGCGCGAATCCGCTGGACGGCATTGTACTCCTCAACGGGTGTGATAAAACGGTCCCTTCAACCCTTATGGGAGCAGCCAGTGTTGATCTGCCAACCATAGTGGTTCCCGGCGGGCCGATGCTGAACGGGAAACTGAGAGGGAAAGATATTGGTTCCGGTACCTTTACATGGCAACTCTCAGAAGGATTGAAATCCGGCACATTATCCACCGAAGACCTGATAGAAGCAGAAGTATGTATGTCAAGGAGCCAGGGTCATTGCATGACTATGGGGACAGCTTCTTCACTGGCGACCATGGTTGAAACTCTTGGATTAACCCTGCCCGGGGCTTCGGCCATCCCGGCTGTCGATTCACGGAAAAAAGTGATGGCTCACCTATCAGGAAACAGGATTGTGGAAATGGTGAAGGAGAACTTAAAAATGTCGGACATTTTAACGAGGAAAGCATTTGAAAACGCCATCAAAGTAAATTCAGCCGTTGGGGGTTCAACGAATATCGTGGTTCACATGATTGCTCTTGCCCGCCGTATCGGTGTTAACCTTGATCTGGATGATTTTGATAACCTGGGCAGCAGGTTGCCCTTGCTCTTAAATTTGATGCCTTCAGGGGAATACCTTATGGAAGACTACTTTTATGCCGGAGGGCTGCCTGTAATTATTGACCAGATGAGAGAATTACTTAATACAGATGCTATAACGGTTAATGGTAAAAGTTTAGGGGAGAATTGCAAAGGAGCTCCCTGTTATGACCGCAAGGTGATCGCCCCGTTGGATAAACCGTTCAAAGAGAAGGCAGGAATTGCTGTACTAAAAGGCAACCTCTGTGAAAAAGGGGCTGTGATAAAACCTTCAGCCACATCAGGGAAGCTTTTAAAGCACCGGGGCAGGGCGGTGGTCTTTGAAACCATTGAAGATTACCATGCAAGGATCGATGATCCTGATCTTGATATTGATGAAAGCTGCGTTATGGTGTTGAAAGGGGTGGGTCCGGTTGGTTATCCGGGAATGCCCGAAGTGGGAAATATGGAACTTCCTGAAAAGCTAATAAAAAAAGGAGTGAAAGATATGGTACGTATCTCCGACGGCCGGATGAGTGGTACGGCCTATGGGACCGTAGTATTGCATATATCTCCTGAATCAGCTGTCGGAGGAACGCTGGCATTGGTGCAGAATGGTGATATGATCGAACTGGATGTTCCAAACCGCACCCTGACCCTGAAAGTTACAGACGAGGAACTGGAAAAACGCCGGAAAGCCTGGAGACCTCCGGAACAGGAAGCTGCAAGGGGCTATGTGAAGATATTCGTGGAACATGTGGAACAGGCTGAAAAAGGCTGTGATTTTGATTTCCTGACCGGGGGCTCCGGTTCTGAAGTGACCCGCGAACCGCATTAGCAAACCGATTATGCTGATTCTCCTGATCTTTGTACTGACGATCCTGTTTATCGTTGTAACGTGCACCCGGTTTAAGGTGCATCCGTTTTTATCACTGCTTGCAGGGGCTTTCCTGTTTGGTCTGTTTTCAGGAATGCCGCTCAACGAAGTTCTGGAATCCGTAAACAGCGGTTTCGGGGGAACAATCGGCAACATAGGGATTATTATCGTTGCCGGAATAATTATTGGTGCCTTTCTTGAAAATTCAGGAGGGGCCCGGGCTCTTGCCAACGGGGTTCTAAAAGTAGTAGGGAAAAAACGCGTTCACACTGCTATGGGGATCATCGGGTACATCGTTTCCATACCGGTTTTTGCCGATAGCGGCTTTGTGATCCTTTCATCCCTGAACAGAGCCCTCACAAAAAAAGCAAAACTTTCGCTTGCGGGTACTGCTGTTGCGTTGTCTCTGGGATTAACAGCGACCCATACCATGGTTCCGCCAACACCCGGACCCATTGCTGCTGCAGGGATTATTTCAGCCGATCTGGGACAGGTCATTCTTCTGGGAGTTGTTTCCAGCCTTTTCGGCTTACTGGTTGCCATTCCTTATTCAAAATATACAGGAAAAAAAATATGGATTGATCCGGAAATTAAATTTGCGGATGAAGAAAAACCTCATCCGGAAGATTACCAGCCTTCGCTTATAAAATCTCTTTTGCCTATTCTCATTCCCATTATTCTGATCGTTTTTCGTTCCATTGCTGATTATCCGACACACCCGTTTGGCGAGAAACGGGCCAGTGAGATCATCTCTTTCCTTGGGAATCCGGTTACAGCCCTTTTTATTGGAGTTTTCATTTCTTTTTTTTTACCACGGAAATTTAATAAGGAGATGCTGAGTACCTCAGGGTGGGTGGGTGACGCCTTACGATCAGCCGCTATCATCATTCTGATTACCGGAGCCGGAGGGGCTTTCGGGAAAGTTTTACAAAATTCAGACCTGGCATTTCTCCTGGGACAGCACATCCGGGAAACCGGGCTTGGCCTGTGGTTGCCCTTCCTGATTGCTTTTACCCTGAAAACAGCGCAGGGATCCTCCACCGTTGCCATTATTACAGCCGCATCGATAGTGGCTCCGCTTTTACCGGTTATGGGATTCGATACAGAAATATCGAAAGCCATGGTTGTGATTGCGATAGGTGCAGGTGCAGCTTTTGTTTCGCATGCAAACGACAGTTTTTTCTGGGTGGTAACCCAAATGAGCAGTATGAATGTGAAACAGGGTTACCGGACACATAGCCTGGGAACGGTGATCCTGGGATTATCTTCCATGATATTCCTTTCTATTCTGAATCTCTTTGTGTAAGATGAGAACGGAAACCGGATACAAATCGATCTTGCCGTGGAAGTATTTTTTAATGTTTCGGTTAAAATTTATTTTTGTAGTCTGGATGGATAAAAAATTTGAGACAGGTGATAAAGAAATTAATCAGTAAAACAGAAGCAATTTTGCTGTCGCCCCAGAAATTCTGGGCCGGAGAAAAAGAAACCCTATACGGGCGATGGATGCTTGTGTTCCGTTTCTACCTTCCTCTGACAGGGGTTGCATCATTGGCTGTTTTTATTGGTGCCTGGATTGGAAGCCACCCCTTCTATATCGGATATGCCTTGTTAAAAGCACTGAGGGAATTGGTTTTATTTACCCTGCTTTATTATGTGTCAATCTTTATAGTCAACCAGCTTCTTCCGGTCTTTGAGGGGCAGAAGAACCTTCCGGTAGTTCGGAAACTGGTAGTTTTCTCCTTAATGCCTTATTTGTTAATATCTGTAATCACCGGATTGTTTCCGGCCATGTATGTGTTGGAAATACTGGGACTTTACAGTGTGTACCTTTTCTATGCCGGAGTTCGGGAACTGATTTTTCTTCCCGGGAAGAAACAGACACAATTTATCCTGGTTTCGGTTTTACTTTGCTTATGTGTGTTTGGTTTTCTGAGTGTTTTGCTATGGAAAATTTTTGTTGCGTATTACTAAAATGGGAAAAAAGAAAACAAATATCAACATTAAAAACCGCAAAGCATCCTTTGAATATGAACTGCTGGAACGTTATGATGCAGGGATGCAGCTGGTTGGTACAGAGATTAAATCCATCCGGAACGGCAAAGCAAACCTTTCCGATTCGTATTGCCGGTTTTTTGGGAGCGAACTGTATGTCAGGAACCTGCATATTTCTGAATATGAAATGGGCACGCATTTCAATCATGAAGCCAAACGCGATCGCAAGCTTTTGTTGACGAAAAAAGAACTTCGAAAGCTTGACAGAAAGATTCAGGAATCGGGGCTGACGCTTATTCCGGTAAGGCTCTATATCAATGAAAAGGGACTGGCAAAGCTGGAAATTGCACTGGCCCGTGGGAAAAAGACGTACGATAAACGGGAAACCATAAAGAAGAAAGATACCCAACGCGATATGGAAAGGCTGATGAGGTCTTAAACAAAGTCTGCCCGGACCTCCTTGAAGAATTTTTTTTCCAGCAGGTTGATCAGTCTTTTTGCAACCACTCGGCGTATTTCCAGTTCCACCGGTTGATCGGGATCCATATGGGCCCAGTTAATCCGTGTACCGACAATGACATGGATTATATCGTGGTTTAGCAGCAGTCGTACCAGGTCATCGGCAGGTGTATTTCCCAGGCTGGTTTCAGCGGTATAATTCTCCAGTATTTCCTGGGCTTTGCTAATGGTTAGCAATCCTTCGGTTACGAGTTCAAATCCTTCCATTTCGGCTTTGGGAGGCTGTGTGGCATCCCGGAAGCCATCGGTTGTCGTTAAGGTAAGGCCCAGTTCACGGGCAACGATTTCAGCTGTTGTGCCCCCGCAAATCGCTTTTTCCCCTTTAAATTCCTTAATCTGATTCACTATGCCCGGGTCTTTTACTTTATAGAAAGGAGGACCTGTGATCAGCATAAAATTCCGGGGTTCCCGAAAATAGATCACGCCACAACTGGAATCGTCGATCAGACTGAAACGGTCGTTTTGGTATGCCTGGTTGATTATTTTGCGTGCCAGTTTGTTTGCTGCTATCTCCGGTTGTCTTTTAATCTGTCCGATTACAAATTCTGCCAGACGCACCTGTCCCCAGCCCATGGGGTAGCGGCTACTGCCTAATCCTGACTGCGTAATGCCATCGGTAAAGAAAATGATCCGATCCTCTTTTTGGGCAACAAACTCACGGCATCGCAACATTTTACCGGTATTTTCCATGCCCCTGACTTCCAGCAGATATTCCCTGGTTTGTAAAATCGTATCTTTTCGCAGAATAATTACGGGGGGATTGTCGTAATTGATGATCCGTACCTGACCGTCGTTTTCAATTTCGATCAATGTAAACGTTGCATAATTCTCTTTCCCATCGCTGCTTTTTGGGAGGGCGTGCATAATAATCCGTGCGGCTATTTCCGGTTTGGTGTGGAATGTGGAATAATTAACTGCCATCGTCGCGGTAAGCGTTGCCAGTACATTGGCTTTGATTCCATGGCCGATCCCATCGCTGAGCACAAGAATCCTGCGTCCCTCTTTTTTAATTACCTGTGAGTTGAAAACGTCACCACAGGCAATTTCATTCTCAGGATGTTTTTGCTGAAAATCGATCTCTACATGATACCCATGGACCGGGTTATTCTTCATCACCATATTGATACGATTGAATAATGGAGTTCAGTAATTCTTCAACCTGCGAAGCATTTTCACCCAGCAAATAGGCGATCTTCTGTACCGTGTTGATGTTTTGTTTATTGATCTTTCTGGCTCGTTTGATAATTTCATCACGAACAAGCATGGGAGCCGACATATCACGGATCACAGCACCTACAACTTTCTGTTTGTAAAGGGTTATCACGGAAACATGAAGAAGTTTATTCAGATATCTAAGGTCGCGCTCCAGGCTTTTCTCTCCGGAATCAATCAGATTCGATAGCATTTTAAAAATGACATCGGGTACAATGCTTGGTGCATCAGCACCCCGAAGTCCGGGAATCGTTTCAAACGTACTCAATGTTTCTTCACCCATAAGAGCTGCAAAACTCTCGTTTGATTCAATGATCTTAAAATCTTTGTTTACAATAACTATTCCTACTGAAATTTTCTGAAGCATCTGGGATGAGATCACCATCGCTTCTTTTGCTTGTTTCAACCTGTTTTCTGCTTTTTTCCGGTCGGTTATGTTAAAAACAGATCCGACGATCCCAATAATGCTTTCTTCACTATCCCGGATTACCGCTTTATTAAAAACCACTTCATGAGCCACTCCGTCATTGGTCCGGAATTTGGATTCATAGATTTGGTTTACAGGGTTTTCCATTAACTCCTTGTCCCGGGTGGAATAGATGTCTGCCATCTCTCTGGAGTGTACCTCATATACCGACTTTCCGATGATTTGATCCCTGGTTAAACCCACCAGCTTTTCATGGGCTGTATTGCACAACATGTAAACTCCTTTTGTATCACGGTAAAAAATCGGGATCGGAAGGGCATCAATGATTTTCTGATGTAACTCCAGGTCCTCAGCATGGCTGGAGTGCAGAAAATTTGTATTGCGTTCCATTGATTTACGGTTTAATAAAGAAATAATTCTTTAATGTTAAATAATTTTAACTTCAAAATAATAACCGGAACAAAATAGTTGATTATCTTGGATATCTGGTAATTTTGTGCCGGATTTAAAAATAAGAATTAAAATGCAGAAGATAAAATCAAAATCCGGGCTTTTAGCCATCAGGGAAGAAGTTCAATCGAGACTCAATCAATGGGCGGATCCCGACAGTCCGTTGCAGGCTGTTCAGATCAAGGTTGGCATGGCAACCTGCGGGATTGCTTCCGGGGCAGGGGAGATTATGAAATTTCTTCAAGAGGAAACTGAGCACCAGGCGATTGATGCGGTAGTATCACAGACCGGTTGTCTGGGGTACTGTTATGCGGAACCCACTGTAGAGGTAATCTTACCGGGGAAGAAGCCTGTGGTTTTCGGCTATGTCAACAAGTTGAAAGCTCAGGAGATCATCGATGAATATATTAAGAAAGGTGAATTGATTGAGCCGGTACTTCCGGTAAATTTTAGAACCATTGATGAATAAAAAACTGCAACCATGCGTGAAGAAAAGAAACAATTGAGGATCGCCTTACGAAACTGTGGTTTTATCGATCCTGAAAAGATCGAAGAGTATATAGCCCGGGATGGATATCAGGCGTTAGCGACCTGCCTGACCGGGCGAACGCCTGAAGAGGTGATCCGGTCAATAAAGGACTCAGGTTTGCGTGGCCGGGGAGGAGGGGGTTTCCCCACCGGGCTGAAATGGGAGCTGACGCGTAAATCGGAACCCGACAAGAAATATGTCGTCTGCAATGCCGATGAAGGCGATCCCGGGGCTTTCATGGATCGGTCCATTCTTGAAGGCGACCCGCATTCGGTTATTGAAGCAATGGCCATTTGTGGATATTGCATCGGTTCCGATGAAGGATTGGTCTATATACGGGCTGAGTATCCCCTGGCTATTAAAAGGCTGAAAAAGGCAATTGACCAGGCCCGGGAAGCAGGTCTGCTGGGGAAGGATATCTTCGGAACCGGTTTTGTTTTCGATATAAACCTGCGCTACGGAGCCGGGGCTTTTGTGTGTGGTGAGGAGACTGCTCTGATTCATTCTATGGAAGGTCTCAGAGGGGAACCTACTTTCAAACCTCCGTTTCCGTCTGTATCGGGATATATGGGAAAACCCACCAATGTGAATAACGTGGAAACTTTTGCCAATGTTCCGGTGATCATAAACAAAGGGGCTGAATGGTTCAGCAAAACAGGTACAGAAAAATCGAAAGGCACCAAAGTCTTTGCCCTGGCGGGTAAGATTAACAATGTGGGACTTATTGAGGTTCCTATGGGTACCACCCTTCGCGAGGTGATCTACGAAATAGGGGGAGGAATTAAAAACAATAAAGCGTTCAAAGCTGTTCAGACCGGTGGACCTTCAGGCGGATGCCTGACAAAGGATTTCCTGGATACGCCAATCGATTACGAAAACCTGATAGCCGCCGGATCCATGATGGGATCTGGAGGGATGATCGTTATGGATGAGGACGATTGCATGGTTTCAATTGCCAAATTTTACCTTGAGTTTACCCTTGAAGAATCCTGCGGGAAATGTACCCCTTGCCGAATAGGAAACAAACGGCTCCATGAAATTCTCGATAAAATTACCAAAGGGGAAGGAACCCTTGACGATATTAAACGGCTGAAAGAATTAAGTGCGGTAATCAAGGATACTTCGTTGTGTGGTCTCGGTCAAAGTTCTCCGAATCCGGTGCTTTCGACCATAGCCAATTTTGAAGATGAGTACCTGGCCCATGTGAAGGAGAAGAAATGCCCGGCAGGACAGTGTAAGGACCTGCTGCAATATGTGATCGAAGAAGATAAATGCACCGGTTGCACGTTGTGTTTCAGAAACTGCCCGGTAGGTGCTATTACGGGGGAAAAACGTCTTCCGCACTTCATCGATCAGGCACTGTGCATCAAGTGTGGCGTATGTTACGAGAAATGTAAATTCGATGCCATTAAACTGGTTTAACCTCAAAAAATGACATGATTATGGATACGGTGAATTTAACCATAGATAAAAAACAGGGGGTTGTAAAGAAAGGAATTACCATCCTGGAAGCGGCCAAAGGCATGGGGATCAAAATACCTACTTTGTGCCACATGAAACTGGACGATCTGAACATCGAAAACCGTCCGGGCGGATGCCGTGTGTGTGTGGTTGAAGTGGAAGGAAGAAGAAACCTGGCACCGGCATGCTGTACGGAAGTTCAGGAGGGTATGGTCATCCATTCCCATACGATACGTGTTATCAATGCCAGAAGGACTGTGGTTGAGCTGATGATTTCCGACCATCCTTACGACTGCCTGGTTTGTGCCAAATCAGGGGAATGTGAATTGCAGCATATGGCCCAGGAACTGGGGATCCGTGAAATCCGGTATCAGGGTGAAAAATCTACGTATCGTGAGGATACTTCACCGGCCATCATTCGCGATGTGGATAAATGCATTATGTGCCGTCGTTGTGAGATGATGTGTAATGAAGTGCAGACTGTTGGGGTTCTTTCGGCTGTTAACCGGGGATTTAATTCGGTGGTAGCACCGGCCTTTGAAATGAACCTCGACCATTCGGTATGTACCTACTGCGGGCAATGTGTGGCTGTATGCCCTACCGGTGCATTAACAGAAGTGGATGAAACAGTAGACGTTATCCGGGCGCTGTCCGATCCTGAAAAGACGGTACTTGTTCAGACAGCTCCGGCAGTAAGGGCTGCCCTGGGTGAAGCGTTCGGGATGGAACCGGGAACGCTTGTGACGGGAAAACTGGTTTCAGCGTTGCGCCGGCTTAATTTTGATTATGTGTTTGATACCGATTTTGCTGCAGACCTGACCATAATGGAGGAAGGAACGGAATTGCTCGGCAGGCTGAACCGGTTCCTTGAAGGGGATAGAACCGTGAAAATGCCTATTCTCACCTCCTGCTGTCCTGCCTGGGTGAAATTCTTCGAACACCAGTTTCCCGACATGAAAGATATTCCGTCCACCGCAAGGTCCCCCCAGCAAATGTTTGGCTCAGTAGCTAAAACCTGGTTTGCTGATAAACTGGGTATCAAAAGGGAAGACATGGTGGTGGTATCGATCATGCCCTGTGTGGCTAAAAAATATGAACGCGGGCGCGATGAATTTAAAGTGAATGGCAATCCGGATGTAGATCATGTACTTACAACCCGTGAGCTGGCTAAACTGATAAAATTATCAAACATTCAGTTTCACCAGCTTCCGGATGATGATTTCGACCAGCCTCTGGGTGAGTCAACGGGCGCAGGTGTCATGTTTGGAACGACAGGAGGTGTAATTGAAGCCGCTGTACGAACTGCCTATGAGTTACATACAGGCAAGGAACTTCCGCGGCTGGACTTTGATGAACTGCGTGGTATGGAAGGAATCCGCAAAGCAACGATCGGTTTTAACGGAATTCCCATACACATCGGCATTGCACATGGACTCGGGAATGCCCGGAAAATGCTGGAAGATATCCGCGCCGGGAAGAGTGAATTCCATGCCATTGAAATCATGTCGTGCCCCGGAGGATGCATTGGCGGTGGTGGACAGCCATACCACCATGGAAATGCCGATATATTAAGAAAACGGCAGCAAGCGATCTACAGGGAAGATAAAAACAAAACCCTCCGGAAATCGCATGAAAATCCGTATATCAAACAGTTATATGAAGAATTTCTAGGTGAACCGATGAGTGAAAAAGCGCATCAACTGCTGCATACCGAGTATTTTGACAGAAAAAAATAGAGAAGGAAGATCGTTATTGGTCATTCGTTGACCAATGACCAATGAATGAATGACAAAATATAACATCATGCCAAAAATAAAATTATCAGCGAATACCATTCAGATTATCAAGGATTCCTGCAGGAAGTTTGATAACATGGAGAGTGAACTGATCAATGTATTGCATACGGTTCAGGGTAAACTGGGGTACCTGCCGGCAGAAGTGCAGGAGGTAATTGCTTCGGAATTAAATATGTCTGTTGCTAAGGTTTATGGAGTTGTTACCTTTTATTCTTTTTTTACGATGATCCCCAAGGGGGAACACCCCATTTCTGTTTGTATGGGAACAGCCTGTTATGTCCGGGGAGCCGAACAGGTTTTGGCCGAAATGAAACGGCGGCTTAAAATTGAAGTCGGTCAAACATCAGCGGACGGTAAATTTTCAATTAGTTGCCTTCGTTGTGTGGGTGCTTGCGGACTGGCACCGGTGGTAATGGTAGGGGATAAAGTATATGGCCGTGTTTCCCCTCAACAGGTTAAGGAAATTATTGAGGAGTATCAGGAAGAAAAGGTATGTTAAATTTGTATCTTGAACCCCTACAAAGTAGCCATGCAAAAAAACATTTTGGTTATCGATTGCGGGACCCAGAGTACAAGGGCTATTCTGTTTTCTTTGGGTGGAGAAGTCCTGGATAAGGAGCAGGCTTTCTATGAGCCCTATTTCAGTAGCCAGCCGGGATGGGCGGAACAGGATCCTGAGGTGTACTGGCAAAGTCTCTGTAGAACATGCAGGGCTTTAAGAACCAGGAATCCCGGATTGTTTGCCCGGCTTGCCGGAGTAGGGGTAACAACTCTTCGCGACACAATGGTGAATGTGGACCGGGGCGGTATTCCACTGCGTCCGGGGATCGTTTGGCTCGACCAGAGAAAGGCTCATCCTGTATATAAAGCGGGATTCCCGGTTAATCTGGCGCTTAAGGTAGTTGGTATGGATGAAACTCTCAGGGAAATGCAACGGGAAGGGAAAGGCAACTGGATTCGCCAGAACCAGCCGGAAGTATGGGATAAAACGGTTAAATACCTGCAGGTTTCGGGTTTTCTGAATTTCCGGTTAACCGGGGAATTCCGGGATTCGGTAGCTTCCCAGATCGGACATATTCCTTTTGATTATAAAAAACGGAGATGGGCCAATCCGGAAGACCCCATGGCGTTTAGTGCAAAGATCTATCCTGTTGAGTCTGAAAAGTTGCCTGAGCTTATTGAGCCTGGAAATACAATTGGACAGATTTGCAGCACTGCATCGGAACAAACAGGAATTGAGGCCGGGATTCCTGTCATTGCATGCGGCTCGGATAAAGGATGTGAAACACTGGGAACCGGCGTTATCGATTCTTCCATGGCAAGCCTGAGTTTCGGAACCACTGCAACGGTGCAGTCAACCGTTAATACATACATGGAACCGATTCCTTTTATGCCTTCCTATCCGGCTGTGGTATCCGGAAAATTTAATCCTGAGGTGGAAATTTTCAGAGGGTACTGGATGATTACCTGGTTTAAAAATGAATTTGCCGCAAAGGAAGTTCAGGAAGCAGCTGAAAAAGGGGTTGCCGCTGAACAGGTGTTGAACCAGCTGCTTGCCAAAGCTCCCCCCGGAGCAATGGGACTGGTGGTGCAACCCTACTGGAGCCCGGGTCTTTCACAACCGTTGGCAAAAGGGGCTATGATAGGCTTTGGTGATGTTCATAAAAAATCCCATGTGTACAGGGGGGTTATCGAAGGTCTTTCTTTTGGATTGCTGGAGGGGATGCAGAAAATAGAAAAAAGGGGGAATCTGAAGTTTGAAAAACTCGCAGTTTCAGGAGGCGCTTCCCAGAGCAACGAAATCTGCCAGATCAGCGCCGATATATTTAATCTGCCTATCGTGAGGGGCAAGACGTATGAATCCACAGGATTGGGTGCTGCCATCATTACAGCTTATGGAACAGGATGTTTTTCCTCTGTGGAACAGGCTGTAAAAAAAATGGTCGGTTATCCGTTTGCCTTTGAACCCAATCCGAACCATACAGAAGTGTATCAACAGTTGTACAGCCAGGTGTATAAAAAAATGTACAAAGCCCTTAAACCGCTGTATAAAAAAATACAGGAGATAACAGGATATCCGGAGATGTAGCCCCGGATAAGGAGTGTCGATTGGAGAACAGAGTCAACAGAAGGTTTATCCTACAGAGAGGCAGTGATGAATATTCTTATCCGGAATCTTTATAATATTCCATGATTCAATAGTTCAATCTGCCGGTTCAGGAATTCCCGGAATTGTTCCATTGTCCTAACTTCCGAACGATCGTGTTCCCAGGCTGCACCGAAGTAATAGGTCAGCTTGTTGTCAGTAGGTTTTAAAACCACCCCATGGCTCAGCTCATCTTCCGTTGTTTCTATCAGGTCTGTTTTTTTATAGAAAACAGCCATTCCCAGGTAGTCTTCCTGAAGGGTTTGTATGCCGAACGTTGCCCGGTAGGTCCATTCCCCGTCGTTGTTTTCCGGATTAAGAACAACTGTTTCCGGGAGTTTCACAATCCCCGTGCAGATATTTTCCAGGGATTCTGATAATTCCAGTTCGGTTTTTGTAAGATAGCTTCCTGCCCGGATAGACAATCGGGCAGTCAGGTCTGTTTTTCCTTCAGCCGTTTCCCAGCCGGTATATATTGTGGTGATCTTTGATTCCAGGACTCCGCTGTAGTCAATGCGTGAATAAAGCTTGTCGGTTCTTTCAACCCTGTTGGCGACGCCGTTTGCCCAGTGGCCGATGGAGCCAATACCCAGGGAATTTCCAACTTTCAGTACATCCACACCCCAGTCTGACATTTCGTGGTAGGAATCAAATCCATCCAGTCCAACATTTTGTAAAACCAGGGTATCCACCTTTTTCCCGAATATGTCCACCGCATTCCGCCAGTCGAGGTAAAAACGGTACCCGATCTTATCGGATTCCCATCCCGGACCTTCATACCGGATATCGAAAGAATGGTCAGTGTGTTGTTCCGGCACCGTATACTCCGAAACATTTTTCCATGTTCCTCCCTGGTATTCATATTGCTCCTGTCCGTTTTCTTTGGTTACCCATACCCATTCA
Organism: uncultured Mariniphaga sp.; assembly: GCA_964575025.1. Taxonomy (GTDB): domain Bacteria; phylum Bacteroidota; class Bacteroidia; order Bacteroidales; family Prolixibacteraceae; genus JABMQB01. The sequence goes on from CAZNPV010000017.1 coordinate 41,397, forward strand.
CCTCCCTCTTTAACAGAAATTTCCGCCTGAGTCAGGGGTTGAAATTCCGGAGGGCTTTCCACTCCCGTAAGGGTTAATTCTTTGGTTTCACCCGGGTTCAGAGAACTTAAAACCAGAAGTTTATTCAATTTACCGTTTTCTGTGATCCGCTGGAAGGGTAACGTTTTTCCATCTTCCTGAACGGAAAGTGCCGGTCCAAAGGATGCTATTTGCTTCAGAATCTCAGAGTCATTGATTTCCAAAACATTGCCCTGCAAGTGGGTCCCTGAAGGATTGTGGATTTTAACCTTTATCTGATCTCCTCCGTTTTGACATGCTGCCATGATACAAACCACTGCCAACAGTCCAGTAATTTTTTGATTCATTCGTTTCATGCGTGTAAGGTTTAGTAATTTATATGCTAAGATAGTGATTTACGATAAAACGAAGAATTAAAAAAAACATTCGGGATTTATTTTCCCGGCCGCAATTTACGGACTGCTTCCCCTGCCTGCCAGAGTTCTGATTCGCGCATTTCTTTCAGTTCTATTTCGAGGCTGTCTTTATAATCGGGTCTGCTAAGTGAGTCAATTACACGTTTTGTTTCGGTTCCGTTTTTCACACTTTGGTACAGGTTCTTAAAAACCGGGAGGTTTGCTTCGCGGAATTTATGCCTCCAGTCGAGGGCTCCCCGTTGGGCTGTTGCGCTGCAGTTGGCATACATCCAGTCCATTCCTTTTTGGTCAACAAGGCGAATAAGGCTTTGGGTAAGTTCCTCCACGGTTTCATTAAAAGCTTCGGAGGGGCTGTGTCCGTTATCGCGGAGAACCTGGTATTGGGCCTCGATCATTCCAGCCAGGGCTCCCATTAACACGCCACGTTCCCCTGTCAGGTCTGAAAACACTTCATTCTCAAAAGTGGTTGGAAAGAGGTATCCCGAGCCAATGGCAATCCCCAGGGCCAGGGTTCTTTCTTTCGCTCTTCCTGTGTAATCCTGGAATACGGCGTAGCTGGAATTAATGCCGTTTCCGGCCAGGAAGTTTGTTCTTACGCTGGCTCCGGAACCTTTGGGAGCAACCAGGATCACATCGACATCCCCGGGAGGGATCACTCCGGTTTGTTCTTTGTAGGTTATGGAAAAGCCATGTGAAAAATAGAGGGCGTTGCCTTTATCTAAACAGGGTTTTAAGGCAGGCCATAAGATCCGTTGAGCAGCATCTGAAACCAGGTATTGAATAATGGTTCCTTTTTTAGCAGCCTCCTCAACAGGAAACAAAGTTTTCCCCGGAATAAATCCGTCTCTTACGGCCTTGTCCCAGTCATCTTTAAATTCGGGAGCCTGCCCGATAATTACCTCAAATCCGTTATCTTTCATATTCAATGCCTGTGCCGGGCCCTGTACTCCGTAGCCAATAATTGCTATGGTTTCGTTTTTTAATACTTCTATTGCTTTACTCAAAGGAAATTCTTCGCGGAGCACCACATTTTCGTTGACTCCTCCAAAATTAATTTTTGCCATTTTTACAGTGGGTTTAAAGTTTATACTATCTACTCTTCAATAACGGCATCGCGTTCCTTCAGGAATTCTGAAAGCCTTTCAATGGGGTCTCTTGTCAGGGCTACCCTGCCGGAACGGATAAACTGCATTACCTTATATTTATTTAATTGTTCAAAAAGTTCCTGGGTCTCTTCCTTATGTCCGGTTTTTTCAATAACCGTATATTCTTTGGTAATCTCCAGGATTCTTGCTCCGGAATTGCGTACCATTCTCTCGATTACATCGCTGTCGTAAAGCGATTCTGTGCTTACTTTGTAAAGTGCAATTTCCTGATAGATCATCTCTTCGTTGGTGTGATAAAATGCTTTCAGGACATCTACCTGTTTTTCTATTTGCCTCACCACTTTCTGTATCAGTTCCGGGGTACATTTTATAACGATCGTAAATTTAAAGATTCCTGCGATGGCAGATTCTGATACGGTTAAACTTTCGATGTTGATCTTTCTTCGTGTAAAAACAATCGTAATACGGGAAAGCAGACCAATATGGTTTTCTGAATAAACCGTTATTATAAATTCTTTCATTCGTTTAATCTTTTTATTTTTTAAGGTTCAAGAATTACATCTGACACGGAAGCTCCGGCCGGGACCATTGGGAATACGTTGTCTTCTTTTTCGACGATAATTTCCAGTATATAAGGTCCTTTATGGTCTATCATTTTCTGTATCCCGGGTTCCAGGTCTTCGCGTTTTTCCACCTTGTGTCCTTCCATTCCATATCCTTTGGCTATGGCAATAAAATCGGGATTCTGCAGTTCAGTAAATGAATACCTTTTTTCAAAAAACATTTCTTGCCACTGGCGAACCATTCCGAGGAAATGGTTATTCAGAATAATGATTTTCACCGGGAGTTTATTTTGTACAATGGTTCCGAGTTCCTGAATGGTCATCTGGAAACCGCCATCGCCGATCATTGCCACAACGGTTCGGTCGGGATCTCCCAGCTGAGCGCCAATGCTTGCAGGCAATCCATATCCCATGGTTCCCAGTCCGCCGGAAGTAACACAGCTTCTGGAATGTTTGAATTTGAAATACCGGGCCGCGATCATCTGATGCTGCCCCACATCGGTGACAAGGATGGCTTCATGATTGGTTTTTTCGGAAGAGATCCTTACTACCTCCCCTACGGTTAATCCCGGTTTTGTTGGATAAAGGTCTTTTTTAAAGACTTTTTCATGTTCGATCTCATCGTATTTTCTGAATTCCCGGACCCAGTTTTTATGTGTATTTTTATTTATTTGAGGGATTAGCATTAAGAGTGCTTTTTTGGCATCCCCGATCACTGCCACATCTGCTTTAACATTCTTATTGATTTCAGAGGGATCTATTTCAAAATGGATCACTTTGGCTTTTTTTGCGTAGGCGTTGATATTTCCTGTCACCCGGTCGTCGAACCGCATCCCGATGGCAATGATCAGGTCGGCTTCATTGGTAAGTATATTGGGACCGTAGTTGCCATGCATCCCGAGCATTCCGACATTCAGGGGGTGGCTTGTCGGAAAGGCTGACAGACCCAACAGGGTCCAGGCTACCGGGATTTCTGCTTTTTCAGCGAATATCATTAATTCCTCTTCTGCTTTTGAGAAAATAATCCCATGGCCACAAAGGATCATCGGTTTTTTTGCCCGGTTGATGAAGGCGGCTGCTTCGTTGATCTTTGAGGGATCCACAGGTGTTTCAGGTATGTAACTGCGTATTTTTTTGCATTTGTTATAGGAGAAGTCGACTTCTCCGAATTGAGCATCTTTGGTAAGATCAAGAAGAACAGGACCCGGGCGTCCTGTCTGGGCGATATAAAAAGCCTGAGCTATGGCTCCCGGGATCTCTTCTGCAGAGGTGATCTGATAATTCCATTTGGTTATCGGTATGGATATACCCACAATATCGGATTCCTGAAACGCATCGGTACCTAGCATCGGTGAAGTAACCTGGCCTGTTATGCAGACCAGTGGAATGGAATCAAGCATGGCATTGGCAATTCCGGTGATCAGGTTTGTGGCTCCCGGTCCGGAAGTGGCAAAACATACCCCTACTTTGCCCGTAACACGGGCATAGCCTTCAGCTGCATGCACGGCACCCTGTTCATGCCTCGTCAGTATATGTTTCACATTTTTCGCATGATCATACAATGCATCATACGTAGGCATTATCGCTCCTCCGGGATAGCCGAAAATCGTGTCGACTCCCTCTTCCAGAATGGAAAGAATCACAGCCTGGGAGCCGGTAACTTTTTTTATCGTCTTTTTTATCTGCTGGCTGTTGCTTTCCGCCTGGGAGCCATTCGTGTCTTTGGCTTTTCTTGTTGCCTCGATCGTTACATTTTGTTTGTACATGTTGGTATGAATAATTTATTTTTTTCCTTCTTTTGATTTATTCCATTACACGTATGCCTCCTTTATCGGCCGAAGAGACCAGGGCGGCATAGGCTTTTAAGGCAGTGCTTATTTTTCGTTTCCGGGGCCCGGGTTTAAAGGCCTGGTTCCCTTTTGCATATTCTTCTTGTTTTCTTTTCTGAAGTTCTTTATCTGTCAGGTCCAGATGGATCTTTCGTCCGGGAATATTGATGGCTATTTTATCGCCATCCTTAATCAGGGCGATATTTCCACCGGCAGCTGCTTCCGGGGATACATGTCCTATGGATAATCCGGACGTACCTCCTGAAAAGCGACCGTCTGTAATCAAAGCGCATTTTTTATCCAGTTTTACTGATTTAATATAGGAGGTAGGGTACAGCATTTCCTGCATGCCGGGTCCTCCTTTGGGGCCTTCATAGCGGATGATCACCACATCGCCTGCCCGGATGGTATGATTCAGAATGCCCTCACAGGCGTCATCCTGGGAGTCAAAAACCCTGGCCGTTCCGGTGAATTTCAGTACCGACGGGTCGACGCCGGCTGTTTTTACCACGCACCCGTTTTCTGCAATATTCCCATAAAGGATGGCCAGTCCTCCGTCTTTGTTATACGCTTTCCCGATGCTTCTTATACAACCGGTATCCCTGTTGCTATCCAGGTCTTTATAAAAGGTATCCTGGGAAGCCATGATCAGGTTCCTGCCTCCTCCGGGGGCTGCTTTGTACAGTGAGATTACCTCATCAGGTACCTGATCCTGCATGATATCGTACTTCATAAGGGTTTCTTTGAGGGATAATCCATCGACACGGTTCACTGAAGTATCCATTAAGCCTCCTCTGTTCAATTCTGCCATGATGCCCAGCACTCCTCCGGCGCGGTTCACATCCTGAACATGGTAATGGCTGCTTGGAGCAACTTTGCACAGGTTCGGGGTGCTTCGCGATAGCCTGTCAATATCGGGCAGGGTAAAATCAACCTCAGCGTCGTGGGCAATGGCTAACAGGTGAAGGATTGTATTGGTTGACCCTCCCATGGCAATATCGAGTTTCATAGCGTTTTCAAAAGCTGCCTTTGTGGCAATGCTTCGGGGCAGGACCCTGGTATTTCCGTTTTGGTAATAGTCGAGGGTATTTATCACGATTCTGTCGGCTGCTTTTTCAAAAAGTTTTTTCCGCAAAGTATGGGTTGCAACCACGGTTCCGTTGCCCGGGAGAGCCATTCCAATGGCTTCCGTCAGGCAGTTCATGGAGTTTGCTGTGAACATTCCTGAGCAGGATCCGCAGGTTGGACAGGCAATTTGTTCAATAAGAGACAGCTGTTTGTCATCCACGGAATCATCGGCAGCCATCACCATGGCATCCACCAGATCGTAATAATTCCCTGAGTTTTCACCGGCTTCCATGGGACCTCCCGTCACAAAAATGGACGGAATATTCAGGCGCATGGCTGCCATCAGCATGCCCGGTGTGATTTTATCGCAGTTGGAAATGCATATCATGGCATCCACCTTGTGTGCGTTGCACATATACTCTACACTATCGGCTATCAGATCCCGTGAAGGCAGCGAATACAACATCCCATCGTGTCCCATGGCAATTCCATCGTCGATGGCGATGGTATTAAACTCAGCGGCAAAGAATCCGTTCTCTTCAATCCGCTTTTTAATAAACTGTCCGATATCGTGCAGATGTACATGCCCCGGAACAAACTGGGTGAATGAATTGACAATGGCAATCACCGGTTTCCCGAACTGTTCTTTTTTCATTCCATTGGCCAGCCACAGGCTTCTGGCTCCGGCCATCCGTCTGCCCTGCGTGGTTGTATCGCTTCGTAAAGGTATTTTCATACGATTATAATTGTTTATTTTATAGGTATTCCCGATTGTTCCCGATAACTTGTCCGTTCCTTTTCTTCTGTTCTCCCCTTTTTAGGGGAGATCCCGCGTAGCGGGAGAGGGGTGTCCCCATCGGGACTCGTTTCATAACAGCGTTCATGCGTTTGCCTTTTGCATATAAAAAAAAACCTTTCTCTTTTTGAGAAAGGCTTACAATATTATAACTACCCATATCATTTGCCTTTCTCAGATTTTCCAAGAAGGACCACATCTACAATTATAATATGGATAGTGAACAGGTTCATTTTTTTTGTTTCGATGAGCAAATGTAGGAATTAAATTCAAAAACCAAAATAAATTAAAATTTAAAATCCATATTTTATACTAAATTTAAAATTAAATGTTCATTTCTCTTATGGAATGGTACCGGAAGATTTAAAATTTTCCCGGTTAAAGGCTCCATTTTTTTTATTCCGGTTGTTTTTCCCTGCAAATTACAGTCCCAGCACTTCATCTATTTCTTTCATGGCATTCAGTGCGAGTTCAGCAAATTCGGGAAGGGGTATTCCAATTTTTTCACATTCCATGATGTTTTCTCTTTTAACAGAAGCTGCAAAAGCTTTTTGTTTCATTCTTTTTGTAATTGATTTAGGTTTCACGGATGCGATTTTTTTGTCGGGGTATATGAGTGCAGTTGCAATGATCAGTCCGGTAATGGTTTCCCCTGCGGCCAGGGCATGTTGGAATTCTGAGGTGCGCTCTTTTCCGGTGGCTACTTCATTATGCATGATGATTGCATCGAGTGCCTGGTCAGAAATTTTTCCTTTCAACAATTTTTCTGCATACGGGCCATGGGTATAGGGGTCGGCGTTGGTAATTTCCACATCAATATCGTGAAGCAATCCGGCCAGTCCCCATTCCTCTTCATCGCGGCCCAGTCTTCGGGCAATGGCCCGCAATACTGCTTCAGAAGCATAACAATGCCTGCGCATATTTTCCGCTGAAATGTTCTCTTCGAGTAGTTTAACTGCTTCGTTTCTGTTTATCATGATTCACTTGTTTATAAATCGTAAAAATCATTTGACAAAATCCCTGCTATTTGTTAGCCGGCTTGGTAAATTTGCGGCACAATGTAAAATAACGAATTTATTAAAGAACATTAAAATAATGGCAGAGGAAATTGAACGGAAATTCCTTATAGATCGTACGAAATGGATTCCGGGCTCGACAAAGCGGTTTATATGCCAGGGCTATTTGCAGGATGATCCCGAACGAACCATCCGGATAAGGATCTCGGATGATTTGGCATGCTTAACGATCAAGGGGAAATTAAGCGGCATAACCAGGAAGGAGTTTAGCTACCCGGTTCCGGTGGATGAAGCCAGAGAGCTGTTAAAACTCATAAAACATAAACCCATTGAAAAAACCAGATACCTCGTGTATTATGCCAATAAGTGCTGGGAGGTAGATGAATTTCTGGGAATCAATGAAGGGCTGTTTCTTGCCGAAGTCGAACTGACTTCCCCGGATGAGGTTATTGAACTGCCTCCCTGGGTGGGGAAAGAAGTTTCGGGAGACCCCCGTTTTTACAATGCCTACCTCTCATCGCATCCTTACACTCTCTGGAAAGAAACGATGTAACCTGAATGATTCAATGGGAATTCTCCCGTTTGCGGATACCATTCAGGTAAAAATTTCGTTTGAATCTGAAGAAAAACCATAAATCAGCTATGCGAGGAAACAAAATACTCTTTTTTTTATTTCTCTCTGTTGTGTCATCTCCTTCTGTTTGTCAGGAGTATTCCACACGTTTCCAGGAACCGGATGATTCGGTTGCACATAAGATCGATTTTCTAAGGAACTATTTCTTTGAAGACCCCCGTTGGCAGGTTGTTCATCCTGAAATAAAAAACACGGTTGAAGGATTGCTCCATTTTATCCTGAAACAACCGGTTGACACGCTTCGCTCAACTTTTCAGTCAGGGGATTACAAAGGGCAGCGTATGGTCATTCGTTTTCCCGGGGAAGTAACCGATACCTTACATATTGCAGGGTATATCCCGGCCGGGGAAGTGAAGAACCGAAAAGCGGAAATCCGCAGATCCGTTACCCGCGCTTTTATAGCAAAAGACCCGGAGGTTCCTGTCGCTTTATTTGTGGATTTGGATGAGAAAATTAAATGGATCCTCCCGGAGGAGGGCATGCAGTTGATAACAGACTCCATTTATAGCCTTCCCGACAGCCTGCAATTTCTGGATGTCCTTCCCGATGCAATGGTTCAGACTGCCGAAGATTTCCGGCGCATTTTAACACTCGACAGCATCCGGGATGCTTTAATTGAAAAATACCGCCTTCATTACAACGATTCCATTGCCTCTGAATACCGTGACTCCGTGATGTTATCCTATCGGAACCAGGCCCTTGAGAAGGAGATTGAGCACAGAATAAAGCAGTTTTCCGATTCGGTAAAAAGAAACAACTATCGTGTCATTGAAGCATACAATGACAGCATTATTCAGGCTGTCAATGACTCTGCTTTTTACATGATCAACGACCTGATCCGTTACGCAAACAGCATAGATACCGTTGACATTCAAATCCTGAACCTGGCTGACCGGAAAAGCAGATTGACGCTCTCTGATCAAAAAGAACACTATACCAGGGTATGGCTTAAGAACAGACAGAACGATTCATTGAGTGTCCTTGTGAGCAATCCGGGGAAACGAAATATCAGGATCGTAATTGATGACAATGTGACCTTCTCAAGAATTTCTCAAAAACAGGCTAAAGATTTTCAGTTTGTCAATACCCGTCCGTCAGCCAGCCTGGGGGATATCCAGGATCGGTTTAAGATTGAAACCCCCTGGAGCATTGGCGGGGATGGTACGGTTGGATTTACACAGGCCTACCTGAACAACTGGAAAAAAGGAGGCAAGAGTGCTGTTTCAATGTTGCTGGTTCTCAAGGGATTTGCCAATTATTCGACGTTTAATAATAAAATAAAATGGGAAAACAGCATCGAAATACGCAACGGCTGGATCAATCCCGGGGGAAGGGATGAAGATGGAACCCGCTATGAACTGGAGAAAAACGACGATAAATTTGAAGTGATTTCACGGTTTGGTCTGAGTGCTTTTAAGAAGTGGTATTACAGTGCGGAGGTGGATTTTCAAACCCAGTTGTTCAAGGGGTTTAAGTATCCGACGAGTGTCAATCCACAACCCATATCAGCTTTTCTTGCCCCGGCAAAAACCGTGTTTAAGATCGGGTTTGATTATAAACCGAACGCTGACCTATCGGTTTTTCTCTCCCCGTTTACTTCCAAAAGTGTATTCATCCGTGATACGGTGCTGATTAATAAAAGCAATTACAACATCCCGGATGGCAAAAGAAGGCTTTGGGTTCCCGGTTTAAATGCCGATATCAGGTTCAAAACCATGATTATCCCCGATATAAGCTATGAAACCAAATACAAAATGTTTATCGATTATACCCGGCCTTTTGAAAAATTTGATATCGACTGGGAAAACCTGGTAGTCATGAAAGTAAACGATTACATCAATATGCGCCTGATGCTGCACCTGATCTATGATGACGATATCCTGTTTCCTGTTTATGACAAGCAAGGGAACGAGTTGTATAAGAAATCAAAACTCCAGGTCAAGGAATTAATTACGGTAGGGTTTTCGTACAATATCAACAAAAAGGTTTATAAAGCCCGCCGGATTAATTGATAAGCAAATCGAGGATTATTAAACCCCCGTACAAGATACTGGCTATCCCGTTGGTGGTGGAAAAGGCCAGATTCACATTTCTCAGGTCACCGGGTTTAACCAGGCTGTGTTGATATACCAGAAGACCCATAAAAATAGCGGCTCCGGTCCAATGTAGCCAGCCTCCCTTTATGGTGATTCCGAAAATTACCACAAAAAAGGCCGTCAGTACATGCAGGAATATGGAGAATATCAGGGCTTTACGGATCCCGAGGAGAGAGGGAATCGATTGAATCCTGTTTTCTTTATCGAAGGATTCATCCTGCAGGGAATAGAGTATATCAAAACCACTGACCCAGAAGAATACAATGGCACTGATCCATACAGGGGCCATAGTGGGTGTTCCGGTAACAGCCAGGTAGGCTCCCACGGGAGCGATTGCCAATCCCAGGCTGAGCACAAAATGGCACCAGGCCGTAAACCGTTTGGTATAACTGTAGAAAAGAATGACAAACAGAGCTACCGGGGAAAGATAAAAACAGAGGGGATTGATAAACCAGGTAGTTGCAATGAAGAGGAATCCATTGGCAACAACGAAAAACAGCACATTCCGGGGGGTGAGGATTCCGGCAGGGATCTCCCTTTTGTTGGTACGTGGGTTCCGTTTGTCTATTTCCCTGTCAAGATACCGGTTAAATCCCATAGCGGCATTCCGGGCAAAGACCATACACAACAAGACCAGGAACAGAAGGCTCCACCGGAACGGGTTTCCGGAACGGGTCACTGCCAGAAAAAACCCGGTCAACGCAAAGGGAAGGGCAAAAACCGTGTGTTCAAATTTAACCAGCCTTGAATAGTGCTTTAGTACCTGCATAAGTTTTCGTACGGGAAAGCAAAAATAGAAAGTTTCATGCATTTTTCGGGCTGAAAGCATGGATTAATTTACCCGATAGCAGCGTACAGGATTAAAAATAACGATGGAGTCCTTGCTATTTTTTGACCATTAGTTTTTGGATCGCTTTTTTGTTATTTGCAAAACCAATTTCCAACAGGTAAACGCCGTTGTTTAAAAAACCAAGGTTTAACCGGTTGTTTTTTATTTCATCTGCAATAAATACGGTTTGCCCTGATAGATTTATAATCCTGGCTGAAATAACGGGTTGATTCTGGTTAAAAAGGAAATGAACGATATCTCCTGCAGGATTGGGAAAAAGTTCAAACCCAGCTTCATTTACGGACTGTTCATAAATGCCTTTCACTAAATTTCTTCCGCTATTGTTGCTTCCACCATACATTTGCCATAAAGGCTGGCCGTCAGGATTAATTTTAGAAATAATAACGCCTGATATATATTGGCATTTTCTTATTTTTTATTCGTAATACTCAAAGTTAAAAGCGAAGTGAATTGATCCCGATCTTTATCTGGGAGTAAATTGAATGAATCCCGATAGCGTAGCGTATCGTTTGTATAAAATGGCTACTTTTAACAAAACTGTGTGCTATGAAAAACCTCAAAAAATATTTTGTCCTGACAGGAACCCCCGAAAATATTTATAATTCCCTGACCAACAAGAAGATGCTTGAGATATGGACCGGTGAGACGGCTGAAATGAGCGAAGAACCCGGTTCGGAATTTTCATTATGGAACGGTAACATCTCGGGGAAAAACCTGGAATTTGAAAAAAACAGGAAGATCGTCCAGCAATGGTATTTCGAAGGCCAGGAAGAAGACTCTATTGTTACGATCCGTTTGCACCCCCACAAAAAGGGTGCAAGCATCGAATTGGTGCATACCAACATTCCGGATGATGCATTTCAGAATATTGCCGAAGGCTGGGAGGATGATTATTTCGGGGCGCTGGCTGAACTATTTCATTAAGTGCATGCACTTATCGTACAGGTTTAATAAGCTTCTTTCCGGGAAATTGTGGATTTTTCCCGGGGGGGAAGGAGAGACTTCTTTTGACGATATGATCATTACACCTTAATCAAACATTTGCCATTCAACAAAAAACTGATCCCTTTTTCCGGCTTTCACCGGGGGTTTTTGGTTGTCTTTTGGCTGGATGAAATGAACTTTCTTCTTCCTTTTCAACAAATCCTTCTCTTTTTTATCCATATTCATATCCTTCTCTTCTACGTTTTTAAATCGGAATAGTTTGTTTATCTTTCCCTGGTTTTTAAAAATTCCGGCCTATGAGGTGGTTGATATGGATTTTTGTTTTTTATTTGGCAGGTTCCGGGGTGATTGCACAAAGCAATTTTCAGGTACGGTATGATTACGATGCTTCGGGGAATGCGAATTTTATGGCGGATAATTATTCCGATTTTCCGGTGTATGTGGCGTTGAATTTCAGTTACCTTGATTATGCTTCGTTTATGGGGGAGTTGCCTTACATTGGGCGCATTGAGCCGGGGACCCGTTCGCTGTTTACGATCTACCGGGAACCGGATCAGCCCGGTCCTCAGTTTCATATTGAGGTAAAGTGGTACCCGTCGCATCCCTCCCCCGACACGGATCCGGAGTTTCCCTATTTAATTCCGGCCAGGCCCGGAACAACCGTTACGTGTTCTTCCCTTGATACTTACGGAAATGAACGGTCTGTGGGTTTTGAGATGGAAGGTTCTGCTGAGGTGTGTGCTTCCCGCAAAGGGGTTGTAATCCTGGTGGTGGAGAACCATGACCCGGCCGGGCCTGTGGGAGGTCAACAAATGAACCGGCTGCAAGTGCTGCATACGGATGGAACTGTGGGGGAATATGTTCATTTTGATTTCCGGGGAATAGCATGCCAGCCCGGACAAACGGTGATTCCCGGGGAAGTTCTCGGCAGGGCTGCCCCGTTACAGAACGGAACCTTCTTTGTTGGATTTTCGCTTTCCCATAGCAGCCTTTATTCAGATACTCCCAAAACCCTTATTCCGGAATTTTACCTTGGTGAATCAGGGGTTTCTCCGGTGGAAACAGGAAAAACATACCGGCCCGTTCACGATATGAAGATCATTAAAAAGGAGTTGACAGGAAAAGAACGAAGGGCATTGAAAAAAGAAAAATAGGGGGAGGGAAACCGGGTATTTTTTTTCAGCCACGGGGGTCAGACAAAACAAGCGACGCACAAAAATAAATTCATACTGTTCCTATTTATGTATATATATGCAAGCATTTACACAGGATAAGCCAAAAATTGAAAAGATCGTTGAGCGGCATACAGAGAGGTCGTTTGAATTATGCAAATACCTCCATCAAAATCCGGAATTGTCGGAAAAGGAGTTTGAAACAGCCAGGCGGATGGTGGCAGAACTGGAAAAGACCGCGATGGATGTGTATCCCGGGTTTGGCGGCAATAGTGTGATAGGGGTTCTGAAAAACGGGGAAGGGCCGGTAGTGATGCTCCGGACCGACATGGATGCTCTGCCTCTTAAAGAAAAAACAGGACTGGATTTTGCCAGTACCCGTGTGGTGAGTAATGAAAAAGGGGAAAAAATTCCGGTTATGCATGCCTGCGGGCACGATATTCATATGTCGGTGTGGGTGGGTACCATTCATGCCCTCGCTGAGCTGAAAGATGCCTGGAAAGGAACCCTGTTGGTGATTGCTCAACAGGCTGAAGAACTGGGCAATAGAGGGGCTGATTTAGCCATCGGAGAGGGCTTGTTTACAAAATTCCCGGTTCCGGATTATGCCCTGGCCTGTCATATCAATCCGGAGCTTGAGTCAGGAACAATCGGACTGGCTGAGGGCCCGGTTTTTGCCGGTATACATACCGTGAACATCACGGTGTACGGAGAAGGTGGACATGGTGCATACCCGGAAAAATGCATTGATCCGATTGTGATTGCTTCGCGGATTGTCCTGGATCTGCAGACGATTGTCAGTCGTGAAATCAGTACGCATGAACCGGCCGTACTGACCGTGGGTGCTATCCATGGAGGATCCCGTGCGAACATTATCCCCGATGAGGTGACAATGAAACTGACCCTTCGCTATTACAGCCGGCCGGTAGCCGGTAAAATGATCCGGGCTATTCAACGTATTTGCAAGGGAGCAGCTGCAATGGCCGGATTGCCTGAAAATAAAATGCCCCGGGTGGAAGTCAAAGCCGGATCAACATCCCCAGTGATCAACGATCCCATCCTCAGCCGGAAAATCAGAACGTTTGCATCTGAGGTCCTTGGTGAAGATCATGTTATCCGGACCTCTCCGGTTATGGGCGGGGAGGATTTCGGAAAGTACGGACGGACTCCCGAGGCGGTTCCAATATGCATGATCTGGCTGGGAAGCACGGCTCCGGAGGAAATGCAACGGCTGAGAACCGAAAGAAAAGAACCGTACCCGCTGCATTCACCTTTCCTTAATCCGGATTACAAAAATACCATTCATACAGGCATCAAAGTAATGGTGGCCCATGTTCTCGGGCTAATGAATAATGCGGGGAATATCGCATCGAAAGAGGAATGATAGCCGTGAAAAAGCAGCGCGAAGTTGTCTGCCGGCAAGTGCAGCCTGTTATTTAACGTAATCCTCCAATTCGTGAAACCAAAAGTCGTATCCCTTTTTGTTCATGTGTAATCCATCATCAAGAAATATATCCTGGTTTGGCAATCCTGAATCGGTAAGCATACCATTCCAGACATTCACATAGGTAAGTCCCCGGTTCCGGCAAAAGATTTTCAATTGGTTGTTCAATTCTTCGTATGCATTCTTCAGGTTCCAGCGGGCTAAGCTGGGTTTGGCAGATATGAATGCAATGTATACTCCGGGCAATTCTTCCTGTAACCTGGCTACGATTGTTTCTGCTGCAGCGAGGATCTCTTCCGGTTCTATGTTCGAAGCCACATCGTTGTCGCCTTCATAGATGAATACCTGTTCCGGATTGAACCGGATTACCGCATCGTCAAGGTAATAAAGAAGATCGCTCATGTGGGATCCGCCAAATCCGGTATTGAAAACAGCAAATTCCGGGAAATAAGTATGAATATCTTTCCACATGCGAATGCTGGAACTTCCCGTAAATACGATGACTTTCCGGTTTTCTGCAGATTCGGTGTCGATTTGCCGGATCTGCTCCATTTCATTTTCAAAACGCAAAGGATCCTGTGCGTTGGAAAAAGGGACGATCAACAGAAGGGAGATGAGAGCTCCCGATTTGAGTAAATTCATTCGTTTCATTTTTGTTTTCAATTTAAAAGTATATGCTTTCAATCAAAAGATGCTTTGGTTTACAGGGCCAGATTCACAAGGGTAATGCCAGCTCCTCCCTGGTCGACATGTTCATCTTTAAAGTTTTTCACCATGGGTTCGGAACGCAGGTAATCACGGATTGTTTCTTTGAGGATCCCCTGTCCTTTGCCGTGAAGGATGCGTAGTTGGGCCACTTCAAGCATAATGGCTTCATCGATAAACATCCGGATGTTTGTGAGTGCTTCCTCTGCGCGTTGACCACGGATATCAATATCCGGATGAAAGGTCAGCCTTCGTTGCGCCAGGTTATTCGCTATGTTGGCTGTTGTTTTGTTTTTTTTCAGTCCGATTTTTTTTGCCTGGTTGTGGCTTACTTTTTCCACCTGTTCCCGGGGTATGGTGGTCATGAGCTGTCCGAAAGCCACTACCACATTTTTTTCATTAAACTGAATGATCTCGCCGATGGTGTCCTGGCCGGCCAGTTTCACCTGGTCGCCGTGTTTCAACACGGTGATTTTTTCTTCAGGAAGGACTTTTTCCGGGGATCTGGATTTTGTCTCCTCAGGTCGGTGTTCATTGCGTTTTTTCTCCCTGGCTTTTAATCTATTCATCTTATGGTGAATCTTTTCATGGTCTTTTACCTCCTCTTCGCCAACCTCCTTTTTCAGGGTTTCCATTTCTTCCCGCAACTTTTTTGTTTTTTCTTTTTCGGCCTGAGCCTTCCTGATTTCCTGTATTGTATTTTCAATTTTTTTGTTTACGCCTGCCAGTAACCGGGTTGCTTCTTCTTTGGCATTTTTCAGGATCTCTTTGCGCAGGCGCTCGGTTTCCCTTAGCTCCTGTTCATAGGTTTTAGCCAGGTTGTCCAGAATGGTATTGACCTTACCGATTTTTTTCCGTTTTCTTTCCCAATAGTGTTTATCACGGATAACGATTTTCAGGTTTTTGTCAAAATCGATATGTTTTTTCCCGATTTTCCGGGTAGCGTCCTGAAGGATATTTTCCGGTAGTCCTATTTTCCGGGCTATTTCAAACGCAAAGGAGCTGCCCGGTTTCCCGATTTCGAGCTGAAACAGCGGATTCATGTGTTGTGAGTCATACAACATAGCCCCGTTGATGATTCCTTCTTCCGAAACTGCATAATGTTTGAGGTTGGAGTAATGGGTCGTGAGTACGCCATAGGTTCCGGATTCATTCAGTTTTCTGAGGATTGCTTCGGCTATGGCCCCTCCCAGCAGGGGCTCGGTACCTGTTCCGAATTCATCAATGAGGATCAGGGTGTTTTCATTGCAGAATTTCAGGAACTGTTTCATGTTTATCAGGTGAGAACTGTAGGTGCTCAGGTCGTTTTCGATGGATTGCTCATCTCCTATATCGATCATGATGCGTTCGAAAATCCCGGTTTTGCTGTTTTCTCCTACCGGGATCAGCAATCCGCACTGAAGCATGTACTGGAGCAATCCGACGGTTTTCAGGCATACCGATTTTCCGCCGGCATTGGGTCCTGAAATAAGAAGCAGGTGATTTTTCTCTGTCAGACAAATATCGAGTGGGACGATTTTACGGTTCTCCCTTTGCAGCGAACGCATCAACAAGGGATGTACAGCCTTCTCCCAGAAAAATTCCCGGGTTTTATTTAACTGAGGCCTGGTGGCATTCATGCCGATGGCCAGCAAGGCTTTGGCCCTAATAAAATCGATCTCCCCCAGGAAGTCGAATGAATACAGTATATCGTCAATGTAAGGGCGCAGGTCGTTGGCAAATTCTGTCAGTATGCGGATTATTTCCCGCCGTTCGGCATATTCGAGTTCCCTGATTTCGTTGTTCATTTCTACAATTTCTCCAGGCTCGATATAGGCTGTTTTGCCTGTTGCCGATTCGTCGTAGATGATTCCTTTCAACTGCCTCTTTTTTGCCGATGGGATCGGGATCACGGCTCGTCCTTCCCGGATGGCTATGGATGCATCTTCTTCGACCAGACCCTCTTTTTGTGCTTCTTTAAGGATTGCATGGAGTCTTTTTGACATTCCTGATTGTTTGCTCAGGATTTCATGCCGGATTCTTGCCAGGTCTTCGGAAGCATTGTCCTTGAGTTTTCCTGATTTGTTCAGGATCGAATCAAATCTTTCGTACAGGTAGGGAAAAATTTTGACTACCCTGGCTTTTTCTGAGAGCATCGGAAAGCGTTCTTTTTTTTCTTTATTGAAAAAATGAGTTATCGCACGAATGGTTTCCAGGGATTTTTTCAGGTCAGCCATCTCGTCCAGCTCAAGGTAGCGCCCTTCGGTGCGTATTTTTTGTAATGACGACCGGACATCAATGAAATTACTTGCCGGGAACGAGTCAGATTCCCTGATGATCCGGGTGAATTCCTCCACTTCACCGTGGAGCCTGACCAGTTCGTTGTGATCCGAACGGAAGTGTATGGCATCAACCCATTCTTTTCCTAACGAGCTCAGGCATTTCGAGGCCAGCATCTCTCTGATCGTATCAAACCCGGTCTTGGCTTCAAAATTTTCCGGATAGGTTCCTTCCATGTACTATTTTTCTGGCAAAATTACAGAAACACATTCAGAATGTTGCTATGCATAGGTATGTTTTCCTGTTGACCAGTCAAGTTGTTTCAGATACTTTTCACCTGATTTCACTGCTTTGGGTTCCAGTTTGGTGCCCATCGAATCGTTCCATCGGTTTTAAAAAACCAAACAGTGCCACTACACCATTGATCTCAATATTTTCAGCAACGTTCCAGTGTTTTACGATTGTACGATTTATCTATCCTTTCGGGACTTTTTCCCCGGGGTAACGTTGGGCATATTCGTTCCAGAAAAGTTTCACTTCCTGTTTCATTTCCTTAGCCAGGGAGAGAATGCCGAAAAGGTTGGGGATGGTCATCAGGGCGATGGTAATTCCCGATAAGGTCCAGATAAGAGTGGTATCGGTAAAGGAAGCCAGGAAAAATCCGATGACATACACAATCCGGTAATACAGAACGCCTTTGATTCCCACGAGGTAGGTGGTTGCTCTGCCTCCGTAATAGGACCAGCTGATGGCTGTTGAGAAGGCAAACATCAGGAGTCCGATGGCAACGATGTATTTTCCGTATTCGCCGAACCAGCTCCGGGTAAAGGCAATGGTAGTTAAGGGGGCACTGTGCATGAGTGATTTTCCTGTGAGGTATATGCCTTCCTGGTTCACAAGCTTCCCATGGTTTATTTCTATTGTCCCTGAGAAGGGTTGATCGTTTATCCAGACCCGGATATCTTCAGCCACTGAACGGGCATGGAAAAAGGTTGGCGGGTTTTCGATGATTCCTTCCGAAACATTCAGTGTTCCGGTTAACAGAGGGAGTTCGTTTTTACCACTCAGGTGTTCAACAAGAGCGATCTTATGTCCTTCAATGGTATCATCATACGTTTCTGCAAATACCATTAAATCGGCATCCTGAAACTGGTTATCCAGTTTTTCGTTCCACACACCGGAAGACAATAAGACCAGTCCGGTAAGGGTGCAGATAATGATGGTATCGATAAAGGGTTCGAGGAGGGCTACCAGGCCTTCAGAAACGGGCTCATGGGCCCTTGCGGCAGCGTGTGCGATGGGTGCTGATCCCTGCCCGGCTTCATTGGAGAACAGTCCGCGGTTTACGCCCCGGTTGAAAGCAAAAGCAATGCTGCCCCCCAGGAATCCTCCGGTTGCTGCAGTGCCCGTAAATACGTCTCCGACAATGGCTGACAGGGAAGGAAGGATGTTCTCAACATTGTAAAAGATGACTGCCAGCGCTCCCAGGAAATATACGACAGCCATTATCGGAACCAGCCGTGAGGTAACTTTTGCAATTCGTTTAATTCCGCCTATGATGACCAACCCCAGTAAGACAGCCAGCACCGCACCGGTGACCACATGATTCAGCCCGAACGTTTCGAAAAGCGAATTGGAAATGCTGTTGATCTGTGGAAGGCTACCTGTTCCAAAGGAAGAAAGGATGGTGGCAATGGCAAAGATGGCTGCCAGCCATTTAAAGTTTATGGGTTTCCGGATGCATTTTAAAAGGGTATTGCCGTGCTTTTTCACCGTTTCTTCTCCGAGGTGTTTTTTCATGGCATCGAGGGTGGCATTTCTCCCCCAGAAGGACTGATCATCCAGGATTCTCAGTTTATCGATGATGGGTGCCGGGATCCTGTTTTTATAAAATCTTTCATAGGTAGCCGGCGAAAATCTGAATTTCACCAACCGGTTTTTCATATAGTACATGGGCCCGCCTGCAATGGATCCGTCGGAAGCCGTCTCGCGGTACTTGTGCGAGAGGGTCACCTCAACAAACTTGGTGGTCATCCCCACGGCAGCTGTGATCAGCATCCAGAAGAGGGCTGCCGGGCCACCCAGGTGGATCGCCAAAGCCACGCCGGCAATATTCCCGGTCCCCACGGTACCGGATAAGGCCGTGGTTAACGCCTGGAAATGCGAGGTGTCGCCCTTGTCGCCTTCACGGTCAAATTTGCCGCGAACGATACGGAGCGAGTGTTTCATGTAACGAAACTGTGGAAATTTCAGGTATAGGGTGAAAAAGACACCCGTACCTAACAATAAATATACAAACCATTGGGAACCTCCGATCATACGATCGATCAGGGAGAGAATTTCGTTTAACCTGTGCATCAATCCACTTTTAAATTACAGGAGCTAAAAATAGTATTATCTTTTAAGATGTGAAAAAGATGGTTGGTTGCTCTGGTTTTTCATTTCTGCGT
Source organism: uncultured Mariniphaga sp. (assembly GCA_964575025.1). Taxonomy (GTDB): domain Bacteria; phylum Bacteroidota; class Bacteroidia; order Bacteroidales; family Prolixibacteraceae; genus JABMQB01. The sequence goes on from CAZNPV010000017.1 coordinate 60,764, forward strand.
CAATAAAATTCAATCTTCTGTTAATCAATCAATTTATTTTTTGTTTACATTTGCTGAAAACCATAAAACAAGAAAAACATGTTGCCGAAATTTTTGTTAGCCGACAATTCGCAGGAGGCACCTGATATAATTTATGTAGTTCACACTGAGCAGCCCCGTTTTATTGTGGAGAGCGATATTGAAGATTTTTGGGAGAACCAGGTGATTCACTGGATTGACGACGACCCGCAGAACGAAGAACTCATTGCACAATTGCTCGAAGAAGCCGAAGATTTCCTGGAAAATGAATTTGATAGCCAGGAAGATCTCTACGACGAGGATATCAGCAATAACTAACGTCCTATGGAAAATCAATACAAAAGCAAGCGGCTCTACAGGTCGCAAAACAGAATCTTAGGTGGTGTTCTGGCAGGATTTGCCGAATACATAAATGCCGACCCGACCATCATACGAATTGTCTATGTTCTCTTGTCGATTTTATCAGCTGCCTTCCCCGGACTGCTGGTTTATATTATTTTCTGGATTGTGGTACCTGAAGAGCCGGTGGAATAGGAAGGAACCCGGATTGAAATGTCCATACGTGTAGATTCCCTTACGTCTTGTTTTTTCGCATTTTGTAGCCAACCAATATACAAAATAGAATATAACGTTGGAAATAAAATTCCACTGTGGTGGTTCGGCTTTTTGTATTGAAACCCTACACTACGAAACAATTTCCTCTTATGTCAGGGGATTCTGTCGCCTGGCATGCGGGCGCATCCCCCGTGAACTATTCTTTACTGTCCCCCTGTTTCATCGAAAGCTGAATTCTGTTCCGTGCAATGTCTATTTCAATAACCCTGACTTTAACATGTTGATGCAACCTCACGACCTCGTTGGGATCGGAGATAAACCGGTCGGCCAGTTGGGATATATGGATCAACCCCGATTGTTTGATCCCGATATCCACAAAGGCTCCGAACCGGGTGATGTTGTTCACAATTCCGGGAAGTTCCATGCCAACACGGAGATCTTCAATTTTATAGATTCCTTTATTGAATTCAAGGATTTTTACAGGTTTGCGCGGGTCCCTGCCTGGCTTCAACAGCTCATTTTTTATGTCGAGCAAGGTAGGAAGTCCCACTTTTTCCGATACATAGTGTGAAAGATCCATTTGGGATACTGCCTTTTCATTTCCGATCAACTCTTTTACCGGGCAATGCATATCACGGGCCATTGCTTCAACAAGAGGATATGCTTCGGGGTGTACGGCTGAGTTATCCAGTGGATTTTCAGCCTCCGGAATACGCAGAAAACCGGCTGATTGCTCAAAGGCTTTGGCACCCATGCGGGGTACGTTCATCAGTTCTTTCCGGGAGGTAAAAGCGCCGTTTTGTTTCCGGAAGTCTGCAATATTCTGTGCCAGCTGGGGTCCCAGTCCTGATACATAGGACAGCAGATGTTTGCTGGCAGTATTCAGGTTTACCCCTACTTTGTTGACGCATGATTCTACCACGGTATCGAGGCTGTTTTTTAATTGCTTCTGGTCTACGTCATGTTGGTATTGTCCTACTCCGATTGATTTCGGGTCGATTTTCACCAGTTCAGCGAGGGGGTCTATCAGGCGTCTTCCTATGGATACCGCGCCGCGCACGGTAACATCGTATTGGGGAAGTTCCTCGCGGGCAGCCGGGGAAGCTGAATAGACCGAAGCTCCGTCTTCACTGACGATGTAAACACGCAGATCTCTGTCGAACCGCAGTTTCTGGATGAAATGCTCTGTCTCCCGGCTGGCTGTACCGTTCCCGATAGCGATGGCTTCAATTTTATAGGAACGGACCATCGAGGTGATCTTTTTGGCTGCCATCTTTTTTTCTTCCCGGGGTTTGTGGGGATAAATGGTTTCATTGTGCAGCAGGTTGCCCTGCTCGTCGAGGCATACCACTTTGCAGCCGGTACGGTAACCCGGGTCGATGGCCAATACCCGCTTTGGGCCCAGGGGTGGGGCCAACAGCAATTGCCTCAGGTTTTCTGCAAAAATACGAATGGCTTCGGTATCTGCTTTTTCCCTGGATTGTTGCGCAAATTCACCCTCTATGGAAGGGAGCAGCAAACGTTTCCAGGAATCCCTGACAGCCTTTGCCACTTCCTGTGAACTGGCATTGTCTCCTTTTACAAAAAACCGGTGAAGCGCATCCAGTGTGTTTTTTTCATCGGGCCTGATTCCAACTGTTAAGAATCCCTTGTTTTCTCCACGACGAATGGCCAGCAGGCGGTGGGAAGGGCATTTTTTTAATGGCTCTGAATAATCAAAATAATCGCGGTATTTTTCCCCTTCTTCTTCTTTTCCTTTTATGCTATGTGCACGGATCACTGCACTGGTTTCAAAACTATGCCTGACCCTGTTCCGGGCTTTTTCATTTTGACTGATCCATTCAGCAACAATATCCCTGGCCCCGGCAAGAGCCTCCTCAACCGTTTTTACTTCAGAAGACAAAAAAGAGAGTGCCCGTTTTTGTGGATCGTGTTCAACCTGCTTTATCAGGATTTTTGCGAGGGGTTCAAGTCCCTTTTTACGGGCTTCAGAAGCCCTGGTTTTTCTTTTTGGCTTGAAGGGGAGGTATATATCCTCAAGTTCGGTGGGGTTGTAACACTGGTCAATCCGTGCTTTTAGTTCAGGTGTCAGCACTTCCTGACCGGTAAGGGTGCTCAGGACCGTTTGTTTGCGTTTTTCAAGTTCTTCGAATGTTGCGGCACGTTCTTTTATTGCAGCAACCTGTACTTCATCAAGGCTTCCGGTACCCTCTTTCCGGTAGCGGGAGATAAAAGGTATTGTAGATCCCTCCGATAACAGCTTCAGGGTTTTTTCTACCTGAAGTGGTTGGATATGCAACTGCTCTGAAATGAGTATAACAGCCTGTCGTTCCATAGTAAACAGATATAAAACAAAGGTAGGAAAAGTAATTCGTTCCTGCCCGGAAGGAAGAGAGGAATGTATCAGAATTCTGATACAGATAAGGGAACAGCAGATGGTAAACGGTCTTATTTTGTGGGAAGCTATTGGATAAAATCCAGAAAACTGTAAAAAATAGACAGACCGTTAATAACATGTTAAAAATTATTTTCGTTCTTACTTAACCGTAATGTATTACATTTATCTTTGTTAAAAACAGGAATCCGATGAAGATACGATCTATTTTTCTTTTTATTCTGTTTCTTTTTTTTCATGGTTCCGGTCTGGGGCAGATCGCACAGGGTGGTTCTCCCCGGGATGTGGTTTCTTTAAAAAGCGGATCAATCCCTGTTGTCTGCATGCCGGCCGTAGATAACAGGATCTTGCTGGAATCTTCCATTGAAAGGTATTCAGAAGCTGAGCTTCCGAAGCCTTTTACCTTTGCCTCTTCTTTTAATGTAGATCTGACTCCCTCAAACAGCGGGCGTTGGGTACAGGCCGGGCCCGATTACAATGTCTGGCAGGTACGGATTCGTTCCGAAGGGGCCTTTTCCATCAACCTGATCCTGGAGCCTTACCGGTTACCCCCCGGGGCACGGTTGTTTGTTTTCAACGACACAAAAACACATGTCATCGGGGCTTTTACGGATTTTAACAACAAGGAGTTTAACAGCCTGGCACTCTCCCCGGTTTCAGGAGATGATATTATCCTTCAGTATGAAGAACCTGCAGATCCCTCTTTTCCCGGAGAGTTGGGCGTTGTACGTGTGAATCATGATTTTGTGGGGTTGCTCACCGAAAAAAACGGCAGACGTCCCCTGGGGCTTTCGGGGGAGTGTAACATTGATATAAACTGTGAGCTGGCGCAAAAATGGGAACACATCAAAAACAGCGTGTGCCGTTTGATTGTTGCGGGTACGGAAATATGTTCCGGCTCTTTACTGAACAATACCCTGAACGATAAAAGACCCTATGTTCTTTCGGCCAACCACTGTTTTTCTGATTACGTCAATGGGGAGCAGAATACGGTTTTTTTATTCAATTATGAGAGTCCCTATTGCGGGGCTTTGGATGGAGACATCAGCCATTCGGTTTCCGGGAGTTTGAAAATTTCCGGATCGGATACCCTCGATTTCAGTCTGGTGGAACTAAGTCTGGTACCTCCACCGGAATACCGGCCTTATTTTGCCGGCTGGGATCGTTCAGGGGAAATCCCTGATTCGGTGGTTTCTATTCATCATCCGAAGGGGGATATAAAAAAAATTGCTTTGGATCACAACAGCCCCGGGATCAGTTCTTTCGGGAACAGCACCCAATACCTTAAAAACGGATTCTGGAAAACCTTGAATTGGGAATATGGAACAACGGAAATAGGTTCCTCCGGAGCACCCTATTTTGATCAGAACAAACGGGTTATTGGCAGCCTCACCGGAGGGGCTGCTTCGTGCAGTAATCCGGTCAACGACTATTTTGAAAGATTCGATTTGGCATGGGATCATTATGCCGATTCAACAAAACAACTCAAATGCTGGCTTGATCCACTGAACGCCGGAGCAAAACAGATAGACGGCATGTATGGCTATACGGATGAAATGTATTGTGCTGCCTTTACAAATCTGCTGGAAGGAGATACACCGGAACTAATCTCCATGTATGATGATGCAAACGAATTCATGGGCTACTGGGCCGGTACAAATCTGTACGATATAGACGAGTATGTCGAAAAATTTTTCATTCCGGGGGAAGAAGCGCTCGAAGGGATATCCCTGGGTATCGCCCGGCTTGTGAAACATGCATCCACGGCAAACAGTTATCTGATACTTCGCGTGTACAACGGTTTACAGTTCCCGGAGGAGATGATTTTTTCTCAAAATGTATCCCTTGCCGGACTTGTTCAGGATGCCATGAATTATATCTCCTTTGATGAAGTAGTTTTTCCTTCCGACACTTTTTTTGTCGGATTCGATGTAACTCATATGGATGAGAACACTACGTTTGCTGTGTATCAGGCCGAAAGGGAAACCGGCCGGAACACACTTTACTACCGAAAAGACAATCTCTGGCATGACTATCATCAAGCGAAACAAGGTGTTTCAGCTTCCCTGGCTTTTGAACTGTTGGCCTGCAATGTGGATGCCAATTCGTCCGATTCGGCCGATATTGACCCGTCCGGAAATCCTTTCATCCTCTTTCCGAATCCGGCCACAGAGGGGTATATTAACCTCGTTTTTAACAAAGCATCGTTGGCTGAACAAATCTCGGTTGATGATATTTCTGTGTTTGACATCCTTGGAAGAAAGGTGCCGGCAAGAATTGAGAAGGGACTGAAGGAGTTCCGGATCGAATTGCCCTCAGCAAGGAGCGGGATCTATGTTGTTAAGGTGAACAGTGAAGAGGTCTCAGAAACAGTAAAATTCTACTACAGAGCCAAAACCTATTGACATGCAAACGGCCAGGGGCACTTTTTTTGTCTTTTTGATTCTGTTGTTTCTTTCCTCCTGCACAAACAGGAATAAAAACTCCAAAATTACAAGGAATCCTACATCACACTATGCAACCGGATTTGAAATGGCTGATTGCGGAGGGTTTAAAAAAATTACGGTTTTTGATCCCTGGGAAAAAGCCAGCGGTATTTCTTTTACCTACTATTTGTTTCATAAAAATCAGTCTGTGCCGGATTCTTTGAAAAATAAAAGAATCATTTTCACGCCGGTAGAGCGGGTGATTTGCCTGTCCACTTCGCATGTTGCCTTTATCGCGGCGTTGGGAGAAGGGGATAAGATCAGGGGAGTTTCCGGCAGTCGGTATATCAGCCATCCGGAAGTGGCTAAGAAAATTGCTTCCGGGGAGATTGTGGATGTAGGGTATGATAACAACCTGAATTATGAACGTATTTTACAACAGGAACCGGATCTGGTAATGGTCTATGGAGTCAGCAGTGAAGTAACGGCCTACGTCAGAAAAATGGAAGACCTGGGTCTGAATGTTTTCTACGTAGCTGAATACCTGGAAGAATCGCCCCTCGGAAAAGCGGAATGGATCAAATGCCTTGCCCCGCTTTTCGGGAAAGAAAAAGAGGCAGATGTATTTTTCAGTCAGATTGAGGGGAATTATGTCAGGCTGAAAAAAAAGGCGGCAGAGGCATCCGGTACTCCGGATGTGCTGGTGGGGTTGCCCTACCGGGATTCCTGGTGGATTCCCGGCGGAGAATCTTACCTGGCCCATTTGATCGAGGATGCGGGTGGAAACTATATAGGGAAAAACAATGATTCCCATGAGAGTTATGTGATTTCATTTGAAAATGCCCTTGCTATGGCCCACGGTGCGGAGGTGTGGATAAATACAGGATCTGTCTGTTCCAGGGAGGAAATCCTGGCGACAGATGAAAGGTTTGCTTCATTTCCGTCTTTTAACAGCGCAAGGATTTATAACAACAATAACCGGATGAGCCTTTCCGGAGGGAATGATTTCTGGGAAAGCGGGACGATCTATCCGGATAAAATCCTTCATGATTTTATTGTGATTTTTCATCCGGGGCTGCTGGGTAATTCTGAACTGTATTACTACCGGAAAATCGAGTGACGAGGAAATCCCTGAATATTCTTATTTTTGAAGTGTAAAACGGTCAGTTTTTAAATGAACAAGTCAAACGGGAAATACAAAAATAAATCCTTCTTTTTTCTGTTGCTGCTGGGAATAGCGGCTGTTGTTTTTTTTGTGCTTGATTTATTGCTTGGTTCCGTTGCAGTCCCTTTATCGAAAGTTTTCGTTGCTTTTACGGGCTCCTCACCGGACGATCCACTGGTTGCTATCATTTCAGATTTCCGGTTGCCCAAAGCACTTACGGCTGTTATTACGGGGGCAGCTCTATCGGTTAGCGGCCTGCAGATGCAGACAGTGTTCAGGAATCCGTTGGCGGGTCCCTATGTATTGGGTATCAGTGCCGGAGCAAGCCTGGGAGTAGCCTTTTTTGTTATGGGATTCTCGTCGGTTTTTGCTTTCGGGGTTTTTTCGTCCACCGGAGCCTGGTCCCTGGCCCTTGTGGCATGGTTAGGAGCGTTTATGGTGATGTTGCTTGTGCTGTATGTTTCTACCAAAGTGGACGATATTATGACGATTCTGATTCTGGGGATACTTTTTACTTCTGCCACGGCAGCTATTGTAAGTATCCTTCAGTATTTCAGCAACGAAACGATGTTAAAGGCTTTTATCATATGGACCATGGGAAGCCTGGGCAGTGTAACCAAAAGCCAGCTGGCTGTATTGGTTCCTGCAGTGGTGCTGGGAATATTCCTGGCTTTCATGAAAATGAAAGAGCTGAATGCATTTCTGCTGGGAGAGAATTATGCCCGGTCGCTTGGTGTTCATCTTGTTCGTAGCCGGTTGGTGATCTTCCTAAGCACCAGTCTTCTTGCAGGTACGATAACCGCATTTTGCGGCCCGATTGGGTTTATAGGAATTGCTGTACCTCATATTGCCCGGATCATTTTCCGTACTGCCAACCATGCCATTCTCCTACCGGCAGTCATCCTGATCGGCAGTGTCCTGATGCTGTTCAGCGATATTGTATCCCAGCTTCCCGGAATGCAGACAACGCTTCCTGTCAATTCTGTGACGGCCCTTGTGGGAATTCCTGTAATCGTGTGGATGATCATTAAAAACAAACGATTCTCTTCGGTATGATGGGGCAGGGACGTTTTAACATATCGATCCGGGATATGGCCATTGGATTTACCAACCATGGGAAGGATCCCTTTATCCTTCGAAAGGGAATTAATTTCTCAGCATATCACGGCGAGATGGTGGCGCTCATTGGCAGCAACGGGATCGGGAAAAGTACTTTGCTCCGGTCGCTGATCGGTTTTCAGGATTTTTTTGAGGGAGATTTTACCGTAAACGGGAAATCAATAAAAACCATAACCGGCCAGGAAAGGGCCAAACTGATCAGTTTTGTTTCCACCGATATTGTAAAAGTGGCCAATATGACGGTTTTCGACCTGGTCGCTTACGGGCGTTTTCCGTACACCAACTGGTTTGGTAAAACAACAGCAGAAGACAAAAAGATCGTTTACAGAGCCATTGAAAGTGTAGGGATGGAGGCTTTTGCAGATCAACCGGTAACACGGATCAGCGACGGTGAACGGCAGCGCACTATGATCGCCCGGGCATTGGCTCAGGATACGCCCATTATTTTTCTCGATGAACCGACGGCCTTCCTCGATGTGAGCAATAAATATGAAATTTTCCACCTGCTTCAGGTGCTGGCCAAAGAGAATGGAAAAACCATCGTCCTTTCCACCCACGACCTGAATATTGCACTTCGCGAGGTGGATAAATTCTGGATCATGCTGGAGGAGGAGACGTATGAAGGATCTCCGGAAGATACCGTGCTGAACGGTAATTTTGAAAAGCTTTTCAGCAACAGCCATATTGGTTTCGACCATTACGAAGGAGAATATTTCTTTAAGAAAGAGTTCCGCGAGAAGGTAAAAATAACCGGCGAAGGAATTCCCCTGAACTGGACCCTGAGGGCTTTCAACAGACTTGGTTATCAGATTGTGATGGATGTAACCCCCGATTTTTATGTGCATGTGACCGGGTCGGGGAATGACATTTCCTGGCAATTGGAAAAAAAAGGTGAAAAGAAGGAGTTTGATTCCATCTACGGCATGTTGCTGTACCTTCAGGGCTGATTTGTTTTATTGATTGCTTTGCCAATCAAGATTTATTTCAGGGAGAAGAATCTACCTTATTGTTGGTCGTTTTGGTTCTCATTGGTAAAATCAAAGGTTAGTTTCATTTT
>CAZNPV010000018.1:0-67522 GCA_964575025.1 uncultured Mariniphaga sp.
AACCGACAACTGACAACCATCAATACTATTCAGGGAAGGTCAAGTAAAGAATACTTCGGACATCTGACGAAAACACAAATTCACAGAAAACAGAGTAGAAATGGAATTTGTAAAACCCAGATTTTAAATACTTTATAAATTTAATACGTATAATCAAATGAAGTCAAACGTTCTGTTCCTGGTGATGATTTTTTTCCTGATTTCATGTTCTGAAAAGAAGGAACGGGAAAAAAATCCTGTATTGAAATTATGGTATCAACAACCTGCAAAGGAATGGGTGGAAGCCCTTCCAGTAGGGAACGGAAGCCTTGGAGGAATGATCTACGGGATTCCGGGAAAAGAAAAGATCGTCCTGAATGAGGAGTCTGTATGGTCGGGGCATAAAATTTACGACCGCGATAAAAAAGACGGATACAAATACCTTTCTGAGATCCGTCAACTGCTGTTTGATGGCAAATATGTTGAGGCCGAAAGAATGACGGATAAACGGTTGCTGTCAGACCGTTTTCCTTCCGGAACCCATGCCAACCAAATGCTTGGTAATTTATACATAGAAAGTAAAAATACCGAAGGATACACCCATTACAGGCGGGAACTCGATTTGAACAATGCCATCGTACGCACGCAGTATGAAAAAGACGGTGTGAAGTATAGCAGGGAAGTTTTTTCAAGTTATCCGGGCAACGTGATGGTTATCCGTTACGAAGCCGACACATCCGGCAGCATTAGCTTTTCTTCGTGGTTCGAAAGGGGGAGAAATACCGACATTCAGGTGGCAGACCACACCATCACCGTTTCAGAGCATGTTGGGAACGGCGATGGTGTAAAACTTCATGCTATTCTTGATTTTGACGTTAAGGGAGGAAATACAACGGTTACCGATAAGAAGATCGTGGTTGAAGGGGCTTCGGAAGCGGTCATTCGTGTGGTAGCTGCAACGGATTACCGGGGAGAGGATCCTCAGACCCTTTGTGAACAACGGCTCCGGAGTTCCCTTCTTTTCCGGTATAAGAAACTTTTGGAGTCACACATTAAAGATTATCAGTCGCTTTTTGACCGGGTGGTTTTTTCGATAACAGACAGCGACGGGGAGGACCTGCCTACCGATCAACGGCTTGAAAAGGTCCGAAACGGGATGGAAGATGATTACCTGACCCAGTTACACTATCAGTATGGCCGCTATTTGCTTATCAGCAGCTCGCGTCCCGGATCGATGCCTGCGAACCTTCAGGGAATCTGGGTGGACGGGTTCAATCCTCCCTGGAATGCAGATTATCATATTAATATTAACATCCAGATGAATTACTGGCCGGCAGAAATTACCCATCTCCCGGAATGCCATATGCCGTTTCTTGAATTTATCGGCGAACTGCGGGAAATGGGAAGGCTTACAGCCCGGGAAACGTATGGGGCACGTGGTTTTGTGGCGCATCATACAACGGATGCCTGGCATTTTACCAGTTGTACCGGGCGGGCATATTGGGGCATGTGGCCCATGGGAGCAGCCTGGGCATGCCAGCATCTGTTTACCCATTATGAATTTACCGAAGATAAGGCGTATCTCAGGGAATATGCCTATCCGGTGATGAAAGAAGCAGCCACCTTTTTTGTGGATTACCTCATTCCCGATCCGGAAACCGGCATGCTGGTTTCCGGGCCATCTATATCTCCCGAGAACCGGTTTCTCACAGCCGATGGGCAGGAGGCAACCCTGAACATGGGGCCTACCATGGACCGGGCAATCATCTCAGAGCTGTTTGCGAATTGTATTAAGGTGTCGGAGATTCTGGATGTTGATGAATCCTTCAGGGATACCCTGAAACAAAAGCTGGCTTTGATTCCGCCTTTACAGATTGGCTCCGATGGCCGGCTGATGGAGTGGGTGGAGGAATTTGAAGAGGCAGAACCAGGCCACCGGCATATATCACACCTTTATGCGTTGCATCCCTCAAATCAGATTACCTGGCATGAAACACCTGAACTGTTTGAAGCAGCCAAAAAAACCATTGAATACCGCCTGGCTCACGGGGGAGGGCATACCGGCTGGAGCCGTGCCTGGATCATCAATTTCCGGGCCCGCCTGCTGGAAGGAAACAAAGCGTACGAAGATGTCATTGCTCTGCAGCGCCAGTCAACTCTGCCAAACCTTTTTGACAACCATCCGCCCTTTCAGATTGACGGAAACTTTGGCCTGGTCTCAGGAATTACGGAAATGCTGATGCAAAGCCACACCGGAGAAATCCATATTTTACCGGCATTGCCCGAAGCCTGGAAATCAGGAAGGATACTGGGTATTATGGCCCGGGGAGGATTTGAAATCGACATCGAATGGTCGGAAGGAACCTTGCGTTCGCTGACCATACGATCCAAACTTGGCAATCCGCTGCAGGTACGATACGGTGAAACCGTCAAACAACGGGAGACAAAAAAAGGACAGGTTTTGGTTCTTAATGAACGTCTTGAAGAGAAGGAATTTTAGAGTTCTATTGATCTTCAACAACTCCGTCCCGAACAAGTTCGGGCTACCCCTCCTTGAAAGAAAACCTGAACAAAACCTACTCCAACCAGCAACCAGCAACCGTCAACCGTCAACTGACAACTGACAACTGACAACTGACAACCGCTTTTTATGATCCATTCAAACTGAATTCACCACTCTTCGCCCGAAGGGGGTGAGTGCCAGCGAAGCCATTTTGAAATGCTGTTTACCCCAGGGGAAGCCAATAATTGTTATGCACAGGAGGATCCCAAAAAACAAATGGGTTAAGGCAATCCATATACCGCCGATAATCAGCCAAAGAACATTCATGATGGTTGACAGACATCCCGGAGCGTAATCCATATATTCAATTTTTTGCCCGAAAGGCCACAATGCCAGAATTCCCAGTTTAATAGCTTGTAATCCAAAAGGAATGCCCACAATAGTCAGGCATAAAGAAGCTCCTGCAAGAAGATATTCGAGGAAAACAGCAAAACCGCCAAAAAGCAGCCAGATAAGATTGCCCAAAATTCTCATGATTGTAGTAATTTTTGTTTTTCAGTTTTTTTTTTTACCTTTTTTTATAGGTATTGCCGGAGCAGATCCAATTACACCAAAATCCAGTGGTGAAATGATACGTGAATCATTTCTCAGAAAAATCTCCGGTAAATTTAAGGATAGAATCCATAGGGATTTGTTTATTCTGATAAAAGTTTATGTTATTTCTACAAAATTTTTTTATGTTCGTTTGAATTTCAATCTACCATGACAAAAAACAAAACCATGCATAAATTATCGTTGCTATTGATTTTGTTGACAGGTTTTTCAGCCTATGCGCAGAAGCCTGCCAAACGGCCGTTGACTTTTGAAGACTATGCCTTCTGGAAAACCCTTGAAAACCAGCAGATTTCCCCCGATGGGGAGGTGATCACCTATGAGATCAATCCGCAAAAAGGAGATGGTACGCTTGTTATTCATCATTCAAACTGTACAGATTCAGTAAAAAGAGCATCAGAGGTACAGATCAGCCCGGAAAATAATTTTGTGGTTTTCAGGATCAAGCAACCGGAAGACAGCATCAGAAAGGCCAGGCTCAATAAAGTGAAGGAAGAGGAAATGCCGGGTGACAGTCTGGGGATTTATGTATTTAACCATGATTCAGTTGCCGTCTTTCCTGATTTGGGATCCTTTAAAATTCCTGGCAGGGAGGCTGAATGGATCGCTTTTACAAGGAAGGTTTCTCCCAAAAAAGATCCGTCAGAAGATGAAAAGGAAAAAGGGAAAAAGCCCAGGCAACCCGGAGACCGTCTGGTATTGTTTCATGTGAAGCGTGGCGATACCCTGATGTTTGATCAGGTAACTGAGTTTTTCTATCCCAAAGAGGGGAACAATCTTTATTTTATCACTCAGCGGAAGGATACAGTGCACACGTACTCGACGGTCCGGATTTTTCATTCATCCACAGGTGCTGTTGAAACGTTGTTTGAATCGGAAGGGTGGGCAAAGAAGACTCTATCGGATTATCCGGGCCATCAATATGTATTTCTGCATTCTGCTGATACGGTGGAGAAAAAAACCTATGCCTTGTATTACGGGATGCCGGGCAGAAAGGAAGCCGATGTTTTGATTGACGGGTATACTTCGGGCATTCCTATAGGGTGGACTCCCGGGGAGCATGGTGACATCTATTTCTCTGAGGATGGAAGCAAGCTCTACTTCGGAACAGCAGAATCACCCAGGCCTGAGCCTAAAGATACCCTTTTGGAGGAAGAAAAACCGAAACTGGATGTGTGGAACTGGCAGGATCCTATGCTGCAGCCTCAGCAGAAGATTGAACTCGAAAAGGAGAAAAAACGCACCTACCTTGCTGTATACCATCTTGATCTGAACCGGTTTATTCAGCTGGCTGACATAAATATGAAGCAGGTCCAACTCATCCGTAAAGGCAATGGGAGGGTTGCCCTGGGAAGCGATGAGACTCCCTATCAACGGGCATCAAGCTGGACCGGCGAGCAAAACCGTGATTATTACCTGATAGACCTGGAATCCGGTATCCGGTGGCAGATGGTGAAGGGCAATTCAGCCACCCGTTTATCCCCGGGAGGAAGGTTTGTGGTATGGTATGAAGAGAGCGACAGCAGTTATTATGCCCGATCCACCCAGCCGGGAAGTCCGGAAATAATCCCATTGACCCGGATGATCCCGGTATCGTTTTACAACGAGCAGCATGATTCTCCTTCTGATCCGCGACCCTATGGAATTGCAGGATGGGCTCCTGACGACCAGTTTGTATTTATTTATGACCGCTACGATATTTGGAAGATTGATCCTTCCGGCGTTAGAGTACCGGTGAATGTAACCAAAACGTTCGGGAGGAGGAATCAAACCAGACTGAGGGTTGTGCGCCTTGACCGGGAAGAGGAATTTATACCCGTCAATAAACCGGTTATTCTGGAGGCCTTTGATGAACGTACCATGTCCTCAGGATTCTTCGAAACAACCCTGAATGAGGTGAATAACCCGGAATTATTGCTTATGGATACCTATTCGTTTTCCCGTCCCCTGAAAGCCAAAGAGGCGGATAGACTGATCTGGACCAAAGAGAATGTGAAAACGTTTCCTGATTTATGGGTGAGCCATCTTACCTTCGGGCATCCAGATAAACTGTCGAAAGCCAATCCGCAGCAGAATGAAACTAACTGGTCTGCTGTTGAACTGGTTGAATGGAGATCCTTTTCGGGGGAGAACCTCCGGGGACTGTTGTATAAACCGGAAAATTTCGATCCCAACATGAAATATCCCACCGTGGTATATTTTTATGAAAGGAGTTCGGAAACTTTACATCGTCACTATATTCCCTATCCCAGCAGGTCAACCATTAACAAAACATTCTATTGCAGCAACGGCTACCTGGTTTTTGTTCCGGATATAACCTATAAGACAGGTTATCCCGGGCAGAGTGCCTACAATGCCATTGTCAGCGGCGTTCATCATCTGATTGCTACCTGCCCCTGGGTTGACGGGGAAAAAATAGGCCTGCAGGGGCAGAGCTGGGGAGGCTATCAGACGGTTTACCTGATTACCCAGACCGATCTTTTTGCGGCAGCCATGGGAGGAGCCCCGGTATCAAATATGACCAGTGCCTATGGCGGGATACGCTGGGGCTCCGGAATGAGCCGGATGTTCAAGTATGAACATACACAAAGCCGCATCGGCGGAAGCTTATGGGAAAAACCACTGCTTTATATCGAAAATTCACCGGTCTTCCATGCGCCGAAAATACATACTCCCTTGTTAATGATGCACAATGATGACGACGGGGCTGTTCCCTGGTATCAGGGAATTGAAATGTTTGTGGCTATGCGCAGGCTTGATAAACCGGCATGGATGCTTACCTATAACGATGAACCCCATAACCTGAAAGCTTCAAGCTGGGCCAACAGGGTTGATTTAAGCAAGCGAATGTTCCAGTTCTTTAACCACTACCTGAAGGGAAAACCAATGCCTGAATGGATGAAAAAAGGAATTCCTGCAACAGAAAAAGGGGAAACCCTGGGATATTGATGCAACATTTTCCGGCATTTGTCTGGTTTTTGTCCGGGATGGTCGAAAAAAACAGGTCAATTCATGGATATTTTGCAGTTTTGAGGTAACGAATCATTCCGTTAAGCGTCCTACTTGTACTAAATCATTAAGCCATGAAGAAAATAGTGTTTTTCATCCTGATCGTTCCCCTCGTTCTTGTATCCTGTACCGATAATCCGGCTGTTAACCATGCATTTGCCAAATACAGCTGCCGGAAAGGGGTGACTTCGATCACCGTTCCTGGTTTTGTTGTGCGACTGGCAGCCCGGATAGGTGACCTGGAAAAAGAGGAACGGGAACTTTTGCAAAGCATTGATAAGGTTAAAGTACTTGCGGTTGAAAATCCACACCTGAATAAAGAGATCAATCTTCATGCAGAGTTTTATCAAAACATGAACAAAGACGGACGCTATGAAGAGTTGATGCATGTCAGCGATGATAGTGAAAGCATCACAATTTTCGGAAGAATGACCGAAGAGGATGTGATTAAGGAGATGGTCATTCTTGTTGGCGGAAACGATAATACCCTGGTTTACCTGAAAGGACACTTCCGGGCCGGTATGCTCAACAAGTACATTCATATCCATGATAGGCCGGATCATTTTCTGAGTTTCGATTTTTAGTAGACAGCATCAACTTCTGACAACTGATGCTTAAGCTGCCTGATCTGAAGTTTGCGCAAAGCAAGTATATCAGGTAATCTGTTTCTGTAGGGGTAGTCAGATCTTTAACCCCTTTCCACGTATAGGGGGCCAGTTTATCACCCCGATGGGATTTGATCGTTTCGTAAGGCCATACGACCACCCGGTCAAATCGTTCGCTTTTTCTTAGTTCAGTTGCCAAACTCTCCAGCGTTTCAGATACCACCAGGCTGTCGATATTCAGCCGGGCATTCTTTTTATCTTTTATCCACCTTCCGTCAGACAGATAATAATCATGGAGGGTATCTTTGGTATATCTGAAATTACGGCTTATCAGGGAAACATCAGCAAGCTCTTCCGGGAGAGTTACTTCGCCGGGTTTATAAATATCGATCGGGTATTCTTTGTAGAGGGTACAGGAAGCGATTCCTGTGAGAAATGTCAGCAAAAGCAATCTGTTACTTTTCATTCCTGCTGTATTTGGCTATCTCCTGTTGCCGGTATTTCAGAATATTTAGATATTCCACAGTTAAGGGGCGGTAGTAAGTTTCATAGGATTTAACTCCCCATCGTAGGGCCTGGTTAATATCACCCAGCATTTCATAGGCAAGGGCAACGTTGTATTCTGCTTTGCTTCGGAGTGCTTTCCCATTGGCCTGTTCGGCAACCATCAGCCAGGTCCTGAGTGCATCCTCCCAGTTGTTTTTTCTGACGGAAGCGTGTGCCTCTTCGAACAATGAATTTCCTTTATGGTAATATTTCCGGCGGGCATTTCTCCATGAGGGGCATATTTTTCCGGAATAATCCAGCGCAACGGCAATTCCGGATTCTACCAGGGCATCCTTCACCGATGTCATTCGTTGAAATAAGGCTCGGGTGCTTACATCGGTATCATCCCACCACAGGGTGTCTGTGATAGCGGTCTGGTCTAAGATTTTTTTTTGCTCCGGGTCATAGACTCTGAACAAGGCCTTATACTGAATCGCCATAACAGCCATATAGATTCTGAAATAGCTGTCTTCCAAATGATTATATATGGTTTCGGAATCATAATTCGTGCTTATCGATGTTTTGAAGTAGTCGAGTGAAAGGACAGCGTTGGTTTCGAAGGTATTGCATAATTCCTCAACCTGGTCCCAGGCCAGGGGTTTGCTGATAAAGGCATTTTCTTTATGCGGTAAAAAACGATCTTCCGGGATGACAATATCATATCTTCCGGATTCATACATTAGCTCACCCAGGGCTCGTAAGACGGTATCGACGGCTGTCAGATCATACAATACCGTGTCCAGTTCAAATTGTTGTTTATAGAAGATTTGTTGGAGTGAATCCCTGGCATAATCACGATAAAGTGAATCTACCGTACGGTTGACAAGGGTCAGACTCTGAATAGCCGGAGGCAGATCTTTTTCTCCCGGTATGCCGGTCTGGACCTGTAAATGGTACACCGGACTGCATGAATAAACGATCGCCAGAAAAGAAACAACGACAAAACGAAATATCCTCATTCTTTTGCGATCTAAGGGGATGTTATGCAAGGTTTTTCTTCCTGCCATAGCTAAAAACTGCCTGTAGTTCATTTTCCATGTATATTTATCAGTATACCTGTGTGGTTCCTTTCTGTTGAAACAGCTTCCATTAATAGATACCCCAATACTTCCGCAAAAACCATTCCATGCCGGCTAATATTATTAGAACAAGAAACAACCACTTAAGGTTTAATAATTCGGTTAAGGACGCCTGAAAATAGGTGGTTGGTTTGATATTTTCATTTTCCAGGATCTTTCCGGTTAGCTGAGAAATTTCATTTTCATAAAAGAATTCTCCTCCGGTAAGGCTGGATAACTGAAACAACAAATTAAAATCTGCCCTTGTGTTGATATTTTCAATTTGTAACGGCAGTATTTCAAACGAACCTGATTCGGTATATTCTTCTTTTCCGATTTGCACGGTGGCATTGAAAAGGTACCTGCCAACGGGTAATTTCCCGGCATTAAGCCGGTAATCATTTTCTCTATGATCAAAAACAAAAGGGAAGACATTCCCATTTTCATGGGTTATACGGATATTTATTTCGGGTTCATTAATCAGTTCAAAGGATTCATTGTAAACTTCCGCGTTCAGAATCACGGGATCGGTATCGTAATAAACGGGCTGAAAATCAATATGAAAATTATCTTCGTTTTCCC
Organism: uncultured Mariniphaga sp.; assembly: GCA_964575025.1. Lineage (GTDB taxonomy): Bacteria > Bacteroidota > Bacteroidia > Bacteroidales > Prolixibacteraceae > JABMQB01. The sequence goes on from CAZNPV010000018.1 coordinate 8,895, forward strand.
GCAGTGACAAGTACTGGGCGAGGAATACGATAAAACCGGTAAATTGGCGATGGCTTTCATTGAAGTAATAGTTGTATAGGCGCCATCTCCAGATTCCTTCTCCGAAAAGGACTCCTGTTTTTCTGCCGTTGATATTTCCCAGGGTCAGAAGCGGGCGCTGGGTTTCAATGTTTTTCAGGTTCTGATACAACATGACCGAATAGGCCGGATCCAACTCTGTTTCAGCAAAAGGAGTCTGCAGGGGTGGAAATTTTTCGAGCATCTCCCTGAGTTCCTTTTCCATCGTGAAAAGTTTAAAATCTTTATTTAACACAGGTTGTGCCTCTTCAGGAGCCTGAGCCTGAGGAATCATTTCAATTTCCAGGCCAAGCTGATTGAACCGCGGGATAAAAGTTTGATTTCCCATGATAAAAAGCAAAGAGGCTTTGCTTTCCAATGATTTGGTTACCAGCTCCCATCCTGTTGCTCCTGCGGAGGGAATCTGGTTCAGGATAATCAGGTTGAAATCGTTCATTTGGGCAGGATAAGGTTCCCTGGTAAAAACGGATACTTCAAAATTCTGTTGTTGCTCCAGGACATTTTTTATGGCCCCGATGTCCGGATGGGAGCCCTCAGAGAGAATCAGTATTTTCTGTTTGTTTTCCAATACATGGATCACATATTCCGAGCGGTTATTCCGGATATTTTTTTCCCTGGCCGGAGTATTTAACCCTACGGTGTAATGCTGTAACCCAGGGGCATCCGCTTCAAGGGTAAACGTTGTGGTAAGGAAGTGATCATCATTAACCGGGACAATCCGGCGGTTGTATACTACTTCGTTCTCTTTACGAACTTCAAGGATTGCCGGTTCGTTGGCCATTTTTTCAAAACGAAGGCTTATTTCTACCGGGAACAGGTTGCCAACAAATGCATTCCGATTGACCCGGATATCCGCAATAGCTGCATCCTTTACGATTGTTGTATCCCCTATACCTACACTGTGAACCGGAAAATTTAACTTCCGGATATCCGAAAGAGGATTCGACCCTCTGTTGTATATCCCATCTCCAACCAAAATCATGGCACCCACATTTTCATTAAAATGATTGGTATATACCGTATTTATGAATTGGCTGTAATCCGATTTTTTTTCATTAAAGTCAGGAATCATTCCGGTTTCAGCCCCTTCGCCGAAGGTATAATTCACCAGCCTGAAATCTCCCGTAAGCTCTGTTTGTAACCGATCGTATATTCGCTCCAGCCTGTTCCGTGCTTCTGTAGAATCTGCATAGGAAACCATCGATGAGGAGTTATCAAAGGCAGTGATCACAACCGGAGTCTGTATATATCGCTTCAGCGTTTTGAGCATCGGGGAAAGAATAAGAACCGCTAAGAGCAGAACCGTTAAAAAGCGTAGAAAAACAAGGATCCGTACCTGCCATTTCCCCAGCTCTTTCAGCTCTTTGTTTCTGTAATAGACAAGTACAGTAATTCCTGACGCCACCAGCAAACAAACCAACAAATAGAGGAATGAATTTTCTGTTCCAAACAATACTTCCAAAATGTCTCCTTTAACTGTTTTCAGGGGAGTAAAGATAATGAACTCCTTTTGAAATTAGAGATTTATCGTTAATATTACAGAAAATTTTAATACGATGAGATACCTGACATTTCTTGTTGTTTTCTTTTTTCTTTTTTCCTGTACAAAGAGGTATAATCCGGAAATACGGACAGAAGATTTTAAAGAGATCATTGGATTCCTGGCTTCCGACTCCCTGGCGGGAAGAGCTTCCGGAACAGAAGGCGACCGGCTTACTACGGAGTACATCAGGGAAAAATTTAAAGCTGCAGGATTGCAGTTGTTGTACGAAGAGGGCTATCAACTTTTTGATGTGGTAACAGAGGCTGATCCCGGAAAGAATAATTTATTGACAGTGAATAACAAAGAATACAGGATTGGAATCGATTTCAGGCCTTATTCATTTACTGCCAATACCCGGTTTTCCGGAGAAGTGGTCTTTGCAGGCTACGGATTTGATTTTGAGGAGGAAGAGATTAGCTGGAACGATTATAACGGGGTGGACGTTGCAGGAAAATGGATCTTGGTTCTGAAGGGTGATCCGGAGATGGACAAAACGGAAAGTGTCTATGTGAAGTATTCCGATGTACGTACCAAGGTTTTGGTTGCCTGCGACCAGAATTCCGGCGGAATTCTGTTTGTGGGAGGCCCTGTTTATGCTGCAGAAGATAATCTGGAACCCATATTCTATGATAAAAACAGCAGCCGGTATTCCATTCCGGTTATTCAGATTACCAGGAAGGTTGCCAATGAGATCTTACAAACCTCCGGAAAAGGAGTAGCCCCCCTTGAGAAGCAACTGAATTCCATTTCCGCACCGGCTTCATTTGCAACCGGTGCAAGCGTAACTGCTACGGCTGATGTGGTTCTGAAAAAGGTGGCAACGAAAAATGTTGCTGCGCTCTTACCGGGCAATGATCCGGAGTTGGCCGGTGAATATGTCGTTATCGGTGCTCACCACGATCACCTTGGACTGGGAGGCCCTGGTTCAGGTTCACGGGTGCCCGATACCGTTGCGGTTCATAACGGAGCCGATGACAATGCCTCCGGAGTGGCTGCTGTTATTGAACTTGCTGAAAAAGCTGCTTCCGAAAGAACGAACAGACGTTCGCTCATTTTTGTGACCTTTGGGGCCGAAGAGATGGGACTTGTGGGATCGCGTGCGTTTACTGCAGAACCACCCATTGACCTGGATAACGTATCCGCTATGTTTAATTTTGATATGGTTGGACGTCTTGATTCAACTACCCGTACGTTAAGTATAGGAGGAACTGAAACCGCTTCTGAAATTGACAGTTTACTGAAAAAATATAACCGGAATTTTGAGCTGGCCCTCTCGGGTGAAGGCACAGGTCCTTCTGATCACTCTTCCTTTTATTTGCAGGAGATCCCGGTATTTTTTATCTCAACCGGAGCTCACAGCGATTACCATACTCCCAACGATGATGCCCACCTGATTAACTATCCAGGTGCCTGCCAGGTAACTTCCTTTGCCTACGATTTGCTCACGGCAGTGGCTAACAGCGATTACATGCTGACATTCCGGGAAACTGGATCCCTCCAACGTGCAGGCCGGGGTAACAGGTTGAAGGTAACCCTGGGAATCATGCCCGATTTTGCCGGCGTTGAAAAACGTGGATTGCGTGTGGATGCCGTGACGAAAGGAAAACCTGCATATCAGGGAGGCATGAAAAAAGGCGATATCGTTACTGCCATTAACGGGAAAAAAGTCGGAAATATTTACGATTATATGAACCGGTTGAATGCCCTGGAAGCAGGACAGGTGATCACGGTGGATGTCTTACGGGATGGAAAAGAAGAGGTTTTGATTATCCAACTGTAAAACAGGTTTTACCTGGCGCTTTTCACATCCTTCCGGTACAGCAGAACAGGACGCTACAGATAGAGAAATTCTCCGATTTTCTTCATGGCTTCGGTAGCTTTTGCATGTATGAACAAATCGGTTATGGTTCGTGTGAAGTGGGATTCTTTGATATTTATTTCAATAATTTTTGCCCCTCTTTCCTTGGCTCTCATTGGAAATTCAGCAGCGGGCAGAACTTCGGCATTGGTCCCGATGATCAGGAGTACATCGGATTTGGCAATCTCCTCGAATGCACGTTTTTTAGCAAAAAAGGGAATCGGTTCATTAAAAAACACGATATCGGGTTTCAGGATCCCTTTGCAGATATAACAGGTAGGAGGAAGGAAGTTCAGATCGGCAAAACTGATATCGTATTCTGTACTGCATTCCGTACAAACAAGCTGTTTATATGTACCGTGCAATTCATACACATACCGGTTCCCGGCTTCCTGATGAAGGTGGTCGATATTCTGGGTGATGATGGATTCCAGAAAACTGCGTTTTTCCATTTTAGCCAGTACGTGATGGGCTATATTGGGTTTGACATTCAGTAGTTTATCGTAGAAAATTTCCTTTATGATTTTCCATGACTGAAGGGGTTTGGTATTAAAAAAGCCGATATCCAGAAACTTGGGATTGGTGGTATTCCACAGGCCGTTTTCCCCTCTGAAAGGAGGAATTCCGCTCTCAACGGACACTCCGGCTCCTGTAAAAGCAACGGTATATTTTGCTACTCTGATTATATCTGCAGCCTGTTCTGCTTTGTGGATATCCATTTTCTCTACCGTAATTTCCCGTCAACCGAAAAGAGTTGCGGGAAATTTTTTCATTATCAACTTCTGAGAATTATACGATCTCTTCTTAGACTTTTTCTGTTTCTTCTTCTGTTTCTTCGAGATCTTTATGGACGGTTACGGTTGTATCTTCATTGAACCGGATTTTAAAGTTTAATTTTCTGAAAACGGCAATCATCGGTTTGTTCTCTTTTGTTGTTTCAGCCACTAATTTTTTGATGCCCCTATTTATGGCTATTTTCTGGCAGTATTCGGTTAAGATATACCCCAGTTCTTTTTGTTGCCATAGATCGGTGATTAGCACGGCATATTCCATTATTTCCACATCCGGATCGGCAATCAGACGTCCCACGCCAATCAGTCTTTTTTTCCCTTTCTCTTCCACTTCTGCAACAATGGCTATTTCGCGGTCGTAGTCGATAAAACAAAATTGTGAGGCCACGTCATGGGAATCGAAATAAAAATCGTATCTGAACCGTGAGTAAATGGAATCCCGTGAGCAGCTGCTCAGGAGTTCCAGCCATAATGGTTCATCTTCCGGGCGTATGGGACGCAGGAGGACTTTTGTCCCGTCTTTAAGCTGGGAACGGGTGATCAGGCTTTCGGGGTAAGGCCGTAACATAAGGTGTGAGTAATCTTTCACCTCGGTTCCTAGGAGTTCGGTATCAACAACAATCCGTGCATCCAGGGCAATGACATCCGAAGGGGTGACAATCAACGGATTGATGTCAAGTTCGAGAATCTCAGGATAATCAGCTGCCAGGTATGACATTCGGATGAGTACCTCGATCAGTTTCTCTACATTTTTGGGTGTATCCCCCCGGTAACCGGTCAGGAGCGGGTAGATTTTCAGTGACTGCAGCATCTGCCGGGCCAATTGTTCATTAAGTGGCGGAAACTCCAAGCGTTTATCTTTGAACAATTCGGCTGTTGTACCTCCCATACCTACGAGCATAACGGTCCCGAATATCGGATCCTTTTTTATGCCAAGAATCAGCTCTATTCCATTCCGGGTATTCACCATCTTTTGAATGGTCACTCCGTCAATTTTTGCATCCGGTCGTCGTTCAGTCGCTGTTTTTATCATGTTATGGAATGTAGCCCTGACCATTTCTTCATCTTTAATATTTAAAGCTACACCGCCGACATCCGATTTGTGGGTAATATCCGGGGAATAAATTTTCATAACCACGGGGTATCCTTTTTCTTCGGCAATTTTTACCGCTTCATCTTCTGTAGATGCTGGCTGGGGATGGGTGGTATCGATTCCGTAATCATTGATCAGCATTTTGGAATCATCCTCATTCAGGACCTTTGCTTTCGGGAAGACCTCTTTCAGATATTTATCTTTTAGTTTATCCCTGTCGTATTTGAATGAAACCGGCACCTCCTGGGGGGTTTCATACAACAATTCCTGGTTCTTTGAATAATCTGAAAGGGTCATAAATGCCCGGATAGCCTGTTCCGGAGTAGTGTAACTTGAAATGCCTGCCTGGTTAAAGATCTGGATTCCTTCTCTCATGCTGGAACCTCCCAGCCAGCCGGCCATAATCGATTTAGATGTTTTGGATGCGATTTGAGCGATTGCCCTGGCCGTTTCTGTGGGATCGGTCATAGCCTGAGGGGTAAGCAGCACCAGCACGGCATCCACGTTTTTATCCTCAAGGACTATTTCGGTTGCTTTGGCAAACCGTTCCGGTGTTGCATCTCCCAGGACGTCTATTGGGTTTCCATGGGACCAGAAAGGGGGAAGATAATCGTTCAGTTTCTGCATCGTTTCTTCCAACAAGGTAACCAGTTTGCCTCCTGAGGAGATCAACGTGTCGGTAGCCATTACCCCGGGCCCCCCGGCATTGGTGACAATGGCCAGCCTGTTTCCCTTAGGTATTCTTTTTCTTCCTACGAGGTCTGTAAAATCGAAAATGTTCCCGAAATCAAAGATCCGGGCCAGGCCGGCTCTCCGGAAAACCGCATCATAAATGGAATCTTCCGAGGCCAGCGCCCCCGTATGGGAGGCTGCTGCTGCTGCAGATTCCGGGAAACGTCCGGATTTATAAACAATAATCGGTTTTTCCCGGGCAAAAGCACGGGCCGCTGACATGAAATTCCGGGCATGGTTTAAGGATTCAACATATAATACAATGGATTTTGTGTTGGGATCCTGACCGAAATAATCAATCAGGTCGCCAAAGTTTACATCCATGGAGTTCCCAATGGATACAAAATAGGAAAAACCAATATTGGATTCAAAAGCCCAGTCAAGGACTGAAGTACATAAAGCTCCTGATTGCGAAATAAAAGCTACATGCCCGTTCTTGGGCATTCCGTTCGCAAAGCTGACATTCATGCTTTGTCCGGGCACAAGAATTCCCAGGCAGTTGGGGCCAATAACCCGCATATCAGGAAATTTCTTTTTTTCAGCTTTAACCTGTTCTTCCAGCTTTTTACCCTCATCACCTGCTTCTTTGAAACCTGCCGACATGATGATCACTCCATGGATTCCTGCTTCTCCGCATTCCCTTATCAGTTGAGGAACCGACTTTGCAGCCGTCATGATTACTGCCAGATCCGGGGTTTTGGGCAGTTTCTTAACATCCGGGTAACAGGGGATCCCAAAAACAGCCTCCCTTTTTGGATTAATCGGGTATACCACTCCGTTATAACCTCCTCCTACAAGATTTCGAAGAGTAATGCCCCCAACACTTCCGGGTTTATTAGATACCCCGATTAGCGCTATTCTTTTGGGTCTGAAAATACTGTTTAATTTTTTAATTGCCATCGATTTGAAATTTACGTATGATTGTATGAATGTCTCTCTTTTTTTGCGACCGCAAAGTTGCCTTTAATTTTTTAAAAAATTTATAAAAAAAATCATATTAGGAAAATTATTTCTAAAAACAAACACCCGGGGATTATCCCGGGTGTTTGTTTTTAATGTTGTGTGACAGGTTTTGGTGTTTTGATGAAAAGAATGATAAGGGCTCCCAGGATACAGGCCACTCCTGCAATGATAAAGGGGGTTAACCAAGCCGAAGGAGTGTCTGCCCCGGATGCAGCATCTTTGAACAGTCCGGCGATCTGAGGCCCTGCTATTCCGGCAATTCCATATGCAAAAAATACAAATCCGTAGTTTTTACCAACCGTTTTGTTGCCAAAGAAATCGGCAGTGGCTGCGGGGAAGAGGGCAAAGTTCCCGCCAAAATTAAATCCGATTACGGAGGCAGCAATTATGAGGGTTAAGGTGTTGGCTCCCAGTTTGTATAAGGCCAGCATAATAATTCCCTGCAAAAGGCACATCAGGAAAATGGAGCGTTTCCGGCCGATTTTATCTGATAAAACGCCCCAGACAATTCGGCCTAATCCATTGAGAATGGCGTATATAGCCATAGCAGTACCAGCAGCGGAGCTTGCCCATCGGATGGTTTCGTTAAATTCCGGATGCGTTGGATTCAAGGACCCGAGTTTGGTGTAGGTCAGGGCATCAATTCCAAACAGTTTAATACAGTAAATAACCATCAACCCGGCCAGTGCTGAGAATACAAAGGTTATGAAAAGCATATAAAACTGAGGAGTTTTAAGCATTTCAGGGGTGTTGAAATTAATCTCTCCGGAAGCTTTGGCGGCATTTTTTTCAGGAGGTGTATATCCTTTGGGCAGCCAGCCTCTGGGAGGGTCTTTCATCACCACACTTCCGATGATCACCATAGCGGCAAAAATAATTCCGTACAGGAGGAAAACACTGCGAACACCATCCAGTCCGAAAAGACTGAGGTTATTCAAAAGGCCGCCGGCCCATGAGCCAGCCCATTTAACCCAGATGGTAGCTCCGAACCCAAAACCTGCTACGGCAAGTCCTGTTAACATCCCTTTGCGGTCGGGAAACCATTTTACCCCAACTGCAATGGGCACTACATAAGCCAGTCCGATTCCGGAACCGCCGATGATCCCGATAAAGATCAGCTGGGATATAAAATTATCTCCAAAGAAGCCGGCAAGGACATACCCCAGTCCCAGGATGATTCCTCCGGCCATAGCCAGTTTCTGCGGACCTATGGTAGCCAGTTTTCTGCCTGCCCAGATCATGACCAGGGCAAAAAAGAACAAGCCGGCTGAAAAGATCCAGGCTGCTTCTCCGGCTGAAAACTCATAGGTGCCTCCAACTTCCGTTAATTTGGGTGTAAAAACAGACCAGGCATAAATAGCTCCCAGTGCCAGTTGGATCAGAATCGCACCCATGACTACCAGCCATCTGTTCATAACTTTCTGATTTTCCATACGAGTAGTTTTATTATGTTACGGTTGTCAGTCACAGAAAAGGCATCCCTGAACCGGGATGCCTTTTTCTGTTGGAATGTTATTGTTTAACTTCAACTTTTGCGCCTTTGATGATTTCTTCCACAACTCCCGGATCCAGCAGGGTAGAGGTGTCCCCCAGGTTGGTTGCATCTCCTTCGCCGATTTTCCGGAGGATCCGGCGCATAATTTTTCCGGATCTTGTTTTCGGAAGGCCACTAACTATCTGGATCATATCAGGTTTTGCTATCGGGCCGATAAACTTGGTCACGGTGTCGCGGATCTCTTTTTCGATGGTTTCGGTTTCAGCATCGGAAAGATCCTCACAGATGACATAGGCATAGATTCCTGATCCTTTGATATCGTGCGGGTATCCAACCACAGCCGATTCAACCACTTTGGGATGCTGATTGATAGCATCTTCTACTTCGGCTGTTCCGATTCTGTGTCCTGAAACATTGATTACATCATCAATCCGGCCAATGATCCGGTAATATCCCTCCTCATCGCGTTTCGCCCCGTCACCGGTGAGGTATAATCCTTTAAAGGCTGAGAAATAGGTCTGATAACACCGTTTATGGTCGCCATAGGTCGTACGTAACATTCCGGGCCAGGGAAATTTAATGCACAAGATTCCTTCCACACTGTTTCCGGTTAATTCCTTGCCTTCGGGATCAACCAGTACAGGTTGGATTCCGGGAAGAGGAAGCGTTGCAAAAGAAGGTTTTGTGGGGGTGATTCCTGCCAGGGGGGTGATCATAATTCCGCCGGTTTCGGTTTGCCACCAGGTATCAACAATGGGGCAATGCCCTTTGCCAACCAGGTCGTGATACCATTTCCATGCTTCTTCATTGATCGGTTCGCCCACAGTACCAAGTACTTTCAATGAATCCAGTTTGTGTTTTGTTACCCATTTGTCCCCCTGGGCAACCAGCGCACGGATCGCTGTGGGAGCGGTATAGAACTGAGTAACCTGGTATTTATCCACAATTTCCCAGAACCTTCCGGCATCAGGCCAGGTGGGAACCCCTTCAAACATGACGGACGTGGCTCCTGTCAGCAGAGGTCCGTATACAATATAGGTATGTCCCGTAACCCACCCAATATCAGCTGTACACCAGTATACATCGCCATCGCTGTATTGAAAAACATTTTTAAAGGTGTATTCGGCAAACACCATATAACCTCCCGTGGTGTGTACTACTCCTTTGGGTTTACCCGTTGATCCGGATGTATACAGGATAAAAAGTGTATCTTCCGAATCCATGACTTCCGCAACATTGTCTGTGCTGACATCTTTTATCAGCTCATGCCACCAGATATCCCTGTTGTCATCCCAGCTAATATCCTGGCCGGTTCTTTTCAGAACAATGGTATTTTTAACACTCGTACACATCGTCAACGCTTCATCACCGATGTTTTTCAGCGGGATTGTTTTCGTACCGCGATATCCTCCATCTGAAGTTATAAGTATTTTAGCCTGGGCATCATTGATACGGTCTGCCAGTGCAGAAGCTGAGAATCCTGCAAAAACGATGGAGTGAATCGCCCCTATTCTGGCACAAGCCAGCATGGCAACAGCAAGTTCAGGAACCATGGGCAGGTATATGGCTACCCGGTCGCCTTTTTCAACTCCTATCTTTTTTAAGGCATTGCTAAATTGTTTAACCTTCTCAAAAAGCTCTCCATACGTTAACCGTATCTCCTTTTCCTTCGGATCATTGGGTTCCCAGATCAAAGCCACCTGGTCTTTGCGCGTAAACATATTGCGCTCGAATATGTTTTCAGTAATGTTCATTTTCCCGTTTACAAACCAGTTGACATCGGGCGCACCATCTCCTGTAAATTTCCAGTCCAGCACCTGATCCCATTTTTTCCTCCAGAAATGGGTTTCGGCAATTTGGCCCCAAAAACCATCCGGATTAGCTACACTTTCTTCATATTTCTTTAAATAATCTGCAAAGCTTGAAATTTTGTTAACCATAGATCTTTTATTTTTTATGTTAGTTCGTATTAAAAGTAATCTGATACAAGCATAAAATTACCTGAATTTTGTGGCCTTAAATTTATAATAAAAATTGGCTCAAAAAAAATGTTATAGAACTCATTTTTTCTTCCCGGAATTCAATGTATTACATTTGGTTACTTCTTTTTTTTGTCTGAAATGCGATTTATTAATTGTAATGTCAATCTATTTGAATGCATCAAATAGTGTAATCCTGAGATTATATTCCTTTCATTGAAGTGTAAAGTAGGGATAACAATTTATAGAAACAAAGGGGCTTTGTGTTGATTCCGCATGGATGTCGGATCTGGGATAGTAGGGTTTCCGGATTTAGGAGCATACTGCTTCATACGGAGTAAATCCTTTGGGTGTTTTATCTCTTAATGCCTCCCTGGGTTTAAAGAATTCAGGACTTTCAAATATTTTTTTCAGCAGTTCATCCCGGTTTTCCGGTGCTGCCAGGTGGGCAATTCCGACTGCATGTTCCACAAGGTTTAGTCCGCGCGGATTAAAGGCGCCGTTTTCAGTTACTATGACTACCGGGTCGGCTGCAATGGCAGTGGTGGTAATTCCTTCAGGGCACATGTCGATTATTTTTGAGATCCCTTTGCTGGTGGTTGATTCCATGGCAATAATTCCATATCCTCCCGGTGACAGGTACGATCCACGCAGAAAATCAGCCTGTCCTCCTATGCCGCTGTAAATTTTTCTGCTTCTAAGTGAATCAGACCAGATGTTTCCATGCAGGTCAACCCCGATGGCACTGTTGACTGCTACCATTTTGTGCTGGCTGGCAACCTTCATAATGCTGTTGGTCAGATTACAGGGTCTTGTTTGAACCGAACTGTTATAATCCAGCCAATCATATCCGTCTTTATCAGAAGCCAGAAAAATGGAGGTAATGGAAAAATTAACGTCGGAGTATTTATTTGTTACCACTCCTTTCTGTACCAGTTTCCGCAATGCATCCGCAAACAATTCCGAATAAATGCCCAGGTCCTTCAATCCTTTATCGATGATGGCATCGGTCACTGCTTCGGGAACTTTCCCGATTCCATACTGGAGGGTACATCCGTCAGAGATAAAAAGTTCGGTAATGAGGTTTCCTATTTTTCTGGCGGTTTCATCGGGTTTGTGTATCGGGGTGACAGGTAGGGGATAATCCGTTTCAATCAGATAGTCAATCTTTGATTCATCAAGGGTTGATCCGAGAATAAAAGGCATTTGCCTGTTTTTTTCCGCAATGACAATGCCTCCCTGTGCTTTGGCTGTTTCAACAGCAGCCATAAGCCCTTCAACCGTGGTTCCATAGCTGTAGTTGCCTCCCTTGTCAGGGCCGCTGATCTGCAGAAACACTACATTGGGTTTTAAATATTCCTGTACCTGGCGAGGAATATCTGAAAGATGCATTACCTGATAGGTTGCCATCCCGTTGTTTAATGCCTGACGCGAAAAAGGTCCTGAAAAGATAACCCTGTGGGTTATTCTTTTGCATACTTCGCTGCTGAATAACTCCTCCACATCACCCAGAAGCAAAACACTGATCAAATCCACATCTTTAATGGAGTTGTCCTTTATCAGCTGTTTTAAAATTACCTGGGGCGTAGCAGCATTTCCTGCGGTATAAATCATGCTTCCCGGTTTAATGTTTGTGGAGTTAACCGCTTCTTCTATCCTGTTGATTTTTTTCATCTGATTGTAATTGTTTAATATAATATGGGAACTCATTTCTGCCTTTCCCGCATACAGGGAAGATACAAAATATTTATCGGATTTCCCGGAAAGGGGATGGTGTTTTTATCTGATTGTTATTGTCAATTTTTAAAGGCAACTCATGGAACTATTTTCCAGTACTTTAATGCTTTCAGGACCTTTATTAAAGAGGAGATCCAGGATGCTGAGATTGGGTATAAATCCGTACCTGCTGCTGAAAACCTGGGTATAAGGAAGAAACGTATCTTCCGCTTGGATCCCGGGGGTAACTGCTCTCCGTAAATCTCTGATGCCAACAGGTTCTTTACAGTATGTTTCTGTATAAGCGATCTCTCCGGGTATTTCCAGCATTTCCAGAACGGTTCTCAGCAGGTTGTTGTTGAAATCAAACAGGTAGGTGTATTTTTTTTCGTAAAAGGGCTGGATATCGTCTTTGTAAAATTCAAAAAAAGGAGAGGAATTATAGGCTGAGAAGATCGTTCGCCAATGGTTTCGCTGCCAATTAAGATTGTTGAAAATACGGATATCGCGAACGGGCTTTTTTCCACTTCTTCCTTTTTCTACAGGGATTACCAGATGAACCGGTCCGTTTGCCCCAAGGATTACACAACGGTTGCGATAGGTTTGTTTGATAAAATTTTCGTGTTTTTCAAGTACAAATGCGGAAGCGGAGATCATTCCGGAAATATAGGAAACAGGTGGAAAGTAAGCTGTACTTAATAGTACCGGACTTTTCTCCATTGTTACTCTTTAAAGAAAGGTTCGATATCATCCTCATCCAGTTCAGGGCCTTCCGGATTCAACTTGTCTGCATCGGAGAGAGAGGTCCCTTTCTGAGGCCGACCCGACAGTATTTCCTCCCTCCTTTTTTCCTCTATTTTCCTCAGGGCGTTTCTTTCTTTTTTAAGATTCCAGAGTTTTGGCAGATAATATATGGTGGAAAGAAGGGACCCCGATAAAATACAGATAAGCAATACCAGGACAAGCGGTGCATCGGTAATTTCCCAGAAAAAGAGGTTGATGGTTATTACCACGGAATTTTGCAATGTGAAGATCACAAGCAAAATGGCTAATATCAACAGTATGATAAGTATGATCTGCATTAGGAGACTAAAATATAAAAAAAAATGATTACCGGGTACGTTTATTTAGAATTACTCCTGTAAAAATTTAGTGTACCAACTTAAAGAATCTGTTAAAGCGTATATTGGACGGGAAGCCCCTGTCTTTATTCAGTGAAAGCCATATGATAAGTGCTTTTCCGACCACATGGTCTTCAGGGACAAATCCCCAGAACCTGGAGTCAGCCGAATTATGGCGGTTATCCCCCATCATCCAGTAATAATCCATTTTAAATGTATAGGTTGAAACCACTTCCCCATCGATTTTTATGGTATTCCCGTCCACTTCCAGGTCGTTGTCTTCATAGACATCGATAATCCGCCTGTACAGGGGAAGATTATCCATCGTGAGGTTGATGGTTTTTCCTTTTTCCGGTATGGTTAAGGGGCCGTAATTATCAACATTCCATGGGAATCTTTTATCTGCAGGAAAAATATTCCGGTCCCAGTTATCCTGATCTTCCATCATTTTGTTTACGGATACCACATTGGCAAAGGATTTGAGTTTTTCCGCATTTTCATTGGTGAGGGGAAAAACATACTGTTCGCTGGAAAACCTTCCGCGGTCGTCACTGGCAATATTCAACCGGTCAAGGGCTTTTGGATTGATGGCCGTTCCATTGGTTTTAACCATATAATTGAACTGCATTCCTTCGAAGGGTTCCTGGGCTGTTCCGTTTACATAAAGTTGACCCTGTCTGATTTCCACCTGATCGCCCGGAATGGCCACACAGCGTTTTATATAGTTTTCGCGTTTATCCACAGGGTGGACAATGATCTCTCCGAAATTTCGTGTGTCCGACCATACCCTTTCCCGTCCATAGGAACGTACTAACTGATAGTAACTTTGGTTGGCCAGGTTGGTTGCTACCGTATCGCCCTCAGGGAAATGAAATACGACAATGTCGTTGTTTTTAATTTCTGATAAACCGGCAATTCGCCGGTAGGGACTCTTTATCCATTCCACATACGATTTGGCATGGTGAGTCAGAGGCAGTTTGTTGTGTACAAAAGGGAACGATAGCGGAGTATTTGGCAATTTGGGACCATAGGCTGTTTTGCTTACAAAAAGGTAATCTCCAACCAGCATGGATTTCTCCATCGATGGAGTGGGAATGGTATACGCTTCAATAAAAAACATACGGATGAAAGTGGCCGCGATAACGGCAAAGATGATGGCATCGACCCATTCCACAAGTTTTGTCTGTTTGCCTCCCGGAGGATTTTTCTTTTTCCAGAATGCCCAATGAACCTTTTTTGAAATATAAATGTCGTAGATAACTGCCAGCCCGAAAAACCACCAGTAATTTTCAAGCCATAGTACCCACAGAACATACAGAATGCCAACTGTTGTAAATTTAAACCATTTGTTCGACAGGATATTTCTCATTTTATATGATTATAGTTGTTTATTTTAAAGGTATTCCCGTCCCGATAAATATCGGGATCGGGATGACTCGATCCATCGGGGCTTGTTTCAATCGTTCTCATTAAATGTGTAATAAATCTTTCATTGTCAGGATCCCGGAATGTTCCTGGCAGTATTCCGCAGCCAGCACAGTTCCCAGGGCAAGTCCTTTTCGTGACTTAGCGCTGTGGGTAATCACAATGCTATCGATTTCAGAGTCGTAACAAACGGTGTGTATTCCCGGAATCTGCCCTCTCCGTTCCGATAAAACCGGCAATTCCTGCTTTTCAGTTGGGGTATGATCCACCCAGCTTTTCTTGTCGGGGAGGATTTTCAGGAGGTCTTCAGCAAGGCTGATGGCGGTTCCGCTTGGAGCATCTTTTTTCTGGGTATGGTGCACCTCTTTAATGCAAACATTGTATTGGTGGTGAGGAACCATCAAGGCAGCCAGTTTTTTGTTTAAGGCAAAAAACAGGTTTACCCCCAATGAAAAGTTGCTTGCATAAAAAAAAGTTCCTCTGGCTTTCCGGAACCGGTCTTCCACTTCATCTTTCCGATCCAGCCATCCTGTAGTGCCACTTACCACAGGGATTCCTGCTTCGAGGCATTTCAGGTAGTTGTCTGCCGCCACTTCCGGATTGGTGAATTCTATAGCAACATCGCATGACTGCAAATTTTCCTTCGTTAAATCTCCGTGATTATCGATATCTATGGTTAAGGAAATCTCATGCCCGCGGCTGAGGGCTGTCTTTTCAATTTCCTTCCCCATCTTTCCGTATCCGATCAAAGCTATTTTCATCATGTTTTTGAAGCACAAAGATAGAATAATCGGTTAAAAGTATACCACTTTCCCTGTATGTTGAATTATTTTCGACCAACCGGGACAGGGGTCAGGCAAAATGGGAGTTCGCACCGGAGAAAACGGAAAACAGGTATTTGTTTTTTTTACAGCCATGAGTTTTGTATTTTCGGCTCACATAAAAACGGCAGATGGGAAAAATTCAATTGATAGCGACTGATCTGGACGGTACCTTTCTGAATAACGATAAAACGATTTCCGGAAACAACCTTTCAGCGCTGAAAATGCTGGGCCGGCAAGGGATTGTCAGAGTGGCAGCTACCGGACGTAACCTGCGAAAAGTCAAAGAGGTGATTTCCCCTGAGGTACCCTTCGATTACGTGGTTTTCTCTTCGGGAGCAGGTGTGATAACCTGGGATGATCAGAAACTGCTGTTAAAACAGAATATACCGGCTCAACAAGCTTCGGTGATCACCCGTTTTCTGGTTGCAAAACAGGTAAATTTCAATGCATTCAGGGCTGTTCCTGAAAATCATTATTTTTGGTTTCACAAGGGCGGAGGGCATTGTGAGGAATTTGAACGCTATTTTTCGTTCCATAATTCGTTGGCAGATCCCTTGCCTTTAAACGAAAACCACAAAGAAAGCCTTTGCCAGTTTCTGGTTATCCTGCCAAACAAACCGGACCTGTTTTTTGCGTTAAAAGAGGAGATTGAATCCGGCTTTCCTGAAATTGGTGTAATCCGAACCTCTTCACCCCTGGGAACAGGCTTTATATGGATGGAAATTTTTAACCGGAAGGTCTCCAAGGGAAATGCCATTTCGTTCCTGTGCAACAGGTTATCGATTCCTCAGGATCAGACCTTGGGCATAGGAAACGATTTCAACGACGTTCACCTTCTCGATTTTACCTATCATTCCTTTATGGTAGAAAATGCACTGGATGAGCTGAAGCAGAAGTACCAGGCAGCACCTTCAAACGAGGAAAACGCTTTCTCGTTTGCTGTCAGCCGCTTTTTAAAACAATAAAAATGAAACGACCGCTTGTATGAACGGAATATGTAATTTTGCGATCCAGTAAATACGAGTGCGTTCCCTTTGCGAATACGAAGTACCGAATACCTGTAAAAAGTAAAAATTAGAACGAAATGAACTATCGGAAACTGCTGTTTTTTGCCATGCGTTTTGTGGTTTATGCCCTGGTCATGGCGGGATTGTATTTTATTTTTCTGTTTGATGCCACACACCAAACCGCAGAGATCAAAATCACCGAAAATTCGTGGACCGAAATTACGCAGGAGATTATCGTATTGCTCAGTGCCATAGGTTTTTTTGTTGCCGGGCGGCAATCAAAGGCCCTGGTTCCTGTCCTGAACCTCCTGTCGATTTTTTTTGTAATGTCATTTATCCGGGAGTTTAATAACCACATTGACTTCTGGTTTTATCTGGTCCTTCCTTTTTTGGGATTGTTTGTATTTCTGCTTGTCAGAAATTTTAAAAAAGTGGTGGCAGCATTTACCGAATTTGTTGAGCTGAGGTCTTCCGGAGCTTTTTTTATCGGATTCCTGGTAACCTATCTTTTCAGTCGTCTTTTTGGCAAGTCCGTTCTTTGGATGGCCCTGTTGGGGGATGCCTATCACCGTACTGCAAAAAACATGGCTGAGGAAGGGATCGAACTGCTGGGGTATGCCATCATTCTGATCTCAGTGGTCGAATTGATGGCCTCTCTGCGTACAAAACCCCGGGAAAGAATCCCGGATGAAACCGGTTAATTCTGAGCGGATAGTGACGCATAAAGAGCCCCTGTGAATCAGCTAAAATCTGTAATAGAAGAGGTAGGCGTACCTTCCGTTGTTTTTCTGTTGTTGCATTAATCTTCCAGGAAATAATGGATGGTTGAAACGACCCTGACATTTTTTATTTCAGGTGTGTTCTGATCCCTGTCGGTAATAGAAAATATTCCCTGGTTTGCCGATTTTATTTTGCCTACCTTGGATCCCGAATCAAGGGCAAATTTTTCAGCCACCTCTCGTGCATTTTTTGTGGCTTCTTCCACCATGGATGGCTTGATGTTGTTGAGTTGGGTATAGATATATTCGATGGGGGCCCATGAATTTTTTGATCCCAGGAGGATGCCTTTGGAAATAAGTTCGAGGGATTCCGACAGGGCCTTCCGGAGTTTGTTGATTTCCTTTGTTCTGATGGTGAGGTTGATTACTGCTACGTAGGGAAACTCCAGGTATTGCTGGTCTCCCCGGTACAAATCTGTACGCAGGTCCTGGATATTGGTTACCCCGGTACTTATTTCTTCTTCGGAGAACCCCTGGGCTTTAAAGAAATTCACCACCTCTTTTTTCTGAGCGTCCAATTGGCTTTTCAATTCGTTCAGGTTGTTTCCGGCCAGCGATATCTGGATAGGCCAGACAGCGAGGTCGGCTTTGACTTCCCTTTCAGCCAGCCCTTTAACCTGTACAGATCTTTCGTAACGCCTGGCTTTTATATGCATGTTGCCTACAAGATACCCTGCAATAACGATGGCGAGGGAAATAATGGCTGTCTGTACAATCCCGATTTTATTCATTGTCCCTGTTTTTTAGATGTGAATTGTCAACCTAAAGGTACGGAACCTTTTTTAATTTTGAAACAATCTGCGGGCTTTCATCAGTTGTTCCGGTTTTCCGATATCCATCCACGTGCCTTTGTTGTCTTCAAATCCGACAATTTTAAAATTCCCGGCCAGTTCAAGGTAGGTGTCGATGACAGAAAATGTGCCTGTCTGGCTGATGTGGTTAAAAAGGTTGGGGCTGACCACATGTATTCCGCTGAAGGCAAGCAATCTGGCGTTCTCAGCCTTCCTGGGGACGGGGATTTTTCTTTCTCCGGTACGCATATTTTCCCAACCTACCAGCCGGTTGTTCTGATCCAGCAAAAAGTAACGCTGGGTTTTCCGTTCACGGACAAGAAGGGTTGCCAGTGCTTCTTCCCTGAGATGAAAATCAACCAGTTCGTTCAGGTCTGTGTCACTCAGTACATCTACATTATGAATCAGAATGGGTTCGTTTCCTTTAAGCAGGGGAGCGGCCTGTTTCAACCCCCCTCCGGTATCCAGAAGCTGATGGCGTTCATCGGAAATATGAATCGTTATTCCGAAATTACCGTTTGCTTTCAGATAAGCCATGATCTGGTCTGCCAAATGGTGCACATTGATAACGATTTCAGAGAATCCGTAATTCCGAAGCTTTTTAATAATCCTTTCCAGCAGCGTTTCCCCGCCAAGGTCAATCAGCGCTTTAGGGGTGTTTTTTGTGAGGGGATGAAGACGGGTTCCAAGCCCTGCAGCAAAAATCATAGCTTTCATAACACAGCAGGTTACTTTTTAATCTTTCCGGAAAAGGTTTTTTCAAATTTTTCAAGCTTGGGAGTGATGACCATACGGCAATAGGGTTGGTTTTTATGATGGGCGAAATAATCTTTATGGTAATCCTCTGCCGGATAGAATGTTTCGAACCGGGTTCTTTCGGTTACGATGGGGTCCGGATAAATCGATTCTTCCTCCAGTTTACGGATGATGGTTTCAGCTGTTTGTTTCTGTTCTTCGGAATGGTAAAAAATTACCGACCTGTATTGGGTTCCCACATCGGGTCCCTGACGGTTCAGCGTGGTCGGATCATGGGTTTTAAAAAAAACCTCCAGAATTTCTGTGAAAGATACCTTGGAAGGATCAAATTCCAGATGGACAACCTCAGCGTGGCCTGTTCTTCCTGTACAAACTTCTTCGTAGGAGGGATTGTCTGTATGCCCTCCACTGTACCCCGGAGTCACTTTTTGAACGCCTGTAAGTTGTTTGTAAATCGCCTCGGTACACCAGAAGCATCCCCCTCCCAGTGTTGCTGATTCCAGTTGTTGACTCATGCTGTTGCCTGTTAGGATTACGAATACGAAAATAGTTAAAATTTTACCCATCCCACATAGAATTAAATAACTTCCTTCCCTTCATCCCGGTTTAGATCGGGATCCCGCAAAGCGGGAGAAGGGTGACCTCAATACCTCCCTGATAAAACAAATTTTTCAGCGGGTTGTTTAGGTAGGGATTTAAAAATTGGTCTCGTATGCATCTTTTTCGTCAGGTTATCCGATTTGATGGGTCTGAAAGACGATAAACCCGTACAATACAAAACGAAGTATGCGGAACAAAGCAAATTTCAGGAATTTGGAGGAAGGGTATCCTGCTGAACCAACGATCAGGCAGGAGGCTGACCAGGGGATGGGGGTCAACCCGGCAATAATGATCAGGAAAAGCCCGTATCTGCGAAGCTGTTTCCATGTATTTTTAAGGTATTTGATGCGGAGGTATCTGAAGATTACCAGCCTGCTGATGAATTGCCCGATTAAAAAAGTGATATACCCCATTGCATACGAAACACCTGCAAAAAATAACAGGTTCAGCGTATATTGTACCATACCTCCCTTGTTAAAAGCCCATAGCATAAATAATTCAGGGGGGATGATCCCGAAAAAGAATTCCGACAGCAGGTAGATCAGGTAAATCACTGCAGGTTTCCCATAGAAACGGTCAATCCAGATTTCCGGATTTTTTTCAAAGATGATATTTCTGAACAGGTAATAGAGCGTTAATATAACGATCAGCCAGGCTAATCCTTTTAGTCCGTTGCGTATCAAATATTTTACACGGGCGCTTAGTTGCATAGACTATTTTTTTTCAGTAACTCCTTCATGGGGAATTCCAGCCGAAACGCACAGTCCGGTGTTATAAGGGCTATCTGGTTATTCCGGGCCAGTCGTCTGTCCGGAAGGGTACTGCAGGTAATCCTTCTTTGTTGTACAGGTTAGCATCATCGGGATTATCAGCCCAGGCATAGCGGACTGCCACCGGTTCGGGTACTTCTTCGGAATATACCATCACGGTATTTTTGTCGAGGATGGTTGCTTTAGCCCAGTGAAATTTTTTATCAGGGCCAGCGATGGTAAAACTTTTCAGGTATCCGTATTTATCACGGGTTTCCAAACCGCTTCCTGTTTCGTTGAATGTAATCCAGGCTTTGCCTTCTTTGAATTCTGCCGATGCAAACATAGGGCCTGAATGGACAACGTCTATGTTATAGGCTATTTTAAAGGCATTAAGCGCAAGTCTTTTCCCGACATCCTGTTTGTTTTTTGGGTGGATATCAAAGGCTTCGCCGATATCGATCGCCATTGCCATTCCCGTATTGGGCAGTTTCAGGGTTTTTGTCTGGGCTTCTCTCAGTTCAGCCCAGTTGCTCTCCCGGGGCTGGTCCACAGGGGCCATGTAGTTGGCCAGTGAAACATACAGAAAGGGGAAGTCGCCCTGCCCCCATTCACGGCGCCAGTCCGTGATGAGTGACGGGAAAATCCGTTGATATTGTCTGGCCCTGTCGGCATTGGATTCACCCTGGTACCAGATGGCTCCTTTTATGGCATACGGAACAAGCGGATGGATCATTCCGTTGAACAGCAGGGAGGGATAGGCATTCGGTTCCATGCCGGCTGAGCTGACCGATGCTTTTGATATTTTAAATTTCCAGTCTCCCGAGATGTCCATTTCTTCATCTCCGATCATGAGAAACTGATTCCTGGGATCGCCATAAATCCCCCCTCCACCGCCGGTGTCGTTCACACGAACCACAAGCATATTTTTTCCAGGTCTCAGGTAGTTGGAATTCAGCGTATAAACCCTGTCCTTGCTGTAATCATCTGTTTTTCCAATTTCAATGCCGTTTATCCAGGTAATATCAGAGTCATCAATTTTTCCCAGGTGAAGGGTCAGATTGCTTTTGGTTTGCTCTTCCGACAGGTAGATTTCCTTCCGGTACCAGGCTATTCCATCGATATCTATATATCCCTGTTGTTCCCACAATCCGGGTGTGCGGATTGTTTTCCAGTTTCCATCGTTCAGATCAAAACCAGACCATACTGGTTTTCCGTCTTTGAGTCCCTGGTCTTCCAAGGGAATCTCGCCCCCCAGTATTTTTTTTATCTTTTGCATTTTTTCCTCCTGGAGGCTTTTTATATCCAGTTGTTGTAATTCAATCAGTGCCTCACTGAAGTCGGGGTCTTCGCGGATTGTATTGGGGCTGATCCAGGTTTCAGCGACTGTTCCACCCCATGAAGTGTGTATCAGTCCAATGGGAACACCCAGTTTTTCATGGAGGTCCCGCCCGAAGAAATATCCAACGGCAGAAAAAGCGCCTGCGGTTTCAGGTGTGCAGGCCTCCCATTCACCCGAAGAGATATCGTCCTGTGGAATTTGTTCCGTTCCCCGGGGAACTGTGAAAAAACGGATGTCGGGATAACGGGCATTTTTTATCTCTTCCTCAGCGTGAAGTCCCTGGCTGACACGAAACTCCATGTTTGACTGGCCTGAGCAGATCCAGACTTCCCCCACCATCACATCTTCAAAGATCAGGGTATTGTTGCCTTTCACAGTTAGCGTATACGGTCCTCCGTATTCCTGTGCAGGAAGGTTCACCTGCCATTTGCCCTCGCGGTCAGCCCGCGTTTTTTCCGTGGCCTGGTTGAAGGTGACGACTACCCTTTCTCCGGGGGCAGCCCATCCCCATACCGGGATCGCTATGCCCTGCTGTAAGACCATGTTTGAACTGAAAATTTTTGGCAGTCTGACATCGGCTTCAACCGGCAGATGGAAAAGGAAACCAAAAAGAAAAAAGAGGGCCCAGGTGTTTATTCGTGTTTTCATCGTATGAAATTATTTGCTGTAAAATTAAAAAAAAACCTGCAGGAAGGATCATTTAATGAAAATTCTCAGCTGAAAACAAAAAAGAAAAAAAACAGGACCCGGAAGCTACCTGATCCGGTTCAGACTGCGTATCAACGCTTCGTCTTTGCCGATATTACGAATGGCCAGGTAATCAAGGACAATCGCTATAAGAGGGAAAACCATACTCACTTTGAAAGCTACTGTTTCCTCCTCGAAACTGGCATAGATATAATAGAAAAAAAGACCGAGAAGCCCCAGAAGGAGAATCAGGGTAAACGTAAGCATTCGAATTTGCCGGATGCGTTTTTTATACAAAAACAGAATAACCAGGTGGAGCAGGACAATCAATCCCAGAAATAACTGTATGGGCAACCCGTTGTAGATTATTTCTTCCCCCAGTAAGACTCCCCTGGCCTGGAAAATATATACCTCCCCGGCAACGGAGATTTCTGCGAAAGGGAATAGAAACAACAAACCGGTTAATACGGCTGAAAAGATTATGTAAATGGTTTGAATTCTTTGGATCATACGATGAAATTTTGCGTAAAAATACGATTTTTCTGATTTCTTCATTCTGCCTTTCAGCAGATTTGTTTAATCTGGTTCGGTATGAGGTACCACAGGTACCCCTCCACTTTTTCAAATCCTGTTTTTTTTAATGTTTCAGCGTAGTTTCTTACCTGCCGGTCATAGGCTTCAGGCATGGCATGTCCCAGTTTATAGTCAATCACCACAGCCTGGTTCTCTCTGATAAGAATCCGGTCGGGGCGTTTGACGCTATCCGGAGAAAGAAGGTCCCGTTCGTTCAGAATCCGGTATTCCGATGAAAACCATTTTTTTGTTTCGGAAGATCCGACTCTTTCGTGCAACCAGCCTATCAGTATGTTGTATTCATCCCTGTTGATTTTTTGCAGCTTCAGGGCCTGCATACAGGCCTTATCCACATCGGCTTTATATTTGATCTCAGCGAGTATTTCATGAAGTATTTTGCCCAGGTTTTTATCCGACCGTTCTGTTTCGGGGAAAAAGTCTTCAGAATCGGTACGGAGTTTTAATCGTGTGTTAAATCCGGAGAAATGATATTTCTCAGGGATCAGTCTGTGTATCTGTTGTTCTTTCTGTTTTGTGTTTTCGGGCAAGGTACCATACGTAAATTCCTGGTGTATGGGATCGTACTCACCGGGCCATTGCTGTGCTTCGGTTATGTTTTTCAGGGCTTCATAGAGCAGGTTGTTTACTCTGCTTCTGGTTTTTTCCCTGTTTGTTTCCAGGGGAGCATGTATGCAGAGTGCATGGATTGGTCGTGTAAAGGCTACATAGAGCAGGTTAAGGTTATCTATATAGTTGTTTACTATTTCTTCGGCATACGTTTCGCTGAAGATGGTATTCTTCATCTTTTTAACTGCCTGAACCGGCACCAGGGGCAGTTTGTTGAACGGTTCCCGGTGAGGTACGCACCACAGGGAGGGGGCATGGTTGGACAAGGATGTGTCCCAATCCGGAAAAGGGATCAACACGACCTTGAATTCCAGTCCTTTTGCTTTGTGGATGGTCAGGACGCTCAGGGCATCGGTATCTTCGTTTACATTGACCGTAATTTGGGATCCTTTCTCATCCCACCATTTCAGAAATCCGGAGAGATCATTGGAAAGGGTAACCCGGATTTGCGCTGCCTGGTCAATCAGTCCCAGAAGGAAGGGAAGTTCTTCGTTCAGGTCAAACAGGTTAAAATGGTGGCATAATAAGGCAATGGCTTCATCAATGGAAGCATTCAGGATATGGGTACGCAGGAAAGCAATCTGAGGCCCGAAGAGCGTGTCGAATGTTTCCTCATACGTATTGTCCAGTTGGGGGTCCTGCCTGTTGGTTTCCTCTGCTGCAGAATTTCCCGGGTTTGTTAGGGTTTTGCAAAGGGGATCTTTTCCTTTGGCAGCAAGCTCCGGGCGGATATAAACCAGGTATTCATTCAGGATATTTGCTTTGGTAATCTTATCTTCGGGATCAACAAGGTGGTTGATCCATTGTATGAGAAACGTGACACTTTTCGAAGCACCTAAAAAAAGCGATTCATTGGAGATGATTTCCAGGTTGTAGGAACTGTTTTCCGGGAGTCCGGCCTTTTCAAGAAAAAAGCGGATGATGTCGCTTCCGTCGGCATTCCGTCGCACCAGAACAGCGATATCCCTGGCGGCAATGCCTGCATCCTGGACTTTTTTAACCTGTTGAAGCAACCAGTTCATCGATTGCTGTTTGAAATCTTCTTTACCCGAACTTTCGGTGAAGCGTATCTGTACCAGTCCCTGCTCCTGAACATCCGGGTTTCCCGGATACTGGACGATATCGTGGTACATTGCCTGCAAACGTCCGGAAGCTTCTTCATTATTCAACTCCTGTTCCAGTTTTGTGGTGACTTGTCTGACCAGTTCCGGGAACAGCAGGTTGTTGAACCGGATAATCCGACCGTCACTTCTCCAGTTATGCTGCATGGTTACTATGTGCAACTGCCTTTTGTCGAACTGAGCTTCCACATCGTAAGCCAGAATTCTCCAGTCGCTGTTACGCCATCGGTAAATCGATTGTTTCACATCTCCAACAGCGAGGTTTTCTTTCCCTTCAGCCAGGGAGTTGTCAATCAAAGGCCTGAAATTTGCCCATTGCATAGCCGACGTATCCTGGAATTCGTCCAGCATATAATGATGGTACCAGCTACCGGTTTTTTCATAAATGAACGGAGTGTCGCTTCCGTTAATGATCTTTTTTAAAAGCAGGTTAGCGTCCGATAAGGGAAGGATGCCTTTTTCGCGGCGCAGGGCTTCGAGCTCCTTTTGAAGGTCGTTTAATACCCCCAGCGTGAACAGATTATCCAGAATTAAGGTTGCTGTAGTATAATTCATTATCCCTTGATTATAGGTAGCCAGGGATTCATTTAACAAGGGCATGAGTTGTTCGGAAACCAGTGGTATGAGGCTGGGAGGATGGTTGGGGGTTATCCATTCATTCACATCTGTGCAGGCTCTCTCAACCGTCACTCCAAATGTATAATTGGCTTTGATCAGCTTCTGAAAGGTGTGTACAACGCTTCTGGATTTCCCTTTAAAATCATCTGGCTGCAAATTGTTATTTTTCAGGATCTGCAAACCCTTTTTTCCTTTTTCTTTTAGAACTGCTTCAAATGAGTGAATTATTTTCTGAAGTTCGGTCCGGTAATCTTTCAGGTTCTGATGATTGTACAGATCCTGGGTTACTCCCATGAAGGAATCCTGGAAGTTTTCTTTGAATAATTCTTCGCCGAGGGTAAATATTGCATTGTGGATCTGGATGCTTTTATCCTCCTGCATTCTCTTTTTCCCCAGTTGGGTAAGCCAGTTTAGCAGTTCTTTGTCGTTTCCGGCTTTGAGTATCAGCCGGTCGGTAGCTTCGCGAAGAAGCATATGGTTATCCAGCTCAAGGATATACCCGGGGGTCAGTCCTAACTCGCGGTTAAACGATCGGATCACCTTTTGTGTGAATTTGTCAATGGTGCTGATAGAAAAATGATTGTAGTCATGCAGGATATTGCGGAGTGCTTTGCCTGCCCGGATTTTAATCTCTTCCGGGTTTAATCCGGTTTCTGCTGAAATAATGCGGGTGTACGGGCTTTCTTCTGTTTTTTGCGAAATCTGATACAACTGGCTGACGATCCGTTCCTTCATTTCAGCTGTTGCCTTATTGGTAAAGGTCACTGCCAGTATATGCCGGTACGCTTTTTCATTCTGAATGATCTGCTTCAGGTATTCAATAACCAGCCTGAAAGTTTTACCGGATCCCGCTGAGGCTTTGTATACCGTAAACATATTCTTACTGTTGCCGGTTTGTAACATTTATATGGGTTTCAATCTTGATATTTTTTGAAACCTTGTATTGAAAGAACATCGAGGCGCCCCGGAAATCATAGCTGTTCAGACCCCGGATTGGCAGGGGAGAAGAAAAGATCGTATTGCCACCATACTGGTTTCCCCCGATGGTGAGCCTGTCAGTAATTTTCCAGGCAGCCTGATTAAACACCGTTGCTGAATGAATAAAGGGCATGGTACTGTATCGAAAAGCAAAGTCAGAAGTTCCGGAAGGATTTAAAATAGTAAAATTGTAATCCTGGCGCATATTCAGGAGTTTCTGGTTAAAATCAAACTCCGGAAGTGTATAAGCAATATACTCCGGCAGGATCAAAGCAGGATTGTTCATTGCCGGGATATTCAGCAGGGGAGCCTCCGGTGATAGCAGGCTGTCGTTCAGTAAAACTGAATCGATCGCCGGAAGCTCGGGTTGAATCAGTCCCTGGGCTCCGGAAACGCCTGGAATCAATAGGATAAATAAAAGATGCAAAAGAAAGTACTTCATCATATTCTCCCCAAAACTATATTGCAATTATCATATCTGCGTTGTAAAAGTATAAAGAAATAGTGGGAAGACAGAACATCCAGGTATTTTTTCCCGGGTGAATGGCGGGAAGGATATTCTGTTTTCAGTAAAAAAAGGTTATTTTGCAGGAAAATAGGTTGGTATGAAGCGGATAAAACGTTTTTTTCTGATAATCGGAGTTTTACTGATTGCAGGATACCTGCTGGGCCCTCGCCCTTCCAAACCTGAACTGAACAACGATCTGCCGGTGGTGCAGGGAAGTCTGCGCACCCTTGAAAGCACTATTCTCCGGGAAGAATCGGAACAAAACATCAAGCCGGACAACGAAGCCCGGATCCTATGGGCTGATGACAGCATAAGGCAACGTACCGCGTATTGCCTTCTGTATCTTCATGGTTTTTCAGCTTCCTGGTATGAAGGATATCCGGTTCATAAGGATTTCGCTGAAAGGTATGGGTGCAATGCCTATTTTCCGAGACTGGCCTCGCACGGACTCATAACGGAAGATCCATTGATCGATATGACTCCGGAGCGCCTCTGGGAAGATGCGAAGAAGGCATTGTTGGTAGCACGTACGCTGGGGAAGAAGGTGATCATCATGAGTACCTCAACCGGAGGTACCTTGTCCCTGAAACTGGCAGCTGATTTTCCTGAATATGTGGAGGGATTGATTTTGTATTCTCCCAACATCCGGATCCACAATAAGGGGGCATTTATGCTTTCCAAACCCTGGGGCTTGCAGTTTGCCCGGAAAAAGAGCGGCGGAAAATACCGGGTGACCCATCCCGATTCCGCATCCACAGAATGCCAATACTGGTATTGCAAATACCGGCTTGAAGGCGTGGTTTACCTGCAGCAACTGGTGGAGGCTACGATGAAAACCGAAACGTACAGGCGCGTAACAGCTCCTGTTTTTCTGGGGTATTATTTTAAGGATAAGGAAAACCAGGATCAGGTTGTGAAAGTGGATGCCATGCTTGACATGTATGATAAACTGGGGACCCTGCCCGGGCAGAAAATGAAAAAGGCTTTTCCCGAAGCCGGAGAACATACCATTGCCTGTGAACTGACCTCAGGAGCAGTTTCTGAAGTCAAGCAGGCTACCTGGGAGTTTGCTGAAAACATGCTCAACCTGAAATCCCATCAGATCCCCTAAGTCAGAAAGGATAAAGTCTTTTTCCGGCTGTGCGGTTTTTTTATTCTGTGAGCGCATTTTATTTCACTGCAACGGTTTCAATCTCGATCAACGCTTCCAGGGGCAGTCCCTTTACAGCAAAGGTGGCACGTGCCGGTGGGCCTTCCCTGAAATAGCGACCATAGACTTCATTCATGTCCGAAAAATCAGCAATATCGGAAAGCAGACAGGTTGACCGGACGATGTGCTCATATCCATATCCTGCTTCCCGGAGTATGGCGCCGATGTTTTTCATCACCTGTTCGGTCTGTTCAGCAATCCCGCCGGAGATCATTTTTCCTGTTGAGGGATCGATCGCTATCTGGCCTGAGATGTAGAGGGTTCCGTTCACTTCAATGGCCTGGCTGTATGGCCCGATGGCTGCCGGAGCATCGGAGGCTGTTATGACCCGCTTTACGGTTCTTCCGGAATCCGGAGCTCCCAAAACCTGGCTGTCACAACCTGTATTCATCAGTATTGTGAACGGAGTCCATAACAATACAATACCCAGTATAGAACGGCGTTTCATCTTAATCCAATCTTTTTTATGCATTATTGTACCTTTTTGAGAATTCATTTCTTATCCCATACGCCCTGCAAGGCACCTATTCTTGGCCCACAGGGATCGTTGACAGCAATCAGCGACAGCTTGTTTCCCGGTTTTGATCGGGATCCCGCGTTGAGGGAGAGAGGTGCTTCCATCGGGCTGGTTTCATAGCAGGAAAGGAATTTTTCATTAATAACGTGCTCAATGTAGTAAATAATATTTTAAAGCATGTAGCCTGATTCAAAAAAGAGAACCTGCCATCTATTGGATGTACTATATTTAAGATGCTTAATGTGAATTAAATATGCTTGTATGAGTAAGTATTTGAATGGATCTGTAGCTCATCTGGTTTTTTTTAATTCAATTATTTGAATTAATTTTCCATGAAGTTTTACTTCGTTTAGGTATTTGAAAATGAGGCATGGGAAAAAAGGAATGAAGTTTTCGGGAAGATATGGGGTCAGGCTGGTTTTCCTGGCAGGAATAGTCCTGTTGCCGGTTCTTCTCAGGGGGATCACTCCGGAATTGCGGTTTGATATTTTTACCCAGGAGGATGGATTGCCCAACAACCTGGTACAGTGTATCTATCAGGACAGCAAAGGCTGGATCTGGATCGGTACAAGCCAGGGATTAAGCAGGTTTGACGGTTATACCTTTGTGAACTTTTTACCGGATCCTGAGGATTCAACCAGCCTGGAAGGGAATCTGGTTCGGGTAATTAAAGAAGACAAAAAAGGAAATCTGTTGGTTGGAACGGAAACAGGAGGGTTGAATATTTTTGACCGGAACAAAGCATGTTTTTTCCATCCCTTTAAAGAGGATATTCAGTTCCGGTACAAGGAGGTATCAGTCAATGACCTGGTTTACGACAGGGAGGGGAGATTGTGGATCGGTACAGATTATACGATCTTCACCCTGGACTCGACCGGTACGCTTATTCCGCTTGACCCTGTAATGAAGGATTCCGGTGCTGTTTTTAACGGAAATTATGTGAGGAATCTTCAGTTTGATACCAACGGAACCTTATGGATTGGAACAAACGACGGAGTTTATACATACGATCCGTTTCGCAATGAAATGGACAGAGTGCAACTGGGTTTCGGAGCGAATCAAAACAAAGAGATCTGGGAAATCTATCTGGATGACGAGGGATTGATATGGATCGGAACCTATTCAGCGGGTGTTTTTTTGGCCGATCCGGAAGAGAGGGCAATTGAACAGATAAAACTCACTCCTGAGGTTGCGCGTTCTGAGACGGTGCGTTCCATTTCCAGGGGAGCCCTCGGGGAATTCTGGATAGGCACAAGAGGAGGCCTCTATGTCTATTCAAAGTTCAGCGGAGTAACCGGTTTTTTCAAACATGATGAAAGAGAACCCCGCAGTTTGTCAAACAATTCCGTTTTATCCATTTTGCACGATCGAAGAGGGGAAACATGGATCGGTACACGGGGGGGGCTGAACCTCCTGGCTAAGAGCAAACAGGTCTTTCACAATTTCGGGGCTCTTCCTGATGATAACAGATTCTTAAACAGCAGCATTATCTATGCTTTCTGGATTGACCCCAAGGGAAAAATATGGATTGGTACCGAAGACGGAGGGATCAATATTTATGATCCGGAAACAGGAACCTATACCTATCTGATGGCGGATCACGAAAAGGACAATTCGCTGTCGCAAAACTGTATCAAAGCGTTCCTTGATGACCGGGAGGGGAATTTATGGGTAGGTACTTTCCTGGGAGGGATTGATGTGATCAACCTGAATACGGGCAGGATTATCCATCACAGGCATGACCCTGCCATTAAAAACAGCCTTGCGGATAACAGGGTCTGGGATCTGATGTTGGATAAACAGGGAGACATATGGGTGGCAACCTCCCGGGGGGCGGATAAATATGACCGCCAAACAAATTCATTCATTCATTACAACCATTTAAGCGGCAATGATCAGATATCATGGATTGAAAAGGATGATAAGGGGAATTTGTGGATGGGAAGTCCCGATGAAGTGATCATCTATAACCCGGAAGAAAATACCCTTAAACGGTTTTTTGAACATACACGTTCCATGTACCAGGATTCAAAAAACAGGAACTGGATTGCTACTTCCGACAAAGGAATAGCTATCTATTCCCCTGCTTCCGGGCCTATAAAGTACTACAACGAGAATGACGGATTAGCCAATAACCAGGCCCTGTGTATTCTTGAGGATGATAAAAACCATCTGTGGATCTCTACCAGCAACGGACTTTCCAGGTTTGACCCTGAAACCGGATTTTTTCAGAATTTTACCAGCAAGGACGGATTAAACAACAATCAGTTTTGCTACGGAGCAGCCTGTAAAACAAGTTCGGGAGAACTGTTGTTCGGTTCCATATCGGGATTCAACATGTTCGATCCCCGGGAAGTGGTTTCCGAAGAAGCCCCGGCCCCGCTGGTCTTGACAGATCTCAAAATTTTTAATAAATCGGTACCGATTGGAAATGGTAAAAATGTAGTCCTGAAGAAAAGCATTTCAGAAACAGACCACCTCGAGCTGAACTACAGCCAGAATGTCTTTACCCTGGAATTCGCTGCCTTGAATTATGTCAACAGCGAGAGCAACCTCTATTCCTATATGCTGGAAGGTTTTGACAGGGATTGGAATGAACCGGGTACTTCACATACTGCAACCTATACAAACCTGAACCCCGGTGATTATGTTCTCAGAATAAAACGGATCATTCCCGGAAATTCAGCTGTGGGAAATGAATTGCAACTGAAAATTGAGGTGAAGCCTCCTTTCCGAAAAACCACCTGCTTCCTGGTTCTGATTTTTGCGGTCATTCTGTTGCTGATATATACAATCATCCATTTCTTTATCAACCGTGAAAAAATAAAAAACCAGCTGGTACTGGAAAGAGTGAATGCCAGGAAATTGCATGAACTGGATATGTTGAAACTGAGATTCTTTACCAATGTATCGCATGATATACGAACTCCCTTAACGTTGATTCTCGGCCCGCTGGAAAAAATGTTGAATAAAAAGCTTCCCGAAGATGAAATCCGGGAAAATCTTACATTGATGCACCGGAATGCCAAAAACCTGATTAACCTTATTGATCAGCTGCTCGACTTCAGGAAGCTTCAGGCTGGAAATCTGCAACTTAACCTGACAAAGGCCGATATGGTTCACTTTATCAGGAATATCGTCAATTCCTATACCGATTATGCGGTTGAGAAACAAATTAAACTCCGGTTCAATACGCTAAAAAAACGTCTTTATGTGTCCTTTGATCCGGATAAAATGGAGAAGATCCTGAATAACCTCATTTCAAATGCATTTAAATTTACCGATCCGGGAGGTTCCATAACCATCAACCTGACCCTGGTATTTGATTCGGATGATGAAGATTTTTCAGACGGAGATACAGAAAAACAGTTCATCGAAATTACCGTGAAAGATACAGGCAAAGGGATTCCCGCCAAAAACCTGAACAGGATTTTCATGCGCTTTTTTCAGGTCGATAATCAACAAAAGGGATCCGGAGCTGGAATTGGACTGGCATTGGTCAAAGAACTGGTGCAAATACACAAAGGAACTATTTTTGTTACCAGCAAACCAGGCAAAGGCACAAAGTTTACCATCCGTATTCCCTATCATTCAGCTGCGGAGGAGGAAAAACAGGATAGTACCGGCCCACAGGAACAGGAAAAAACAGGAACCCAACCGGAAATAAAGGATTGGGATGACCAGACCGGACCGTTGCATTCAAAAATCATGCTGGTTGTGGAAGATAACCAGGATGTGCGACAGTTCATCCGTAACCATTTCAGGCCGGTTTATAAAATTTATGAAGCGAGAGATGGCGACGAAGGGTGGGAAATGGCATTAAAAACAGTTCCTGATGTAATAATCAGTGATATCATTATGCCAAAATCCGATGGGTATGATCTGTGCAGGAAGATAAAAAATGATGAGAGGACTTCCCATATTCCGGTTTTGCTGCTCACAGCCATGCATTCAAGAGAACATGAAATCCGTGGATTGACAACCGGAGCAGATGATTACATCACAAAACCTTTTGATCTGTCCGTACTTCAGGTAAAAGTTGAAAATGTCCTTTCCATCAGGGAATCATTGAAAGAGAAATATACAGGTACCATTATTCTTGAACCCAGAAACATTGAAATAACATCACCGGATGAAAGGTTTTTACAAAAAGCCATTCAGGTCGTTGAAAAAAATATTGCTGACAGTGAGCTGGATATAGAAAGCTTTGCCCAAAAAGTAGGCGTAAGCAGAATGCAACTGTACCGGAAATTACATGCACTTACCGATATGACCGTGAAAGAATTTATACGGCATATCCGGCTGAAAAGAGCTACCCAGTTATTGGTTCAGGGTAAAATGAATATTTCGGAAGTTGCCTATGCGGTCGGATTCAAAGATCTTTCTCA
The DNA here is from genome assembly GCA_964575025.1 of uncultured Mariniphaga sp. Taxonomy (GTDB): domain Bacteria; phylum Bacteroidota; class Bacteroidia; order Bacteroidales; family Prolixibacteraceae; genus JABMQB01. The sequence continues at coordinate 41,764 of CAZNPV010000018.1, forward strand.
TTTCAGGAAATGTTTCAAAAGGGAATATGGATTGAGTGCAACAGAATATGTGGCAAGAGAACAAAATAATTCAACCCCCTAGGGTTGCCTTACCTGGCTCCTTTCTCCCTTTCTTCCCGGTACTCTGAGTTTTTATCCTGCTTTTCCTGTTGCCCTCCGGTCTCGAAAATGCGATGTTTTATGTATCTGGAAACCAGCCTTCCGGGTTTCCTGGGGGCAGAAGATTTTTATGTGTGCTATTTTTACCCGCTTTTTGGGAAGAATGACACTTATGGGGAAGCGATCCAATTTAATCTGGGAAAAATAAACAGTCCGGATATTTCTGTTTGCGTTACCTTGTCAATACAAATTAATTGGCATATGAAGCAAATACACCGCAATTTGAAAAGGACAAACTGGATCCTGATTGTCATGACGGTTTTTCTTATTGTGGCGGTGATTGTTTTACTTAACCTGATCCTCGGATGATGTGAATGACATACATAATTAAATCTAAACAAAGAAATATGGCACAATTACATGGAGCAAGTCAAAAACCCGGGCGGGGGAATCCATTCCGTTATCTGGGTATGTTAATGGCAGTTCAGTTATTTTTTGTTTTTACCCTTACTGCTCAGCAGGTAAGGGTAAGCGGAAAAGTAACGGACAAAGAATCAGGAGAACCTTTACCCGGGGTCAACGTGGTTATAAAAGGGACCACACAGGGAACGACCACTACGGGTGAGGGGACCTATCAGATTGATGTTCCTTCTGCCAGTACGGTGTTAACGTATTCGTTTATTGGTTACCAGTTGCAGGAAATCAGTGTTGATGGAAGGAGCACAATTGACGTGATGCTGGAAGTGGAAACGACCCAGCTGGATGAAATTGTTGCGGTAGGGTACGGATCTGTACGCAGGTCTGATCTGACCGGTTCTGTTTCTTCCATTTCTGGTATGGAGTTACAGAAAGTTCCGATTGCCAATGCAGCGGAAGCAATTAAAGGACGATTGCCAGGTGTGAACATCATTACGACCGACGGATCCCCCGATGCGGAAGTGGTGATCCGCGTGAGGGGCGGTGGTTCAGTTACCCAGGACAATTCTCCTCTTTATGTGGTGGACGGATTTATCGTCGAGAGCATACGGGATGTTCCACCGAATGATATTTCCAGCATTAACGTGCTGAAAGATGCGGCTGCAACAGCCATTTATGGAGCCCAGGCTGCAAACGGAGTGATCCTCATTACTACGAAAAGCCCGGTTGCCGGCAGAACAACCGTTAGCTACAACGGATATGGGCAGGTGAAAACATTGCCCCTCGAACGCACGTATGAGGTACTCAACCCGTATGAATTTGTTATGGTTCATTATGAAGCAGCAAAATTACGCTCCGAGGCTGACGTGACAAAATTTGAAAAATATTACGGGAAATACGATGACCTGGAATTGTATAAAGATAAGAAACCTACGGATTGGCAGGATGAGCTGTTCGGAAAAACGCAGGTATCCCAATCCCATAACCTGAGCATCAGCGGGGGGACTGAAAGAACAAGACTCAGTCTGAGCCTGACAAACAATACCGATGACGGCATCATGATAGGAAACGGCTACCGGAGAAATGTGATTAATTTCAAGCTGAACCATGACATAGCCAAATCCCTGAGTTTTGAAGCTTCCGCAAGGATTACCGATACCAAGGTGGACGGTGCGGGTACTTCCGGAAGTGCACAGATCAGGGTGAAAAATGTGATCACAGCCCGTCCGGTGAACGGGATTGCTGATGAACTGGATATCGACCTGTCCAGTGTGGATACTTCCGATGATTACCAGTCTTTTCTGCTGAGTCTCATCAATCCGCTGGAACTGGCCAAACAGGACTGGAGACAGCGCAACACCATGAATTACGTCCTTCAGGGCGGACTCACATGGAATCCCCTGGAGAACATGACCATTAAAACGGCCATAACAAGCAGTGTCAGTTACGATGAAAGATTACGCTACTACGGCCCCTTGACCAGTCAATCACAAAAAGAAGGAAACAGCCTTCCGTTGGGGACCATCACCAACCGGCGCAACAATTCATACCGTTGGATGAATACGGCTCATTATGTTTTTCAGAACCTCGGAGAACATGAACTGGATCTTATGCTTGGACATGAGGTCTATTCCAACGGGGGAAAAGGTAATTTCGTGCGGGCTGAAAATTTCAGGGAATCCATGCAACCTGAAGAAATGTTTGCCAACATGGCCCTGGGGACGCTCGATGAATATTCCAGTTATGAATCAACCAATCAGAACCGGTTGTCCTTTTTTGGCCGTGCCAATTATCAGTTAAGGGGCAAATACCTGGTTACGGCCACACTCCGTTCGGATGCATCCAGCAAATTTGCCAAAGAAAACCGGCTGGGTGTATTTCCTGCCGTAGCCCTGGCGTGGAAAATAAATGAAGAAAGATTTCTCAGCGGAGTCTCTCAAATCAATGAATTAAAACTGAGGTTCAGTTACGGACAAACAGGAAACGACCGTATTCCGGCCAACTCCACACAGTTCCTGTTTGATGCCAGTACCAGCAACGGCCCGGGAATGGGCACCAACAGTTACAATGCCTATTACTCACCCGAGGGCTCCACATTGTATAATCCGAATATCGTCTGGGAAACAACCATTAACCGTAACCTCGGGCTCGATTTTATGTTTTTCAACGGAGGAATCAGAGGGGCCTTTGATCTGTACCAGAATACAACCAGGGATTTGCTCTTAGCTTCTGCTATTTCTCCTATTTCGGGTTTCGAAACCCAATGGAACAATGTAGGGAACACGTCCAATAAGGGGATTGAATTATTGCTGAATGCTTTCCTGGTTGACCGGGATGATTTTACCCTTTCTGCGAATGTAAACTTTGGGATCAACAAAGCCAGAATCGATGAACTCGATGGTACAGATGAACGGTTTTTCCAGTCAAACTGGTCCAGTACAGACCTCAAAGACCGCGATGATTATTATTTGCGGGTAGGTGAAACAGTCGGTCTGATTTACGGGTATATCAATGATGGAATGTACACTGTGGATGATTTTATGAGTTATGATCCGGTATCGGATACCTATCAGCTGAAGGAAAAGATCCCTGATAATAAGAATACCCTGGGCGTGAATAGTGTACGGCCTGGTTACATGAAGCTGAAGGATATTTCCGGACCCGATGGTCAACCCGACGGACTCATCAACAGCATGGACCGTAAGGTGATCGGAAGTGCCCTCCCAAAAGCTACCGGAGGTTTTGGCTTTGACGCTATGTTTAAAGGCTTTGACGCATCCGTTCTCTTTAACTGGTCGCTTGGAAACGATATATACAATACCGGGAAAATTGATTACAACCAGTTGTACCGGACAACCTATGGAAATATGCTGACAACCATGAGCCCGGATGAGCGTTTTACCTATATCGATGTGGATGGTTCCATAACAGGAGAAGCAGGAGGCGTTGTTACAGACCTTGAACAACTGAGACAACTCAATAAGGACAAAACCATGTGGAGCGGAAGCAACTCCTTTGGCCAGGCCACAACCGTGCTTACCGACTGGGCTGTGGAAGATGGCTCCTTTCTGCGGCTGAATACCCTGACCCTCGGTTATACGATTCCTCAACGGATCAGTTCTCATGCAGGGATATCCAATTTACGCGTTTACGCCACGGGCTACAACCTGTGGTTGTGGACGAAGTATACAGGGTATGATCCTGAGGTCAGTACCTCGCGAAACAGCAGCTATGAAGCCCTGACCCCGGGCATTGATTATTCTTCTTACCCAAGAAGCCGTTCTTTTACGTTTGGTGTGAATATATCATTTTAAGAAACAAGGAATAGTAAATAATAAAAATTAGAAAGATGAAGATAAAATATTTCATATACACATTGACTGTAATGCTCTTGCTTACAGGCTGTGACGACTTTTTAGAGCCTGAATCGCTTTCCACATTTGATTCGAAATATATCTTCTCGAATGCTGAAGATGCACGAAAGGCCGTTAACGCAATGTACGTTCATTTCAGTCATGACGGTTTTCGCTCCCGTTTATCCAACAATATGACCGGAAACACGGATATTGAGCATTCGGGAGGAAGCAGTGACGGAGCACGGTACCAGATATGGCGGCTGAATGCCCAGGAGAATAACGGTGACCTGGATTATGTATGGAGCATAGGCTATCAGGCTATACGGGATGCGAATATTGCGATCGAAGGAATCCTGGCCAGTGAAGCCTTGCAGTCTGAGGATGTAACCCTGTCTAGGGCGATGTATCATCTGTTGGGCGAAGCGTATACCATGCGTGCATACTGGTACAGCATGCTGGTTTTTTATTTTGGGGATGTTCCCATATCTACCCAGGCACCGGCCGTGGATATAGAGTTTAACCTTCCAAAAGAAGACCGGAATGTGATTCTGTCCTCTGTAATTCAGGATTTAATTGATATCGAAGAAAAGATGATGTGGGCCGATGAACTGCAATTCGGCATTGAACAGATCAACAGGGAATATACGTTGGGTATGATTGCCCGCCTGGCTCTCCAAAGGGGAGGCTGGTATCTGAAACCCGACCTTACCATGGCCCGTGAACCGGACTACCTGGAATACTATGAAATTGCCCGGAAATATACCAAAAAACTGATGACCCTGAAAGACCGGCCTCTTCCGGAAGATTACAGACAGGTATTCATGAATCAGTGTAAATTCATATCTCCCACAAACAGTGATATGCTGTTTGAAGTACCTTTTGCCGTGGGCGAAGGCGATGTGGGCTGGAATATAGGAATTAAGGTCGATCCGGGAACCCATCCCTATGGACAGGGATCCAATTATATGTCGATGCCACCTACATATGTCTATTCGTTTGACCGACAGGATAAACGGTTCGAGGTTACCTGTGGTTTTTATGAAATAAACAGCGATTTTGTACAGCAACTGGTAAGCACCGGCAATATTCGTATCTCACAGGCCAAGTGGAGCCGTCACTACCTGGATAATCCTCCGGGGCCTTCCACAAGCAAGGGTACCGGCATCAACTGGCCGATGATGCGGTATGCCGATGTTCTGCTGATGTTCGCTGAGGCTGAAAATGAACTGAACGGTCCTACAGCAGAAGCAAAAAATGCGTTCAGAAGAGTGCGCCAGCGTGCTTTTAATGAGGAAGACTGGCCGGAAAAAGTAGACCAGTATATCGCAAATATTTCCGGGTCCAAAGAAGATTTCTTTCAGGCCATTGTGGATGAACGTGCCTGGGAATTCGGCGGCGAAATGATCCGTAAATATGAACTGATCCGCTGGAACCTTTATTACGAAAAAGTAAAGGAAACGGTCGATGGACTCAAACAGATGGCCGACGATGCATTTAACGGCACCGGAACACTCCCGGACTATTTATACACCAAACTGGCTGAGAACGGAGATCTTTTAATATACAATATTTTTGATAAGGTTTCTGTGGCTCCGGATGATACCTGGGAACGCCAGGCCTGGCTCATCGATATGTACGATGAAACAAGGGCTGATGGGTATGCCGAATGGATCACACGCGACTGGGATAATTATATTCACGGTTCCAATATTGGGGTGCCTGAGGGCATTGTCCGCTATATTTTTCCAATACCGACCATTGGGATTGATAACAGCAAGGGATTGTTAAAGAACGATGGATATAATTTTGGATTTTAATTGAGCTGATAATAAATGCTAAAAAATGATACTATGAAATCAGAAAAAGTAAATAGTAAAGTACTTCTGGCCGTTTGGGCAGCCCTTTTGCTGTTGTTGGCTGCCTGTGAAAAGGACGAAACCTATCCCAGGACCCGTTTGTTTCAACCTGTCCTGAATGAAGATCTTTATTCTATTGATAATACCATAGTTGTGAATCTGGGCAAAATGAAGGAAGCTGAAAAATATACCATCGAAGTAAGCCGTGATTCATTTCTGACCACTTTGTATTCATTTGAACTTGATACCAACTTTGTGATTATTAATGAAGAGGTGATCGGGGAACCGTTGTTATGGTTTACGGTTTATCAGATTCAGGCCACGGCGCATGCCGATGATCCGGGATACGATAGCAAACCATCCTTCCTGGGGAGTGTCAGAACAGCCAAGTTTCCATCCAACATGGGAACTCCGACTCCTTTTGATGTACTGGACACACGGGCCCGTGTATTCTGGTCTCCGGCAGGAGCACCCATAACGGGAATCAAAGTATTTGCCGGCACCGACGAACGGCTTGCGAATCCATTGGCTGAATATGAACTGACACCTGACGAGCAGGCAACCAATGAAAAAATAGTGGGGAGTCTGAATGCAGCTACCACCTACCAGATTGCCATTTATAGCAATGAAACCCTGCGTGGCTGGGAGGTTTATACAACAAGGGAAGCTTTCGTAACCGGAGACAATGTCCTCGACCTGACAGGCATTGATTCAACCATTGTGCTGACAGATACCCTGCCTTCCGTTGATGATGGTACCGTGGTTATTCTGGAAGGAGGTAAAACCTATATAGCCGACGGATATGATTTTGATAAGTCCATTTCATTTGTGGCCGGCTATAGCTTTGTACAGGCATTGCCGGTAATCGATGTGACACAAAACTTCAATATTGCTGAAGATGCCTCTGTGGAATATGTAACCTTTAAGGATATCAAACTAACAGCTCCCGATGGATTTGACGAACGCTATGTGTTTAATATCGATGTCAGCGGAACCCTGGGGGAGATAAAATACGAGTCCTGTATAATCCGCAATCTGCGGGGTGTAGTCCGGATGAAAGGTGGTAGTGGAAGCCTTGATAAATATACAATTATCGATTGTGTGATCGATAGCATCCGCGATTACGGAATTCTAACGGTTGACAAAACCTCATGGATCTGTAACGATATCTATCTTGAAAACACAACCATTTCCAGGGCCCGTTCGTTCATGACCAGCAGGAACAACACCAATTCCCTGATCATTGAAAGTTGTACGATCAGTGAATCCCCTTCGCAGGGAAGACATATCTTCCGCTGGAGACAGGGAGATCAGAATGATGTGCTCAATGGCATTACCATAAGCAATACCATCTGGGGGCACGGGTGGTACGAAGGTTCAGGAGACCCCGATTATACCATTGATGGATTTGACGGGATGGATGAAACAAACTGGACCGTTGTGAATACATACACTACTTCCGATTTTGCCTATGGGGAAGGGAAAAATGAAATCCCGGGAATGCCCCCGGGATCCTATGCCGGTACGGCTTACGATTTATGGGTAGATCCCGATAACGGTGATTTTAATTTCAAAGATACCGGGTTTGCAGGAAAAGGAAGTTCAGGGGACCCGAGATGGAGAATTGGGCTGTAAAGTCCGGGTAGGTGAAACCAATGAACGAATTTTTGTTGAACAATCCGGTTAATAATAGCGTGGTTTAGTTACAGGATAAGTGAACTCCGGGATAATAATGCATATCCCGGAGTTTGTATCCTGGCAATCCATGGTTTCACGAGGGAGAAAAATAAAAAAGGGCTTGCCCGGGAGGTAAGCCAAAAGAAAAAGATTTTTATGCTCCTTGCGGATATGACAGACAATGTCATACAGGCTGTTGTTCCCATTGTTAATAAGAACCATTTAACTATGAAGATTTTTGTATTTAGTGTGTGTACGGTTTTACTCCTCCCTGTGAAATGCCAGGTACCGGCATTTCCGGGGGCTGAGGGAGGAGGCATGTATACTACCGGAGGGCGGGGAGGAAAGGTTCTGTTTGTGGAGAACCTGAATAACAAAGGTGACGGAAGCCTGAGAGAAGCGATTGAAGAGGAAGGCCCGCGTATTATCCTTTTTAATGTATCCGGAACCATCCCTCTGGAAAAACCCATTTATATAAAAAACGGGGATGTTACCCTTGCCGGACAAACGGCTCCGGGGGAGGGCATATGCCTGAAAAATTATGGCATCCAAATCGAGGCCGACAATGTGATTATCCGGTATATACGGGTCAGGCCGGGAGATCTGACCGGTGAAGAAAACGATGCCATCTCAGGAATCCGGAATAAAAATATCCTGATTGACCATTGCAGCTTCAGCTGGGCTAACGATGAAGTTGCTTCCTTTTATGATAATGAAAATTTTACCCTGCAATGGTGTATTATCAGTGAAAGCCTCTATAAATCAAGCCATCATAAGGGAGAACATGGCTATGGAGGGATCTGGGGAGGAACCCATGCTTCTTTCCATCACAACCTGATTTCTGACCATTCAAGCAGGAATCCACGCTTTTGTGGTTCCCGGTACTCAGGAAATCCCGACAGGGAAATAACCGATTTCAGGAACAATGTGATCTATAACTGGGGGCACAACAGCATCTATGGGGGCGAAGAAGGGTATTACAATATTGTCAACAACTATTTCAAACCAGGACCAGCCACAGATGAGGATGTCAGGGAAAGGATCCTGAACCTGACGCAGGCTTTTTATAATCCTTCTATAAATCCGGATACGCTTGGTGCCGGATGGTTTTATATTGCAGGCAATGTACTCGAAGGAAATGCTGAGGTTACGGAAAATAACTGGGGCAAAGGAATCCAGGGTAAAGGAGTGGATGAAAGAACAAAAAAACTTTCAAGACTGGACGCTCCGGTACCTTTTAAAAAAGTTTTCACCGATAAGGCTGAAAAAGCATACGAAAAGGTATTGCAAGAGGCGGGTGCCAGTTTAATCCGCGATAAAACAGACCGGAGGATTATTCAGGAAGTACGCTCCGGTTCAGAAAAATACGGAAAGTCATTCCGTGGAGGAGGAAACGGGATTATTGATACCCCCGGAGATGTGGGCGGATGGCCCGAACTTAAATCACTGAAATCCCCCCTTGATACGGATAAGGATGGATTGCCCGATTGCTGGGAAAAAAAGCATAACCTGGATCCTTCCGATAAAAAAGATGGAAACAAAAGATCGATCAACCCGGATTATACCAATATTGAAGTGTACATTAATTCGCTTGTTGAAAGAACAGGTAAGGGATAAAAACGGATGAGAATGAACATAAAATTAACCACGACGATCGCTTTCATTTTGTTGATTCCGCAACTGGTGGTGTGTCAAAAGAGCATGACAGGTTCGTGGATTGCGGATAAGGGCGATGGAACCTATAGGAATCCGATATTGCATGCCGATTATTCCGATCCCGATGTGGTACGGGTCGGTGATGATTATTATATGACGGCTTCCTCCTTCAATTGTGTTCCGGGGTTGCCGGTTTTGCATTCGAAAGATTTGGTTAACTGGGAACTGACAGGGTATGCCCTGGATCAGCTTATGCCGGCTGATGTTTTTGATACTCCTCAGCATGGAAACGGAGTGTGGGCTCCCTGTATCCGCTATCATGACCATGAATTTTATATTTATTACCCTGATCCGGATTATGGGATTTACCTCACCAAAGCCACGAATCCGGAAGGTCCGTGGTCTGAACCTGTTTTGGTGAAAGGAGGAAAAGGATTGATTGATCCTTCGCCTTTATGGGATGACGATGGAAAGGTGTACCTGGCATTTTCTTTTGCAGGAAGCCGTGCCGGACTGAAAAGTGTTTTGATTGTTGCTGAAATGAATACTGAAGGAACCCACGTCACCGGCGGGGAAAGAATGGTCTTCGACGGACATGAAAACCATCCGACTGTGGAAGGACCTAAATTCTACAAACGAAACGGCTATTATTATATTTTTGCACCGGCAGGAGGGGTTACCCATGGATGGCAACTGGTGTTGCGTTCACGACATATATATGGTCCTTACGAAGAAAAAGTGGTTATGGCTCAGGGGGAAACAGACATTAACGGTCCGCATCAGGGAGCATGGATTACTGCTTCTGACAACGAAGACTGGTTTATTCATTTTCAGGATAAGGAAGCCTACGGGCGGATTGTTCACCTGCAACCGATGAGCTGGATAAATGACTGGCCGGTGATAGGTGAGGATACAGATGGCGATGGAACAGGCCAACCGGTATGGGTGTGGAAAAAACCAAAAGTGGGAAAAACCTGGCCGGTAGTGGCTCCTCCGGAAGACGATGAATTTAACGGAAATACCCTGGGAATCCAATGGCAATGGCACGCCAACCCCTCTTTTAAGTGGGGATTTCCCTCGGGAAACCTGGGCTTTTACCGGCTGAATTGTATGCCCCGGCCCGAAGGATCCACAAACCTCTGGACCGTACCCAATCTGCTCCTTCAGAAATTTCCTTCCGAAGAATTTACGGCAACAGCAAAAATCCATTTTGATGCACGGACTCCTGACGAACAAATAGGATTATTGGTGATGGGGGAAGATTACCAGTATATTTCACTCAAATACATTGACAATAAATATTATCTAAGCGTGGGAGGGTGTGAAGATGCCCCAAACAACGGAAAAGAAAAAGTGTTGTTTTCAGAAGAATTCAGGGGAAAAGATATTTATTTCAGGGTCAAAGTTCAGAAAGGCGCTTTGTGCCGTTTCAGTTACAGTGCTGACGGAGTTACCTATAAACAAGCCGGCTCCCTTTTCAAGGCAAAACCTGGAAAGTGGATCGGAGCGAAAATAGGTTTTTTTGCCCTGCGGGAAGAGCGAACCAACGATGCAGGAACTGTTGATATTGACTGGTTCAGGATAAATGATTATTAACGCATTCAAATATAGAAAAATAGCATGAAACAAAGACCAATCCTTTGTCTGGCCGGGCTGTTCGCTTTGATCTTTAGCGGGTGTGGTCAGGCCGTTACCGGAGAGAGCTCTTCGGGGAAATCCCTGTATGAAAATGTAGAATTTGAGATGCCACAAGTTCAGGAACCGGTCATTCCGGATTATGAAGTAAACATTGAGAATTTTGGTGCTGTGCAAGGGGGCCAGCTTCTGAATACCCAGGCATTTGCAGATGCCATTGACGAGGTTACTGCCAAAGGGGGTGGAAAAGTGATTATTCCTTCCGGGATCTGGTTAACAGGGCCGATCATCCTGAAGAGCAACCTGGAGTTGTACACCGAGCCCGGAGCCCTGGTTCTCTTTTCACCGGATAAGAGTTTATATCCCTTGATAAAAACCAGTTTTGAAGGATTGGATACCTGGCGGTGTATATCTCCGTTGTATGGGAAAGATCTTGAAAACGTAGCCTTTACAGGAAGCGGAGTATGGGACGGTTCCGGGGATGCCTGGCGGCATGTTAAAAAAAGCAAGCTAACCGAAAGGCAGTGGAAAGAACGGGTGGCCTCAGGGGGTGTGGTGAATGAGAAAGGAAACGAATGGTATCCGTCGGAACAGTTCAAAAAAGCAGCGGAAAGTGCCGATATGAATGTCCCTTCCCATATGAAAACCAGAGAGGAGTTCGAGGCCATCCATGACTTTCTGCGCCCGGTAATGGTAAGCATCCAGAACAGCAAACGAGTGCTTCTGGACGGCCCCACATTTCAGAATTCTCCGGCATGGTGCATTCATCCGTTGATAGTCGAAGATCTTATCGTAAGGAATATCACCGTACGAAATCCCTGGTATTCACAAAATGGTGATGGCATAGACATCGAATCCTGCAGGAATGTCCTGGTGCTGAATTCCGACTTTGACGTGGGCGATGATGCGATCTGCATAAAATCCGGTAAAGATAGATACGGGAGACTTCGGGGTATCCCCACTGAAAATGTAGTGATTAAGAATAATATTGTCTATCATGGCCATGGCGGCGTTACAGTGGGCAGCGAAATGTCGGGCGGGGTGAAAAATATTCATGTGTCAAATTGTACCTTCATGGGAACCGATGTCGGATTGCGTTTTAAAAGCAACAGGGGACGCGGTGGCATTGTGGAAAAAATATATATCTCAAATGTACGCATGACCGATATTCCTACCATAGCAATCTCTTTCAATCTTTATTATGGCGGACAATCGGTTTCGGAACGCCTGGCTGATGGAGACGGAAATATTTCCTCCCTCAAAGAACCGGTAACCGAAGAAACCCCTCAGTTTAAAGATATATTTATCCGGAATATTACCGTAAAAGGAGCTTACCAGGCCGTGTTGCTTCAGGGATTGCCTGAAATGAACCTAGAAAATGTTAATCTGAGGGATATGATTATTGATGCCGAAAACGGCTTTTCGGTTTTCGATGCCAGTGGAATTACCCTGCAGAATGTAAAACTGAAAACGAAAAGCAAAAAAGCAATGGAAATCTATAACAGCAAAGATGTGGAGGTTCAAGACCTGGAGTATTCCTTTGAAACACAGGATGCAATAACTGTAAACGGTGCAGAGTGCCAGAACATTAAACTGGTTTCTCCTCCAAACAGTAATTTACAGGATTTTACTGAAATCGGAAGGGAAGTGCCGGAACATGAAATAATATTTTAGCACTTCATGAGAAAAAGCATTTTTATCTTCTTGTTTTCAGGCTTTCTTTACGTAGCCTGTCAGCCGGAAGAAGCATCCTTCACTCTCTTTACCATTGGCGATTCAACCATGGCGAACAAAAAAGCTGCAGTTTATCCTGAAACCGGTTGGTGTCAGGTTCTTGAAGACTATCTGGACCCGTCTGTAAGGGTAAAAAACCATGCGGTGAACGGAAGAAGTACCAAAAGTTTTCTGGAGGAAGGAAGATGGAACCGTGTGCTGGATAGTCTGAAGGCAGGAGACCGGGTGTTCATTCAATTTGGGCATAACGACCAGAAGGAATATGACACAACCCGGTTCACCACTCCTTTTGGCTCATATACAGCCAATCTGAAACGATTTATTGAAGAGTCGGAAGAAAAAGGAGCCATGCCGGTGCTTTTTACGTCCATTGTCCGGCGAAAATTTGAAGATCACGGTAGGTTGATCGATACACACGGGGATTATCCGGTAGCAGTAAGGAAGATTGCAGAAGAAATGAACGTTCCGCTGGTTGATTTGCAGAAACTTACAGAAGAGTGGATTGGTTCCCTGGGGGACGAGGCATCCCGGAGCATGTATGTATGGACAGAACCTGATCAACAGTACCCGGAAGGGCGACAAGACGATACCCACCTGTCAGAAACCGGCGCCAGGGAGGTGGCCCGCATGGCTTTGAAGGAATGTGTGTCTCAAAAATTGATCCCTTCCCGGAAAATAAGAGTGAATAATAAATAAATAACAGATTAAGTATGAGGACTATATTATCTATTTTGGCGATAGCTGTTTTTTCTTTAACGGCCTTTCCGGCCCGTTCAAACGATCTTCCGGTGGAAGTGGATATAGTCGTTGCCCCGGATGGATCGGGAGATTTTACAACGGTGCAGGATGCCATAAACGCTGCACCCTCCAACAGCGACAGACGTACGATCATATACCTCAAAAGAGGATTGTATGATACGGAAAAGCTGATCGTACCAGGCGATAAAAAGAACATCACCCTGATTGGTGAAAGCCGTGAAGAAACCATTTTGAGTTACCATATCTATGATTGTTCCCAGGGGAAGTGTCCTACGGAGGATGCTGCGTTCTGGACAGGGGATAACATCCGGACTTCAGCGACTCTGACAATCCTGGGGGATGGATTTCATGCTGAGAATCTGACGATTCAGAATACAGCCGGCCCGATAGGGCAGGCTCAGGCCGTGACCATACGTTCCGACCGGTGTGTCTTTATCAATGTAGATTTTTACAGCTACCAGGATACCATGTACTTCTGGAGCAATGGCAACCGAAGTTATTTTGAGGGTTGCCTTATTGTGGGTCGTACCGATTATATTTACGGAGGAGGCACAGTCTTTTTCCAGGAATGCGAAATCAGAAGCTGGGGGGGTGGATGGATCACAGCCCCTTCCACAGGGAAAGATCAGCCTTACGGATTTGTATTCAATGCCTGTAATCTTACCTATGCCCTGGACAGTCCCCGTGGAGGCGATGACGGGGAACGGGTCCGGTTCGGGCGTCCCTGGAATGATTATCCCAAGGTAGCCTGGCTTTATTGTGAAATGACAGAGATGATTCATCCCCAGGGATGGGGCGATACATGGAATATGAGCTATGCGGCAACAAGTCCGGATCTTCATTTATATGAATATAATAATAGCGGTCCGGGAGCTGATATGAGCGGTCGTGCGGATTGGGCAGGTCTCAGAGCGCTGACCGATGCAGAAGCCTCTGAATATACGGTTCAAAAAGTTCTGGCAGGAGATGACGGCTGGGATCCTACCTCCGAAGCACCGATGGTGCAGCATTATACCTGGACCGGCAAAGGGGCCGGAAACGGATGGCTGGTGGCCGAAAACTGGGATCCGGTAGGGATTCCCCAAAAAGGAGAGTCCGCATTTGTTGAGGGGCAGGACACCCTTGTAGCTGCAGGTGACACATTTCACGCCGACCTCTTTCTGAAAGAGGGTGCGAACCTGGAAATTGCCGACAACAGCGTAGCTGCTTACCTCTCGGTAGCCCATTCAGAAATATCAACGGATGCAGAAACCAGCCTTGCAGGAAAGATCGGAACAAAGGATTCTCTATGGTTTGGCGGTTCCGGCACGTTGGACCTGCAGGCAGAATTATACGGAGTGCACCCGTTCCTGAAAACAGGACCGGGAACCCTTCGTCTGACAACCGGTAATCCGGACTTCTCAGGGGATATCCGGATTGCATCAGGGACCCTGGAAGCTTTGTCTGCTTTCTCGTTGGGTAAAGGTTCCGTGGAACTGAGCGATGAAGCCACGCTGGTAATCGGTGACGATAATGCTTTTTATACAAAATCTGTTTTATCGGTAACGACCGGTGCCGGATTAGTTTTAAATGGAAATGTAACAATAACCGAATTTTATATCGACGGGGTTATGCAGGCTGTGGGAGAGTATACGGCTGCAACCCATCCCGGTTTGATCGATGGCGAAGGGAAAGTGATCATCGGCCGTCCCGACACCTTTGTTTTCCATCGCTCATCCAACGGAAACTGGGATGAACCGGCAAATTATATACCGGCCCTGATGCCTCAGGCCGGGGAAACAGTGATCTGTGAAGAAGAGATGGAAACCACTTCCACTGTTTTTGAAGCCGATATTATTCTGCGGGGTGCCGGAAGCCTGCGTTTACGCGGAGATCCCTCCAAAAACCATTCTTCCACAGGAACCATCTATATGGAAGAGGGAACCAGCATACGGTACAACACCGGCGGCTCAGGGATGTATCTGAATGCACCGCTTAAGGTTCTGGGAGATGTGACTGTGATCATGGAAAGCGGAAACAGTGGAGGAAGTACCATGACCCTGGCAGGCCCCTTATCCGGATCAGCCACGGTCACCATTTTAAACAACGGAAAAGGAGTGCCTAACGATGGAACCCTCCTGCTTACCGGTGACAACAAAGGATTTACAGGAGCCTGGGATTTAACCCGGTACAGTGAAAAATATCCCTCTGTCACAGGCTATATATCCCGGATTGAAGGGCAAAGTGAGAATGCTTTCGGGAAGGCTTCCGTAAAAGCCGGGTTGGCGAACCGGATCATTTTCAGCCACTCCGGGGCAGGAGGTGATTCCCTGGAGGTAACGTTAAATGAATCGGCAAAGATCATTTTAAACACCCAGGTGGTGGTAGATCAATTCAAACTGAACGATTCCTGGCTTAAAAAAGGAACCTATTCGGCATCAACCCACCCTGAAACATTTGAAGGGGTGGGGACCTTATATGTAGCAACGGACCCGGGCGATCCCGGGGAACCTGGTACCGGCCTGTTGACGGCGTTTCCGGGTGCCGAAGGTCACGGGAAATATGCTTCCGGAGGCCGCGGTGGCCAGGTGATCTACGTAACGACCCTGGAAGATCATAACAACCCGGGATCCCTCCGCTATGCCCTGAATCAAAGCGGGGCACGGATGATCCTTTTTAAAGTATCCGGCACCATACAGTTGAAATCGAAGTTAAAGATTTCCCGGGGAGATGTGACCATCGCCGGCCAGACAGCCCCGGGCGACGGAATTACCCTCCGGGATTATCCGGTGGAAGTGGATGCCGACAATGTGATCATCCGGTTTTTACGGTTCCGTATGGGGGATGCTGCCAACCAGGAAGCAGATGCCCTGGGAGGCCGGTACCATGAAAACATCATTGTCGATCACTGTTCCATGAGCTGGTCAACCGATGAGTGCGTATCCTTCTACCATAACGAGAATTTTACCCTCCAATGGAGCATCATTTCTGAAAGCCTCCGCAATTCGGTGCATGGCAAAGGAGCGCACGGATACGGCGGAATCTGGGGGGGCAAGAATGCCTCTTTTCACCATAACCTGCTGGCTCACCACGACAGCCGGAATCCACGCCTCGGAGAAACCAAAGGCAGTACTTTTGCCCTGACGGACCTGGTAGACCTCAGGAACAATGTCATATACAACTGGAGAGGCAACAGTTGTTACGGAGGGGAAGCCATGAATGTGAACATCGTAAACTGTTACTATAAACCGGGTCCGGCAACCACAAAGGAAGAACGGATCATTGCGATTGATAAACTGACGGAGTCTGGATATCCGATTTCCAATACGTGGGGAAATTTTTACATTGACGGGAATGTGATGACCGGTTCGGAGAGAGCTACCAACGATAACTGGACCTATGGGGTGTACAATCAGTATCACAGCAAATATACTGTTTCAGCAGCAGAAAAAGAAGCCATGCGACTTTCGTCCCCCCTTAACACAGGCGATATGACTACCCACAGTGCCGAAGAAGCTTATGAACGGATCCTCGACTTCTGTGGGGCAAGCCTGGTGAGGGATGCTGTGGATATCCGTGTTCTCCATGACGTGGAAACCGGAACCGCAACCTATATGGAGGGCGGAAACGGAAGTACCAAAGGAATCGTGGATACCCAGGAGGCGGTGGGAGGATGGCCTGAATTGCATTCTGAAGAGCCTCCGGCTGATTCGGATAACGACGGAATGCCCGATGCGTGGGAAAACGCCAACGGACTGGACCCGGAAAACGATACCGATGCTCAACTGAAAACAGTCGATGGGAACTATCCCAACATTGAAGTGTACCTGAACAGCCTGGTAAGTGAAATTGTGGAAGATCAAAATGAAGGAGGGGTGACAGAAGCAAATGACATTATCCGGCCGGGAAGAAATGAGCTGAATGTGTACTTCAGGAACCATGAACTGGCTGTTCATCATACTGAGGTCATAACCGACATAGCCGTTTATGCTGTAACCGGTCAGATGGTAATCAGAAAAGTTGCGGATACAAACCAGGTATGGATCAATGTGTCGGATTTGAATAAGGGAGTTTATATTGTTCGCATACAGGATGCAAACAAAAAAATATATGCTCAGAAGGTAGTAAGATTGTAAACGGATATGTTCAGAAACGCAGTATTGCGATTTTTCTTATACGGGTTAAGATTAAGGAACCATAGGGATTTAAAGTAGAATTTGAAAAAATTAACACAAGCATATGCAGACCAAACCGGGATTGTTGTTCCTTTTGATCGCAACTGTGATATGGGGAGAGAATGCAGCAGGAGTTGTCTATCAGGCTGAAACGGGCATGTTTTATCATGCAGTTATTGAAACCAAAAATGGGGGGTATCTGGGAGATGCATACATTAATTTTGATAACGAACAGGGAAGTTACCTGGAGATCACCATAGGCATGGCTATCCCGGGGGAGCAGCAGATTTACATACGGTATGCCAACGGAACGCAGGCCGCAAGGCCTATGGAGGTTTCAGTAAATAACCAGGTAACCGAAGCATCCTGTATGTTTGAACCTACAGGCGGTTGGACATCCTGGGATACCCTTTTGATTTCAGCAACATTCCCGCAAGGGATCAGTACCCTGCGGTTTACCTCCACAGGAAGCGAGGGAGGCCCAAATCTCGATCAGTTTGAAATATCCGGTCAACAACTACCGGTTTATATGCTAACCCTGTCGGTACAGGGGGAGGGGGAGATTGGGCAATTTCCTTCCCACGGGCTGCTTTTCGAAGGACAGGAAATCCTGTTGGTGGCCCGCCCCGGGTGGGCCAGCCATTTTAAAGAGTGGACCGGTGATGTATCCGGAACCGATGAAACGCTTCGGTTTATTCTGGATGGGGATAAGACCATAGAGGCGGTTTTTGAAACCATAGAACTTACGATTCCGGAACCGGATTTTACCATGACCGGCTATGCAGCTGTTCCGGGAAATGGCCGTGAAACCACTACCGGCGGAGAAGGGGGAGAAGTGCTGGTTATAGAAAATCTCTCCGAACTGATAGCCTGGGGAGCCTCCAGGGAAAACAACTACACTCCGCAAACTGTGTTGATCCGCGGAACAATTGAATCCGAAAATACAACCGTTGTTTCAATTAAACGGGGAGCAAATATGTCTATTCTGGGGGATTCAGGTGCGGGTAACGAATATGCGGAACTAAAAAATATCTCTTTGAGTATCCGCGATTATTCCAATGTAATCATTCAAAACCTGAAAATGCACGAGGTCTTTTATCCGGATGATGATGTAACCATTGACCATTGCAGCCATGTATGGATCGACCATTGCGAGTTTTACAGCAAGATAGGGCCCGGAATAGGCGTGGATACCTACGACGGGTTACTTGATATTAAAAAAGGATCACACCATGTAACGGTCTCCTGGTGTTATTTTCATCACCATATGAAAACCATGCTGATCGGGCACAGCGATAACAACGGGGAACAGGATACAGGACTTCAGCTTACCATACACCACAACCTATATGCCCATACCAACGGAAGGAATCCAAGCCTCCGTTTTGGGATGTGTCATTATTTTAATAACTATCTGGAAGATATCGATGATTATGGTTTTGCAGTACGAAATGGGGCCCATGCCAGAATTGAAAACTGCCATTTTGAGAGCGTAAAAACACCCATAGCGACCGATAAATTTGAAGGGCATGGATACGCCTGTGTGTCAGGTTGTATCTATACAGGGAGTTGCAATGAAAACAGCAATCAGATATCCGAACCTACCGATTGTCAATTCTGGGAGGATGCGATTCCCTATGAATATGAACCGGAAGAGGTAAATACCGTCCGGCTTTCCGTAAGCCAGTATGCCGGTGTAGGGATCATAAATACGGTTACCGCAGTATCTGACAAATTAACGCAGGAACAGGAGTTCCGTTTGATGCACATCCACTGGGATAATAACAGCAACAGGCTGGAAGTTACCTGCCGGTCGGATAAAGAACAGAAAGCAAGGGTTGCCGTTTATTCCCTCAGCGGCATAAAGCAGGCAGTCCGGACGCAGCATATTGAGGCAGGGATCCATACGTTTGCAATGCCTTTTTTTGCGCGGGTACCGGGAATTTATATCGTATCAGCGGAAACATCATCCGGACGGTACACAGAAAAAATAAGAATACACTGAGGGTAAAAAAAAAAGCCGGCACTGCCGGCTTTTCAATGAATAACAAGTAGTTTTATCGTTTGATCAGTTTTTTAGCAAATCCTGCATTGTTCAACGATCGGATAAGATACAATCCTGAAGGCAGATTGCTTAGATTGATCGATTCCCGTGAGGAATTTACTCTTTTCTGAATCACTACCTTTCCTGCAATATTGTAAATAGCAATATCGGTCGGTTTCGTTACATTAACGAATACCTTGTCGGTTGCCGGATTCGGATACACTTCAAGATCCGGAATTTTGTGGGTAATCACCGCAGATGCCAGTTTTTCCGCTTTGATGTAATAGATATTCACTCCACTGGCAGGAGAATAGAGGAAGATCGTTGAGGGTTCTCCTTCATAGGTAAATTCTCCCTTGCTTATGGAAGCTCCCAACGCAGCGAACTGTCCGACTTCGGTATCCTTATCTCCTGCGGTGATCATCAGCACTCTGTCTTCGCTGCCGGATGATGACATGCCATACACGGTAATTTTGGTATTTCCGGTAACTTCAAAGGTAAGTACCCGGCCCAGGGGATTCCCTTCGTCGTCAAAGTCACCACTTCCTCCCAGTTTCAGTCTGTGGGTAAAATCCATGCCATCCAGTGATTTGTTGTTATCATCAATGGTTACTTTTTTACCGCTGTGTGCATGGATGGTTAATCCGTTAATGGTGACTGTTTCAGATATTTCACCCAGTGCATTGAAATCCTCATTGCTGATGTTCCATTCCTGGAGATCCGGGACAACCGGGGAAGTTTTAACGTAATAAAGGTTTACGCCACTGGAGGGTGAATAGAGGTAAATGGTTGTAGGCCCTCCGAGGTAATCAAATTCTCCTTTGCTTATGGACGGGCCCAGAGCGGCAAACTGTCCCACTTCGGTGTCTTTATCTCCTTCAGTGATCATCAGCACTCTGTCTTCGCTGCTGGAAGATGACATGCCATACACGGTAATTTTTGTATCGCCATTCACATCAAAAGCCAGTACCCGGCCCAGGGGATTCCCCTGGTCGTCAAAATCACCGCTTCCTCCCAGTTTTAATCTGTGGGTGAAATCTATGCCATCCAGTGATTTGTTGTTTTCATCAATGGTTACTTTTTTACCGCTATTCGCATAGATGGTAAGTCCTTTGATGGTAACTGTTTCCGTTATCTCACCCAGGGAATTGAAATCTTCATCGCTGAAATTCCATTCGGTAGCTACTTCAACCGGAGTTCCTGTCCAGCGCGGATCACCGGCGGTTCCCAGGCCAGCAAAGGTTCCGTCAAGGATGTTGTAATCGCCGTTGGCCCTGTCGACCCAAAGTTCATCGGCAGTGCCTGCATAGACGGCGGTAGGGAATCCCGGAATGGTGTCTTTGCCTTCGTTGCTGTATTCGCTGGTGGCATAACAGTTTTCAACGGTCCAGGGGGTTTCTCCCAAACCGTCAAATCCATCAATGACAACCCCTCCTGTGACTTCCAGGTCCCAGGCATGACTGATAATGATGTTTTGCAGGGTAATGCCATTGGTTACATTGTCCTGGCCGGAAGTTCTCCAGCGGAATAGCTGTTTCCCGGTTTTGGGCAGTACATCAAGCGTGCAGTTACGAAGAATCACTGAGTTTGAATTATTCATGCTCTGCAGAAACTGTTCGGTATGGCTGATGGTAGAATTTTCAATCAGGATATCGTTGCACATCCAGGCATCGTCATCAACGGTAATGATACCGTAGTTCCGGATGCTGTCGATCACACAATCGGAAAGGGTGAATTTATCGAGTACTCCTTCCCCATCTTTCAAGCGCACGATTCCACGGATGGAACGGATGTTACAGGATTCAAATACAATTTCGCCAACCGTTGCACTGACATCGACATTGAAAACATACCGGTTATCCCAGCCATCTTCGCCGTTGTAAAAGGCAATGTTTTTAAATACGACAGATCCGACATTGGCCCCATCAACGAAATTGAAATTCTGCCGGCAGTCGATCCGGGGCATTTCAGCTGCTTCGGGGTCGCTCGACCGGAATTCAATGGATTTTTCTAAGGCATAGCCTCCTGCGTCCTCATAGAAGTGATTGTACGTTTTCCCGGGTCCCAGGAGGATGATGGCCCCATCGGCAACATCCGGCAGGGTGTCTGCAAGAATTTCAGGATTATCGAAAGTTGAAAGGTCAACGATTTCCTGACCTGTTCCTCCGGCCCAGCGCGGGTCTCCGGCGGTTCCTGCGCCTGCAAAGGAAGCGTCCAGAAAATGGTAATCGCCGTTGGCCCTGTCGACCCAGAGTTCATCGGCAGTACCTGCATAGACGGCGGTAGGGAATCCCGGAATGGTGTCTTTGCCTTCGTTGCTGTATTCGTTGGTGGCATAACAGTTTTCAACGGTCCAGGCGGTTTCTCCCAACCCGTCAAATCCATCAATGACAACCCCTCCTGTGACTTCCAGGTCCCAGGCATGGCTGATAATGATGTTCCGTAAGGTGATGCCATTGGTTACATTATCCTGGCCGGAAGTTCTCCAGCGGAATAACTGTTTCCCGGTTTTAGGAAGTACATCAAGGTTGCAGTTTTGTATCACCACCGAATTGGAATTATTCCTGCTCTGCAGGAACTGTTCGGTCCGGCTGATGGTAGAATTTTCAATCAGGATATCGTTGCACATCCAGGCATCGTCATCAACGGTAATGATACCGTAGTTCCGGATGCTGTCGATCACACAATCGGAAAGGGTGAATTTATCGAGTACTCCTTCCCCATCTTTCAAGCGCACGATTCCACGGATGGAACGGATGTTACAGGATTCAAATACAATTTCGCCAACCGTTGCACTGACATCGACATTGAAAACATACCGGTTATCCCAGCCATCTTCGCCGTTGTAAAAGGCAATGTTTTTAAATACGACAGATCCGACATTGGCCCCATCAACGAAATTGAAATTCTGCCGGCAGTCGATCCGGGGCATTTCAGCTGCTTCGGGGTCGCTCGACCGGAATTCAATGGATTTTTCTAAGGCATAGCCTCCTGCGTCCTCATAGAAGTGATTGTACGTTTTCCCGGGTCCCAGGAGGATGATGGCCCCATCGGCAACATCCGGCAGGGTGTCTGCAAGAATTTCGGGATTATCGATCCCTGAAAGGTCGATCACATCCTGTGCATACAAGCCTGATGTGAATAACAGGGTGCATGCAAATAACAAAAGGAATAAAGTAGAATTTTTCATAAGCATTTCATTTAGATTTGTATTTTCTGTTTGTATATAAATATAGCTATAATCTTTTGAATTTACCCCATGTAAGATACACTTATTCAAACGGAAAGAGTTCTTGTGGTTTCTCAAAAGAAGGGTATAGATTCTCAAGGGGCTGTTTACGTATCAAAAAGCGGGATTATTTTCCCAAAAGATTTTGGATAGGGGAAGCCGGGGTCACACATGGGGGATAAGGGAGTATTTTTTTTAACCATGCCAGCATGGGTGAGATACCCGATACCGCTCTATTTTCCCAATTCAATGGCGGCTAAAATCAGGGGGGCTACCCCTTTGGTATCGTTGTTTACCTTTTTTTCGGAGATATAATAGGCATAGTCTCCCTCCCGGTACGGATCTCCCCCCAGACCGCAGGCTCCGCAGGTATGGGTCAGGGTAGGGGTTCCGTCGCTACCGGTTATTACCAGGTTTTGCATCATGCTGTGGAAAGATTCTTCGGCCAGGGTGAGGTATTTTTCATCCAGGTAGCCTTTTTTTGCTCCTTTGGCAAACGCATAGATGAACATGGCGGATCCTGAGGCTTCGATGTAATTTCCTTCCCTTCCGCCCAGGTCCAGCACCTGGTACCATAAGCCGGTGTTTTTATCCCGGACATCCAGGAGGGCTGAGCTGACCTTGTTCAGGATCTGTAGGACCGAATTTCTTCCCGGGTGGTCCTGAGGCAGATAATCCAGCACGTCCACCAGGGCCATCATATACCAGCCGGTACCCCGGCTCCAGAAATGTTTCGACTGTCCGGTTTCCGGATTGCACCAGCGCTGTTCTCTGCTCTCGTCCCAGGCATGATACAGCAGGCCGGTTTCCGGATCCAGGGTCTTTTGATAAATCAGTTGAATCTGAAAAACCACTTCATCAAAATAACGGGGCTGATCAAAATCACGGGCATAGCGTGCCAGAAAGGGAGAAGCCATGTAGATCCCGTCAAGCCACATCTGCCAGGGGTACCTTTTCTTATGCCAGAATCCGTTGGACCGGGTCAGCGGATGCTCGTCCATCTGACTCACCAATATCTGAATGGCCTTTTTGTATTTTTCATTGCCGGTTTTTTCGTAGAGCGACAGCATATTAAACCCGGGCCTGATCCGGTCTATATTGAAGTCGGAACGTTTGTACCCGTGGATGGTTCCGTCGTCCTGAACAAAATAATCGATGTAAGCACGCTCATAATCCGCATATTTCTGATTATACACCCCCAGTTTTCCAATCGCCATAGCCAGAAAGGCAAAATCATATTCGTATTTGGGTTTTTCTCTCTGATAATAGATCAGGCTGTCGGACCGGAACATCACGGCATCGGCAAAACGAAGTGCGGTTTCAGGTCTATCCTGAACATTGTCCTGCCCCGGCCTGGAAGCACATCCCGGAATCAGAACGATTAAAAGAAAAGCAAGGGTAGATCTCATAATTACTATCTTATTGCATGGTGCCGTTTGATTTTAAATTTTAAAAATTCACAATCCGGACCTTTTTCAATCAAATATACGAAAAGGCATGAATGTATAATTTGCCATAAAAATTTACATTCATAACCCGTTCAATCGCATCGTAATCAAGGTTGTCTTTGTTGATATCAACAGCGATTACCTTTGCTCCCCTGTGGAGCAGTCCGAAAACGATTTCTCTCCCGATGCCACTGCCCCCGCCGGTAACGATAAATTTTTTGTTCTGAATTTTCATTTCCTGTTAATTTAAAAGTTCGCAGGAAGACTTATCCCGTATCGATTATTCATCGGGACGGGTTTCATTCCCTTAAAATTAGACACATGATTGACAAACCGGGATCAGCCGCCTACTCAACTAGCGGCTGGCATTATTCAATTCTTTTCCCAATTAGCTACAGATTGCTCTTCAATAATAGAATACTCTTCAATCTGAACAAGATTACCGTTTTGCCAGGTAAAGATATCGTACCATTCAAGAACCCATTCTCCGTCATATTTGTAATAACCATCCACACGTACAATTTCGTTGTTACCATTCAACTCAATAATACTTTTTGATGAGTCAGGTTCATCACCCCAATACGATTGCCGTGTAACTTTATTTCCTTCCCAGGTGAAGTATATGTAATTTACCTCCTCTTCCCAAAGTTCTTCAATCTTAATTAGTTTTTCGTTGCTATTGTATTCAAACAGGTTATAATCACCGCTATCATATTCCGTATGTGCCTTTTAATTTTGGTCATCAATGCCTTTACCTGTCATCAATAAAAAGTCGAGGCTTTTTGAATAGTCCAAATCCTCATATTCAAGTCCAATCTTTCTTATGTTTGAATAATAATCCTTAAGCCTTTTGTAGTAGTTTTTTTCTAGCTGAACTGAGGTCGTCTTTTGTCCAATTTTCTCAATCAGAAACCATTTCTCAATCAACCGTGCTGTCCGTCCATTGCCATCTTGAAATGGATGGATTTTTACAAAAATCAGATGTAATAATGCAGCATAGTAGAATATCTCAAAAGGATTTAAATCTGTACGACGCAACAAATCTAGGTCCTGAAATATTTTATCAAGCTCCGTTTTAACGATCTCTGGACTTGCTGCAACATACTCAATTTTATCATCGCTGTTGATTACAAACATTGGATTAGTACGAATCAAACCTTGTTGACTTTTGGGTAAGAGATTTTTGCTTAGAATTGAGTGGGCTTTTTGAACATTCTCAAGTGTTAAGCTATTATTGTCAATGAAATCATATGCAGAGTATAAATCATCCGCCTTTCTGGTATAATCAGGATTAAATTTAACCTTTAAAAACTTATGTTTGAAATAACTATCAAAATCAATATCCTCTCCCTCAATCTTTGAAGAATAAACAGATGAAACGGATTTATAAAACTGAAAATAATCAACTGGAATCTCAAGCTTTTTGATTTTATCAATTTTATCCAAAGGTGATTCTTTTACAGCTTTTATGTAATCATCAAGTAATTTATCTGTCAGAATTTTAAAATCCATTACGAATCCTTTTACACAAAGATAATCTTTTAATTCCTGTAAGAAAATCAATAATAACCTTTGGGTTGTCGCGCCTGAAGTTGGAGATGGTGTTGTGTGCCGTATTTTTTAACTTTCGTCTGTTATTTTTACGATTTTACCTTCATTAAACTTAAATATTGATTTCCCCTTTAAATTAAGGGA
>CAZNPV010000019.1:0-66276 GCA_964575025.1 uncultured Mariniphaga sp.
ATTCAGTAATTCAGTAATTCAGTTTATTCAGTAATTCAGTAATTCAGTAATTCAGTAATTCAGTTTATTCAGTAATTCAGTAATTCAGTTAACTCTATTCCCGGTGAATCACCCATAGTACAGTCCTGCTCCCGGACCAAGAGGCAGATCCAAAAGTATCCATGCAATGAGAAGTATGGACCAGAAAATAAAGAAAACAACCGTGTAAGGGATCATTGTTGACATGAGTGTTCCTATACCGGCTTTTTTATCGTATTTTTCAAAATAGACTATGACCAGGGCAAAAAAGCTCATCATGGGGGATATCATGTTTGTGATGCTGTCACCTATCCTGTAAACGACCTGTGAAAGTTCGGGTGAGTAGCCCAGGAGCATGAACATGGGGATAAACACAGGGCCCAGTATGGCCCATTTTGCTGAGGCCGATCCCATGAACATGTTAATAAATCCCGAAAGAAGGATGAAAAGGATAACAAGAGGGATAAGACCTATGTCAAGACTGTGGAGTCCTTCCGCACCTTTTATGGCTATTATCAGGCCCAGATTGCTCCATTTGAAAAAAGCCACAAACTGAGCCGCGAAAAAGACAAGAACCAGGAATGCTGCCAGTGCTTTGAAATTGTCCACCATTCCTTTTACGACGTCCGTATCATTTTTAAAGGTTCCTGTTATGGCACCGAACAGTATGCCCAGGATAGCGGACACAACAAAAAGCACAGCAATAAAACCTTTCAATACGGGCGAATTAAATAATGATCCGCCGGTTCCCCTGAGTATTCCGTTCTCAGGTATCAGTCCGGCTGCTATCACTGCCACCACGACCAGGCTTATCCCTGCCACCCATTTAAGTCCTTTTTTCTCTTTCAGGCTTAGAGGTTCAAGGGATTCACGGGGTACATCTCCCTTGTATTTTCCAAGCTTGGGTTCCACAAACCGGTGTGTCACCCATGTCCCTGCAAAGGCGAGCATTATGGTTGATACCATCATGAAATAATAATTGGCTGTGGGGAGCACATAATAGTCAGAATCAATTATACCTGCTGCCTCGGTAGACAAACCGGCAAGCAGCGGATCTATGGTTCCTATAAGCAGATTAGCACTAAAGCCGCCTGAGACACCTGCAAAAGCAGCAGCTATCCCTGCTATGGGATGCCGGCCAACCGAATAAAAAATAATGCCTCCAAGGGGTATTATGAGTACATAACCCAGGTCGGAAGCAATATTTGAAATTATACCGGCAAGAACAACCACAAAAGTTAACATCCCCGAAGGGGCTTTAGAAACCAGGAACCTTATTGCAGCACTGATAAGGCCACTGCTCTCAGCAATCCCTATACCCAAAAGAGCTACCATCACGATGCCAAGAGGTGCAAAGCTGGTGTAATTATCAACCATCTCCAGTAATATCCTGTGTAACCCGCCTTTCGATAACAGATTGATAGTGGTTATCGTTTCCCCGGTCGCGGGATGCACGGCATGCCAGTGGAATAAATGACCGATCAATGAAAACAGCAATACACTCAATGCCAGTATCCCGAACAGACTTGCAGGATGAGGAAGAGCATTGCCACCCCTCTCAATAAATCCAAGAATACCTTTGTTCTTTACATTCTTCGTCTTACCCATAAAAAAACCCCTTACAAATATGGGTAAAAATAACAGAATGTTAAAAAATAGCATAAATACCCCTTCGGTTAGCTTACTGTTAATAAAACGGAAACAGATGATTTAAGGGTCGATAAATTTCAGATGTTTAAAAAAATAAGCTAATTTTGCGAACCCGTATACTTTCAGAAAAGGTTTCAATTATGTTAATATAAAAAAACAGATTTTATGACAAAACATGTTTATACATTCGGAGCAGGAAAAGCTGAAGGAAAGGCAGATATGAAGAATCTTCTGGGTGGCAAGGGAGCCAACCTGGCAGAGATGAACCGTATCGGAGTACCGGTTCCTCCCGGATTTACGATTACAACAGAAGTTTGTACGATGTACAACGAAAAGGGCGAAAAAGCCACTTTTGACCTCATCAAAGGGGAAGTTGAAGCGGCTGTTTCACAAGTGGAAGAACTCACAGGGACGAAATTCGGAGATAAAGACAATCCGTGTCTTCTTTCGGTACGTTCGGGTGCCAGGGCATCGATGCCGGGGATGATGGATACCATACTGAACCTGGGATTAAATGATGAAGCCCTGGAAGGGATCACTAAAAAAACGGGCAATGCACGGTTTGCATGGGATTCCTACCGTCGTTTTGTACAAATGTACGGCGATGTGGTAATGGAAATGAAACCAGCCAGCAAAGAAGAAAACGATCCCTTTGAAGAGATCATTGAGCAATTAAAAGAGGAAAAAGGCATTACCCTCGATACCGAATTCACTACCGAAGATCTTCAGGAGCTGTCCAGGCGTTTCAAAGCAGCCGTCAAAAAAACAACCGGCAAAGATTTTCCCACCGATCCGTGGGAGCAATTGTGGGGAGCTATAGGAGCTGTCTTTAACAGCTGGAACAACCCGCGTGCCATTTATTACCGCCGTATGGAGCAAATCCCCGATGAATGGGGTACTGCCGTAAACGTGCAGGCTATGGTTTTCGGGAACATGGGGGATACATCGGCCACCGGTGTGGCCTTTACCCGCGATGCTGCCACCGGCGAAGATGTATTCAACGGTGAATACCTGATCAATGCCCAGGGCGAAGATGTGGTAGCCGGGATACGCACACCCCAGGAAATAACCCTTGAGGGTTCAAGAAAATGGGCTAATCTGCAGGGAATCAGCGAAGAAGAAAGAGCTTCAAAGTATCCTTCCCTGGAAGAAGCAATGCCCGAACTGTATAAACAATTGGACAAAACCCAGCAAAAACTGGAAGACCACTACAGCGATATGCAGGACCTGGAGTTCACCATCCAGGAAGGCAAACTGTGGCTCCTGCAGACCCGTAACGGAAAACGTACCGGAGCAGCTATGGCAAAAATCGCCGTTGACATGCTGGAACAAGGCAGTATTGACGAAAAAACCGCACTCTTACGCATAGACTCCAATAAACTGGACGAACTGCTCCACCCTGTATTTGATACAAAAGCAATGAAATCAGCATCCGTCCTGGCCAAAGGCTTGCCGGCATCCCCGGGAGCTGCTACAGGACAGGTTGTTTTCTTTGCCGATGAAGCAACCAAGTACCCGCAGTCGGTGCTGGTACGTGTGGAAACATCTCCGGAAGATCTTGAAGGAATGCACGCAGCCAGGGGTATTCTGACAGCCCGTGGAGGGATGACCTCGCACGCAGCTGTGGTAGCCCGCGGAATGGGGAAATGCTGTGTGTCTGGTGCAGGAACCGTAAAAATAAACTACAAAACACGGGTGATGACCGTCAAAGGAAAAGAAATAAAAGAGGGTGACTGGGTCTCACTGAACGGTACGACAGGTGAAGTATACGACGGAAAAGTAGCAACCAAAAACCCCGAAATGAGCGGCGATTTCGGCAAAATCATGGATCTGGCCGATAAATATACCCGCATGTCGGTACGCACCAATGCCGACACACCCAAAGATGCCCAGGTGGCCCGTAACTTCGGAGCCAAAGGAATTGGTCTTTGCCGTACAGAACACATGTTCTTTGAAGGGGAAAGAATCAAAGCCATGCGTGAAATGATCCTGGCTAAAACTGAGGAATCACGGCGCAAAGCACTGGTTAAACTGCTTCCCTATCAGCGGAACGATTTCGAAGGAATTCTGCAAGCTATGGCCGGGTATGGTGTAACCATCCGCCTGCTTGATCCACCATTGCATGAATTCGTACCCCACGAAAAGGAAAACCAACAGGAAATGGCCGATGAAATGGGCATTTCAGTGGATCAGGTAAAAGCACTGGTTGACGACCTGCATGAATTCAACCCGATGCTGGGACACCGGGGTTGCCGCCTGGGAAATACCTATCCGGAAATTACTGAAATGCAGGCACGTGCCATTATCGAAGCAGCGGTGAATCTGAAACAGAAAGGCATAGATGCACGCCCGGAAATCATGGTTCCCCTTATTGGTACGGTGAAAGAACTGAAAATGCAGGCCGACATTATTCATGAAACCGCAAAAAAAGTGTTTGAAGAAAAAGGCACTGAATGTGAATACCTGGTAGGTACAATGATCGAAATACCCCGGGCTGCTCTTACAGCAGACCAGGTGGCTGAAGTGGCTGAATTCTTCTCCTTCGGGACCAACGACCTTACCCAGATGACCTTCGGCTATTCACGCGATGATGCCGGAAAATTCCTGCCTGTTTACCTCGAAAAAGGGATCCTGAAAAACGATCCCTTCCAGATCCTTGACCAGGAAGGCGTTGGACAGTTGGTGAAAATGGGGGTTGACAGAGGACGCAGCGTGAAACCCAACCTGAAAATAGGTATCTGCGGTGAACACGGCGGCGAACCATCATCGGTGATGTTCTGCGACAGCGTGGGCATGGACTATGTGAGCTGTTCACCCTACCGGGTGCCTATCGCACGCGTAGCAGCCGCCCAGGCAAACATCAAATAATAAAGACCGGATTCTGACTCAATAAAAAAAAGGGTTTTCCTGAGAAAACCCTTTTTTTGGTGGCTTCCGGTTTTTCCCGGATGAATCAGATTTTTCTCCCGATGTAGAATACATAGCCGTAAAAGGCTTTGTATTTGGAATATAAGAGTGCTTCATGCCGTTGGTTTGCTACCAATTCATGGGCAGTCTGATTCCCTTTGTGTTTTTCCAGGAAAATCTCCTGTACTTCAGCCTGGAGAACATAGAAATGTTCGGTCCAGCAGTTTTCTGGCAGGATAAAAGTGGCAACCGGAATGTATCCGTTTTTTTGCATCTGAGCCACTTTATTCGGAATGGTGTCGATCTCCGGATAGGCATCCAGCCAGAATGCATTGATTTCTTCAGGCCGTTGCTCTGTAAACCACGACGCTTCGGATACAGCCAGATAACCTCCTGTTTTCAGAAATTTCCGCCACTCCCTCAAACCTCTTTCATAACCTATGTTGTAGATGGCTCCTTCGGACCAGATCAGGTCCAGTTCTTCACTCTGAAACGGAAGGTTGTCCATGGAACCAACCATACCCTTAACGCGTTCCTGGAGATTCAGTTTTTCGGCGTTGCGATTAAATAAATCAATGAACATGGGAAACAGATCAAGCCCTGTAATGTTTCCCGGTGCATGCTGTGCCAATACCATCGTCTGCCCGCCTGTTCCGCAACCAATGTCGACAATACGGGAATGGTCCGTAAGATGGTCAATGAAGCGTAATGCGTTAACCGTGACCTCCGGGCTACCGGGCCCTTGTCGTTTTAAACCTGAAAAATATTCGCAGATTAATTGGAAGTCAAATTCGTGAATGGATTTATTTTCGTTGCTCATGATATAAAAATTTATCTTGTTGAAATCACGGCAAAAAATACAAAATATCCTTTGCCATACCTTACACTGTTCTAAATAAAAATGAAATGAAATGAAGAAACTCCGACAAAAATATGCCTGAGTTAAATGAAGGGATAACCCCGGTCAGCATACCAGGGGTTATTTACTTTACCAGATCCGTTTTAAATTTAAACATCCAATCCTTTTAGATTGTGCAAAGGTATGATTTTTTTTGCTCAAGTTGATTGATACATACCATTTATTTCAGGGGTCCAGCTCCTTATTTGCAGCAGCCTGCCCTGACATTTTGGGACAGATTGTTGCAAATGAGGGGTTGTAGAAAATAAGATATTCTCACGGAAAACGTAATGAATCCTGTGAAACGATACCAATAAAAAATAATCTGAAACGCATGAAACAAGCATCCTTCCCAAAAACCAAAACACGAATTGCAGCGGCTATCAGCCTTTTTTCCCTGGCCCCCTTTGTGGGTGAATTCCTATTGGGCAATCTACCGGTAACCATGGTTTGGCTGTTGCCCTACCTGGCTTTACTTTATGGATGCGGGGCATTGCTGATCCGAGAAACAGCGGTAAGACAGCATCTGAACACGGGGGGATTGCTGATCCTCTGCCTGGCTTACGGAATTGTGGAAGAAGCCTTTCATACGCAATCGCTCTTTGACCCCAATTATGTGGGGCTCAGACTCCTGGATTACGGATACCTATCCTTTTTAAAGATGGGCTCCTGGTGGACCGTGTTTGCACTGGGGATTCACGTAATATGGAGTACTGCCGTTCCCATTGCTTTGCTGGACGGACTTTTCCCTGAGTCGAAAGGAAAACCGGTTCTTGGCACCTCAGGGATTATTGTTGTCGGTCTTGCCTTTGTTTTTGCCGCTTTTACTCCCTTACTGACCAAATCCAAAGAAGCATTTATGGCTTCCGGGCTTCAATTTGCCCTGGCAGGGTTGGTCGTTGTGCTACTGGTCATTCTGGCTGTTTCAGCATTCAGAAAGAAGAAGCCTGAACGGATGGGTTCGAAACGCGTTCCGGGCCCGTTTGCCGTGGGCCTGACTGCCTTTCTTCTAGGCTCAGGGTTTATGGCCACAACCTTCCTTATAACCTATATCCCCGCATGGGGTTCCATCGGAGCAATGATCCTGATCTTTGTTGCCGGCTGTATTCTTTTAAGCCGATGGTCGAACCACTCCGGATGGTCCAGCAGGCATTCCCTAATGGGAACCGGGGGACTGCTTTTCACGTATGCATGGTATGGATTTGTTCAGGTTCCCTCCCTAGGTTCTATTACCCCCCTCCAGGATACGCTGGGAAATATTCTTTTCGCATGTATAGCTCTGGGGCTCTTTCTGATCGCCTGGAGAAAGACAAGAAACCTGAAAAAGGAACGCAACCCTTAGCAATCAAAAAACATCATTTATCATAAAACAGGGTAATCGGGTAAAAAAGAAATCGTGCAAACAAATTGCAGACAAAGTAAACCGGTCTTTCCCATTAACCGGAACCCATTGATATTCCATTGCATGAAAAATATTGGTTTTTATAAACGGTTCTTTTTACTGCTGGTTGTCTCAATCACAATTTTTTCCTGTGATCTCTTTAACTGGGGTCAGCCAAATAACTATTCCATCGGGCACTTCCCTGAATCACCCGTTAATCTCGAGGAATGCAATACGGAATATGATGATTACAATTCCGACATTCCGGTTTTTGGAGAAACTTTCCCCCTTTGCTTTTCCTCGAACAGAAACAGCCATGGAACCCATTTCGATATTGTCTACAAATTAATGTCGGTCTATTTTTCCAAGAAAACGGGAGAACTCGACATTTATGAAAATACACAGAGCAACCTGGATGTTTACAGTAGAAACAGCAATTTAAGGCAGGCACTGAGCAAAATCAATACATCCCATGATGAACTGGGACCTTATATTATTCCCTTAGGGGAGGGATATTTTCCAGTTGAAAGCGGATATCAGAGTTTTCAAAACTATATTTTTCTTTATGCAAACAATGAAACCGGAAATCATAACATAAAACTGACCCATAATACCCATACCAACCGCTATGATACCATTATAAACCTGGATTATCTGAACTCCGATGCACATGATTTTTATCCGACCCTGAATTCAGAAAAAACAAAAATTTACTGGTCATCCAACAGAGACGGTACTTTTAATATCTACTTTACTCCATTGGATCAAACGGGTGATATTTTAACTGATATGGTTCATGGAGGAGGATATCCTGTAACAAAAGACGATATTTTAAATTCGGAAGATGATGACAAATGCCCTTCCATAACGAATCATACATTGGTTTTTGCTTCAAACAGAAAGGGAGGCTTTGGAGGGTATGACCTGTATTATTCCTTTTTTGAAAACGGAAAATGGGGAGAACCCATTCATTTCGGAAGCGAAATTAACACGGAATATGACGAATACAGGCCCATTGTACGTTCACAACCCTGGGAATTTGATAACGACATGATGATTTTTTCCTCCAACCGGCCGGGCGGAAAAGGGGGATTCGATCTGTATTATGTCGGAATTCAAAGAAAAACGGACCAGTGAAGATGAAAAATCGTTTTCCCTTATTATTTGCAGAAGAAAAAAAATGATTCATTTAACCTTTTAAGAAAGACCTTTATCTCAAAAGAACAATGAGTAGGGTGAATTGAACAGACCCCTGAAAGAGAAATATACTGCCGATACGTACAAAAATAAAAGGTTTGTGATTGGTTCCCGGGAAAAAGGACCTGCTACTGTACCTGTATTTTTGTTCATCTTCCCTCTCTTGTGAGAATTATTTTGATAGTTGAGATGAATATATATATTTGTGTAGATAAATAAAGAATCCACCATCAAAGAAGGTGGTATTAAATTTAATCTATAAGATTATGAAACCCAATACAATAATGTATAAGCCTTTTCGTCCGAAGTCCGAAGTCCGAAGTGTTCTTTTCTCCTGACTTCCGTCTTCGGTCTTCCGACTTATGATTCCATTCATATACAAGCAAAGCAAAAAATACATTACCACGCCCCCAGGACGTGGATTTCTATAATATATTAAAAATTTACATTTAAAATCATACACCTATGTTTTGTAATCAATGCCAGGAAACAGTCAAGAATAC
This sequence comes from uncultured Mariniphaga sp., assembly GCA_964575025.1. GTDB lineage: Bacteria > Bacteroidota > Bacteroidia > Bacteroidales > Prolixibacteraceae > JABMQB01. The sequence continues at coordinate 8,555 of CAZNPV010000019.1, forward strand.
AGGCTGTACGGTGAAGGGAGTTTGCGGGAAGAACGAAGAAACTGCCAATCTTCAGGATTTATTAATTTTTGCCTGCCAGGGGCTTTCGTATCTAACGATTGAAGCACGCAAACATGGAATAGACACCAATGCGGAAAGCAAACACATCACCAACTGTTTGTTCATGACCATTACCAACGCCAACTTTGATGATTCGTCCATCGTACAGGCGATTAAAGATTGCCTTTCCTACCGCGATCAGTTAAAATCAAAGGTCCAGGTTTCTGAAAATCATGCTTCCATTCACTGGACAGGCGAATCGGAAACTGCATTTTACGAAAAAGCAAAAGAAGTAGGAACCTTAACCTACGATGCCGATGAAGATATTCGTGGATTAAAACAGTACCTCCTTTTTGGAGCCAAAGGAATGGCTGCCTATACCGAGCATGCCTTCAATCTGGGCTTTAAAGATCAGGATTTATATACATTCATGGAGGAGACTCTGGTAATGATTACAAAACCGTTTTCCCTGAACGATGCCCTCAACCGGGTTGTAAAAACAGGGGAATACGGGGTAAAAGCAATGGCTTTGCTGGACAAGGCCAATACCAGTGCTTTTGGAAACCCTGAAATTACGCAAGTGAACATTGGGGTAGGCAAAAATCCCGGGATCCTTATCAGCGGACACGATTTAAAAGACCTGGAGCAGTTGTTAATTCAAACCGAAGGCAAAGGAATTGATATTTATACCCATTCCGAAATGCTTCCGGCCAATGCCTATCCGGCATTAAAAAAATACAAACACCTGGCAGGCAACTACGGCAATGCATGGCATCGCCAGCTACAGGAATTTGAGACCTTCAACGGGCCAATTCTGTTTACCACCAATTGCCTGGTTCCACCACGCAAAACAACGACCTATAACAACAGGGTCTTTACTACGGGTGCAACGGGAATGCCCGAATGGAAAAAAATTGACAAAAAATTACCCAACGGACACAAAGACTTTTCAGAAATCATTGAGCTGGCCAAAACCTGCCCTCCACCTGCAGAAATTGAAACCGGTGAAATAACCATCGGCTTTGCACACAACCAGGTGCTCGCCCTTGCCGACAAAATTCTGGAGGCCATAAATTCAGGTGCCATAAAAAAACTGGTCGTTATGTCGGGTTGCGATGCACGGCAGAAAACCCGTGATTATTATACCGAATTTGCAAAGCAATTGCCCAACGATACGGTAATCCTCACCTCAGGGTGCGCCAAGTACCGGTACAACAAATTAAAATTAGGCGACATCAACGGGATCCCCAGGGTGTTGGATGCAGGACAATGCAACGACAGCTATTCATGGGCTTTTGTGGCGCTTAAGCTGAAAGAGGTTCTGAAGCTGGATGACATTAACGATCTTCCGATCGTCTTTAACATTGCCTGGTACGAACAAAAAGCCATCATTGTACATCTTGCTTTGTTGTACCTGGGAATAAAAAATACCCATGTGGGTCCGACATTGCCGGCCTGGTTAACAACAAATTTGTTGAAGATCGTTCAGGATACGTTTGGAGTTCAAACCATAAAAACGGTTGAGGAAGACATGAAAATCTTTGGGTTGACATAAAAAATACCGGGTTTCGTTTTTTTTTATACTGCCGGATAGGGATTACCCCTCATTGGAAAACAATTCAAATGCCAGGTTGACCTGTTCCGGATCTCCCAACACATACACCGTATCATCCGGTTCAAAGATGGTTTCCGGAGTGGGATGTTCAATTATTTCAGTCCCTCTCCTGATAGCCAGCAAAGTAACTCCGGTTTCTGTTCTCAACCGGATCTCGGCGAGTGAACGGCCGGCAGCCTTTGCATTGGATTCTACGGTGATGGCAGAAATATTCATGTTCGGAAGCTCATCAAATATCGTAGGTTGATTAAGAATATCCTTTTCGGAGAATTCCCCTAAATTCAGATTCCGGATATGGGTTAATATTCGATTCACCTCTTTCTGGGGATATAATTTCTGAACCAGAACCCGGTTAAACATGTCGATGGCAATTTCCAGTTTTTCAGGAAAAACCTGATCAGCCCCGATTTTGTATAATTGTTCAACATTCTCAATGTGTTTGACTCTGGCTATGATATAGGCCTTTTTATTCAGGTTTCTTACTTTCTCTGTAATGGCCATCGAGGGGATGAGGCTCCCAACCGATATTAAAACTATTTCTGCGCTGTCAACATGCGCTTTTAACAAGATCGGTTCATTCACAGCATCTCCGTAAACAACCACTTCTCCGTTCTGGATCTTCTCTTTTGCAATTAAAGGATCGAATATAATAGAAACATGGTGTATGTTGTTTAGAGATGCCATTTTAGACAGTTTCAGGGCACTGTTGTCTTTTCCAATTATGACAACATGATTTCTCAGATCAGGAATTTCAATTTCCTGCAATGGAAATATTCCGTTTACAAGGTATTCCGGAAGGGGGAGTTTTAATAGGACATTGGCCAGGGGTAACGATAGTTTCATGATAAAAGGGGTCAGCGCCATAGTGATGACCGCAACAGCCAGGAACAACTGATAATAATATGCATTCAAAACGGAATTATTGAGTCCGATTTTTGCTAAAATAAAAGAAAATTCCCCTACCTGGCTTAGTGCGAATCCGACCAATACGACCCCCCGGAAAGTATGCCCGAGAATAAATCCCGTTCCTCCGGCAATAAGCGCTTTCAGAATAATTACCAGTCCGACACTTAAAATAATAAGGGGATAATTGTCTGCCACAAAATTCAGATCCAGCAACATCCCTATGGATACAAAAAAGAAACTGGTGAAGGTATCCTTAAAAGGGAGAAGATTCGAAAAGGCATTGTGGCTGTAGGGTGATTCAGAAACCATTAAGCCCGCTAAAAAGGCTCCAAATGCCAGGGACATGCCTAACTGATACGTTAAAAGAGCAATGGCCAGACAGATGAGAAAAATACTCATCGTAAACAGTTCCTGATTTTTTGTCTGGGCTATCAGATACAGAAGTTTAGGTAACAACCATTTATTTCCGGCATACACAAAACCCAGAATAAAAACAGCCTTCATAGCCAGAACCAGCAATTCCCTGGATAGGTTCACTTCGTTGTTCCCGATCAGATTTGTGAATAACAACAACGGAACCAGCATCAGGTCCTGAAAAATAAGAATGCCTAAAACAGTACGTCCATAATTCGATGTCAGTTCCGATCGTTCCTGCAATAACTTCAATACAAGGGCTGAACTGCTAAGAGCTGTAAGAAAACCAATAAAAACACCGGTCTGCCAGTCAAGATTGTAAAATCTTGTAACTACATAAAATATTCCGGCTGTCAGGAGAACCTGAAACAAACCTCCAAAAAAAACAATTCTCCGGATCTTCAGAAGATGCTTAAGGGAAAACTCCATGCCGATCGTAAAAAGCAACAGGATCACACCAATTTCAGCCAGAATCTCAATTTCATGCTCTCCCCTGACCAATGATAGCAAATGAGGGCCGGCAATGATTCCGGTCATCAGATACCCCACAACAGTAGGGACCTTTATTCTTGTAAAAACCAAATTGACCAGTGTGGAAAGGGCAAAGATTACTACAATATCTTTTAGTATTGAGAAGTCCATCAGGTTTTAAAATTCAAGGACAATATAATAAATCCGGTTGATAAATTCTATTTGCATATACAAATTTGTGTTGTACCTTTCGGACTTTAACCTAAACTGATTTCTATGAAACGAATAATGTATCTCACGACTCTGTTTATTTTTACTATTCTTTTGGTTCCCGGAGTTTCAGGGCAACTGTCGGGGGATTGTGAAAAAGATGTGGAAGATCCCCGTGGTAAAATGGTTCCCTGGGAAAAGGGTGCCTGGGAAACAGGCAAGTACCGCAATGTTTTTCTTGAAGCCGGATATTCACAGGAAGCCATTGAAGCCAAACTGGCCAAAGCCTATCACGATCTTTTTGAAGGTCCCAACAGGGTTTATTTTGAGGTAGAGGATTCTCTGGCTTACGTTTCGGATCTTAAAAACCATGATGCCCGCACCGAGGGACTTTCCTACGGAATGATGGTAGCTGTTCAGCTGGATAAAAAAGAGGTTTTTGACCGGTTGTGGCGGTGGACAAGAAAATACATGCAACATCAGGAAGGTCCAAGGGAAGCCTACTTTGCCTGGAGTGTGGAACCCAAAACCGGAAAACACAATTCCGAAGGATCTGCCTCCGACGGAGAATTTTATTTTGTAACCGCTTTGTTGTTTGCCTCCAACCGCTGGGGAAACGATTCCGGAATTGACTATTATGCGGAAGCCCGAAGAATCCTGGATGCTATGTGGAGCAAAGACGGAACCGGTGGAATACGGAATGTGATCAATGTGGAGCACAAACAGATCAACTTTGTACCGGATGATTCCGGATACAACTGGACCGATCCTTCGTACCATTTACCTGCTTTCTGGGAAATCTGGGCCGAGTATGCCAACGACGGACATGAGCAATTTTACCGTGACTGTGCCGATACAGCCCGTGTTTTCCTCCACAGAGCCTGTAACCGGGAAACAGCATTGAATACCGATGCCACCGAATTCAGCGGTAAACCTATAAGCAGGGGATTCATGAGGGCAGCCTTCCGCTTTGACTCATGGAGAGTACCCATGAACATTGCGATGGATTATGCATGGTATGCCAAAGATACCGGGTGGCAGCAGGACTATGGCAAACGATTTCAGAACTTTCTTTTCTGCCGGGGTATCGACACCTTTGAAGACCAGTTCAATTTAGACGGAACTCCTCCTGAATGGATCCTTCCTGCCGGAGGATATCAGAAACTGCGCCATTCACTGGGGTTGGTCGCTACATCAGCAGCTGCTTCCCTCATGGGAACCCAGGCTAAAAGCTGGAAATTTGTCGATGCCCTATGGAACGCAAAACTGGAACCCTATGAAGACGGCTATTTTGATCCCTATTACGATGGATTGCTGTATCTCTTCAGTCTGATGCACCTGAGCGGAAACTACAGGATCATCAGGCCCGCAACAAATTAGCCGCAAACAGAGAGAACACATTCACAATCAGGCTGTAAAAAGAGAGGGTAAACAGGATTCCCTGTTTCTTCATACTCCGGAACTATCTGAAGAATCTTTTTAATCCCATAAGAAAAAATTCTTCAGGTAAAATTTGATATCTGATTAAATTGGGATTTAAAAGATAAATCCGTTGTAGGTTTCAAATTTCCACATTTCCAGAATATTTATCAGCTCCATTTCATACGGTTTATAGCGTTGGTTTTTTGAAACCAGGAGAAAGGTTTTGTTTCTTTCCACCTGGTTATACACCAGCTTAAAAACAATTCCTTCGTCTTTGGTAACGATGATGCAGGGGGTTCCATCTTTCACCTCCTGCCAGTTTTCGATATAGGAAGCGGTTACCCAGGATCCCTCAGCTACAGGCAACATGGAGTCTCCTTTGATCTGGAAAGTACGGTACGTTTTTCCACCGGGAAGGAAGGGCAGGGAAAAATGTGGCAGCGAAGCAATGAAATCAGGATCGGCAAAACCTGCAGTGTAGCCTGCATGGGCTTTCCCAGGAACCATTTCAATATTCTCTTCACCTTCCGGGTCTACAGAAATCGTAAGCAACCGGAGTTTTTTCCCGGTCACATCTACATCAAAACCGTTTTCAATCTGCGAAAGCTGGAACTCCGAAAGCTGCTTCAAATCGTAACGGATCAGGGCATCCAGGGAGACAGAAAAGTAATCGGCTATCCGGACAAGAACCTTAAACGGTGGCTGAACATTTTTTTCATACCCCGAAAGGGTGGTCCGGGTCAACTCCAGCGACCGGGCCAGATCGGCCTGAGATCGCTTTCTGCGCTTCCTGAGAAATTTCAGATTTTCTGCAAAATACATAATCTATGCTTTTAAGAATGAATACAAAATTACGGATTTCTCCCCCACCCAGACAGGCTGTGGCTCAATTTCCCCTCCAACCTGCAGAATGATCCATCCTCTGCTTCCATCCGCCTGTTTTTTTTCATTTCGTGTCATACATTTCAAAGATAATAAAAATATGATTATATTATAGTCAGATTACTGACAATAATATTGTCATTTATGAACAGAACCATTGTACATCTTGATATGGATACTTTTTTTGTATCCTGTGAGCGGCTCTTCGACAACAGGTTGAACGGTCGTCCGGTATTGATTGGGGGTCTGTCTGACCGAAGCGTGGTAGCAGCCTGTAGTTACGAAGCCCGAACGTATGGAATCCATTCGGCCATGCCAATGAAGATGGCCCGTACTCTTTGTCCCCATGCGGTGATTATCCGGGGAAACAGCGGTATCTACAGCCAGTTTTCTGACACGGTAACGGACATAATCAGGGAAAGGGCCCCTCTGTTTGAAAAGTCTTCCATTGATGAATTTTACATCGACATAAGCGGTATGGACCGGTTTGTACGACAAAGCTATTTATGGGCGAATGAATTGCGTGAGAAAATCATCAAAGAAACCCATCTGCCCCTATCGTTCGGATTATCGGTCAATAAAACTGTTTCAAAAGTAGGAACCGGGGAAGCCAAACCAAACAACGGCATGGAAATTCCCAGGGGAAGAGAAAAACTGTTCCTGGCTCCCCTATCCATTCAAAAAATTCCCATGGTAGGCTCCCAAACCTATCGTTTATTACGAAGCATGGGGATCATAAAGATCAAAACCATCCAGGAAATGCCTGTTGAAATGATGGAAAGTGTTTTGGGAATAAACGGGATAGTTATATGGAAAAAAGCCCTGGGAATTGACAATTCGCCGGTAGAGCAGTATCGTGAACGCAAATCAATTTCCGTAGAGCGAACCTTTGATAAAGACACTACCGACGTCCGGAAACTACAAAGTATTTTATATGGTATGGCCGGAAACCTGGCTTACCAGTTGCGGAAGGAGTGTAAACTCACTTCCTGTGTAACCGTAAAAATCAGATACTCTGATTTCCAGACCCACAGTATGCAGAAACGGATTCCCTATACTTCTCTGGACCATACCCTGATTGATACGGTGATGGACTTGTTTAACAAAATATATAACCGCCGGGTGCTCCTGCGCCTGGTAGGGGTCCGCTTCAGTCATTTAACAGGAGGAACTTACCAGATAAGGCTCTTTGAGGATTCAGAAAAAATGATCAGGCTGTACCAGGCTATGGACAAGGTACGAAACCGGTATGGACCGGATGCTCTCAAACGAGCGGTTACCATGAAGAATTCATCCGATGAATAGCAGAGAGATACCCCTGTTTCAGTAACAAAAAAGCCTTCTGTTCACTCAGGATCATCTGATCCTACATCCTTTCTGGCATTTCGATTCCAAGCAGTCCCATGCCTTTTCTCAGTACCCTGGCAACTATTTCCGAAAGCACCAGCCTGAGGTTTATCATTTCCTCCGTTTCGGCCTTCAGGATCGAATGGTCGTGGTAAAACTGATTGAATTCTTTGGCCAGTTCATAACAATAATTTGCTATCAATGCAGGGCTGTAAGTATTTCCGGATTCCAACACCACTTCCGGGAAACGGGTTATGAGCTTAAGGAGTTCTGTTTCTTTTCTGAGCAGCACTATTTCCTGTCCCGGCATCTCCTTTTTCAATCCGGATTCCGCGGCTTTCCGTATCACAGAACGAATACGGGCATAGGTATATTGAATAAAAGGGCCTGTATTTCCGTTGAAGTCGATCGACTCCTCCGGATTAAAAAGCATGTTTTTTTTGGGGTCTACCTTGAGAATAAAATATTTCAGGGCTCCAAGTGCGATGATCCGATAGGTATCGTTTGCTTCCTGCGGGGAGAGGGTATCGAGTTTTCCCAGTTCACAGGACATTTTTCTGGCCACCTCAACCATTTCTGCAATCAGGTCATCGGCATCCACTACTTTCCCCTCGCGGGATTTCATTTTTCCGGAGGGTAATTCCACCATACCGTAGGAAAAATGGAAAAGCTCCCTCCCCCATTTGTACCCCAGTTTATCCAACAAAAGTGCCAGCACCTGAAAATGATAATTTTGCTCATTTCCAACTACATACACCATTTTATCAATGGGGTAATCATCGAAGCGCATTTTGGCAGTACCGATATCCTGGGTTATATATACCGAAGTTCCGTCGCTTCGGAGCAAAAGCTTCTGTTCCAGATCAGCCGATGAAAGATCGGCCCACACGGAATGATCGTCCTTCCGGTAAAAAATGCCCTGGTCTAACCCACGCATCACCTCTTTTTTCCCTTCAATATAGGTATCTGATTCGTAATAAATTTTGTCAAAATCAATGCCCAGGTTCTTATAGGTTTCATTGAATCCTTCGTATACCCATGCGTTCATCATCTTCCAGATTGCCACGGTATCCTTGTCGTTGGCTTCCCATTTTCGAAGAAGGTCTCTTGCTTCGTCCATGAGGGGTGTTTTGAGTTTTGCTTCCTCTTTTTCCACACCCGAGGCAATCAGTACTTCTGCCTGTTTCTGGTTTTCCTGTTCGAATTTAACGTAGAAGTCACCTACCAGATGGTCGCCTTTTTTGCCGGTTGATTCGGGTGTTTGCCCGTTCCCCCATCTTTTCCACGCCAGCATCGACTTACAGATATGGATTCCCCGATCATTGACAATATTGGTTTTAACTACTTTGTACCCATTGGCTTTTAAAATTTCACTTAATGAATATCCTAATAAATTATTCCGTATATGTCCCAGGTGCAAGGGTTTATTGGTATTTGGCGAAGAATATTCGACCATCACTAATTTTGAATCTTCAGCGACAGGTTTCAATCCGAAATGCGGGTTATTGAAAGCTTCAGCCAGGATTTCCACCCAGTGGGATGCGTGGATGGTCAGGTTCAGGAATCCCTTAACCACATTAAATTGAACTACGGTGTAAGAATGCTCTTTCAGGTACTCTCCGATTTCTGTCGCCGTTTGTTCGGGTGTTTTTTTCGATACACGCAACAATGGAAATACCACCAGGGTCCTGTCTCCATCAAAATCTTTGCGGGTTTCCTGAAGCTGGATCTGAGAATCGTCAACCTCCTGACCATAGAGGGAAAACAGCGCCTTTTTTATCTCCTCAAGCAATACAATTGCGATATCCATTTTTTGTTTTTTAAGCTGAAGGGCAAAGATAATATTTTATAAAACGTAAAAACAAAAAAAAACCCCGCCGGAAGGCGGGGTATCTATTCAATAGACCCATTTATGAACTATCTTTTTCTTCTGATCTTAATCTCGAATTCAGCCCTTCTGTTTTTCTGTTTGTTTGGAATGGTAGTATTCGGATAAGCAGGCTGTAATTCGCCATAGCCTTCGGATCCTACATAAGCGTTGTTCACTCCTTTGTTGAGCAGATACTTCACGACAGCCTGGGCCCTTTTTTCTGAGAGTCCCTGGTTGTAGTTTTCGGTTCCGATGTTACAGGTATGTCCGGCCACTGTCAGGTCAAACTCTGCGCTTTCCATTAATACGTCAACGACCTGGTCGAGTATTTCAGCAGCCTGAGGTTTGATTTCAGCTTTATCAAAATCGAAGTATACCGGACCGTATGAAATTTCTTCCCATTCTGCCGGACAGCCTTTATTTTCAACCAACCCGGGTTCATTGGGGCATTCATCTTCACAATCGATTACTCCATCGCCATCGCTATCCAGCGGACAACCGTCTTCATCAACGGGGCATCCGGCAGGTGTATCCGGACATTTATCCCTGATATCCGGAACGCCATCTCCATCGCTGTCCGGGCATCCGTTAAATTTTTTCAATCCCGGAGTATCGGGGCATTCATCATCTTTATCGGGAATGCCATCTCCATCGCGGTCCGGACATCCGTTCAAAGCGGAAGGACCTGGTTCATTGGGGCAGTCATCCAGATAATCCGGAACGCCATCCCCATCGCTGTCAATTGGGCAGCCATCTGCATCAACTGCTACACCAGCCGGAGTATTTGGACATTTATCATTTTTGTCCGGGACACCGTCGCCGTCGCTATCTTTTGCCTTGCCTAAACTAAATTCAAGACCTCCGGTAACTTTCCAGAAATCGTCGGACCTGTCACCACCTCCTGGCTCGACAACCTCGCCTGTTGTAATCCCGTTAATATATCCTCCTTCCAGATATAGAGCTATGGCAGGACTCAAGGAAAATTTGGTACCAATACCGGCATCAAAATTAATCCCCCGATCCCTATTGTCCATCAAATAGCCCGCACCTCCAAAAAGGTAAGGTTTGATACCACTTTCTTCTTTTAGCAGGTAACCGTTATTCAGTTTATACCGGAGGTTCAGTAAAATATTATTCATATCCAACGATCCGGTAGCTCCCTGATCTTTAAATCCCATTTCATTTTTTAGCATCAGGTCAAAAGAAGGACTCAAATACCGACTCAAATAGAATTCTGGTGTCAAGCCAGTATAATCCTTATACATGTTGTTATACATGCCTGCTCCCAAGCCAAACCCCCATTTTCTTTCAGAAGTTTGTGCATTTCCTGAGAGGATGAAAACAGTAGCAAAGAAAACTAGTATAATTTTTTTCATAACGAGATAATTTTGTTTTTCTAAATTTTATAGCAATTTAAAAATTAATTTTCATCTAACAAAACGAACAGCACAATAATTATGTTCAAATTTACGATATTTTTTTTGATTATACTTAATTGAATTGTAACAATATTTGTTTAAAGTATCAACTTTCTCTTGTGATAAAGCACCCAATTCATCTATTTATATTTACTTCGAAAGCATAAATTACAATGTTACCTACCATTGGAACGGAATCAGAGGAAGGAAGAATTTTCTACCGGAATGCTTTTATGCATGCAACAGTTGATGTCGAAACGACCTGATTGTCATGCAAATACGGGAAACTAGCCGAGATAGCTGTTAAGCTGTCACGTGAATTGCTTCCGGGGCACCGTTCCTACTTACTAGGCAACTTATGCAAAGACCATGGATATCGTTATCCATGGTAGGCACCGCGCCGGAGGGGATGCCCCGACCACGGTGAAACGATTTGAACTCCTGCTGGCTGAATACAAACTGAGATCCGGCTCTGCAATACCGGGGCAATTTCATCTTTTCCAGGATCCTCAACTATGATTCTGCTTCTGAAGGGGCTCCTTCCCTGTCCTCGTTATCATCTGTTCCGGGTTCTGGTTTTTCCTCTTCAAAATGCATCATATCATTCTCTAACAGCAAATTATACCAGGAAATGATTTTCCTGATGTCAGAAACATACACGCGGCTTTTATCGAAGTCGGGAAGAATCTTTTCAAAATAACTTTTTAATTCAGAGCCATCCGCTTTGGGATCGATCGAAGGACCTCCCTTCTCAAACTCATTGATTTTCTTAAAAACATCCTGAAGGATAACCTCACTTGTTTCAGTGTAAATGGCCACATCTTCCAGGGCACTTATCCTGGAAGTTGTATAAGCGGGCATCCGCTTTTTGGTGGTGATTGATTCTACAATGATGTTATTCTTTGCTTCCGCTACCTTTTTGAACAACCCTCCGTGTCCCGATATAGATAAAATCCCTTTCAACATCGTTTCCTCTTTTTTAACGAATATACGATTTAATTTCATACAAATATATAACTCATTCCCTACTTTTACGTAAAATATAACAACCTTCTGAACTACGCATGTTGATAATCCGTTATGAGTGATCTAATCCTTCTCCCCTGACAGCTTCGGACATTAGCAATAAAAAGAGGAAGCCAAATGAGTACCAGAGAGCATAAATTTTCTTTATACGGCATAGAGAAAATCAACTAAAAAAAGACATAAAAATCTTTTTTTCACTGTGGGAAGGAATTATATTTGTGTAAACAAAATTAAACCACGAAACCATGACTCAGATTCAATTTAATAATGCGCTGCTCGGATTACAGGATAAACTGCATTACTATGCATTAAGCCTTACTGCTGATCAGGAGCGGGCGAATGACCTGTTGCAGGAGACCTTTCTAAAGGCATTGACTTACAGAAATAAGTTTAAACAAAATACCAATTTCAAAGCATGGATTTACACCATCATGAAAAACACCTTCATTAACGATTACCGGAAAAATGTAAAAATGAGAAATACCCTGGATCGTTCCCATAATGCCATCCATCTGAAGGGTTCAAAAGATAAGGTGTATCCAGGCCCTGATTCTTTTTATAATTTCAGGGAAATCAATAAAAGCATCCATGCACTTGAGAGTGAATACCGGATTCCGTTTACGATGTTCCTGGATGGTTATAAATACAAGGAAATCGCTGAGAAACTTGATCTTCCGCTGGGAACAGTGAAAAGCCGGATATTTTTCACCCGCAAGAAACTTGAAAAGACACTCAGCGATTATGCCGTGCAATAAAGAAGCAGAAACCATTCGGGTTTAATTTGCTGATCTTTCTTAAAATTCGTATTTTTATAAAAAAGAAAGGGCACTGCATCTGACGCATTACAATCATGAAACGAGCATGATAATGATTATCATATAAATAGTGAGGATATCTGAAAAGATAATAAAACATTAAATTAATTTTATTCGAATGAAAAGGGTATTTATCCATTTGGCAACGGGATTTGAAGAAATTGAAGCTATATCCATCATTGATGTATTGAGAAGAGCTGATATAGAAGTCACTACCATATCGGTAACGGGCCACCGGGAGGTTACGGGGGCTCATCAGATCACCGTACATTCCGATATTCTTTTTGAAGAAGCCGATTACACTCAGGCCGGAATGATCGTTCTGCCCGGAGGGATGCCGGGAGCAAAGAACCTGTCTGAACATGAAGGACTGGCAAAGCAGATCCTGGAATTCCATACCGAAGGGAAACTGCTGGGGGCGATCTGTGCGGCACCTATGGTTTTCGGTCAGTTGGGAATTCTGAAAGGAAAAGAGGCAACTTGTTATCCGGGTTTTGAAGATTACCTCGAAGGGGCAAACGTTACAGGAAAAAAGGTAATCCATTCCGGAACGGTTGTTACCGGAAAAGGACCCGGTGCAGCCATCCCTTTTTCCCTGAAAATTGTAGCCATACTCAAAGGAAAAGAACTGGCTGATTCACTGAAAGAACAAATGATCGTTGATTAACGCCTCTTCTTTAACCACTCCCGTGCATTCACAAAAGCCATAATCCAGGGTGTGACCTCATCGTTTTTGCGATCCCGGGGATAATATGCCCATTGGTAAGGTTTAAAAGCTCTTTCCATATGAGGCATCATGGCAAGATGCCTTCCATCGGCTGAACTTATTGCGGCGGCTGAAAAATCTGATCCGTTGGGATTTCCCGGGTAATCCCCATACGTATATTTTACCGGGATATGGTAGTTGCTCTCTTCATAGGGAAGGCAGAATTTCCCTTCACCGTGCGCTACCCAAACCCCCAGTTTCATCCCTTCCATATTTTTCAACATTACAGAATCATTCTTTTTGATTTCCACATTAAGAAATGCGGATTCAAATTTACAGGAATCGTTGGGATGCATTTCAACCCTTTTTGTATGCCCCGGATATACCAGATTCAATTCAACCATTAACTGGCAACCGTTGCATATGCCCAGACTCAGGGTATTTTTTCGTTTGTAGAAATGTTCAAGAGCGATCCGGGCTTTTTCATTGTATCGGAAAGCACCCGCCCAGCCTTTGGCCGAACCCAACACATCCGAATTGGAGAATCCCCCTACAAAAACAATCATTTGTATATCTTCCAATGTTTCCCTGCCACTGATCAGGTCGGTCATATGTACATCTTTAACATCCATACCTGCCAGGTACATGGCATAGGCCATTTCACGATCGCCATTCACTCCTTTTTCACGAATAATCGCTGTTTTGATACCTGTTTCTTTTCTCCGGTTTAATGCAATCCCGTAATCAGAAGCCTGGCCTGTAAAATTCCTGAGATCAAATCTCAGTTCATGTTTTTTGTAATTCCTGAAACGTTCAAGGGCCAGGCTACTGCTGCATTGCTTACGATCAAGAAGATATGACGTTTTAAACCACAGGTCACGCAATGTATGAATGTCCAGTTCATACCGGCTTCCCATGTTGCTCACTTCAAGGGTATGTCCGGGTTCAGGATGTCCGATAACGAAAGATTCAACACCCCTGGCTTCGAGGGTTGAAGCAACTTCCGCATAATCCTCGCATTGAATAACGATTCCCGGATTTTCACTGAACAGTACCTTAATGGTATCCTTTTCCTTCATAGAAGAAAGGTCAACAACCATTCCCGTATCATTGCCTGAGAAGCACATTTCCAGGAGGGTTGTGATCAATCCACCCGAGCCGATATCATGGCCTGCAGCAATCAGATCCCTGTCAATCAAATCCTGAACTGTATTGAATGCACGGATAAATTTTTCAGGATCGGCAACGGAAGGGGCATTTTCCCCGATTTTATTCAGGGATTGTCCGAACGCACTTCCTCCGAGTCTTCTCTCCATGAAAGAAAAGTCAATGAACACAATTTCTTTTTTGCGATCCATCTGCAGAACCGGTTCCACCACTTTAGATACATCGGATACTTCTCCGGACGCAGAAATAATTACCGTTCCCGGGGCATACACCACATCGTCGCTGTACTTTTGTGTCATCGACAATGAGTCTTTTCCGGTAGGGATGTTAATTCCCAGTTTACATGCAAAATCGCTGGCAGCTTCCACTGCTTTATAAATTCGGGCATTCTCACCGGGATTTTTTGCCGGCCACATCCAGTTAGCACTCAGGGAGACACTTCGCAAGCGGTCACGCAACGGTGCCCAGATGATATTGGTCAGTGCTTCTGCTATGGAAAGAACAGAACCGGCCCCGGGATCTATCAATCCGGCAACCGGAGCATGTCCGATAGAAGTAGCTATCCCGTTTTTTCCCTGGTAATCGAGGGTTATCACCCCTACATTGTTCAACGGAAGGTGTAATATGCCGGCTCCCTGCTGTTTGGCAATACGCCCGGTTACCGAACGGTCTACCTTATTGGTAAGCCAGTCTTTACAGGCTACGGATTCTATCTGGATAACCTGTTCAATAGCGCATACGATCTTTTCTTTTTGGTATTTCAAAGGTTGGTAAACCGTTTGCACCGATTGATCCTCAAGGACCGTCCTGGGGGGATTTCCAAACATAAACTCCAGTTTCCAGTCAATGGGCTTTTCTCCGGTTTCAGAATTCTCAAAAGTAAACTGCATGTCTCCCGTTGCTTCACCAATATCATAGAGGGGAGCTCTTTCCCGTTCAGCAATCCGCTTTAACCAGTTTACATTCTTTTTGTGCATCAGCAACCCCATTCGTTCCTGGGATTCATTGCCGATAATCTCTTTTTGTGAAAGGGTCGGATCTCCCACCGGCAGTTTGGCTGTATCAATTCTCCCGCCGGTTGATTCCACCAATTCCGATAAACAGTTCAGATGCCCACCCGCTCCATGGTCATGGATGGATACGATCGGATTCTTTTCAGCTTCACTCAGGGCACGTATAGCATTAAAAATCCTTTTCTGCATTTCAGGATTGGCACGCTGTACCGCATTCAGTTCAATCGCATGGTCAAACTCGCCTGTTGCTACGGATGAAACGGCCCCTCCCCCCATACCAATACGGTAATTATCTCCCCCCAGCAGGATCAGTCGGTCCCCTTTTACCGGAATGCCTTTCAGGCTGTCTTTTTTGTTTCCGAACCCAATTCCGCCGGCAAGCATAATGACCTTATCGTATCCATATTTCTTGTTCTTTTCAAAATGCTCAAACGTGAGTACAGAACCTGCAATCAGAGGCTGCCCGAATTTATTTCCAAAATCGCTGGCTCCATTAGACGCTTTGATCAGAATTTGTTCCGGCGTCTGATACAACCAGGGACGTTCTTCTGTTGCCTTTTCCCAGCTTCGTGCACCTTCCGTCCGGGGATAGGAAGTCATATAGACAGCTGTTCCGGCAACCGGAATACTGCCTTTTCCTCCTCCTATCCGGTCGCGTATCTCCCCGCCTGTGCCTGTGGAAGCACCGTTAAACGGTTCTACCGTAGTCGGAAAATTATGGGTCTCAGCTTTTAAGGAGAGAACCGTTTCAATATCCCTGACCTCAAAATAATCGGATTTATCCTGTGTTCGGGGTGCAAACTGTTCAATGACCGGCCCCTGAACAAACGAACAATTGTCTCTGTAAGCAGACACAATTTTATTGGGATTAACCTTTGCGGTTTTTTTAATCAGCTCAAAAAGAGTGAATTTCATCTCCTTCCCGTCAATAATAAAGCTTCCGTTGAATATTTTATGACGGCAGTGTTCTGAATTGACCTGAGCAAATCCGTACACTTCACTGTCCGTTAATTTCCTTCCCAGTTTTGCTGATACGGAATTCAGGTACTCCACCTCTTCCGTGCTTAAAGCCAGGCCTTCCGCCTTGTTGTACAAAAAAATGTCCTCTATTTCAATTACCGGGTCAGGGGTTTTCTCTACGGTAAATACCGATTGCCCCGGATTTTTGTATAATTGCTGCAACATGGGATCGTATTCGGTTTTTTCATTTTCCACCTGAAAAAATTCTTCGATCCGAACGAGTCCCCTGATACCCATGTTTTGAGTTATTTCAACGGCATTGGTACTCCAGGGGGTCAACATTTCCCTCCTTGGGCCCACAAACCAACCTTTCAGCTTTTCGCAATACAGATATTCAGCCCCACCGAACAACCATTTGAGCCTTTTCAGGGATTCTTCGCTTATCTTCACCGTGGAATCAACAACAAGTACGGAGTTTTTCTGCGTTTTAAAAAAGGTGATCATTATACCGTAGTTTTTGGGACAATATATGTTTTATAACACACTGTAAAGATATAAATAACCCGAAACAATTCAGGGTTCTCCCCGATATTTACAAACAAAAATATCAACAACAGAGCCTGTTAGTTAACCAAAAGATGCAGGACACAGAATCATTCCTTCCGGGATGGCAGGGGATGCCGGGCAGGCATTGCCTTATATACCGGGTTCAAATGCTTCCATCCCGTGTTGAAGAACAGAATCTTTCAGATAATATTATGGATGAATCTCAGCAATTGTATTATTATGGAATATACCTTTACACTCTGTATTCTGACTAAAACATTATTAACATATCAACCATGGATATTTCACATATTGAACACATTGGAATTGCTGTTGCGAGCCTCCGGGAGGCTATTCCCATCTATGAAAACATATTCGGACTTACCTGTTATGCCGTTGAGGAAGTACCTGAACAAAAAGTAAAAACAGCCTTTTTTCAGGTGGGTGACACCAAAATTGAGTTGCTTGAATCGACGGATCCGGAAGGACCCATTGGTAAGTTTATAGCCCAAAAAGGTCCGGGTCTTCATCACATCGCCTTTGCAACCAGTCAGGTTGCCGGAGCCCTCCGGGAAGCTGAAGAAAAGGGGATGCGGCTTATTGACCGCTCCCCAAGAAAAGGCGCCGAAGGGTTGGCTATCGGATTCCTTCATCCAAAATCAACCCTCGGAGTATTGACCGAGATCTGTGGCAAAAAATAAATATTATTTTTTAACTTGCAGCTTGTTTTCAGAATCCGGAATCTAAATCAATAAAACTACATGAACCTTAAGAATAAAAATTACTCCGGGAATCAGCTTGTCTGGCTTGTTATTTTACGGATAGCTATTGGCTGGCATTTTCTATATGAGGGATTGGTAAAAGTCCTGGATCCCGGTTGGTCCTCTATTGGATACCTGCTTGACTCACAAGGATTCCTTTCATCCTTCTTTCATTCCATGGCAGCAAATCCCGAAGTGCTATCCACGGTTGATTTCCTGAACCAATGGGGACTGGTTTTGATCGGACTGGGCTTAATGCTGGGTGCCCTTACCCGTTGGGCAGCCTATGCAGGCATGTTATTGATGGCATTTTACTATGTATCGCATCCGCCGTTTATCGGCATTACGTATATTTTACCAACGGAAGGGAACTATCTTCTGGTTGATAAAGTGCTTATCGAGTTTTGTGCTTTGGGAGTGTTATCAATCTTCCCAACGGGAAGATATGTAGGACTTGACAGATTCTTATTTAAAAGAAAACAATAAACTGCACGAACATGGATGAAAAGAAAAAACAGAACAAGAATAAAGACAAAAAAATAACCAGGCGCGATGTTATCAAGGGATTGGCCACCCTCCCGATTGCAGGAGCTGTTGTATACGGAGCGTACAAAAAGAGGCATTATGAAAAGGCACTCAACCGTACGATTGCCGATGAACTGGGAATGTCACACATTCAGCCTGAGGTTGCACCGGTGAAATCCGGAGGTAAGGAGATCCGGATCGGACTGATTGGCTTCGGGATCCGGGGAAAGCAGCTTGCCAAAGGGCTAGGATTTGTACATCCTGCTGAGATAGATGAATGGCTGGCCGGGACTCAGGCGAACAAAAATGATACCCGTTACAGCGACTTCCTGGCTCAGGAGGACCTGAACATTAAGATCACTGCAGTGTGCGATATTTTTGATACCTATGGTCAAATGGCCAGGGAAGCAGCTGCCAATGTCCACCGGCAGGGAACAGGAGGAAAACTGGAAGAACTGCCTGAACGATACCTGAATTATCGGGAACTGATCGCTTCTCCTGATGTGGATGCAGTCATAATTGCCACTCCCGATCACTGGCACGGGCCTATGACCATCGAAGCAGCCAGGGTTGGAAAACATATCTATTGTGAAAAACCCATGTCATGGAGTGTGGAAGAGACCTACGAAATGAGAAAAGAGGTAAAGGGAAACAACGTGGTTTTTCAGCTAGGCCACCAGGGCCGGCAAACCGATGCTTACGGAAAAGCCCGGGAAGCGCTGGAAAAAGAAATATTAGGTCCTGTCAACCTGGTTGAAGTAACTACAAACCGGAATGATCCCAACGGCGCGTGGGTTTATCCCATCCATGAAGATGCCAACAGAAATACCATTGACTGGGAGCAGTTTATCGGACAAGCTCCCTGGCATGAATTCAGCCTGGAACGGTTTTTTCGCTGGCGCTGTTGGTGGGATTACAGCACCGGCCTCTCGGGTGACCTGCTGACACATGAATATGACGCTGTAAACCAGATCATGAGAATTGGAATCCCAAAATCAGCCATGTCTACCGGAGGGATCTACTTTTATAAAGACGGACGAACCGTACCCGATGTGCTGACCACCGTCTTTGAATTCCCGGATAAAGATCTTTCCATGGTTTACTCAGCTACCCTCTCAAGCCAAATGTCCCGGGGAAAACGTATCATGGGCCATGATGCCTATATGGAACTGGGCAATACCATCACCATCTACCCGGACCCCGGTTCTACGCGGTATGCCGACAAAATTGGAAAAAATATTCTGAAACCGGACGTGCCCATGTATTCCTATTTCCCAGGCAAAAAGGATGTGGATGCAGTAACTTCCGCTACCGAACTCTATTTTGCCGACCGCGGATTGCTATACACCTACCGCGGAGGCAAAAGAATGGATACCACACACCTCCACCTGAAAGAGTGGATTGATTGCATCCGTTCGGGAGGAACCCCCAGTTGTGATGTCGATCAGGCATTTGAAGAAGCTATGACAGCCCATATGGGAACCCTCTCGTATTTACATAAAAAACAGGTGAGATGGAATGCTGAAAAGGAAACAATCCTTATCTGAGCCCACACAAAATACAAAAAAATAGGGTGTTCATCGGATTCTCCGGGCACCTTTCACAACATTCAATCGCTGGTAATCCAATGCACGATTTTCTCATCGTAAGGTTTTGTTTTAGGAGAAACATAATCCACCATCCTGCCATTTTCAGGGATTACTGTTGTTCCAGTAACAGGGGATTGACGTATTCGATCTTTTGATTGAGTTCAAAATCGTACAAAGTCAGAATCCTGAGATTATAGAATGCAACCCAGTAGGTTCGCAGGGAATTGATGTAATCCCGTTTTGCTGCTTCGCGTTCTGACAGTGCGATATTCAGATCGGTAATGCTGATTTCACCGTTCTGAAATCTTTTCAGGGCAATGGTGTATCCGTTTTCTGCCACTTTATCGGCTTCATTGGCTGTTTCGAGCTGGTCTTTTAACAGTCCGAACTGTTCAACCTGAACGACCACACTCCGTTCAAAATCCTGCCGGTCCTGTTCGACATCGAACAGGGTAAGCTCACGTTCGGATTCAGCCAGTTTTACTGCAGATGCAGACTTCCCCCAATCAAGCACCGGAATACTCAGCGAGAGATTAATCGTACGCTGTTTCTCAGGTTGTTCATAAATACCCCCTATTGAACCGGCACTGTTTGACATACCGTAACTTCCTCTCAGGGTAGCACTCAGCCCGGTTTGGCTTTTTGCCTGAACCAGCGCACGTTCTGCCTGAATGAGCCTTCTTTCATATTGCACACTCTCCTTCCGGTTTTCCATTGCCTGAGTCAGAGCCTTGTCCGCATCAATTTCAAACAAATAGATCTGGGTAGGTATTTTCAATTCGATCGTTTCCTCCTGGCCTAATCCAATGTAGGACTTTAATTCAAAATCGGCATTTTTAAGGTCCATGCTTGCCTTGTTCAGGGCTTTCTGTGCATTTAACACGGAAAGCCTGATCCGGGCAAAATCATTGTCGGAGATCGTTCCCAGTTTTTTCCGGGTCTCTGCTATACGCAAATTATCCCTGCTGTTCTTCAGGTTGCTCTCAGCCAGGTTGTAATTGGTCTGGATGCTTAAATAATTAAAAAACCGATAGGTTGCATACAAGGATATCTCCTCGGTTGTTTCGACATAATCTTTCTGTGCTTCATCGTAAATCAGGGGTTCAATTTTTCTGGACCATTTTAACCAGTTCACATCAAAAATCGGTTGCGTGAAACCAATCGAGAAAGGACTCCCCGAATAATTCACGATTCCTTTGTTAAAATCCTGAAACCGGATAGCGGATGTAGAAGCATAGATATACGTTCCTGTTTGCGGGATGGACTGATTCAATGAAAGCCGGGCTGAAGTAGAAAGGTTCGTAACCTGTTTGAACTCGATGCTTCCGTCGGGTTGGGTAACTGCCACTGTCGACTGATTGTAATCCGGCATATCTCCTGATAATACCAGTTGGGGCCGGTTACTGGTTTTAAAATTCCGCCACCTCCAGTAGTAATTCACATTTCGGTTGTTGTTGTTTTTCATGGCCGATGATTTTTCAATAGCCAGGTTAACAACATCGTTAAGACTCAGGAAGTAGGATACGGTATCCTGAGCCATCAGTCCCGAAATCAGGCCTAACGCAGCTAACGTGCATGTAATCTTCCTTCTGTATCTTATTCCTTGTATCATTTATCTGAAATTTCAGTAAATCGCTCAACATCTCCCGCGCCTTTCGAGGTAACCACCTGGTCTCCCTCATTCAGACCGGAAACAATTTCCTGGTATTCTATCCCTTTTATTCCAAATTTTACACTTTTCTCTACTACCCTTTCTGAGTCTTTTACTAAAACAGTCTGTTCGTGATCCGGATGAAATTTATCTGAGGAAGGAACTCTGAGTGTATTATCCCTTATAGATTGTATCACCTGCAGAGGGATGGTTTGATTTGCTATCAGCGCAGGATGGTCGCTTTGTTCCAGATGAACCGTAAACAGGATTTTGCTGTTTTCAATCACTGGAGGAATAATACCAATCCGGCCTTCCAGTTTTTCATGGTCTAAAAAGGCAAATACACGATTTCCTGTTTTAATATAATCGGAATATTTCTCATCAATTGACCCGTTAATCTTGAATGTAGTCAGGTCTGACATGCGGACCAGCATTCTGTCGGCACTGGTTTTCTCTCCCACTTTTCCTGATATCTCCAGAATAATTCCATCGGAAGGCGCCCTGACCTTCAGATTCTTCAGCAACTCCCGCTTTTCCTCAAGCTGTTTCTCCTGGATCCTTATCTGCAACAGAAGGACCTCTTCATCGACCTGAAGTTGTTTTGTGCGAATCTCATTTTTTTCGATTACCATGGCGAGTTCCTTTTCAGCCAGGGTAATGTTCTGTTTTGTTTCCTGCAGGCGTGCCGGGGAGATCCCCCCTACACTTAACAACTGTTCTTCATCAGCCAACTGAGACTTTAACGAAGTAATCCGTAGTTTTTTTACCTCCACATTGTAATCCAAATCGATCAGGGAACTTCGGTTGTTGAGGCGGGTTTTTTCCAGCGAGTTACGCTTCATCTCCAACTGGTCAGAAATATTTTCAATTTCATTTTTTACAGGTTCAGTATCCAGTTCAAGGATTACCTCCCCGGCTTCCACCCGGGCGCCCGGTTCTTTGTTGATCTTTTTCATGATACTGGATGAAGGACTTAGGATAATCACCTCATTCTCAGCCTCCACAATACCTGTAGCTTCCGTGGCAATCACAACCTGTCCACGGTCCACTATGGCTATGGTTTCCTTATGGGTATTGTTTTTTAACAAAGGGGATAAGGCCGGGATTCCTAAGCCTACAATTCCAATCAGCACTACCAGAAGTACAGCAGCAATAATGTAATAAATCCTCTTATTATTCATTTCGGATCAGTTGGTTTAAGTAACATGTCTATCCGCAGAAATACCTCTGACCGGATTCTTCAAAATTAATGCATTATTCTAAATTACCAACCATATTGACCCAATATTATGGGAAGAAATAATACAAATATGCCTATTCACATTCCCCTGAATACAAGAATCATCCTCTTTTTTCCCCAGACCTTTTTCATTTGTTGGGATTCGGAAATATAACACTGTTTTAAAATCCAAAGAGTTCCGGTATCCACAATGAGATTTCCGGTATATAGGTTACCAGCATCAGACAAACGATCATGGCTGCAAACATAGGCAACAAGGGTTTAATGACGGTTTCAATTTTCACACCGCTGACACTGCACCCGATAAACAACAAAGATCCCACAGGGGGAGTCCCTAAACCAACACTCAGGTTCATCACCATGATGATCCCGAATTGTACCGGATCAAGTCCAAGGTTTGTGACGATGGGCAGAAAAATCGGCGTAAAAATCAACACGGCCGGTGTCATATCCATAAAAACGCCGACAAACAACAAGAGTAGGTTAATTATCAGCAGAATAACAAATTTATTGTCACTGATCGAGAGGAGGGCTGCGCTTACATTCTGGGGAATATTTTCAAAAGCCATTATCCACGACAAGCCAATACAGGTTGCAATTAATAACATTACGAAAGCGGTTGTTTTCACGGAACGGAGGATCACTCCCGGAAGATCATTCAGCCTCATTTCCTTGTAGATAAAGGCAAGGATCAGCGCATACAGAACAGCAATAGCCGAAGCCTCAGTGGCAGTAAAATAGCCGGCAACAATCCCTCCGATAACCACTACCAGCATCATGAGGCTGGGAAGCGCACTCATGAATTTCTTAACCACGATCCAGAGGCCCCGTTTATGTCGTATGGAAAAGAAAACCAGCCAGACCACGAAGGCAGCTCCAACCCCCCCGTATATCAGGGTGGAAACCAGGGGAGAAAAAACTTTATTTACTGTTATGAATCCAAAGACAACCAGTGCCACTGCAAGAAGAACAGATCCCAGGACAGCGATATTCTTAAGGACTCCTTTTGTTCCGGATGCTTTATATGCCAGCATCATAACCGCCATTAACATGATAGACAAACCGGTAAGGAAACCCGGAACATAACCGGCAAGAAACAGGGCGGTAATAGAAACTCCGCCACTGGCTAACGAATAAACAATGAGTACATTGCTGGGAGGTATGGACAAACCGGTCGTAGCCGAGGTAATATTTATCGCGGCACTGAAATTTTTATCATACCCCTCTTTTTCCATTTCAGGAGCCATAATACTGCCAATAGCAGAAGCCGAGGCGGCGGCTGAACCGGAAATAGCCCCAAAAAGCATATTGGCAAGAACATTCACAAATGCCAGTCCGGCAGGCCAGCGGCCTACCAATACACGGGCAAAGCTAATTAACCGGATAGCGATTCCCCCTTTGTTCATAATGTTCCCCGCAAGGATAAAAAACGGGATGGCCAGTAGCGTAAAACTGTCCAGCCCTGTAGCCATTCGCTGTGCAAAGGTGGTGGCTGCCGGAATGGGCATAATGGTTACCAGCATGGTCAGAATACCGGAAATGCCAATACTGAAAGCAATGGGAACACCAATTGCCAGTAACAATACAAAACTTACCACCAGAACAAGTACACCTAGAAATTCCATAATCCCCTTATTTACGTTGTAATGAATTGTCAACCATATAATAAATGATCAATACCCCGCTTAAGGGAAGTACCAGATAAACGTACCCCAAGGGTATGCCAAGAGCTGCTGAATACACCTCAAGGTGAAACCGGGTGAAAACCAACCATGCACCTCCGATACACATCACAAACAGAGCAAAGATCCCTACCACACTATTGATAATAAGCTGAAGCCGCTTTTTGCCGGCTCCCTTGCGCTTCTGAAGCATCAGGTCAATGGCCAGGTGTTCATTCTTCCCGGCTACATAGGCAGAGCCAAGTAACCCAACCCATATAAGCAGAAATCCCGCTAATTCATCGGTAAACGAACTGGGAGAAGCCAGCACATACCGGCTGAATACCTGCCATAAAACATCAATCACTAAAAGGCTCATTAAGGAAATCAAAAAGACCTCCAGAATTCTGTCTATTCTTTTCCGTAGTTTCACTTGTGTAGATTTATAGTAAAACGATTCGATTTGCTTCCGGTTTTATTCAACTTCCCTGATTTTTTTAATCAAAGGAGCCAGTATTTCATCCTCTTCATACATTTCATAAAAAGTACGCACTTTTTCAGCAAAAAGTGATTTATCCGGATAGTTAATTTTCACTCCTGCTTTCTGTACCTCTTCGAGAGATTCTTCCACAGCTTCCTGCCAGTACTTCCGTTGAACGGGTACCGATTCTTTTACGGCCTCCAACAACCACTCCTGTTCGGTGGGAGTCAGCTTATTCCATACTTTTGTACTGATAATCAATACATCGGGAACACAGGTGTGCTCATCCAGGGAATAATATTTACAAACCTCATAATGATGGGAGGTATAAAGACTTGGCGGATTATTCTCTGCGCCATCCACTACACCGCTTTGCAGGGCAGTATAGAGTTCGCCCCAGGAGATAGGTGTGGGTGAACCGCCCAGCGATTTAATCAACTCCACAGCAGTGATGCTTTTCATGACCCGGATTTTCATTCCTTTCAGGTCATCAGGGGTCTGTATCGGTTTATCAATGGTATAAAAACTCCGGAATCCGGCATCATAAAAACAGAGTCCCCGGATCCAGTATTCTTCGGTCCCCGACAACAAATCCTGTCCTATCTGACCATCAAACACTTTAAAGGCATGCTCTTTAGACCTGAAAATATAAGGCATTCCCAGAACCCTGAATTTACGGGTAAAACTTTCCATAACCGCTGAAGAAACTTTCGTGAGTGCCAGGCTCCCGATCTGCAGAAGTTCTACACATTGTTGTTCCGAACCTAACTGCCCGCTGGGATATATGTCGATTGTGAGCTTTCCGTCTGATTTTTCAGCAAGCTGTTCGGCCATAAAAACCATCCCTTTATGAACCGGGTGGGTAGGATCCAGGCCATGGGCCAGTTTAAGCGTTTTATGGGATTGGATATTATTGCATGCTCCGAGGATGCCAACCAGCCATACCAGGGATAAGATAATCCATTTATTTTTCATTGTTTCTGATCTTTTTAATTAACGCCAGCACATCACTTACCTTCCGGCTAATAAAAGAGTAGTCTTCCTTTTTCAGCATCTCTTTGGGAAACAACCGGGACCCTATACCTACGCAGGAAGCTCCGGCACGCAACCATGCACGAAGGCTTTCTTCCGTAGGTTCGACACCTCCCGTAGGCATCAAATCGACCCATGGCAAAGGGCCCAGAACAGCTTTTACAAAACCGGGGCCTCCTACTTCCGAACCAGGAAAGATCTTCACAATATCTGCTCCCCATTCATGTGCCTTCGATATTTCGGTCACAGAGCCACATCCGGGGCTCCAGGCTATTTTTCGTTTGTTGCATATTTTTGCCATTCCCTTATCGAGAATAGGAGAAACCACAAAATTTGCTCCCAGGGCAATGTACATTGCTGTAGTTGCTTCATCCACTACGGACCCTACTCCAAGCATCATATCGGGTACTTCATCTATAGCCCA
Source organism: uncultured Mariniphaga sp. (assembly GCA_964575025.1). Lineage (GTDB taxonomy): Bacteria > Bacteroidota > Bacteroidia > Bacteroidales > Prolixibacteraceae > JABMQB01. The sequence continues at coordinate 34,746 of CAZNPV010000019.1, forward strand.
TTGGTTCAAAGCTGCAAAAACCAGGGTTGCAAAATCTCCCCGGTTGGTAAATTCAAAAACGCGGGCTCCCCCGTCGTAACAGGCTTTGACAACCTTCCGGCATACTTCCGCCTCCTGATGGTAAAAAACAGGAATCAGTCCGGATTCCTTCATCACGGTTACAACTTCTGTACGTTTAAATCGTGCCATATTTCAAAGTTTGACATTCAACGCTTCAGGTTCTTTTCTGTCTTTTTCTTATCGGGCCACACGTCCTGAGGCGTCGCCCTCCATGAGTTTCTCCACCTCGTCGACAGAAACCTGGTTAAAATCTCCATATACGGTATGTTTCAGGCAGGAGGCCGCAACGGCAAAATCCAACGCTTTCTGGTCATTATCCCCGTAAGTTAGCAGGCCGTATATCAATCCTCCCATAAAAGCATCTCCCCCACCAACCCGGTCGACAATATGGGTAATGTCGTATGTGGCTGACTCGTATAACTTTTTACCATTCCATAATACGCCTGACCACTTGTTGTGGTTGGCATTTACAGAACCCCGCAAGGTGGTAATCACTTTTTTACAACGTGGATAACGAGACATAATCTGTTTCGAAACCGACAAATAGGCTTTCCCGGAGATCTTCCCAAGGGTAACATCCACTCCCTCCGGTTTGATTCCCAGCACTTTCTCTGCATCTTCCTCGTTTCCCAGAACAATATCGGCCCCTTCAACCAGTTCAGGCATTACTTCACGGGCTGTTTTTCCGTATTTCCACAGATTTTTCCTGTAATTAAGGTCACAGGAAACAGTTACTCCCATTTCATGGGCCATGGCAATGGCTTCCCTGCAAACTTCTGCTGCGCTTTCTGAAATGGCTGGGGTGATACCGGTCCAGTGAAACCAGGTTGCTTTTTCAAAGATTTTTTTCCAGGGAACCATGCCTGGCTGAATCCCGGATATTGCCGAATAAGCCCGGTCATAAATAACCTTACTGCCCCTGGATACTGCCCCGGTTTCCAGAAAGTAGATCCCCAGTCGTTTCCCTCCCCACAAGATCGACTCCGTATTAACTCCGTATTTTTGTAAATCCATCACACAGGCACGCCCCACATCATTTTCCGGTAAACGGGTAACAAAATCAACCGGAATGCCATAATTTGCCAATGACACAGCAACATTTGCCTCGCCACCGCCATACGTTGCATTGAACTGACGAGCCTGATGAATCCTGAGGTAATCCGGTGTGGAAAGTCGTAACATAATCTCCCCAAAAGCAACCACTCTGTGTTTCATCTCATTCAATATTGTATATTTTTCCTGGTATTTTTATCATAAAATCAAACCATTCCCCGATCCCGTGCCTACCCATCGGGATCTCCTTAAATTGCAAAATTTATTGTTCTCCAAACCTAAAGAAATTCTTTGCATTATAAAAACAAATATTTTCGACCATGGAACCGAGCAGATCCATATCGTTTGGTAGAAGGCCGGCTTCCACATCATTGCCCATAAGGTTACACAGGGTACGCCGGAAATATTCATGCCTCGGGTAGGACAGAAAACTGCGTGAATCGGTTAGCATGCCAACAAAACGGCTCAGCAGCCCCAGATTCGAAAGTGCATTCATCTGTTTTTCCATTCCATCTTTCTGATCAAGGAACCACCAGGCGGAACCATACTGAATTTTGCCGGCTACGGAACCATCCATAAAATTGCCGGCCATAGTAGCGATCAATTCATTGTCACGGGGATTCAGGTTATAAAGGATCGTTTTTGCCAGTTTGTTATCTCTGTCCAGCCTGTCAAGAAACGTTGCCAAAGGCCTGGCCATTTCAAAATCCCCCATCGAATCAAATCCTACATCCGGTCCCAGTTGATGGAATAACCGGCTGTTGTTATTACGAAGAGCACCCAGGTGAAACTGCTGAGTCCACCCCCGGGCATGATCCATTACCCCGAATTCATATAACATACAGGATTTAAATTTCAGAACCTCCTGGCTTTCCGGAGAAATATTGTTGCGAAGTTTGCGGAATATCGCATCAATCTCTTTCCGGGTATACGTTTCAACCAATACAGACTCTATTCCATGGTCAGACAAACGGCATCCATTTTCATGAAAAAAACGGTGGCGTTGTTGAAGGGCTTCCAGAAAATCAGCAAACGTGGTTAGTTCCCGTTGGGTAATTTCTCCCAGCCGGTCTGCATAGGCATTAAATGACCCTGTATCTTCAACCATCATAGCCTTGTCGGGGCGCCATGCAGGCAGTACATTCACCTCAAAATCACTTTCCCGGATCTGTTGATGATACTCCAGTGAATCCAGGGGATCATCCGTTGTACAGATGGTATGCACGTTGGCCATCCGAATCAGATTCCTGCAGGAATATTCCGGGGATTGTAATTTTCTGTTGCATTCATCCCAGATGGCTTTCGCTGTATCCGGTCCCAACAACTGATCGATGCCGAAGAATCTTTTTAATTCAAGGTGAGTCCAGTGATACAACGGATTTCGCAGGGTATAAGGGACTGTTTCTGCCCACTTCATGAACTTCTCCCAATCGGAAGCATCTCCGGTACAATACTTTTCATCCACTCCATTGGCACGCATGGCACGCCACTTATAATGGTCTCCATACAACCAGATCTGTGTGAGATTTTCAAACTTTCTATCTTCAGCAATTTCCTTCGGGGGGATGTGGCAATGGTAGTCCAGTATGGGCATTTTAGCCGCATGTTCATGATAGAGGACTTCTGCGGTTTTTGTGTTCAGCAGAAAATTCCTGCCCATAAATTTCTTCATAATCTATAAATCAAATAATCGTTTTAAATGACGTTCATATATATTCTGTTCCACACAATTTCCAACAATATCGGTATTTTTCTTTATAAGTGCAGTAAATTTTTCCTTCCTATCTGCCGCCACTTTGTAACCTACATGCATTAACTGTCTGAAATCCGGATTGTAGTCCGGGTTTCCCGGTATGTGACGGAGCGTATCCGCAAATTTTGTCCCGTGCCACTGTCCGACCTCTCTCTTTGAAGGAAGTTTGGTATCATCAATATCGATCACATCTGCATAGGGTGCACAAAGCTCTTCTTCCCTGTCAATAGCTTTTGCATAGATCTCTTTCACCATTTCCAATCCTTCGTCCCCTGAAAGCGCCAATCCGATCACCTCTTCAAGCCAGGTAGTGCCTGCTGTTTTTATATGAATCCCTTTATCGTATTTTTTCAGTGCCCCGGCTATTACCGGATAGATGGAAAATTTGTCACTACCGGAATGAATACTTAATTTCAGTTTTTCAGGAAGACCAAATTGTTTTACCGCACAATCAATAACCAGGAGATCCTGTTCAAACTCTTTCCGAAAGCTATTGATATCCCCTTCGTAATCAACACCTTTGTTAAACCGGCCGGTAAATTTTGGAGCGATGGACTGAACCGGAATTTCTTCATTGGCTATCATTTTCAGGATAAAGAACAAATCAACCGGAGATTGGGGTCTTTCCACCTCATCCATGGATATTTCCGTGATAAAATTTCCGGCTCCTTTTTCAGAAGCTATATGACGGTATATTCTCCCGGCCTCTTTAATGGCAGCCAGAAATTTTACCGTAACGTCATTTAAAAGTCCATCTGTAACAGGGATTGTTCCCGGAATGCCGGGGACAGAAATACTGCCCCGAAACATTTCGCACGATTTTTTAAAGTTTTCTGCTTCGTTTTTATCGGGTGAAATGCCAATGCGGGAAGCGACATCAATGGTAAAAAAATCACAAAAATCAATGAACCGGTCTACATTGTCCATGTTGATATGATCCGCATCAACAAAATAAGGGCCTTTCCACCCCGTTTTCCGGACGGCTTCATCGGCTTCTTTTCGCGTATCTTCCGGTGCAGAATGAACGATCCGATGCTCCCTGTCTGATTTATTCCATACAGGTGCAATTTTAATTCCTGCTTCATTGGCTAAGATCAAAGCATGCAACTGAGCCGCCCCTTCCTGATTAAACCGGTCTCCGATACCAAAACTGTATTTACTGAGTTCCATAAAATCTATAATTTATATCCTGAATTTAAAATACCGTGTACGAACACGAAAATAGGTATATATTTTTTGAATACCAATATTTTGAACCTGTTGTTTATCAAATTTTGATAATACGATCTAAAATATCCCCATTTGGAATGTGACAAATCCGGCTTTGGCACCAGGGGTTGTTGCAGAGATCAGGTCACCTGAACCTCCCACCGGAGCCGACAGTATAAATCAGGGCCCCAGGTATTTCATCTTCCCCCAAAAGGAGACAAGAACTGGGTTGATTCCCTGCTACGTAAGAATAAGGATCTTTATGCAAAAAATATGGTTGAATCAGTTTTGATGAAAATATATCCATAATTTATATATTTACTGCATGATTAACGAAAATGAACTCAACAATGCCTGGCGTAAAACGGCAGCCTGCATTTATAAAAAACCTTCCGATTCAAAAATTTTTGGTTCTGTGGAACTGGACGTTACAGATCTGGAGGAATATATTTCCCGCAAAAGAAAAGAGGGATTAAAAATTACCATCACCCATTTCATGACCCTTACCATAGCCCGGGCCCTGGCACAGGATATACCGGAATTAAATGTGTATCTGAGAAGGGGGAAAATCATAAAAAGAGATTCGGTGGATGCTGCAGTAAGTGTACTTCTTAAAGGAGGGCAAATGGGATCGGTAATGCTTAAAAAAGCCGATCAACTTACCTTGGAGGAGGCTGTTACGGAAATGACCCGGCAGATTCGTGAAGCGCGTCAGGGCAGCGAAAACAAAACCATGCAGTCAAAGAATCTGATTTCATCCATGCCATGGCCTTTCCGGAATTGGTTCTTCAGAATCTACAAAACCCTAACAATCAACTGGGGCCTTTCTATCCCCCTGCTGAATTTATCAACCCGCAGCTTCGGATCGTTTCTTATTTCCAATATCGGGAGTCTCGGACTTGATATGGGGATACCGGCTCTTTTGCCTTCTTCCAACCTTTCGTTGGTGATGATCCTGGGGAGTATTTTGAAAAAACCGGCTGTTGTGAATGATCAGATCGTCCCCCGGAAAATTTTAACCCTGGGAGCTGCACTCGACCACCGGCTGGTGGATGCATCCCACGGAGGCCGGCTGTTCCGGTTTATTAAACATTCCATAAAAAATCCGGACCTCCTGGAACAAAAACCCGTCGAATGATCGCTCAAAGAACCATTCCCCTCGCGTTGCCTCTCCAATCATCGTGACACCCACTGCTTTTAAAACAACCTCCTTTCCGGATTAAAGTATTTTTCCGTGTACGAACACGATAAACAAAAAAAATTCATTAGCTTTGTTATTCTGACAGGCATTAAGCCCGGAAAAATAATTTTAAAACCTGAATAATTATAAAAACAAACCGGCAAATACGGATCAAGGACATTGCAGAGAAAGCAAATGTTTCTGCGGGAACGGTCGACCGGGTACTACACAACCGGGGTGAAGTGGCTGAAGCTACGCGTAAAAAAATTCAAAAAATTATCAAAGAACTGGATTTTCACCCCAATTACATTGCTAGCACCCTGGCTTCCAGGAAATTGGCCGTTTTCGCTGCTCTTTTACCGAAACCTCCTTCGGGGGAGGGATACTGGAACAAACCGATTCAGGGAATAAACAAGAGAACAAATGAACTAAGACAATATGGGATTGAAATCAGAACATTTTTTTTCAACCCGTTTAATTCAAAAGATTTTGTTTCCGAAGCAACAAAGATCCTACAGCTTAAACCCGATGGGATTATTCTGGCCCCTTTTTTCCTGAAAGAGTCCCGGAACTTTGTCAACGACCTTAAAAAAATGGATATTCCATTTGTTTTTATCGATTCGGACCTTAAGAATGCAGGCCAGTTGAGTTATGTCGGTCAGAACTCGTTCCAGAGCGGAATCGTTGCCGGCAAGCTACTGAGCCTTCTGATAAAAAGAGGAAAATCTATCCTGGTATTGCACTTTGCCAAAGAGATGGATAACCAAAACCATCTGATGTTAAGGGAAAAAGGATTTTATAGCTGGTTTGCTGAAAATGCAGGGGAAAAACCTGAAATCATAACGATGGAGATAAGCGATCCGGATTCATCCATCAGCCTGGAAAAAGTGAAACAGGCTATCATGAAAAAAAATGTGCAAGGAATATTCGTCACCAATTCCAAGGTGTTTTATTTGGGACGAATCATTAAAAAATACGGACTTTCCGGACTGAAAGTAATCGGTCACGATTTGCTGAAGGAAAACATTACCTACCTGAAAGAGGGAATCGTCCATTTCCTGATCTGCCAGCATCCCGAGGAACAGGGATACAACGCGCTGAATGTGCTTTTCAGAAGTGTCGTTCAGAAAAGAAGGATAGGAAAAGAGTACTATACCTCTATTGATATTGCCATGAAAGAAAATGTTGATTACTATAAAAACTTCAATAAAAAAGAATGAAACCACTATCGTTTAAAGATCTGGAAGGGAAAGTATGCGTTATTACGGGAGGTGCCGGTGTTTTGGGCTCCTCTATGGTAATGGCCATGGCCCTGGCCGGAATGAAAGTGGCAATAGCCGATATCAACAAGGCAGATGCCATAAAAACAGCCAAAGAAATAGCTGAGGAAACAGGGGCAACAGTGATGGGGGTAGAAGCCAATGTCCTCGACAAAAAATCGCTTGAAAAATCAAAAAAGGAGATCAACCGGAAACTGGGAGAAATCGATTGCCTGATCAACGGTGCCGGAGGAAACAGTCCGCAGGCTACCACCGAAACAGAACAAATTACCGAAGAATTTCTCAGCAACCTGGAAAAAACATTTTACGGGTTGCAAATAGAGGGATTCGACAAAGTTTTTGCACTCAATTTTAAAGGAACGATCCTGCCCACCATGGTCTATACAAAAGATATGTTGAAAAACAAAAAAGGGGTTGTTTTGAACATATCGTCCATGAATTCCTACCGGCCTTTGACAAAAATACCGGCCTACTCAGCAGCCAAAGCTTCCATCAACAATTTTACGGAGTGGCTTTCAGTCCACCTGGCAAAAATCGGGATCAGGGTAAATGCCATTGCCCCGGGGTTTTTTATAACCCTTCAAAACCGCTTTCTCGTGATGGATGAAAAAACAGGGGATTATTCGCCACGAGGACGGAAAATTATCGACAATACCCCAATGGGAATATTTGGGAAACCCGAAGATCTGCAAGGAGCTACCCTCTTTTTATTGTCTGACATATCCGCTTTTATCACCGGTATTGTCATGCCTGTGGATGGAGGGTACAATGCCTATGGAGGAGTATAAAAGCATCAAGGAACAATACAATAATAATACAATAATAATACAATCTTAAAACCACAAAAAATGAAACGACGTGATTTTATTGCCACAACAGGAGCAGCTATCGCCGGATCGGTATTATCGAATCCGGTAGCTGCATCGGTTAGTTCAAAACCAAAGAGACGCATTGCATTGGTCGGAACCGGAATCAGGGGAATCACCTTCTGGGGCAGGAACATCCTGAACCAGTATGGGGACATCATTGAATTTGTAGGCTTATGCGATATCAATCCGGGCCGGCTGGAATACGGGAAAAATTTTATCGGTGCCGGGTGCCCGGTGTATACCAACTTTGACCAAATGATGGCTGAAACCCATCCCGATCTGCTAATCGTAACCACGGTAGATGCTACCCACGACCAATTTATTGTTAAAGGATTGAAACAGGGGGTTGATGTGCTGACAGAAAAACCGATGACTACCGATGAAAAGAAATGCCAGGCAATTCTGGATGCCGAACGGGAATCGGGAAAAAAGGTGATTGTCGGATTCAACTACCGGTACGGAACGTTGTTCTCAGCAATCAGGGAACAACTGGCTCAGAATCCCATAGGAAAGTTAACATCCGTTGATTTTCACTGGTACCTGAATACCGATCACGGAGCATCCTATTTCCGCCGTTGGCATGGGGAACGGGATAAAAGCGGAACCTTGCTGGTACACAAAGCAACCCACCATTTTGACCTGCTGAACTGGTTTATTGATTCCGACCCGGTTGAAGTGTCAGCTTACGGGGCTCTTGAACATTACGGAGCCAACCATCCATATAGAGGCGCTAACTGCCGGAACTGTGCGTACAAAGATAAATGCAGATTCTACTGGGATATAACCCGGAATAAAAGCCTGATGGATCTGTATGTCAATAATGAAATGTACGACGGCTATATCCGGGACAACTGCCTGTGGCGTGAAGAGGTGGATATTTTTGATAAAATGGCGGTTCAGATTAAATATGCCAATAACGTGCAGGTAAGTTACTCCCTCACAACCTATTCACCCTACGAAGGATGGCGAATTGCCTTTAATGGCTTTGATGGAAGATTGGAATCCTGGGAAGATATTCCCTGGCGCAGGAAAGAAAAAATTGACCAGTCTGCTCTGCACGATACGGAAATGGACCAGTCAGGAAGCAGCAATGTACGAAAAGATGAAATCTTCGTCATGAAGAATTTTGAAAACGACTACAACATGATTACCGTGGAAACCTCCCGGGGCGGACATGGCGGAGGGGACAAACGCTTGCAGGATAAAATCTTCCGTGACCCGGATATGCCGGATCCCTATAAACATTCAGCCGGATCACGCGACGGAGCTATGTCATGCCTCATCGGAATTGCAGCACGTAAATCAATCGATGAAGGACGAACGGTAAAAATTGAGGAACTGACTGATTTGAAACCCCATCCTACCAGAGGTGTTTGATTCGAATAGCAAATCCAAAACTCATTGATCATGCAGATCCAATTAAAGAAAAACTGTCAATACTCCATGCTGGTGCCTACCAGCATGGGCATTCGGTTAATGCCGGATAACGGACAACCTGTTCACTGTTCCGATTCGTATAAACTTTACGCGACCAGTGCCGAAACCAATGTGGCAAGTATATCATCGTATCTCGGGCTTCCGGTAAAAGTACTGACCACGTTTGTGAAAGGAAGCCCTATTGCTCAATTTATTAAGAACAACCTGAAAAGCAGGCATATGGATTACGAAGGGCCCGAAATAGAACAGGGGAGCCCCTGGGGATATCGCCACCAGATCAATATTGCCGACAGTGGCTATGGTTCGCGTGGCCCCAGAGTGTATAATGACCGGGCAGGGGAAGTGGGACGCACCCTGAATAGCCGAAATTTTGATCTTGAACGGATCTTCGGAAAAGAAGGAGTTCAAATCGTCCACCTTTCGGGTCTGATCGCAGCCCTTTCACCGGAAACCAGCACGTTCTGCCTGGAAATTGCCCGTGCCGCCAAAAAATACGGCACACGGATCTCTTTTGACCTGAACTACCGGGCTTCTTTCTGGAAAGGAAGAGAAACAGAATTGCGAACTAATTTCACAGAAATTGCCTCGATATCGGATATACTCATAGGAAATGAAGAGGACTTCCAGCTCTGTTTCGGAATAAAAGGTCCCGAAGCGGGAGGCAAAGACCTGAATGCCAAAATCGAAGGTTTTAAGGGCTTGATTAACAGAGTTAAAGGAACATTTCCCAATGCATCGGTATTTGCCACCACGCTTCGTCAGGTTGTTCATGTCAATGAACACCTTTGGGGGGCTCTTATGCTGGAAGAAAACAACTGGCATGTGGTCGAACCCCGACAGATTCATATACTGGACCGCATCGGAGGAGGCGACGGATTTGTAGGAGGTCTGCTCTACGGAATCCTTAGAGACTGGGATCCGGAAAAATGGATTCATTTCGGATGGGCCACCGGAGCCATGGCAACTACCTTCCTTACGGATTATGCACAGCCAATCGATGAAGAAATGGTCTGGAATATCTGGGAAGGAAATGCACGTGTAAAACGATAAACTGAGGAAACAACCGAATGCAACATCTTAACCTTCAGGAGGTTGCCTGAAAAAATAAATTGCAGAATATGATGTATTATGCCAAAGGTTCCCCCACCTGCAACTTTTCTGCAGAAGATCTGCAGGCTGGTTTATTCAGTGCTTTAAAAAAACTGGGGAATAAAAAAAAAGTATTGGTCGTTCCGCCTGATTACACGCGGTATCCTTCGCGTGCCGGGGAACTCACGGAGATGACATGGAACTATTACGGGGATAAGCTAACCGATATTCTGCCGGCTTTGGGGACCCATACTCCCATGACGCCCGGGCAGATAAGCCATATGTACGGAGAAACTCCCAAATCCCTCTTTCGGATCCACAACTGGCGACACGATGTGGTTACCCTGGGGGAAGTGCCCGGCAGCTATGTAAACGAGGTAACCCGGGGAGCAATTGATTACAGCTGGCCTGCACAGGTGAACAAGTTACTGGTCAACGGCAAGTTTGACCTGATTCTCTCCATCGGACAGGTGGTGCCGCATGAAGTATCCGGAATGGCCAATTACAACAAGAACATCTTCGTGGGTACAGGGGGTGCCGAAGGAATCAACAAAAGCCACTTCATCGGGGCCGCCTACGGGATGGAAAAAATGATGGGGCACACCGAAACCCCTGTTCGCAGAATCTTCAACTATGCCTCGGAAAAAATTGCAACCCACCTCCCTATCGTATATGTTCTTACGGTGGTCGGATCCGACAAAAAGGGAACCTTACGAACCTATGGATTGTTCATAGGAGATGATCATGACGTATACAACAAAGCAGCTGAACTATCGCTTAAGGTAAATTTCCACATACTTGAAAAGCCCTTATCCAACGTGGTGGTCTGGCTGGATCCTGCCGAATTCAAAAGCACCTGGCTGGGCAATAAAAGCATTTACCGCACCCGCATGGCCATTGCAGACAAAGGGGAACTGATCGTACTCGCTCCGGCTCTCAAAGAATTCGGTGAAGACCAGGAAATCGACCGGCTGATCCGGAAATACGGGTATTTCGGAACCCCCCATACGATGAAAATGACCGAAGAAAATGAAGACCTCAGAAACAACCTGGGTGCAGCTGCCCACTTAATACACGGCTCTTCGGAAGACAGGTTCTCCATAACCTATTGCCCCGGGAAGGGGAAAGACAATCTAACCAGAAAAGAGATAGAAGCTGTCGGGTTCAGGTATGCCGAACTGGATGAAATACAAAAAAAGTATGATCCTGGAAAATTAAAGGACGGGTTCAACATCCTTGCCGGCGGAGAAGAGATTTATTATATATCCAATCCGGCTATCGGACTCTGGGCGTACAAGGAAAGAATTGCAACGTAAAAATTCATATGATTAAAGTGTTAAATTAATTGTTATACAGATGAAGATTGTCATCGATGATAAAATCCCTTATATAAAAGGAGCCTTTGAACCGTATGCAAGGGTGGTTTACCTGCCGGGAAATGCCATAACCTCCAGGGAGGTAAAGAATGCCGATGCGCTGATAACCCGTACCCGGACAATCTGTAACCGGGATTTACTGGAAGGATCATCTGTAACATTTATAGCTACTGCCACCATAGGATTTGACCATATTGACACAGCCTACTGCAAACAGGCCGGTATTCAATGGACCAATGCACCGGGATGCAATGCCGGAAGCGTAAACCAGTATGTAGCCTCAGCCCTTATGGCCTGGTCAGTGGATAAAAAGGAAGATCCTGCAAATAAAACCATCGGGATTGTGGGCGTAGGGAATGTAGGGTCCCGGGTGGAAAAATTATGTAAGACCCTGGGAATGAAAGTTCTGCTGAACGACCCCCCACGGGAACGCCGCGAAGGACCCGAAAAATTTGTCCCGCTGAAACCCATTCTTGAAGAAGCAGACATTATCTCATTTCATGTTCCACTGAACCTTTCAGGCCGGGATAAAACATACCATATGGTGAATGAAAATCTGTTGAAAAAACTCAAAAAAAAACCACTTTTAATAAACTCAAGCCGCGGAGAAGTATGTGATTCGGAAGCGCTTCGCCATGCAAAAAAATCCGAAATTCTTTCAGGACTAATCATCGATTGCTGGGAAAATGAACCGGATATCGACCTTGAGTTGCTGAAGATCTGCATGTATGGGACCCCGCATATTGCAGGGTATTCGAAAGACGGGAAAGCCAACGGCACAAAAATGAGTGTTCAGGCAGTGAGTCGCTTTTTTAATCTGGGAATCGATGACTGGGAGCCTTCAGGCATCGAAATACCTGATTCCACAACAATAGAAATCAATGGCAGCCGGCAAAGCGAATACGCTATTATTGCCGGGGCTGTCCTTTCAACGTACCCAATCGAAGAGGATGACCGAAAACTGAGAGAAAACCCACATCTTTTCGAAAAACTGAGAGACGATTATCCTGTACGGCGTGAATTCAGCACGTATACCGTTCAAACCCAAAATACAGATCACAAAACAGCAGAGAAAATCAGGAAGCTGGGATTTAAAATCAGCACATAAGAGGCTGTATGCAAAAAACAGAATACAGAGATAAATAACAATAGAATAACAAAAAATAACAAAAATGAAAAAATTAGCAGACATTGGATTGATCGGGTTAGCCGTTATGGGCGAGAACCTGGTTTTAAATATGGAAAGCAAAGGATTTACAGTTGCCGTCTTTAACCGCACGGTAGCCAAAGTGGATAAATTTCTCAACGGCCGGGGTGCCGGGAAAAACTTTATCGGGGCCCATTCCATTGAGGAGCTATGCTCCAGCCTTGAGCGGCCGCGCAAAGTAATGATGCTTGTGAAGGCCGGCCAGCCGGTGGATGATTTTATTGAACTCCTCCTACCCCACCTGGAAGTGGGCGATATCATCATTGACGGAGGGAATTCACACTTCCCGGACACCATCCGGCGCACCAGGTATATTGAAAGCAAAGGATTATACTATATCGGCACCGGGGTTTCCGGTGGTGAAGAGGGAGCCTTGCTGGGACCATCCATCATGCCGGGAGGATCCCCGGAAGCATGGCCCCATGTGAAAGAGATCTTCCAGGCCATAGCAGCCAAAGTAGAAGACGGTTCGCCCTGCTGTGAATGGGTAGGCGAAAACGGAGCAGGCCATTTTGTAAAAATGGTCCACAACGGCATTGAATACGGCGATATGCAGATCATCACAGAAGCGTATCACCTTATGAAAAAACTCCTGGGAATGAACAATAAAGAGATGCATGAGGTGTTCAAAAAATGGAACACCGGCGCCCTGAACAGCTACCTGATCGAGATCACCCGGGACATCCTTGGCTTTAAAGATGAAAATGGAGAGGAAACCCTGGATATGATCCTCGATACGGCAGGTCAGAAAGGAACCGGCAAATGGACGGGTATTTCTGCGCTTGATCTGGGAATTCCTTTAACATTGATCGGAGAATCTGTATTTGCCCGCTGCCTTTCCGCACAAAAAGATCTTCGTGTGAAAGCTTCCAAAGAGATTAACGGCCCCGTACCCAAACCGGCAGATATGAAGGAATCATTCATCGCAGACCTTGAACAGGCCTTGCTCGGAGCAAAAATAATCTCCTACGCCCAGGGCTACAACCTTATGATGGAAGCTGCCGGGGAATACGGATGGAACCTCCATTACGGAAACATCGCACTCATGTGGCGCGGGGGATGCATCATCCGTTCTGTATTCCTGAAGGATATTAAAAAGGCTTTTGACCAGAATCCGGAACTTCCCAACCTTCTGCTTGACCCGTTCTTTAAGAAAAAAGTTGAGACTGCCCAGGAAGGCTGGCGCAGAGTGTGTGCCACTGCCCTCATGAACGGAATTCCCGTTCCCGCACTTGCATCAGCACTTACCTATTTCGACGGATTCCGCAGCGAACGACTGCCGGCAAACCTTTTGCAGGCCCAGCGTGACTATTTCGGGGCACATACCTATGAACGCACTGACAAACCCCGGGGTGAATTTTTCCACACCAACTGGACCGGAAGAGGTGGCAATACAGCTTCCTCAACGTATTCGATTTAATGGGTTAATCCTTTTGACGGGATTAAAAGAATTTTCTTATCTTCATCCCTTTTGAACCGGTTTTTTGACGCAACCATTCTGTTATGAAACGAGCAGATAACAATTATTAATTAAGCGTGAAGAAATCTGAAAAAATAATAATTTTAATAGTATGAAAATTAAACATCCTGTTAAACTAACGGTACCCAACAAAATCGATTATCTTCCCATTATTGATAAAACGGTTTCTACCATGGCCCGTAAACTTGGCTTCAAAAAACAGGACATAGCCAAAATAAAGGTAGGATTGGAAGAAGCTGTAGTCCATATATTGGAAACAGCCTTTTCGCCGGGTGAAGAAACAACCTTCGATGTTATTTTACAACCTCAGACCACTGGATTAAAAATCATCCTGAAGGAAATGGGAATGCCTTTTGATCCGAAATCCGTCGATGAATATGATCCGGCTAAACTGAAAGACACTTACTCTGAAGAAGGATTGGGAGTTTTTTTAATGCAACAGTTTGTAGATGAAGTTTCTTTTCTTAACCTGGGCAAAGAGGGCAAAGAAACCCATTTATTCAAGTATTTCAACAACAAATCTGTAGAGGAGATGATGAGCAGTGAGGAGCTGGAAAAAGCTAAAAAAGCCTTTACTGAAGAACCGCTGCCACGAAACTCTGTTGAATTTATCATCCGCAGAATAAAAGAAAAAGAGGCGGTTGAAATATCGAAATGTGCTTATAGTTCCTACGGATACAGCTACATCAACGAAGATATTTATTTCCCGGACAGGATCTGGAGCCAGAATCAGTCCGGCGAATTGATTTCCCTGGTTGCCGTCACAAAAGATGGAAAAATTATGGGGCATACGGCACTCGAGATTGAAGAACGGGATCCCCTCTTCCCGCAACTGGGAATGGCCTTTGTAATGCCCCGCTACCGGGGTCAGGGATGTTTAAACCAGGCAGTTCCCAGGCTTATCGGCATCGCTAATGAACATGGGTTTACCGGAGTGTATGGAAGAGGAATTACCACCCATCCCTATTCACAGAAAAGCCTGTTGAAATTTAATTTCAGTGAAACAGCCTTATTGCTTTCCAGTGGACCGGGGCGGGAATACCGGGGAATTGTCGAAGGATTAACACAACGTGAGAGTGTAATGCTTTTATCGCATATGCTCAAAGATGTCAGGGAGGTAAATTTATATGCCCCCGTAAAACACCAACCCATCATTGGGAAAATTTATGAAAACCTGGGATTAAGAGCCCGGTTCAATACAGAAACAAAAAACAAATCCGCACTGAATCCTCAGTCCGTTATAACCATTAAAACAGAAAATGTAAACCAGGTAGCCCATATCTTTATGCTGGAATATGGAACCAATGTGATTGATGAAGTTTTGCATAACCTGAAATCGCTTTGCCTTGACCGGTTTGAAACTATCTACCTGCACCTGAAAATGAACGATCCACACATCCTGGATTTCCTGCCTGAATTTGAAAAAATGGATTTCTTTTTTGCAGGAATCATGCCGGCATCTTCAGGGAAAGAGGAATTAATCCTCCAGTATCTGAACAATTACCGGATAAATTATGAAAATATAAAAGTAGCCTCTGATATGGGAACCGAATTAAAAGAATACCTGCACAACCTGGATCCCAATCAGAAAATCTAATGCATAAATAATCCCTGCCTCACACGAACCTGCCGGTGTACTATTCCACTATTCCACCCTTTCGCTGATATTATGGGGCCCTGGTCCCTTATGGAGTTCATGCAGCCTTGTACATGAAGTAAAAAATGACTTGCACGTTCTTATGAAAAATGGTACCTTTCAGCCAACTTAATCGAAGGCCTTACGATGAACCGACTCTTTTTGCTCACATTAAGCATCCTCTTAGCGCTGTTGGCTGGTTCCTGCAAGAGAAAATCCGTTGAGACGGAAGAACGACTCATCCCGGAATCTTCAAAAACAGTCCTGCCGGAAACCGATCTGCGCAAAGTTACCTTTCTTCCTTACTGGGTGACCAATGCACAATTTGCCGGGTATTACATGGCGAAAGAGATGGGCATTTACAGGAAATACGGACTGGAGGTGGAAATCATTCCCTACCAGCCTTTTACGAACTCCTGGGACCTTATCCGGAACGGGGAGATTGATTTTGCTGCCTTATGGCTTATGAATGGTGTTGAGTTAAAAGCTTCAGGTGTTGATATTGTGAATATAGCCCAGTTCTCCAAACGCTCCTCCCTCATGCTCGTAACAAAAAAATCCAGCGGCATTGAGCACCTGGATGATATGAACCATAAAAAAGCAGGCATATGGGAAGGATATGAATTACAACCTGAAGCACTTTTTAAAAAGTATAACCTGGAGGTGGAAATTATCCCGATTGGCAGTACAAACAATCTGTTTTTAAAAGATGGTGTAGATATAACCAATGCCAGTTGGTTCGATGAGTATCATTCGATTATTAATGCAGGGTACGATCCGGAAGAGCTGAACACTTTTTTCTTCGCCGATTATGGAATGAACTTCCTGGAAGATGGAATCTACTGTCTGTCGGAAAAGCTGGAACAGGATCCCAAACTTTGTGCTGATTTTGTTACTGCCTCTGAAGAGGGCTGGCTGTATGCTTACGACCATCCGGAAAAAACCATAGATGTAGTTGTCTCCTATGCCCAGGAACAGAATCTGCCGGTAAACCGGGTACATCAACGCTGGATGTTAGACAGATACAAAGACTTATACAGTCCTGAAGAAGGCGTATCCACCACCCTGTCAGAAGAAGACTATCTATTTGCCGGCAGTGTACTTAAAGAAAGTGGCCAGATAAACGAAATACCTCCTTACGAAAACTTTTTTCAGCATTACGATACATCGCTGGTTACAAAATTTTAATTAATAGTTGCTTCTATGCCCGGCTTACCAAAAATTTTTCCTGTAAAAAAAGGATTGTCCTTCAAATTCATCCTCTATATCTTTTCCAGTATATCGCTGATCTTTGCTGTCATCTTTCTTTATAATTATACCATCTCAAAAAATATCGTTGAAAGAAACCTGAGAACCAATGCAAAGAACCTGACTGAAAGAGGAGTTGCACAGATTGAGAAGATCCTGCTGCCCTTTCAGAAGATCCCGGATAATTATTCCAGGATCATCGGGAATACCGATTTTTCAAAAGAGAGTATGATCCGTATTCTGAAACAGGAACTTTTATCGAATCCTGAAATTTACGGTGCAGCCATTGCCATGGAGCCTTACTTCTTCAGTGATAGTGAAGAATACTTTATGGCCTATTACAGCCGGGCCGGAGACAGCATCACCTTGCAATATCTTCTTGACGGGCAATATGATTATTTTACCATGGACTGGTATCAGATCCCCAGGGAGCTGAACCGGCCTGACTGGAGTGATCCCTATTTTGACGAAGGAGCAGGAGATATCATTATGGCTACCTATTCAGTACCCCTTTACAGGGAAACAGACGGGAAAAAGCAATTTGCCGGAATACTTACGGCCGATATTTCCCTTACCTGGCTGGAGAAATTTATCGATGGGATCAAAGTACTTGAAACAGGGTACGGATTTGTCATTACCAAAACCGGGACTATTGCATGTCATCCTAAAAAAGATATCATGCTGAACGAAACGATCTTCAGCGTTGCTGAAGCGCAAAACTCCCAACAGCTAAGAGATATAGGTAAGAATATGATCCGTGGAGAGGAGAGTTTTGCTGAAATGGAATACCGCAATATCAGCACCAATAAGTTGAGTTGGATTGCCTATGCACCCATATCCCTTAACGGTTGGTCCTTTGGAATTGTATTCCCGGTTGATGAGTTCATGGCTGACATTAATAACCTGTTTACTAATGTACTGATACTTTGTATCGGCGGATTAATCATCATCCTGATCATCATCATTCTGATTTCCCGTTCCATTACAAAACCGCTTCGTAGTTTAACACAAGCCTCCAGGAAGATTGCAAAGGGAAACTTTGAGGTGGAATTACCGGAGATCAATACCCGGGATGAAATGGAAGAACTGCATGATTCCTTTGTTTACATGCAGGAAAAATTGGCAGAATACATTGTGAACCTCAGGGAAACAACCTCCGCACGTGAAAAAATCGAAAGCGAATTACGGATTGCCCGGGAAATTCAGTTGGGAATGATCCCCCATTTGTTTCCTCCATTTCCGAATCTCTCGCAGATTGACCTGTTTGCCGTTTTACGACCTGCCAAAGAAGTGGGGGGTGATTTGTACGATTTCTTTCTTCTTGACGAAGACAGACTTTGTTTTGCTATTGGCGATGTATCCGGAAAAGGGGTTCCTGCCTCGCTGTTCATGGCCGTCACCCGGACTCTCCTGCGATCGGTTGCCGATAAAGGATTGTCCACAGCAAATTGGGTGAGTTCACTGAACAAATCGTTGTCCTATAACAATGAATCCAGTATGTTTGTAACCTTCTTTGTCGGCGTACTAAACATTCGAAACGGAAGGCTCGCCTACACCAATGCCGGTCATAATCCCCCGGTCATCATCCGGGAAAACGGAAAGGTACAAATGATGAAACTTGCCAGCTCTATTCCGATAGGCATCTTCGGAGATATGACATTTACCGAATCCTCCATAAACCTGGGAAAAGGCGACAAACTGTTCCTGTACACCGATGGAGTGACCGAAGCGGAAAATTGTTCCATGGTCCTTTATTCGGAGGAGCGGTTGCTGACCACCCTGGAAAAAAACAGCGGGGCAATACCGGAAGCACTCATTCACTCCGTGGAGGAAGATCTGACAAATCATGTATGCACCAATCCCCAATCGGATGATATTACCATGATGGCCATCGTCTATAATGAATAGTTTTCTATGCGGCTGAAAAGGGGAACCCTTCCGGGAGATCAGCTCAGCAGGAGGAGTACTGTTTCCCTTATGCGGGAAAAACGTGGGTTCCTGGATTAGCGTACCCCACGAACCGTTATTTGATCTCAAAGGATAACTTCCCGGTTTTCCCCTGTATTTGATCCGTGCATTTTTTATCCACAATTTCCTTGTCTTCTTTATCGATTGCTTTCACTTCCCAGTTATATATTCCCGGAGGAGCTTCATAGGGAATCGTGCCAACTGCTTTCCATAAATTCTCATCCGATTCCGGATCCGGTTGCAATTCAAGGACCGGCGCATCATAAGGAAACTCGACATTGTACAAACGTACCGATTTTACATCTTCCTTATTCCCTGAAAAGGTCAGAATAATCGTCACCTCATCCCCTACTGTTGGTTTTTCAGGGATTACTTCCACTTTTTTCAATGCAGGCTTTACACCCCAGACGAAGGAAACCATCAGGCTGCTTAAAACAAATAAAACCAGTTTCTTCATGGTATTAAATTTAAAGGTTCGTATTTCAACGGGAAAGGTAAAAATTTTTTCAATTGTCTGTTTCAACTCAAACCACATTCTTTTACCCGGTTATAATCTTCCCTGTTTTTTCTTAATGTTAAAGTTCATCTTTTAGGGATCATAAATCGCACTCTTTGTAGCAAGTCTTAGATAAAATGCTGATATTTGCTAAGAGCTACGAACAATAATCAATCTAATAAAACTTACTTATGTATAGAATACAGACCTTAAATGTTATTGATCCAAAAGGGCTGGAAATTTTCCCGGCCGGGGACTACGAGATCAGTGAACAGGCAGAAAATCCGGATGCCATTATTCTGCGTAGTTTTAAGATGCACGATTTGGAATTGCCAACCTCGTTAAAAGCTGTGGCACGTGCCGGTGCAGGAGTGAACAATATTCCTGTCGACCGGTGTACGGAAAAAGGGATCGTGGTTTTTAATACGCCGGGAGCCAATGCCAACGGTGTAAAAGAGCTGATCATTGCCGGTTTGTTGCTTTCATCACGTGATATTGTGGAATCCCTGAGTTGGGCAAAATCATTAATTGGCAAAGGAGAGGAAGTTCCCGCGCTGATCGAAAAGGGGAAAAAACAATTTGCCGGCCAGGAAATCAAAGGAAAAACACTGGGAGTAATCGGATTGGGAGCCATCGGTGTTTTGGTTGCCAATGCTGCCCAGGCCCTGGGAATGAAGGTTCTGGGGTACGATCCCTATATGTCGGTTAAACAGGCTTTGCGACTGAGCAGCAACGTGAAGTGGACTCAGGAAGCGAAAATGTTATTTGCTGAAGCGGACTATATAACGCTCAATCTACCCTTGTTAAAGGAAACTAAAGAGTATATCGACAAAGAAAAAATCTCCATGATGAAGCAAGGAGTCCGGATCCTGAACTTTGCCAGAGGAGGACTCGTAAAAAATGCCGATCTTGCACATGCCCTTGAGTCAGGAAAAGTACTCCGCTATGTCACTGATTTTCCTGATGAAGAGATACTGAAAATGAAGAATACTATCGCCATTCCCCACCTGGGAGCATCTACAGCCGAATCGGAAACCAATTGCGCAGTCATGGCTGTCGACCAGGTACGCGAATACCTTGAAAACGGAAATATCATAAACTCCGTGAATTTCCCTCAGGCCGAAATGGATCGCAACGGGGGAGCCCGGATCTTAATTGCCAATAAAAATATTCCGAATATGGTCAGCCAGATATCTTCCGTACTGGCTCATGAAAATGTGAATATCAGCAATATGTTAAACAGAAACAAAAATGAAATAGCCTACAATATTATCGATGTGGACAGATCCACCCTTGATGATTCAATCCGGGAAAAACTACAAAACATAGAAGGGGTTTTTATGGTGAGAATATTGTCCTTCTGAAAATATTCCGTATTCAAAAGAGGAATCTTTTACAGGATTCCTCTTTTTTATTATTTTTGGCATCCAATGTTTAAAAGGAAATCAAAAAACAGATAGAACAATGAATACTTCATTAGCAAAAAAAGCCGCTGATAATATCCGCATCCTTTCAGCGGCAATGGTTGAAAAGGCAAAATCAGGGCACCCCGGGGGAGCTATGGGGGGAGCCGACTTTATACACATCCTTTATTCTGAGTTTCTAACCTATGATCCCTCGGATATGGAATGGATTAACCGTGACCGGTTTTTCCTAGACCCGGGGCATATGTCACCAATGTTGTATAGCGTCCTGGCCCTGGCAGGAAGATACAGTCTGAGTGATCTGGCTAATTTCCGCCAATGGAAAAGCGTAACCCCTGGCCATCCCGAACTGGATGTAAAACGGGGCGTGGAAAACACCTCAGGACCCCTGGGTCAGGGACATGTAATTGCTGTGGGTGCTGCCATTACCGAACGTTTCCTGGTCCAACGTTTTGGCGAGTGGATGGCCCATAAAACCTATACCTTTATTTCCGACGGGGGAATCCAGGAAGAGATCTCACAGGGAGCAGGCCGGATTGCCGGATTTCTGGGGCTCAGCAACCTGATCATGTTTTATGATTCCAACGATATTCAGCTTTCAACGGATACAAACGCGGTTACCAATGAAAATACTGCCCTGAAATACCAGGCCTGGGGATGGAATGTCTTATCCATCAACGGAAATGACCCGGATGCCATCAGAAATGCACTGAAAACGGCTCATAAAGAACGGGAAAAACCTACACTTATCATTGGGAAAACGATCATGGGGAAAGGAGCAGTGACAGAAGATAATACCAGCTTCGAAAAACAGAATGCAACCCATGGAATGCCGCTAAGCGGTGCAGGAGCATCGTTCGCCAAAACCATAGCCAACCTGGGCGGTGATCCTGAAAATCCGTTTATGTTTTTCGATGAAGTAAAAAAATTATACAAAGAACGGGAAACCGAATTAGTAAAAAACGCTCAGGCCAAAAAAGCAGAACAGGCAAAATGGGAGTCAGAAAATCCGAAACTGGCAGCCAAACTGAAAAGATTCTTCTCAAAAGAGGCTCCTGATTTTGATTTTTCAGAAGTCATCCAGAAAGATAACTCCGCCACAAGGAGTGCTTCGGGAGCAGTGCTGGGAACCATGGCAGGCAAGGTTGAAAACCTGATTGTAGCTTCAGCGGATCTCAGCAATTCCGATAAAACCGATCAGTTTCTGAAGAAAACCACTGCTTTCACCAAAGGCGATTTCAGCGGCGCTTTTCTGCAGACCGGGGTTTCGGAGCTTACCATGGCCAGTCTTATGAACGGCATGGCCCTTCACGGAGGAGTGATCCCCGTATGTGCCACCTTCTTCGTATTCTCGGATTACATGAAACCGGCTGTTCGCCTGGCAGCCCTCATGGAACTTCCGGTCAAATATGTATGGACTCACGATGCCTTCCGGGTAGGCGAAGACGGACCAACCCATCAGCCTGTAGAACAGGAAGCACAGATACGGTTGCTTGAAAAACTGAAAAACCACCATGGTAAAAACAGCATGTTGGTGCTGCGCCCTGCCGATGTACACGAAACAACCGTAGCCTATAAAATGGGATTTGAAAATACCAAAACACCCACGGCCTTTATTCTTTCCCGCCAGAATATTAATAACCTTCCGGCAAAAGGAAATCCCTATCAACAGGCATTACAAGCCACAAAAGGAGCCTATGTTGTTGAAGATTGCAAAGGAATGCCCGATGTTGTTCTTCTTGCCAGTGGCTCTGAAGTTTCAACGCTGGTAGACGGCGCTGCTTTGCTCCGTGAAAGAAACGGGTTGAACGTACGCGTTGTCTCGGTGCCTTCGGAAGGAGTCTTCAGGAATCAGCCCGAAGCCTACCAAAAAGCCATACTCCCTGACGGTGTCAAACGATTCGGACTAACAGCCGGTATACCGGCAACCCTGGAAGGACTTACCGGTGAAAACGGAAAAGTATGGGGATTAAATACATTTGGGTACTCTGCTCCTTACAAGGTCCTGGATGAGAAACTGGGCTTTACCGGTGAGAATGTATACAATCAGGTCAAAGAGATGCTTGCCTGATCAATGAAGAAGGGGGTTCACCTCTCTCCATTCACATCCCGACCGATTGCAGCCATGCCTCAGCCATCAGCTGGCACCCTGCCATCGAAGGATGTACCCCATCTTCGGTCCAGAAAACAGGAGGTGCTACGGTAGCAGCTTCCGTAAAGATTTTCTGATAAGGAACCCAGGTAGCTTCAAATTCCTCCGCAATGCGGGCTGCTATATCCTGATACCGGCTGAAAGGCTCGATCCAGCTTTCATCGACAGCCTGGGTATCCGGCAAAATAAACGGCTCACAAATAACCAGTTTAACATTGGGCAGGACTTCAATCGTCTGATTCAGCAAGGCACGAAAATCCCTTTCGTAGATTTCAGGAGTACCGTCATAAAAACCATTCCGTTTGTGCCAGTAATCATTTACGCCTATCAGAATACTCAACACATCGGGTTTCAGATTCAGACAATCCTTCTGCCAACGCTCAGCCAGCTGATACACTTTGTTGCCGCTAATACCCCTGTTATAAATAACCAGCTCCCTGGCAGCCAGCTTTCGTAATAATTCAGAAGCAGCGATGAATGCATATCCGGCACCAAAGGACCGGATATAATTCGGAAGTTCCAGCCTTTTATCCCTGCCGGCATCCGTAATGGAATCCCCCTGAAAAAGAACAACATCTTTCTCAGAAAAAAAACTTCCGGAGGATTTCTCTTTCTGACCGGATGAAACACAGGATGAAACCAGGGCAGGAATACTTGCCAGCGCAGCAACACCCACTGCCGATTTGGTTAAAAAATTACGTCTTGAAAAGTTCATGGTTCGTTGGATTTTTTATTTGAATCTGTTAAAATACAATTCATACCAGGACTGCTCTTATTTGTTTGACAGCAATTTATCAGCCATTGCATCCGCCAGTTTTACCAGTTCTTCTTTGCAGGTTGATTTTAAAGCCCCCTTCTCTTCAACCGGTTCGTGAACCAGCTCCCAATTCATTTTTTCTGCAAACTCCTTCAGGTTTTTAACGCCCCCCCCACTCCAGGAATAATTACCGAAAAGACCCAGATAATGATTCTTGGGAGCCATGTGCAGAAGAGTGGAAAGCAACATCTCAACGGGCGGTAAAGCTGAACCGTTGTAAGCCGGACTACCGATTATACATCCTTTGTACTTAAAAATATCGTTGATCAGATAGGAAGCATGTGTTTTCGAAGCATCGTAAACCCGTATATTCTTAATTCCCCGTACGGCAAGCTGCCGGGCAATCACTTCTGCCATTTTCCGGGTATGACCATACATAGAACCATAGATGATACTTACTCCCTCATCCGTTTCATAGGAACTCCATTTGTTGTAACGGGCCAGGATCCAATCGATGTGTGATCTCCACACCGGTCCGTGTGTGGCCCCAATGATCCGTATATCCAAAGGTTCCAGTTTGGTGAGTGCCCGCCGGGTATGAGGGCAATATTTCCCGACAATATTGGTAAAATAACGCATGCTCTCGGCCTCATAGAAATCCAGGTTGATCTCATCATCAAAAACGCCGCCATCCAGCGTACCAAAACTGCCAAAAGCATCCCCCGAAAAAATGATCTTATGTTTCTTTTCGTAGGTAACCATCGTCTCAGGCCAGTGAACCATGGGAATCATGTAAAAACTGAGGTTGCACTGCCCCAGGTCCAGGGAATCCCCCTCGTTAACAAGCAGATAATTCTCCGGTTTGAAATAAAAATTCTCAATCAGCGGGAATGTTTTTTTATTTCCTACCAGCTGACAATCCGGATAACGCGACCGGACCGCCCTGATTGCTCCCGAATGATCAGGCTCCATATGATTGATGATCAAATAATCAACCTTTCTCTCCCCGAGAAGCTCTTCTATGGTATCAAGGTAATCATCGATAAACTGACGCTCTACCGTGTCAATCAAAGCTATTTTCTCATCTATAATTAAATAGGAATTATAGGAAATTCCATAGGGAAGAGGCCACAGGTTTTCAAACAAATGGGTACGCCGGTCATTGAAACCCAGAAAATAGATGCTATCGGTAAGTCTGACAGGATTCATACGTAAAAATTTATGGTTTTTTGTTTAAATACGAAAGTAATGATTTTAATTGAAAGATTATCGGTGAACAAGCTAATCAGAAATGAGAAAATAGTGTAAGTATCACAAAATATCTATATTTTTGCTCCTAAAAAACAGGCGGATGCCATTGAAAACAAGAAATAAATTAATGCTCTTCCCCAAAATCGGAAAAATAATTATTGTTGTTTTTGCCATTGCTTTTATCATCACCGGACTGCAGGCCTGGAAGTTGTTTCGATACATTTTTGCTGAAAACGTTATACAGGACTATATTCTTATCATTCCTGAGGAAGCAACCTTCGAACAGGTTACAGACAGCCTGGAAATCCATGAGGTTCTGGTCAGTTACAAAGCATTCCGATGGGTTTCAAAAAAGAAAGAATACCCCGACCTGATCAAGCCGGGTCGTTATCTTCTCAAACAGGATATGAATACAAACGAACTGGTGAACATGCTCCGGATTGGCAATCAGGAGCCTGTAAACATCACTTTTTCAAATATCCGTTTCAAAGAAGACTTTGCAGCCGCGATAAGCCGGTACATAGAAGCCGATTCTGCTGAGATTCTCCGCTTGTTTCACGACACGGCGCTCATCCGAAAGTTCGGATTTACTTCGGAAACCTTCCCGGTCATGTTTATTCCGAACACCTATGAAATGTACTGGACCACCTCCCCCTCTGAGTTTGCCCGTAGGATGAAGATTGAATACACCCGTTTCTGGAATGAGACACGGACAGCCAAAGCCGGACAACTTGGGCTGACACCTGTGGAGGTTTCTATTCTGGCTTCCATTGTTCAGGAAGAAACCATTAAAGAAGAGGAAAAACCGGTGGTTGCCGGATTGTATCTGAACCGCCTGAAACGGGGTATTGCCCTTCAGGCAGATCCGACCATTAAATATGCCCTCGGGAACTTTGAAATACGGCGTGTTCTAAACGGCCATCTTACCATTGATTCACCGTACAATACCTATAAATATGCAGGCCTCCCTCCCGGGCCGATTAACTTCCCGGAGATCTCCTCCCTTGAGGCAGTCTTGCATTATGAAGACCACAATTATCTGTATATGTGCGCCAGGGAAGACTTCTCAGGGTATCATCGTTTTGCAAGCACCCTTGCGGAACACAACCGGAATGCGCAACTTTACAGGCAGGCACTCAACAGGAATAAAATATACAATTAACACAGCGCAGCGTTGAGACAACAAGTATGAAAAGTTTTGATTTTCCCTGGGGACATTCAAAAAGATACAACGCGTTTCCAGCATCTTTCAGATTGCAATTTCAGGAACGCGTCCAAAAGATTTCCGTGGATGCCGGCTTTACCTGTCCCAACCGGGATGGCACCAAAGGCACCGGGGGGTGTACCTATTGCAACAACCATGCGTTCAGTCCTCCTTATTGTCATCCTGCTGAAAGCATAAGCAGTCAGCTTCAAAAAGGCATCGTTTTTTTCTCCGGGAAGTACCCCTCGATGCATTTTCTTGCCTATTTTCAATCCTACAGCAACACCTATGCTCCCCTGGATATCCTCAAAAAAAGATACGGCGAAGCACTCCGGCACCCGAAAGTGGTCGGTCTGGTGATAGCAACCCGTCCCGATTGCCTGGAACCGGAAGTCCTGGATTATCTGGCAGACCTGTCCCGCTCCTGCTATATCATGCTCGAGTTGGGTATCGAGTCACATCTGGATGCAACCCTCGAAAAAATCAACCGTTGTCATACCTTTCAGGAATCGGTCTTTACGCTGAAAGAAACACGGCGCCGGGGAATCCGTACCTGTGCCCATATGATCCTGGGACTTCCCGGTGAACAAAAGGAACAGTTCCTGGACCAGGCAAAAGCTGTCTCCCGGTTGCCGGTTGATAACCTCAAACTCCATCAACTGCAAATTCATAAAGATACGCTCCTTGAAAAACAGTACAGGGAGTCTCCCGGTGATTTTCATTTGTTCTCAGCTGACGAATACACCGAACTGGTCGTTGACTATCTGGAACGGCTGAATCCCGGAATTATCGTGGAACGCTTTATCAGCCAGGCTCCTCCTGAATGGCTCGTAGCTCCCCGATGGGGAATAAAAAATTATGCCTTTGTAGACCGGGTAAACAAAAAACTCGAAGAACGGAATACCTGGCAGGGACACCTCTATGATTCCTGATTGCTTTGCTGGATACACCATCCGGAAAATCTCTTTTGAGAAAATCACGAACCAAACAGTTGTTGTATCAGATCTTCCCGCTTCATAAAGCGTAATGCACGGACAATGGAGTTCCTGTACTCGTTTTTGTACCAGAAAAAAAACTGCCGTTGATCCAGTTTTTCTTTTCTGCTCCGGGCAGTAACCACTTTTTCCATGGTATAGGGATGGTATCCGGAGTAATAAATGACCGTAGCCAAAGTCATAGGTGTAGGAGTAAAATCCTGTACCTGTTCCAGTTGAAGACCCAGTTTTTTTGCTTCCACAGCCAGAACGGCCATATCTTCCAGGGTACAGCCCGGATGACCCGAAATAAAATAAGGAACAACCTGTTGATTCAGGTTTGCTTGTTTACTGATTGTATCAAACTCCTGTTTGAATTTCCTGAAAAGAGCAAAGGAAGGTTTTCTCATGATTTTCAGCACTTCATCCGATGTATGTTCCGGAGCCACTTTCAACCGGCCGGACACATGGTTGCTGACAACCTCCCTGAGGTAAGCCTGGTTATTCGCATCGGTTTCCTGACGCCCGGTTTTCGCCAGAAGCATGTCATACCGGATTCCACTGCTGATAAAAACGTTTTTAACGCCCTGAATTCTGCTGACTTTCCGGTAAAGATCCAGCATGGGCTTCGGATTTATATCGAGATTTTTACATATGGATGGAAATATACAGGAAGGACGCTTACACGTGGCGCACATTTCCTGATCGATTCCTTTCATTTTATACATATTGGCAGACGGTCCTCCCAGGTCACTTATGTGTCCTTTGAAATCAGGCATCTGTGTTATTGATTTCACTTCTTCCAACACCGATTTTTCGGAACGGCTTGAAATAAATTTTCCCTGATGAGCCGAAATGGTACAAAACGTACACCCTCCGAAGCATCCACGGTGGATATTCACGGAATGGCGGATCATCTGGTAAGCCGGTATCGGTTCCTTGTTAAAATAACGCGGATGGGGCAGCCGGGTGAAAGGCAGGGCGTAAATTCTGTCGGCTTCTTTTTCTGAAAGCGGAGGCCAGGGGGGATTCACCACCAGTTTCCTGTTGCCGGTCCCCTGAATCAGCTTCCGGGCATGCACCTTGTTTGATTCCTCCTCGATGTGCTTGAAATTGCGGGCAAAGACCTTTTTATCCTGCAGGCACGCTTCATAGGAAGCCAGTTCCAGTTCATGCCATCCCGGATTGGTTGCATACTTATTTCCCTGCGGAACCATGAAAGCCGTTTGGGGAATGTTCGTCAGGTTTTTTACCGGCACTCCTTTCCGGACCAATCTGACAAACTGAACCAATGATTTTTCACCCATACCGTAAAAAAGCAGATCTGCCTTCGTATCTACCAGAATACCGGGCATCAGTGTATCTGACCAGTAATCGTAATGGGCCAGCCTCCGCATGGAAGCCTCAATGCCCCCAATGATGAGCGGAATATCGGGATAGAGCTTTTTCAGGATCTTCGAATAGGTGAGGGTGGCATAATCAGGACGATATCCTGCCCTGCCTCCCGGTGTGTAAGCATCATTGGAACGTTTGCGCTTATTGGCTGTATAGTGATTGACCATCGAATCCATGCAGCCTGCCGTGATGGCAAAAAACAGATTGGGACGCCCCAGCTTTTTGAAATCGCGCAGGTCATCCTGCCAGTTGGGCTGAGGAACAACCGCTACTTTCAATCCTTCCGTTTCCAGAACCCTGCCGATAACCGCTGCTCCAAAAGAAGGATGATCCACATAGGCATCTCCGGAAAAGAGAATGACATCCGCCCGCTCCCACCCCCTCATCTCCATCTCCTTACGGCTCGTGGGAAGCCAGTCGGTTATCGTATAGCCTGCATAATCCATCGTTTTTCCCTTCCGGTCATTGTAATTCCGCTAAGATAGCAAACTTAATGGTTATTGCTTAAGCCGTTGAGGGGAGGTTGTATAGAAGGATTGCCTATGCATCCTGAACGGTTTCGATATATATTCACTTGCTGTTTCATTTTTTTCGGACTGAAAGCCCGCTTCTACTGTTCTTCGGGCTGAAAGCCCGGGTTATTTCAGCCCGGGGCAACACTCCGGGTTAAATGACGATCCTACAACTTCGCCCTGAAAGGGCAGGTTAATATCATACCGCAGGGGTAAGCTGCCCTTTCAGGGCGGAATTCATGACTTGTTCTGTTTCCCGGGGCGTTGCCCCAGGCTGAATTAATTTGCCCTTTCAGGGCATTGTTTCCTGCAATCCTTCGGAATTTTATCATTGATTGTAATTCAGGAATCTTCATGCAGTGTTTTTCAGTTATTTAATATCAAGATGGGGATCTTTGTTCTTTTCAACCAGTTATTGCCCGGTTATCCCCTATGATTTCGTCTCCGCGTCGGATTAAGGTACCTCATGAGCTTGTTATTCATCTGTCTAAATCACTGACAAACAAACATCCCGGAGAGTCGATTCTTCATACAGCGTAAAAAAAGATCCCTTTTTATACCGGAATATCCCCAATGATAGCTATTTTTATCAGTATCAATACGGGCATGAATGGATCTGGGAAAACCAAAAGACATCCTTAAAGGCACTTCTGAACTCACCAATTTCGGAGGGGAGTACTTTGCCAAATTCCTGATGTATATGCTTCGGTTCAGGAAGCTGAACAGGATATACGAAAAGGTAAGCGACAAAGAAGGCATTGATTTCATCGATGAGATCATTCGGATTCTTGAGATCAATTTTGAATACGACGACAATGAACTGAAACGGATTCCTGTTGAAGGACCTGTCATTGTGATATGCAACCACCCTTTTGGCGGTCTGGATGGGATCCTTATGATCAAACTGTTGTTAAAGATACGGTCCGATGTCCGGGTTTTGTCGAATCACGTACTTAAAAAAATTGAACCCATTTCCGGATATTTTCTTGCCGATAATCCATTTGAAACAATCGATGGCCCGGAACAGGAAGAAAAGGGAAGTTTAAAGGTACATCAACACCTGCAGAACGGCGGCATTCTCTGTATTTTTCCTTCAGGAGAATACAGCAGTTACGACACGTTCAGCAACATCTCCGACAGGCAGTGGCGGTATCCGATCATCAAATTTATCAAAAAAGCCCATGTCCCTGTGGTACCCGTTCATTTTCAGGGGTCCAACAGCAGATTGGTGAACGTGATCAGCAAAATATACCCCGGTTTCAAAGGGATCAAGCTTCCGACCGAACTACTGAACAAACGAAATAAAATCATTAAAGTCAGAATAGGAAACCCCATAAGCCTTGCAGACCAGGAACGGTTTACCGATATCTATCAGTACGGAAGATACCTCCGGGCCAAAACATACAGCCTGGAGACCCAGACCAACCTGGAAGTGAAAAGATTCTTTAATTACTCGATGAAACCCCGAACGAAACCTGAGGAAATTGCCCAACCAGTGGCAAAAGAGTTATTACTGCACGAGATTGAGGCAATCAGAAAGGATTATACGCTATTTAATCTCCGGAATTATACCGTGTACTGTGTACCTTCGAAGCAAATTCCTCATATTCTGAATGAAATCGGAAGGTTGCGGGAACAGACCTTTCGTGATGTGGGCGAAGGAACCAATCGTGCAATCGATATTGATGAATTTGACCTCTATTACCATCAGATGTTCATCTGGGATGACCAGGAACAAAGACTGGTAGGAGCCTACCGGATCGGAATGGGACACACCATTCTGCGGCAGTTTGGCAAACGCGGTTTCTATTTTACCAGTTTATTCAGGGTCTCCGATGCCTTTACCGGAACCCTCAAACAAAGCCTCGAACTGGGACGGTCGTTCGTTGTTAAGGATTATCAGCGTAAACCGATGCCCCTCTTCCTGCTTTGGAAAGGAATTCTCTATTTCCTGCTGAAAAATCCGGAATACCGGTATATGATCGGACCGGTAAGCATAAGCAACAACTACTCAAAGATCTCCAAAGACCTGATCATCTCCTTTATTCTGAAAAACTATTTCGACTGGGACATAGCCCCCATGATCCGGCCCAGAAACCGGTATCGTGTGAAAGCTGATAATCCCAACCTGAACATCCTGATGGATACCATGGAAAAGGATATCAACAAACTGGACAAAACCATCAGCGACCTGGATGAATTAAATACCGGACTTCCGGTGTTGCTGAAAAAATACATCAAGCTCAACGCCAAAATCATCGGATTCAATGTGGACCCGAAATTCAACAACTGCCTCGACGGACTGATCATCCTCGATGTCTACGATGTCCCCAAAAACATTATCGAGTCACTTTCCAAAGAGATCAACGACGGCTCCCTGCTCGAACGGTTCTACTCAAACCGGGAGACAGAAAGATAAAACTTCCGATAGAATTCCTTCCGGATGGAATTCTTTCAACAACAACAACTAAGTTTAGTTTTTCAGGGAATAAAGGATATTATGGCTTCATCTTCAGATAGA